>CAYJQX010000001.1:0-74547 GCA_964372755.1 uncultured Candidatus Saccharibacteria bacterium
AGATGTTATCATTATTAACAATTAAAGAACCGACAAATGTCTGTGGTTAAAACAACCTGTATCGAGAGTGCGCGCGAACGGGAGGGTGGGTCCCGCCTCCGTCAAGACTACGGACGAGCAGACAAGTGCATTTGCATTTGAGCCTCGGACATTTCCGCAAAGGGGGTTGGCTGAGCCGGTTGGTCGAGCCCTGCTGAGACGAGGTGAAGCTGGGGGAAGGATTCCTTCCTTCCCCTAAACAGCATGGCGCCCGAGCCTCCCGCTCGTAGGCGGGCAAAGGCGAGGAGAAGCGCCAAACCTAGACATCTAGGCGCGAGTAGCCCTAGCGGAAATGTCCGAGGCGAATGCCGAGGATGGACCCCTTTAGATCATGACGTAAAAATAGTAGAATGGTAGAGACACAATATCGAATTTTGGAGTTTTGAATTTCGCCAGCTTTCTTTCTTAAGAGGGCGGAACGCCGAGGCTCTGCGAGGCGTGGCGGAATTGTTAGAATTAGCACAGAATCGGAGCGTAAGGTTTTATTCAGAGCCACCACACACGCGGAGCGTGCGATTAGTCGGAGTTCTGTTCAAAATAGGTTCGAGCAAAGCAGAGTAGTACAGCAAAAAATAAGCGAGGTGCACTTTTTCCCCGATAGGAGTCGAATGGGAGGGGGTCGGGGGAAGAGTTTTCTTCAAGATATGAGCTTTGTGAAGTTGATTCCGGTCGTCGGATATAGAATTGTAATTATTGGGTTTTAGTTTTTAGATACTCTTCCAGATCTTCACCAAATTTTTCCATACTTTTTTCTATCAATTCATCAAAATCAGGCGCAACATTAGTGTGCTCGTCTCCGAAAATTACCGCCAACTCTTGACGTTGTGATTCTCCACCAAGCAGAATAGCAGAATACATGTGCTCGCCAAATCCACGTTCTGATTCATTTATCTGTAAAAATCTGGTGATGTTCGCCGCGTTTCCATGAGTATCACCGCCGTCTCCCACAAAGTAAAATGCAGAAGCAAAATCTGGATATTCTTCAACTTGTTTGTTTAATTCGACTGCTGCCTTTTTAATACCGTCGAGCATATTTGTACCACCCCGTGTGGCTAAATTTTGCATTAAGCGCACTTTTATTGACGATTGTGTTCCATCCTCAAAATCGTACCGCTCGGGAGAATCGTAGTTTTGCTTAAACCCCTTTATTGAAGTTACCGAATCTGAGAAAGTATTTATAGAAAACTGAATGTAACCGAAAGCTTGAGAAATACGGCTGAACAACTCTGAATAAAATATCAGGAGCCCTCTAGCATTCTTTAATTTTTCTCCTGCCATAGATCTAGATACGTCTACCAGAATAGAGGCCATAAACCGAGGCTTTATTGACGGTCTAATCTCTCTAGGATTTTTCACCATACCAAAAAGTAGATTCCTTGATTTCATTACAGCTCTACGATCAAATGCGCCTTGTCTAGTCAATGAATCTTCGTCAAATCCAACTTCTTCCTGCCTCGGTAGACGTTCAGCAAAATACTGAAACCATTTATCAACCAGCGGCATAACCTCTTCTCGAATATTTTCATATTCGTTGTAAAGTTGGTTCTCTTGTTCAACTTCTTTCTGGACACGATCCAATTCCTCAAGCTGTTTTTGCTCCAATTCCCGCAAAATTTCATCCCTCTTTTCTTCGTCCATAAAGCCGTCCTCGACCATTTTATCGAGCTCATCTTTTATTTTGTCTTTCATTTGGTCTTCTTTGGCTTCTAGTTTATCCTTAAGCTCCTGTTTTAAGTCATCAAAGAGTTCACTTTTTTCGATTTCTTTTTCTGCATCAGAAAGTTCTTTGAATTTTTCCGCCTTGTCTACTTTTTCTTCAAGTTTCTGTTTTTGCTCCTCCATTTTTTGCAGGTATTCCTTCATTTGTTCTAATTGCGATTCAGATTCTTGCATTTCATTATCAGAGGCATCGGACATCTCGTCTATCGGATTTCCAGATTTTGGCTTGCCTTGTTGTTCTTGATCATCTTTGTCTTGTTTGTCCGCCGAAGTTTCAGCGGAAGAGGATGGTTTATCAATGCCCCCGTCCTGTGCCTCATCAGCTGAATCTTTATCCCCTTTTTTATCATCCTTATCTTTAGCGTCTTTTTTCTGATCTTCGGGTTTTGGATTTGGCGTGGCATCAAAACGGCGCCACGCTTTCCCGTCCCAAATTTCTGCCCATGCGTGACCGGTGCTTTGCGTAATAGCTGACTTGCCGTCCTTCGCACCCTCCACTTTATGGCCTGTAACCAAACGAGCGGGGATGCCGGCTTTGCGCATTATCGCAATAAACTTGGTGTTAGCAGAGTAACATTCCAAATATTCTGACTGATCAATATTTTGGAGATAATTGTTTCCTGTAGATTCGGATCGCAACTTATACTGCAGAGCTTGGGCAGTTTGCAGATTTCCACCGCCGGGATAGAAATGATTAGCTAAAATATATTGCCTTGCTTGTTCAGCTTTTTGCAAAGGTGAGCCAATAAGCTTAGAAATAGTTGCTTCAGTTTTTTGTGATAATGATCCGCGATAAAGAGGTGAAGTGTCTTCCGGGATAGCCTTTTCAAGAAAAGGATTTTGTTCTGGCAAGAAGTCTATTGAAAACGATCCAGCTCCGTTTACTTCCAGATAGAAACATCCATTTTGATCACGCTTGACTTCAATCTTAGCTCCTTTGGCTTTCAGAGACGACGCATCCAATGCATACCCATTCGGAAGAGGGAGAGACTTGGTGCCATTATCTAAAGTCCCTGAAATAGTTGATAGACCTTTCCCCTTAAGAGAAGCGTTATATGGGGAAAGTTGTTTTTTCTTACTCCATGTTTTTGTGTCTATATCAAAATAACTTTTTCTTCCGCTCGCGTAATATCCGCCAAGCGCAGGGTCAATCTCAAAAATTGGCCTCTCCTGCATTGCTTCCTTTGATTCGCCGGGAGCGGGTGGCGGCGTATGATATTCGTCTCTATCTTCCGGCGGGATTGCAGGATCTTCTGGAGAGCCGGGAGGAACTGCTTGCTCTTTAAATTCTTCCAACTCTTTCTCTAGCCCCTGCATGCTCTCGCTCGGTTGTCCGGACTCTTCTTGTTTTTGTATCTTGGGAAAATCTTCTTGTATCGCCTTGGTCAGTTCTTTGTAGGCGTCCTCATCTCCTCGTTGTATGTATTCGCGATAAGAGCTTTGCAAGTTTTCAAAAACCTTCCTCTCTTCTCCAGAAAGTTCTGAAATAACACGGTCACGCTCATCGGGCGCAACGAGCCCGAGCTCCTCGCTCAACCAGTTCGTCTTCAACGCTTTAAGAACTTTTTGCGATCTTGAAAGATTTTGTATTCCAGAAACGACAGTATCCGCCTCGTTGCGCAGAGCACTTTCTATCTGTTTTTTTCCTGTATAGCCATACGCATCCATTATTTTTTTCTGAACTCGCGCTTGCGTAATTTCAGTATAGAGCCTGTCGAGTTCGTCAATTGGTATGTTCCGCCCGCGCATGCTCTCCACGAATCGAGCGAATCGAGGATAGTCGTAATGCGTGATAAAAGCGGAGAGATCGCGCACTCTCGCGCTGACACTTTCCAATCCTTGTTTTTCTATATCTTCCGCATTATAAAAAAGCGCATCCGGTTTAATATCATGCGCTACTTCCTGAGCGACGTATCTGCCTTCAAGGAGACCTTGTAATTTTTCCGCCCTGTCTTCCGATTCGATCGGGTAATGCAAAGCCCATTCTTTCCCGGGAAGGACTTTCAACTTGCCTTCAGCCGCTTGTTCAGCAAGAAAAAGCATTTCACGAGTAAGTTTTGAAGGTTTAACCTTCTCTTGCGGAGCCGACTCACTAAATTGACCAGGGGGTGCCATAGTTCGATTAACTCACTATAAATATATTTATGCTCTTACGCGCTTTCTAGAAGTCCAGGTATTCATCGCTGTACGAATCTTTTCCTGATCTTCTTTTTTATCAATGTGAGTTAAGAAATATTTATCAAGAAGTTCTCGAGCAACACTTTCTGGGTTTGCCGTTGCTTTTTCTTCAGGAGTCATTTTACTGAGAGCATAGGCACAGCGACGCAATTCTCGCCCAGTGATAGGTTGCGACACCGGTAAGGCATTCCGTGCATCACGGCTTTTCTCAAAAATCTTTATAAAGTTTTCACGTAAATTATTCGCAAATTGAACCAAGGCAAGAGACACGTCAATATCAAACTTCTGTGTTCCTGTTGGCTCCGGAGCGTCGTTATCTATACCATTTATATATTTGTCCCATATTTTTACATACTCGTTGTGTTCAAGACTTGCTTCGTATGTAAGGTCAGCAAGAGAATCAATACCACGAGCTATACGTAGTGCTTCAGAAGAATCATAAGGTGGGTTAGGGTTCCTGTCTCCCGCATCCGGCTTGCGTGTAAGTGGGGGATAACCGATTTCCAAAGACACCATACGGCTACGGGTAGCAAATTGCGGATCAAATGTTCCAGGATATCCTGGGTTCATAGAGCCTACCAAGAGAACATTTGGTAGTGCACGAATAGTTTTACCCGAACTTGTTTTGAGAGTTAAAGATCGTTTTTCATCCATAAGAGCATGTAAGAAAATCTGCGCTTGTTCTGGCATCGCATTAAACTCGTTGAAATACACAACTGCTCCGGGGGTAGTGATACCATTTAGAACTGCAGAAGGAACCTTCACCGTTTGAGAAGCTCCATCTTTAGATTCAAGCATCACGTCTTCCGATAATTCAAACTCTGTAGTCCACTTTGTTCCATCAATACCGAAATAAGGACGATTGGTAAGAGCGCAAAACATTTTCATGCGAACATCTTTACCGGTTCCTGCGTGTCCTTTCAAATTAACTAGGCCTTCTTGTAAATCTAATTGCATCTTTAAAGCTTTGGCCATGTCTTCCAAATCTTTTTCAGTTTGAGGGTCCATAACCCAATGACTTTGCCATTCTGGAACAAATCCTTTGCCATTTGTGTATTCAACTTCTGGTTCAGATCCTATTTGATCAATTCTTCTGAGCAGCGAAATGTGGTTTTCAGCAACAAATTTTCCATATTCTTCCACAGCCGTCCGATATTCTTCTTGCCATGCTTTATCAGCTTCAGTTCTTCCGCCTATTTTTTCTCGCCTCGTGTATATCTCCTTAAGGGTGTTTCTCTTTTCTGTTAGTTCCTTTTGTAATTTTGATTTTTCTCCCCTAGACCAATCTCCATAGGCTTTCTTTATTTCCTTAAATTCACTAGCCGTCAGATATGATGGGGGAATTGATTCACCGCGATAAGTTAAGAGACCTAAACGCCACTCGTTTTCATTTTGCCATCCTTCATATAGTCGAACTTGCTCCACTTCTCCAGCAGAAGTGCGAATTGAAATAGAAACATCACCAAGAATATCGAGAGCTTTTACTCCTGGACCATGAGATTTTGGATCTTCTTCAAATGTGACATCAATTTTCCGCTCTACTTTTTCTTTAACCTTAGCTTCCCACTTAGGAAAAGCTGTATCGCCAAACATGACCATTTGCTGACCAGTTTCCGCAACTTGCGTAAGAGCTCCGCGTTCTATTTCTGTCAGAGTATTTGAAATTCTTACTTTCAAACCTCTCTCTAGTTCCTTTGCCAAATCAGGATTATCACTAGCCAGTCCGGCAATTTCAGTTTCTAGCGCTTTTTTGGCTTCACTTGAAGACAAGTATTGTTCTGCCGCAGTTCGGTTGGTAAAACCTTTAGTTCGTAAACGATCAATCAGCCCATCCACATCTTGCGCTAAAATATCTACAGTTGCTCCTATACGTTCAGAGGCTTTTTCTCTAACTTTGGCGTATTCTCTTTTGAATTTATCCTCGAAGGTTGAGGCAATGGTCTGCAGTTCTGTGCGAGCTACAACTATTGCTTTATATGCCTCATCTGCCTCAAGAGGAACATCTTTAGCTAAAGACCCCAGCCTTGATTTTAATTGTGGGTAGCGAAATTCAAGCCAGTCATCCATTTGCGCTTTACTGGTAAATCCTTCAAGGTCTAATCTTGTTCTTTCAACCAATCCGGAAATATCTTTTATAAGTTCTCCTCCACGTTGTCTAAAGAACCCTAAAGATTTTTGCTCAAGTTCTCGGGACAATTCTGATACCTGTTGTCTTAAGTCTGTCTCCAGTAAAGCCTCAATAGCTTTTAATCTTTCCATTTCGGCACGTGCTTCTCCTACGGAAGTGATGGAAAGACCGCCATCTATTTTCCCTCGTATAAAAGTAATAGCAATTTGTGCATCTTTAACCGCAAACTCTCTTTCTTTTGTCGTTATTGGCTCCTCTAGTCCTTCGATAATAAATGTAACTTCATTTGGCTTCAGTCCTTGTGTTCGTAATGCCTCCCTCAGCTTATTGAATCCTTGTCGAACCTGATATACACCTTCTCCTGTTGTTATCTTTGAGAGTACGTCAGTAAATTGCTCTTGGTATTGCGTTCGCAAAGGCATTAAGTATTCAAAATCATCGCTGCCTTCCTGTTTTTTCTTAGAAGTTTCTAGGCCAAAAATATCTTGGAGTTGAATTCCTTGAGCTAATTTTTCTACCCGCCATCTATCTAGATTTTCAGCAACTTCAGTAAAATTTGGCTCTAAAATAACCAAGTAGCCATTTTTATCTACTGCCCGTATCCTTCCCATGGAATCAAAATTTACTTGGGTGAGCCCAGACACTCTCTTTACTTCATCTAAGGTATCTTTTATTACTACAACCAGATCTTCTTTGGAGTAAAAAAGGAAGAAATTTCCGGTCGGATCCAATTGGAGATTACGAACACTTTCATATTTTTTTGGAAATTCTGTTACTACTGATTTCCACGTATTTGGCTCTTCACTTAAATCAAGTCGTGCGACACTTCTAGGATTACTGCTCTGACAGTAATAAATGACATTCGGGTTTGAAGGATCTATCGCTATATTTCTCTCCACAGAGGGTATGCTTTCAGAAAATATTGGTGAACCTTGAGCATCTCCGGTATCAAAGATATTTATACCAACATCAGTGATAAGTGCGTAATGGGATGCATTAAGTTGTTTGTAACCCTCATTTTCTCCAAGTAATTTCTCTACTTCTTTTTTTAGTTCTTGTGGTATTGGATCAGATGGATTTAGTCTTTTCCAATCTTTTGGGGCAAGAGTGACTCCTTTTTCATTTTTTGTTACAAAAGCAAAGAAAGCACCTTCCTTTGTGGTTAATAACACATATTTATCTGACAGAACAGTAAGCTCGGAGGCAGAAAGCTTTACGGGTTTTTGACCGGAACTTCTTAGTTCAAAATATGTATTTCGATAATTACCGAGAGACTTTTGTGCAAACGCTTTCAACTCAAGTGGAACTTGGTCAATCATCATGATTAAATTACTACTCACATGATCACGGCTGTTACCTATATAAGGTTTACCGATTTTATGTCCTATATCAGATTCTGCCCAATTTACTGTTATTTCTTTAGTACTCAAAGGGGGCTTGAAGTCGTCAATAGGTTCAGCATTTTCATCAAGAATTATTATTTCAGGAGATTCCTCTAATGTAATAATTGTATAGTTATTCCAAGGTCGAATTATTTCAATTTTCTTTTTTTCACCGCCTTCTTGATTGATAGGTTGTGCTGATCTTTGTATTTCTTTCAACTCCAATTCTGGCAAAGCCCGCCCTTCTTCTATGGGTGGCTGTAGTGGTTTACCCGAAGCATCTAATTGAGATTCTGAAAATTCCATATACAAGAATAGTAATAAAATTTTCGTCAATGGTAAAGCGCCCGCATTCATTCCCCAGACCCCTTTCTGCGGGTGGGAAATCAACCGAGGCAAAACGAAAAATCCTTTTTCCCAGAAAAAAGATTTTCGCTTTGCCGAGTCCGTATTGAAGCCCCACGCACCCGGCGCGTGCCACATTACCAATTTTGGAAATAGGTTCTAACTTGGTACAATAAATACACAATATAATCGAGTCAGGCGGGCGGGTAAGCCGTTAATGTAGGTTCGATTCCAACGTGGTGCAGAATACTTGAATTAGTCCGAACGCATTTTTCCGAAAAAATCCCCCCGAAAAAATTCGGAAAGGCGGCCGAGTCGCACCGCTCAAAACCGCAAAAGAACCCGGAGAAAAACATCGGCTCGAACCATGTTTTAGAAAATCGCCAATTCGTTTTTGCCCCGAAAATTCAATACCAACTGGCCGCCGAGCGAAGCGAGGCGGCTTCCTCTGGCTTGCTATTTCCGAAATGGTGCGGGATGGAGGATTCGAACCCCCGGCATCGTCAGTGTAAATGACGCGCTCTAACCAACTGAGCTAATCCCGCGATTATTTTAATCTATACGAAAAACAACCTGAGGACAAGATGTGTATAAGTAGACTGGTAATATGTATTCTACATACAGTATACTTTACTTGTGAAAATAATTGAAAAACAAAAGGCTAGGGAGTTACGAAAACAAGGTAAGTCGATTAACCAGATTGTAAAGGAAGCTGGATTATCAAAGTCTAGTGTTAGCGATTGGGTTAGAGATATTGTTTTAACAAAAGCCCAGAGAAATAAAATTTCTCAAAGAGGTAGGAGTGTTGAATCTATAGAGAGAAGAAGATCAAGTCGTCTTGCAAATGAATATAAAAAGAAAAGAGCCATAATTGATTTAGCGAAAGAGGATTTTGATAATATTACTGCAGAGCAGTTAAAGCTAATCGGAATTATTTTATATTTAGGCGAGGGGGCAAAAACTAATAAGGGAGTGGTTTCTGTGGCAAACAGTGATCCGATAGTTATTAAAATTGTGGCTAAATTCTTAAGAGAAACCTGTAAGGTTTCTGAGGATAAATTTCGTGGACATATACATACATTTGCTCATGCCGATGTAAACAAAACAGAAAGATTTTGGTCAAAAATTTCAGGAATTCCCAGAAATCAGTTTTATAAAACATATATTAAGTCTAGTTCTGCTAGCTTGCAAAAAAGACAAACACTTCCTTTTGGAACATTTAGTATTTCTACCAATGACACAAAACTTTTTCTGACTATAATGGGTTGGATTGAAAGGATTAAGGAATTAACTGTTGGATTTATTAAATAGACTTTTTTATGCAAATTACCTCTATTTACGAAGACGAAGATGTTTTGGTTTTGAATAAACCCGCCGGATTACAGGTGCATCCTGCGCCGAATGGGGACACAACACAAAAAACATTGGTTGATTGGATTAAAGAAAACCGACCGGAAATTTTGGGGGTAGGCGATGACCCTCTTTTGCGCCCGGGGATTGTTCATCGTTTAGACAAAGACACCTCCGGTGTTTTAGTCGTCGCCAAAAATCAGTCCACGTTTGAGTTTTTAAAAAAACAATTCCAAGAAAAAGTTTTACAAAAAACATATATGGCCCTTGTTTACGGCAATATTAAAAACAACGAAGGAATTATTAATCGGCCGATTGGCAAGAGCAGGAGCGATTTCCGCAAGAGGTCTTCTTTTGATAACTTGCGTGGGAAAATAAGGGAGGCAATAACCGAGTACAAAGTTCTTCAAAGATTTAAGGATTTCACATTTATTGAATGCTATCCAAAAACGGGTCGAACCCACCAGATAAG
Organism: uncultured Candidatus Saccharibacteria bacterium; assembly: GCA_964372755.1. Lineage (GTDB taxonomy): Bacteria > Patescibacteriota > Minisyncoccia > UBA9983 > UBA9983 > CAYJQX01. The sequence continues at coordinate 9,614 of CAYJQX010000001.1, forward strand.
AGTCCATATGAAGTTTATCGGCCATCCGATAGTCGGGGATATTCTCTATGGGGGAAGGAAGAAAATTCCGCCCGAAGGTCTTGCAAGGCAATTTCTGCACGCCAATTCCATAGAAATTACTCTTCCAAACGGAACAAAAGCCCTCTTTGAGGCTGATTTACCTGCTGATCTTGAGGGCGTTCTCAAAACCTTGCAAAAACTCTGATTTCTGTGCTATTGTTACGAGCGTTATGGCATACTCAATAAAGGAGGAAAGAAAAAGCTGGGCGCCTGTTATCAGAGCCGGCAACACCGTAAAGGTGTGGCAAAAAATCAAGGAAGGCGATAAATTCCGCCTTCAGGCTTTTGAAGGACTGGTAATCGCCCATAAACATGGCACTGAAGCCGGAGCGACTTTTACCGTGAGAAAAGTGTCAGAAGGTATTGGCATTGAAAGAATTTTTCCTCTTTATTCTCCGAATGTGGAAAAAATCGATCTTGTAAAAAGCTCTCAAGTGCGTCGCGCCAAACTTTACTATGTTCGCGAAAAAGCCGCTAAAGAGATAAAAAAGAAAATGCGTCGCTTAAACACTCTTCCCAAAAAAGAGGCGGTAATGGAGGATGTCATCGAAACTTTTAAAGAAGAATAATCTTTTTTACTATAATCCTCAGGATTTGTTATTTTAAATAATTAATTAAAATTGCGCGGGTGCTGTAACGGTAGCCAGGCTGGCTTGAGGTGCCAGTGTCCGCAAGGACGTGGAGGTTCAAGTCCTCTCCCGCGCATAGTGAGCGAAGCGAACAAAGCGCGGAGCGAGCCAACTGCTTGGCTCGCGAGAGAGGGCTTGAATGCCGGAGTCATATCAAGTCAGCAGACGAGATGGCGAGGCGGGGGCGAGAAAATTTGTGAGTGACTGACGAACAAATTATTCGTGCCCAAGTCCTGATGTCTCTCCCGCGCACCAGAACAGAACTCAAAGGTTTCCTTCAACTTCGCTCAGGACAGGTTTCGGAGGTCGAATAAATGTGGCTTTGATAAAATTTAATTGAAAATCTCAAACGAGCAGTTGTTTTTGTTTGGAATACTTCCTAGGTACTCGTCACAAAAAATCGCAGTTTCCTCGGGGGATAAAAGTTTTGGCTGGGTGCTTATTATTTTGTAGGGGATAATATGAACCTCTGTTTTGTTTTGTCCCAAAATCACTCCACCCGCGATTCCTTGATTGGTCTCTGCTTCAAGCTGGTCAAAAACAAAATTTCCGAGAGAGTAAAAGATCGCTTTTCCTTTATATACTTCAACTGACTCTATGACATGAGGATGGTGGCCGAAAATTATATCGGCGCCACTGTCTATAAGGCTATGAGCTATTTGCTCCTGATTTTTTGAATGTTGCTTTTGATATTCTATTCCCCAGTGGATATTTACAACGACGTAATCGTTTTCTTCTTTTAATTTCCCAACGAGAGGGTAAAAATCATGTAGAGGAATCGGTTGGACGGTTTCGTCTATTCCCAAAAAGGCGATATTTTTCTCTCCGATCTGCTTTGAGATGTGGCTTTTCTCGATTGTTCGTCCGCCAAAATATTCTATGCCAAAGTCATCCAAATTATTTTCTGTGGCGCGGACACCCTCTAGGTAGCAATCAAAGATATGATTATTGGCTAAGTTTACCAGACTTACCCCCGCTTTTTTTAGTCTTTCACCCGTACTTTTGGAAAATTGGAAATTATATGCTTTCTTTTGGCAGTTTTCTCTTTCTGTTTCAATAATTGGTCCTTCCAGATTACCCACAACAAAGTCTATTTTTTCTTCCAGAAAAGCGTTTTTTATTTCCTCAATATGCTCAAAAGGTTCGCGTCCTTTTGTGATGGCATTTCTTACTCCGCGATCCAGCATTATGTCTCCAAAATTTAGGATGGAAATACCCCCCGTCAATTCTTTATATGGGTCTTTCGGTGGGTTTGGTATTTCTGGATAATTTTCTTGGGAGGTTTGAATTGACTCGTTTTCTTTTGTCTTAAAATAAATCAAGGTTGCCAAGAGAAAAAATATGGCGCCCATGAATACAAGAAAATGCAACGATTTTTTACCTTTTACCTTTTCCGAGTAATTTTCCATATTCACCAATGATGTGATTCTACCACTTTCCAAAATTTTTACGCTTTCTCCCGGGGAGAGAAGGACTGGATTGTTTATGGTATTTGTGGTATCGTCGGAGACGGTATAAGACTTAATCAAAAATATAAAAATATGGAAAATGTAGAAACAGCTATAGGGGGCGCGGGGGAGAAAGGCTTTCAAGATCATGGAGAGATAAAATTTCCTAAGGTTTTTTCTTTAATTGAATCTTCTTGGAATATTTACAAAGCAAATTGGCGGACCTTTTTCGGAGTCATCATTATTCCTCTTGCTGTCTCTGCTTTGTTTAATATTACGAGTCAGTTTATTGGAAATAGTAACAGTTTTTTTGGTTTTGCTTCATTCTCTGTTTTTTATTTACTTGCCCTATTTTTCCAAGTTTGGGGATATGTGGCTCTTTTGGTTGTGATAACAAACAACGAAGAGAAAATCAGCTTCAGAGAAGCTTTCAAAAGAAGTTTACGGAAAATCCATTCTTATCTCTGGGTGACTATTTTATATGTCGCTCTTTTTTTGGGAGGACTGATTTTTTTTGTAGTTCCTGCCGTTCTTTTTGCCCTGTGGTTTATTTTTAGTTTCTTTATTCTTGTTGCAGAAAACGAGAAAGGAATGAATGCGTTGCTGAAGAGCCGTGAATACGTAAGAGGTCATTGGTGGCGGATTTTCGGAAAAATATTTTCTTTTGTTTTCTTGGCAATTGTCTCTTGTGTCATATTTCTTTTGCCTGCGGGTTTGGCTTTTAAGTTTAGTGATTTTTCTTTTCCTCTTATCGCTTTCTTGATTTTTTACTTTTCTATTTTTATGGCATTGGTAACTTTTATTCTTGTCCCGACGGGCCAAATTTATGCTTTCCTGATATACAAACATCTCAAGGAAATAAAAAAAGATTTTGAATTCAAACCGACAAAGAAAAGAAAAGCCCTTTTCTTTTCCGTGGCAATCATTGGCCCAGTTGTCGCTCTTGCTTTAACGGCATATTTTATACTCACTGTTTTGGGCTCAATTTTTAAAGCTTTTGGAACACCAAGACAGTTTCCTTATGAAAACACCTCCGTTTCTTCGGGGAATGATTTGCAGATTAAAGATCTGGATGCTTTTTTGAATCTCCCAAAAACGATTCCTCCAAAAAATTGACACATAATCTACGTTGTGATACAATATAGGGGTGGAGTTATTCTCTTTTATAGACGGTTTTTGGAACAAAAATACTTTAGCTGGAGCTACGGCTATTTTTGTTCTTGTTATTATCTATCGGCTACTTAGCAAAACTCTTCTTAAACATTTTGAAGAAAAAGGCGTAAAACAAGACGAAAGAAAAAACTTCTTTCTTTTCTGGCGCTATGGCTGGTATACCTTGGGTATTGTTTTGCTTTTAGTGAGTTTTTCTGGTTCTATCGCGGGCTTGGGTATTTCCGCCGCGTTTCTCGGTCTTATTATGGGTTGGTCGCTTCAAGCGCCGGTAACGGGCCTTGCGGGCTGGCTTATGATTATTTTGAAACGTCCGTTTAAAATCGGGGACAGAATAATTATTGCCGGCATTACCGGAGACGTAACGGATATTAATCTAACCCACATAGTTTTGAATCAGGTGGGTGGCACTATTGGCGGAGAGGAGAGATCGGGCCGGGCGGTTTTGATTCCAAACGCCACTTTGTTCGGGCAAATAATTTACAACTACACTTCAGAAAGTCATTATTTGCTTGATGAAGTGGTAATTAATGTTACTTTTGAATCAGATATGGAAGAAGCCAATAAAATTCTTCTTTTGTCAGCCGAAGAGGTGACAGGGGATGTAATGAGGAAAACAAATGAAAAGCCATTTATCCGAACGGAAATCATGGAATATGGCGTGCGTCTTCGCTTGCGCTACAAAGCTTTCGCCAAAGACAGGCAGAGAACAACCAGCGAAATATCGGTGCGGATTTTAAAAGGTTTTAGGGCGTCAGACAAGGTGGCTTTTGCTTATCCTCATACGGAGATAGTTTATAAACCCGACACCAATACGCGAATTGATGCGAATGGCACGAATAGTATTAAATCCTAACTTCCTTCATTCGCGATATTCGTGGGTATTATTCGTGTATTGGTGTCGTTACTAAAATTTCATTTTAACTATGACTAATCTTTACACAGGCAAAGGAGATGGCGGAGATACGGGATTTTTTGATACCAAAAAAAGAGTATCCAAAGGCTCTTTGCGCGTGGAAGCTCTTGGCGCTCTCGACGAGATAAATTCCCTTTTGGGAGTTTTGAAAGTCAAAGCCAGAAAAGATAATTTTAAAAATGTAAGCGAAGTTTTGTTTATCGTGCAAAACGACCTTTTCACCATTCAAGCGGAAACGGCGGCTATTTATGCGGGGGAAAACACACCCACAAAAACAATGCCAAAAGAAAGAGTGGAGTGGCTCGAGGACATCATCCAAAAAATCGGCGAGCAGATGAACCCGATAAAAAGTTTTACTGTCGCTGGAGGAAGCGAGCTTTCCGCTACTTTTGATTATGCCAGAGCCATTTCAAGAAGAGTGGAAAGAGTGGTCGTGCGTCTCAAAGACGAAGAAGGTTTTGGAGTAGAGTCGCTTCGATATTTGAACAGGCTTTCTTCTCTTCTTTTTGCTTTAGCTAGATTTGTAAACCATAAGCGTGGTATAAGAGAGGAAGCTCCGAAGTATTAGAGAGGAGGGATTGTATGTGGGATGTAGAGTATAGTGTGTAACTAGTCAGTATTTTAGCGTATCATTGTAAACTAATGGTGGTCGTAGCTCAATTGGTAGAGCTCCGGTTTGTGGTACCGGCGGTTGCGGGTTCAAGCCCCGTCGATCACCCCAGACGTTTCAACTAAAAATGTTTGTTTTAGGTTCTAAATAAGATTTCCTTTTCGCTTCGGCATCATAGATTAAAGCCCTTCTTTTTTCTCTGATACAATAGGCTGTGATGACTCAAAATCAAGCGCTTGAGATAATGAAAACAGGCGCTAATGTTTTTTTGACCGGCGAGCCCGGATCAGGGAAGACGCATACCATAAACGAGTATGTGGCTTATTTGCTCTCTTGTGGCATTGAACCTTCTATTACGGCTTCAACCGGCATTGCCGCGACCCATATTGGCGGAATGACTATTCACTCGTGGAGTGGTATCGGGATTAGATCCAGATTGACTGAATACGATTTAGATAAAATTACTTCAACAGAATATATTGTAAAACGGGTGCGAAAAGCCAAGGTTCTCATCATCGACGAAATTTCCATGCTCTCCGGAGAAACTCTTAATATGGTGGACGCCGTGTGCAAAGAAATAAAAAGAAATTCACTCTCTTTTGGCGGAATGCAAGTGATTTTGGTGGGGGATTTTTTCCAACTTCCGCCTGTAAATAAAATTGAAAGAGAGGATGAGCCGGCGCAAATTTCTTTTCTTTTGGAAAATAAATCACATTTCGCTTACGAATCAGCCTCGTGGAAACAGGCTAATTTTATTGTTTGTTATTTAACCGAACAGCACAGGCAGGACGACCCTGATTTTCTCTCGCTCCTTTCTTCAATAAGGCGGAAGAATTTTAACCTTAGCCAGATCAAACATATGGAAAATCGCAAGATTTTAATACAAAACGCACCGCCACATGCGCCAAAACTTTTTTCGCACAATATAGACGTGGATGATGTTAATAAAAAAGCCCTGGAAGATATTTCGGGGAGCCCAAAAGTTTTCGAGATGTCCTCAAAAGGGAATGAAATTTTGATAAATGCCCTAAAAAAAGGATGCTTGTCTCCAGAGAAACTTTCTCTTAAAATCGGAGCCTCGGTAATGTTTACGAAAAATAGCCCAAGAGAGGGATTTGTAAACGGGACGCTTGGAGAAGTGACAGGCTTTGACAAAGAAAACGGCTATCCGCTTGTTAAGATTCGCAGTGGAAGGACAATTATGGTTCAACCTATGGATTGGACGATTGAGGAAGGAGGCACTATTCGCGCGCGAATCACGCAGATGCCTTTGAGGTTGGCTTGGGCGATCACGGTGCACAAGAGCCAAGGAATGAGCTTGGATCAAGCCGTGGTAGATTTATCACAAGTTTTTGAATTCGGGCAGGGATACGTGGCTCTCTCCAGAGTGCGGAGATTTTCCGGTCTTTATCTGTTGGGTTGGAACAAGCGGGCTTTTGAGGTTCATCCGGAAGTCTTAGAAAAAGATCAGTATTTTCAAAGTATTTCCCAAGAGATGGCAAGCGCTTTTTCTAAAATGGATTCTGGCGAGATTGCAAAATTGCACAAAAATTTTATTGTTGCTTGCGGAGGAAAGAAAACTCAATTGCGAAAGAAAGCGCTAACTCGAATCGGGACAAAGGATAAGAAAAAAACGACCTTTGAAACAACCTTGGAAATTTTTAAAAAAGGGAATAATGTTTCGGAAATTGCCAAAGAAAGAAATTTGGCTGAAACGACCATCGTTTCCCACTTGGAAAAATTATATATGAAAGATTTGATTGATCAGAAAGAAATTTTGCGTATTATTCCCGCGCGGACAAGGGTGGATTTGGAAAAGATACAAAGAGCTTTTGGAGAAAGTGAGGACAATAAGCTCCTGCCCGTTTTTGAGAAGTTTAAAGGTAAGTATTCGTTCGAAGATTTGAGACTCGTGAGGTTGCTTGTTTGACAAGACCTGTCGTGGAAAGCTAAAATTCCCTTTGGTTTTGTTTTTTAACTATATTTATCTTCTTAAAATAACGCGAGGGGGTTCGTTATGTTTGTGGTTAAAGTAGGCGGGAGTCGAGGGATTAATTTGGAATATGTAATCAAAGATTTGGCTGACTTATCAGCAGGAGGAGAGAAATTTGTTTTGGTGCATGGCGTTTCCGAAGAGATGAACGAGATGTCGTCTAGACTCGGAAAGCCTGTGCGCACGATAACTTCGCCGTCCGGCTATGTTAGTCGGTACACAGACAAGGAGACTATGGATATTTTTGGGATGGTCTCTGCGAAAATAAGGAACAAGATAGTTGAAGCGTTCCAGCAAAGAAAAGTTAACGCCCTCGGTTTAAGCGGAGTGGACGGACGGTTGTTGGAGGGCAAAAGAAAAGACTACATTCGCTCCATGGATGAGAAGGGGAGAATCTTGGTTATCCGCGACGATTACACAGGAAGAGTTGAAGAAGTGAATGTACCCTTACTCAACTCCCTGTTAAGGCAGGGATATGTTCCCATCGTCAGTCCCATGGCTGTGAGCCATGAAAGCGAGGCTATCAATGTGGATGGCGATCGTGCCGCCGCGATAATTGCCGGAGCTCTTGGATTTTGTCGGCTGATTATTATTTCAAACACAGCCGGGTTGTTAAGGGACCCCGAAGACGAGTCATCACTCATTCAGACTCTTACTGAGGCCAAGATTGACGAGACCATAGAAAAATTTGCCCGTGGAAGAATGAAGAAAAAACTCTTGGGCGCTAAGGAGGCCTTTAGTCTGGGTGTCAAAGAGGTCATCTTGGCCGATGGGCGGATAGAGTTTCCAGTCTCCATCGCCCTTTCCGGCAGGGGAACTGTAATAAGATAGAGTTTGTGTTCGGCCCGAGACAAGTGCTGTCTCGGGCTTTTTTTATTTTCGTGATGAGATAGTATGGAAAGTGTGAAAAGAGAGGAAAAACTGGCCGATTTTCTTTTTGAGATCGGAACATTGAGAAAAACGGCTCGGGCGCACAGGCAGGTGCTTTTTTCGGATGATTTGTCCGACAATATCGCCTCGCATTCTTTTCGAGTGGCTGTTATCGGCTGGGTTTTGGCGAAAATGGAAAAAGCGGATGAAAATAAAGTTCTTAAAATGTGTCTTCTCCACGATACAGGGGAAACCAGAAGCAATGACCATAATTGGATTCATAAAAAATACACTAAAGTTTTCGATAAAGAAATTATAGAAGATCAGCTCTCCGGTTTGCCTTACAAAGATTTTTTGTCTGCGGCCCAAGAATATGAAGAGAGAAAAACCAAAGAGTCTATAATTGCCAAAGACGCCGATATTCTTGATCAGATTTTGCTTTTGCGGGAATATGAATGGGGAGGAAACAAAGAAGCATCCCTTTGGCTTTATGGAAATGGCAAGAAAGGGAAAAGCCAGCTCAAAAAATTAAAGCTGAAATCTTCTATTAGGCTCGGAGAGGCAATCTATAATCAAAACCCTTCCGATTGGTGGGATAATATCTGGACGCCAAAAAACAGATAGGTCCTTAATTATTTTTCCCAGAGAAAATATAAATAAAACTTTAAATATTTTATGGAAAGAAGTTTGGATGTAATGCTCATACATTTTTTCAGAAAAATTTCCGTGCCGATGGCGCGCCTTGGGCTTTTTGTGATTTTTTTCTGGTTCGGCGCGCTTAAAGTTTTTGGATTGAGTCCCGCCAGCGGATTAGTGGAATCTCTTTTTGAAAAAACAATCAGTTTTATGGCTTTCAACCACTTTATAATTTTATTTGGGTTATTTGAATGTTTCATCGGAGCATTATTTTTAATTAAAGGTATGGAAAGATTGGCGATGCTGTTACTTATCTTTCACATGGCAACAACTTCCATGCCTTTGTTTTTAGTAAAAGAGGCTGTCTGGAGCGGATTTTTAGTGCCGACTTTGGAGGGGCAATATATAATCAAAAACCTCGTGGTGATTGCCTCGGCTATCGGCATTGTTTCGCACCTGCACCCTGTTGGTAGAAAAAAATAATATCCCGTTTTTCAAAAAAGAAAAACGGGATATTTTAAGACCACCTAAACCCCTTCTAAACCCCTTTTACTATAAATTTTTTTATCAGTTCCCGATGAGTTTTAAAAAATCTCTCTTCGGGAAAGAAAATGTCATCAAATTCTTTGAGCTTGATGGTGAAAATCGTTCCTTCTGTCATTATGGTTTTTGGCAGAGAGGATATTTCTTCTTCGGATGCTTGCAACCAAAAAAGGATAAGTTCATGGCCGGGTTTTTGCAGGCGCCCGACTTCTCTTAGAGGCTTCTCCGTGATGTCAAAACCTGCTTTATTTTTCACCACTCTTCTGGCGGTTTCCTCGGGTGTTTCTTTCAAGATTTTTCTTCCAACAGGAAGTTTCCAGAAAGTCTGCTTGTGGACATCTTCTTCTCGGATGCATAGTACATGAAGAACAGAGCCCTTTCTTTTCGGTTTTTTGATTGGGCAGTGAATAAAAACTGCTGAAGCATGATCTTTTTCTGGGTTGAACTCGGACAAAACAATTCACCTCCTTTTTCGATTCTCCTCTGAATTATAATTTAGGGTAAACAAATTCTGGCTCTATTATAACAGAAACAAAAATAAGTTATAATCAATGGATTCTCGGGTTCTGAAAATAAGAGTAGAATCTAGGTATTTTTCATATAAATGTTTGCAGAAATAGTCTACCTTACGCTGAATATTTTTCTGATTGCGCTTATTGTTGTTTTTACCTATGGGCTTATTTGGTCTCGGCGCGCTCCGCCTTTTATACCCGTGCCGAAAGATGTTGTTCCCCTTGTTATGGAAACTCTTGGGTTGAAGTCCGGAGAAATTTTTTACGATTTGGGCTCCGGCGATGGCAGGATTGTTTTTGGCGCCAAACAGAATCAGCCGAATGCCGACTGCAGGGGAGTAGAATATAACCGTATGGTCTATTGGTTTAGCTTATGGAAAAGAAAAAAATTAAAATTAGACGGAGTGAAATTGATGAGAAAAAGTTTTTACAAAATTTCTGTTTCCGATGCGGACGCTATTTTCACTTACTTATATCCAAAAACCATGGATCTGCTTCTGCCGAAGCTTGAAGAAGAACTAAAACCGGGCGGAAGAGTGGTCTCCGTTGATTTTGAATTCTCAAAAAAAGCACCAAGCGAGGTGATTGAAATTAAAGGCAGAGATAGAAAACTCGGGAGGAGAATACTTGTTTATAGATTTTAACCGCTTAAATTCTCTGGATTTAAGTTATACTCAAAGATATGGAAATTCTTACAACAGAGCCTTCAAAAGACTACGAGTTGGTAGATTCTGGCGACGGGGAAAAACTGGAGAGATACGGAAATTTTGTGCTTGCCCGTCCTGATCCTCAAGCCATTTGGGAAAAAAGATTGTCAAAAAAAATCTGGGACTCTGCCCACGGGGTTTTTTTAAATGCGAGCAAAACCCGCTCTGGCTGGAAGCTACTTTCAAAATTGCCGGAGAGATGGCCTGTGCAAATGAATGATCTAAAGTTCTGGGTTCGACCAAGCCCTTTTAAACATACTGGGATTTTTCCTGAACAGTTGGGAAATTGGCAGTGGATTGAGGAGAAAATAAAAACTTCTGGTCGTGCGCCTGCGGTCCTCAATCTTTTTGGCTACACGGGAGGGGCAACCCTAGCCAGTCTTCATAGCGGAGCCTCGGTTGTTCATGTTGACAGTTCTAAAACAGCGATTGGCTGGGCCAAAGACAACACGGAACTTTCTGGACTTTCCGATAGGCCTGTTCGATGGATATTGGAAGACACCCTTTCTTTTGTAAGAAGAGAAGTTCGTCGCGGAAACAGATATGACGGAATTATTCTAGATCCGCCTTCTTTCGGCAGGGGTGTTAAAGGAGAGGTTTGGAAAATAGAAAAAAACTTGCCGGAGCTAATGGAGCTCGTCTTAGAGCTTTTACCGGGAACTCCTCTTTTTATTTTGTTAAATGGTTACGCTTCCGGTTATTCATCTTTGGCTTATAAAAATAATTTATTACCCCTTATGAACCGTTATGGAGGAAAATTGTCTTTCGGCGAGCTTTCAATCAAAGAATCTGGAAATGGTTACAGACTTCTGCCGGCCGGTATTTTTGCCAGATGGAGCCTGCAGTAATCGACTTGATCCTATCAATTGTTCCTCTTAAGATTTTTCCATCCAGTAATAGATAAAAATTATTATTTTCTGATACAATAAAAAAGTGGAGTACGGAATAAACAAAAATATAACGCCTGCCGAGGAATTGGAAATTTTACGCAACAGAGTAAAGGAGCTTGAAGCCGTAAACCCAAACTCTGAAAAGAAAGAAATTATAAAAGAGGTGTTAGCAAAACACCTTGAAGAAACACCTTCCCCAATTTTGCCTCCACAAGAGGGCTCCCCAAAAATACAGGAATCTGTGAATGAGGATGGCGTGGAGATTATTGTGGATGAACACGGCGTGGATATGCACAAGTTTCTTTCCTTAATTCACGAAAAAGGCGTCTGGTATGCGCTGGATCTGGCTCGCCGGACATCTCCCCACTTGCTGGACGATTTTCACAGTGTGACAATTCAATATTTACAATCAAATCATGGGTTTTGAAAGGAAAATGTTGCTCTCGGGGTGAGTGCTCATGGTGAAATATAGAAAGCATCTTTTTCTTGAAACAGTCGGTTTTTTATTTGATTTATTTTACTGCATACCATATAAAATAAGTTCTCTCTTTTTAAAAAATGCCTTTCCTTGCCTACATTTTTATGATTATCCCTCTTGCCGGATTAGCTTATACGGCTATTTATTTCTCTCATCGCCATTTGGAGAGAAAAAAATTACTGGAGAGTTTGAATTATGTCTTGTATGAAATAACCCTGCCGCAAGATAAATTAAAGGAAGGAGAAACATTCAAAGAAAGTGTGGCTTCAATGGCCAAACTCTATGTGGGACTCTCTGGCGAAAATACCCCGTTTTCTTTTGAAGTGGGATTGCCTGAAAAGGGGAGTGAAATAGTTTTTTTTGCCTCCGTATTGAAATCAAAAAGCGACCTTTTTGAAAAACAACTGCAGGGCGTTTTTCCAAACGCGCAAACCAAGCTTAGAAAGGCCGACTACAATGTGTTTAAACCGGAAGGAGTGTCAGTGGCGACGGAGGCCACTCTCAAAGAACCTTATTTCTTACCTATAAAAACTTTTGACAAGTTTGAAGCCGATCCATTGACTCTGGTTTTAAACACTTTTTCTAAAATAAAAAAAGAAGGTGAAGGCGCGGTCATTCAAGTTGTTTTAGCTCATGCCAACGAGTCAAAAATTAAACATATTCTCCATGCCGGAAATTCTATGAGGAATGGCAAATCTTTCAAAAAGGCCATTAAAGGGGAAGAGACAATAATCTGGGCAGTTTTGAGAGGTTTTTGGCATCTTATCGCCGGATTTCCGAAGGAGCCAGAAAAACCAGAAAATACCGATTCCGTAAAGCTTAAATTACTGGAAGAAAAAGCTCTTTATCCTATTCTTGTGGCGAATATTCGTCTTATCGCCTCAGCCGAAAATGAGACAAGAGCCGAAGGAATTTTAAGCGAGTTGAAAAGCGCTTTCCAGCAATTTACAGATACCGCGGGAAACAGCTTGGTTTTTAAAAAACTTTCCTTTGTAGATACAAGAGATTTGTTCTTTAGATTTTCTTTCCGATTGCCGAATGATAAAAAGGCTATTTTTTTAAACGCTGGAGAAGTGGCCACAATTTTTCATATGCCAAAAGGCATTTTAGGAGCTTCTGCTCCACAGCTGAAATACACAAAAACCAGAGAATCGGCTCCGCCACTCAATCTTGCGAAAAATGGCGTTTTGCTCGGAGAAAATATCTACAGAGGAGAATCTTTGCCGGTGTATTTGTCCGATGATGACAGACGCAGGCATTTATATGTCATCGGTCAAACAGGCACAGGAAAATCTACGATGATAAAAAACATGGCGGTACAAGACATTGAAGCAGGCAAGGGTGTTTGTTTTATAGATCCGCATGGCTCCGATCTGCAGGATATTTTGGCTCGCGTGCCCGATAATCGCATAGAAGACGTTGTTTATTTCAATCCGAGCGACGTGGAACGGCCGATGGGGCTCAATATGCTGGAATACGATCCCCGTTATCCGGAACAAAAAACGTTTGTGGTCAACGAGCTTTTGGGGATTTTTAACAAACTTTTTGATATGAAAACGGCCGGAGGACCGATGTTTGAACAATATTTTAGGAATGCCACTCTTTTGGTTATGGATGATCCGGCTTCCGGAAACACTCTTTTTGAAATTTCTCGAGTTTTAAGCGATAAGACTTTTCGCGATTATAAACTTTCTAAAACCACCAACCCGATCGCCCTTTCTTTTTGGAGAGATGTGGCGGAAAAAGCGGGAGGAGAAGGAGCGCTTCAAAACATTGTGCCTTATATCACTTCCAAGTTTGATAATTTTCTCTCAAACGATATTATGCGTCCGATAATCGGGCAAGAAAGATCTTCCCTTAATTTTCGGGAAATAATGGATAGCCAGAAGATTTTACTGGTCAATCTCTCCAAAGGAAGATTGGGAGATTTAAACTCTTCGCTTTTGGGTCTAATTTTGGTGGGCAAACTTTTAATGGCTTCATTGTCGCGAGTGGATATGCCGGAGGCGGAGCGAAAAGATTTTTATCTATACATTGATGAATTTCAAAATGTTACCACCAATTCTATAGCCACTATTCTTTCGGAGGCAAGAAAATATCGTCTAGATCTCACCATCGCTCATCAATTTATCGGCCAACTGCAGGAAGATATCAAGAAAGCCGTTTTCGGCAATGTGGGTTCAATGGCTATTTTTCGTGTCGGCGCCGAGGATTCTGAGTTTTTGGAAAAACAACTCGCTCCTTTATACACGGCTCAAGACCTAATGAATATAGACAATTATAACGCTTATGTCAGGTTGCTTATTGCCGGAGAAACAGCCCGGCCTTTTAATATTATCGCGAGACCTTTTACCAAGGGAAGCGAGGAGGTCAAAGAAAAAGTTGCGGCCTTCTCTTCCTTAAAATATGGGAGGCCAAGGGATGAGATAGAGGCGGAGATAAGAAAGAAGTATTTACAAGATTAAAATGACAACTTTTTATTGTTCTGGTATTATTAAGATATAATTTATTAATAGAAAAATAATTTTTATGCCCCCAAAAACACAAACGCTTCAAAACGACATTGTTACGGCTCTCGGCCTTAACGATTTGCCGGAGGAGACTCGTGACGAGCTCATTGCCAAAATGACGGAAGTAGTGATCAAAAGACTGCTTCTCAATATTTTTGAAAAATTATCGGAGGATTCGGTTGAGGAGTTCGGCAAGCTTCAGACTTCCGGAGATGCGGAAGCTATGGAAGCTTTCTTGAAGGAAAAAATAGAAGATTACGATGGACTAGTGCAGAAAACGGTTTCCGATTTTATTACCGAGGTGAAAGGAACAATAGAGACATTAAAAAGTTCCATAAATTCTTAATGATAAAACATGAGCTTAGAAAATCCCATCAATCCACTGAATAACCCTGTCATCAGGAAAGGAGTTCTTGATGCTTTGGAGGGTAGGAATGATTTACCTACCTCTTTAGAGGTGGCGACCGCGAGAGCTTCAAGATTAAATGGACACGAAGAAGACGGGAACTCTTCTGGTAGTACGAAAAGTGAGAAGAAAGAGGAGGCTAATTTGGTGGACGCCGAGACGCAAATGGTTTTGGATGAAATGAAAGCCAAGGAAGAGCGTGAGAAAATGGAAAAACTTATGAGCGGAGGAGACAAAGAGCCGGAAATTCCGGGCGTGGTTGTTTTTGATTCCCCTAATGCTGAAATTCAAATGTCTTCTAATAAAAATCCAACTGATGCTGAGAGTATGCGCGGAGAAGCTGAAATTGTTCCGAAAATCCAAAAAGAAACAGCCCCTGTTCCTCCTCAAGAATCTCCCCAAGAAGAAAAAATAGAAGCGAAAGAAGAGAAAAAAGAAATGCCTCAAATTTCCATAGAGGAAGCCAAAAAGAATCTTGATTCTTTTAGAAAAGCTTACGCTGTCTCAAGAGAAGCTAACGAAACAGCCATGAAAAAAGGAATGACTTCCGGAGAAATGCTAGCGATGGGAAAAGAAGCGGCCGATAAAGAAAGAGAATATTTTGAAGCTGTGGCAATGTATCGAGCCTCCTTGTTTAACGAGGCGCAAGGCAAGGGAGAGGCAAATGAAAACATATTAAAAAATATTTTACTTGAGACAGTCACAAAGGAAGCCATTAACCTTCATGGAGAAAAAGTGCAGGCGGGATATGAGTCTCGCGGAGGCGATCCGAAATGGATAAAAGCCGGAAAAGTGGTGGCTAAAATAGGGGAGTGGTATACCAAACAGCCTTTAAAATATAAACTGGCCGCTGGTATTGGGCTAGGCCTTCTGGGAGGGTTGGCTGGAGGAGTAGTTGCTAGCGGTGTTTTTGCCGGACAGGCTGTTTTGCGGGGTGTAGGAGGAGCGGCTTCTGGAGTAGCGGTTGAAAGAGGTTTGGGAAAATGGCAGGAGAAAAGTTCCCAGAAAGAAGTATTAAAGGATTTTGGCGGCAACTTGATGGAGCATCTCGTTCAAATCGGAGGAGAAGCCGACAAAAAAATCTTAGCTTTGGAGAAAACGGAAAAATGGAATAGATTTAAACGTTTTGCCACAGCTGGTACCGTGGCGACTTTAATTGGTTCAGGTGCTTTTGCTGAAACTTTAAAATATGGTATCGGGAAAGTATCTTCTTTTTTTGGAGGAGGCAGTGTTTCAGCCCAGGAAACAGTTACTGGCAAAGTATTACCATCTTCCGAAAATATTCCAAGAAAATTTGACATGGGCGCGTTTGGAGAAGGAAGCAAAGCAGGGGAAATTGCAAAAGATTCCTTAAAATATGCTTCTCAAGAAGAAGCAAGGTTGAGAATGGGACTTCCTGAGGGAACGGTAATGCCGGAAATACCAAAATCGGTCGAAGATGTTTCGTTGGCTGGCTCGGCTGAAACAGCTAGCCTTTCAGCCGTAGCTGAGGGGGCAGTAAAAACAGCGGAAAGCATAGGAAGCGGCGAGTATGTCGTTAAAACAGGAGATAATCTTTGGCATATAGTCAGAGACAAAATAAATGAGGGAAGTTATTTCAAGGGCTTGACGGGGTCGTCCGAGGAATTAGCGGCCAAGAAAGCCAATGTGATCGCCAATCTTTTGAGGGAAGTGGAGAAAGATCCGAAAGCGTACGGAATCAATTCGCCCAAGGGCATAAATTTTGTTTATCCGGGAGACCATATCCAAATGCCAAAAGGTTTGTCTGATGCAAAAATAATGCAAGGTCTGATTGAACGAGCCAATAATCTTAGCTCTGATCAGATGAAAGTTATCACAGAGTCAATGAAAAAAATAGCCGGGGGAAAAGTGCTGGAAGATTTGGTTGATAATCAGACGGGGATAAAATTGCCATCAATGGGATTGCCCTATGAAGCCCACACAGCTTTAGAAGATAAATTAAATACGATGTCTTCTGTTACCCCAGAAGCTCCGGTAAGTGAAGTGCCGGAAAGACTTGGGTATACCGGCCTGCCATACGAGATGCATGCTGGGTTAGAGGATCAGATGAATACGGGCGGAACAGAAAATCTTCCAAAGACAGAAATTCCAAGTAATCCACCGGTTAATGAAATGCAGGGCACTGTTTTGCCGGAAGAGCAGGGGCTTACAGATGCCGAGAAGACTCTCTCGGCGGTCAATGAAGGAACAGCGAAGGCTTTGGCGAGAGAATCTTATAATATCAATGCGTTGGGGATTTTCGGACCCAATTCCCCGATTTCTTATCGAGACATAAAAGAAATCCCTGTAAAGAAATTTCTTGACGCCTTGCCTCTTTCTGCCGAGGAAACAGAGAAAAATTTCAGTAATAGCACGCAATATATAAAAATACCCGGCCACAGTGGGGTATTAAATAATGTACAACTCGCTAAATATTTGAATCTTCGCGATTTTTTGAACAGTCCGGAAGTTTTTGGAAAAGGGTTTGATGCAAAACAGCTGGCTAACATAAAAATCGGAGATGCGATGAAAAATATTCCAAAGGAGTTGGTTGATAAATGGACTAGCTCTCATAAATAAAGAATGAAAGAAGTTGGGGGCGGACCGAAAAAAAAATTAGGTCAGAATTTTCTGACATCGGGCAAGATAGCGGGGGATATTGTATCCTCCGCTGGTCTTATTTCAAGCGATGTTGTTTTGGAAATCGGTCCGGGCAAGGGATTTTTGACGAAAGAAATTCTTAAAACCGGCGCGAAAATTATCGCTATTGAAAAAGATAAGGCGCTTGTGTCGATATTAAATTCACTTTTCGCCAGTGAAATTAAAAAAGGCTCTTTGGAGATTATCAGTGGAGATATTCGGGAATTTTTGAACAACAAGACCCGCGCTCCAAACCGCATTTTACTTACTACGCGCTACAAACTCATTGCTAATATTCCCTACTATCTCACTTCCTACCTCATCACTTCATTTTTGAGGCTGTCTAATCCTCCGACAGAGATGATTTTGATGGTTCAAAAAGAAGTGGCGGAGAGGATTATCGCCAAAGACGGCAAAGAAAACCTTTTGTCTCTTTCAGTCAAATATTATGGCGAGCCGAAAATAGAGAGGCTGGTTAAAGCCGGAAGTTTTTTTCCAAAACCGAAAGTGGACTCCGCCGTTCTTTCCATAAAGAATATTCGCAAAGAAAATTCAAGGAGGTCAAAAACTTTTTTTAATTTAATAGAAAAAAGTTTTAACCAGAAAAGGAAAAAAATGTTTTCTGTTTTGAGTCAAAGCATAAAGAAAGAAACCCTTGCGAAAGCTTTTGAAAAGGGCGGTTTTAGCCAGAACATCCGCGCCGAAGATCTCTCGCTGGGTCAATGGAGGCTTTTGGCCGATTTTATCCCCATTGAATAAGTTTCTTTTGACGGAAAACAAGGCTGACGCGTGATACAATAATAAGCGGTATCAATATAAAATGAGGATTACCGCGTACCTTCCAACCAAAAGAAATGCTTATTGGATTTTGGCCGTTTTGATAATCTCTATCGGCCTTTTGGTGGTGTATCCGAGAAAGAAGATTCCAAATTATTCTTATTCTAAAAATCTTTCTGGAATTCTTTCTCAACAAGCCGGAGGAGCAGACGATATAGACGGCGATGGCCTGAAAGATTGGGAAGAGGTTCTTTGGAAAACGGATCCGAATAGTCCAGATTCGGACAATGACGGCACTTCGGATGGAGAAGAGGTGGCTCTGGGCCGTGATCCGTTAAAACCCGGCCCAGACGATATTTTCAACAATCCTCTCGCTTCAAATGTTTTTGTAAACAAATACGATACCGAGACGGAAGGTCTCTCCAGAAGGCTTTTTGCCGAATACTTAACGCTCAAGAAAGACGGGAGCTTGGATGACGAAACAAAAACGCAAATTATAGAAAGATTCATTAATGATTTGCCGGGACAAGACGGAGCGAAAGACCCTTTCACCTTGGCTGATTTGAAAATATCAAAAGATAATTCCGCCAGTGCTTACAGGAGGTATGGGAATATTTTAGGGCTTCTTGTGGCGGAAATGACCAAACCGGTAAACGAGGAAGAATTGGAAATATTTTCTCGAGCCGTTGAAACAAATAATAATGAAATTTTGAAAAAATTGGATCCGGCCAAAGAAACTTTCAGAGGAATCGCTTCCACAATATCTCTGATGGAGGTTCCTTCGGGTTTGGCGGAAAATCATTTGACGTTGCTTAATTCTTTAGTTGGCGCCTATTATTCTCTCTCCGCCATGCAGGAAGTAAATAACGATCCCGCTCTCGCCTTGGGAGGCTTAAACGCTTATCAGTATGAGGTGGAGGTTATTACCGGTTCTTTTAAAGTGATCAGCCAAGCTGTCAAAAATAAAGGCGTGGTTTATTCTCCCAAAGAAGCGGGCGCTCTTATTTTTGAACTGGGCTCCGTTTAATTTTTGATATTTAAATGAAAATTTTCAGTAAAAAAATTATTTCCCTTTTTATCGTCTCCTCCATTTTTTTGCAGATGCTTTTGCCTGTTGTTGTTTTGGCGGTGGAAGATGGAGCAAGCTTGGGAGGAGGAGAAAGCTCGTCCGGTTCCGGAGGAGCTGGCAGTTTGATACCGGGGAATGGTTGCTTCAGCGGAAAGGGCATCATGGGGAGAATAAGAAGTTTTGGCGAAAGAGTTTTTGGGGGCAAAGAGAAAGAGCAGGGAGCCAAAAATGTTTCCGATTTAGAGTTTAATGTAAGCGAGCTTGAAGCGGCGGCTGAAGAAGAAAATGCGGCCAATCTCATTAAAGAGCAGGCTTCTCTTGAGAGGTTTCAAAAAGTTTTTGGCGACAAATTGAAACTCGGCTCGGCGGCTTCCGCTGTTTCCGATGCCACCGGAATTTCCGGTTCAAGCGCATCCAGCGCGGCCAAAAGGGGTTTAAGTAGCGCGACTGAATTCGGAGCCAAACTTATTCCTATCCCCGGCGCCGGGGATGCAATAAGGGGAGCTCTTGGCAAGATTCCCGGTATTGGTGCCGTCTTTGGCGGAGGTCCGCAAGAAACAAAAGAAGTGGACGGCCCTCTTCTTGACGCCACCAAGAACCTTTATGAAGTCCAGAAGGAGATGCTAAAAAAACAGGAGGAGACAAGAAAAATTGTTCAGACGGAGTGCGTCAAAAGCCATATTTATGATTCCATCGCGTGGTTTGTGGCCAAGCGCATCATCCATAGTTTTACCACTAGCATTGTCGGATGGATAAGCGGGGAAGGCAAATCCGATCCGAAATTTATCGTCAATACTCCAGAGTTTTGGAAAGATGTGGCAAACGAAGCCTCCGGTTTGGTCATAGAAGAGTTGGGGGTGGGGGATCTTCTTTGCAAGCCTTTTAAATTTCAACTCCAGTTTGATTTGAAGTTTAGGCAAAAAAGATTGGATACGAGACTGAAATGTACGGCTGACGACGTGGTGGATAATTTCAGGGATAGTTTTTCCTACGGCGGGTGGGATAGCTGGCTGAAACTTACAGCCAATCCGCAAAATTATTATTCCGGCGCCTATCTTTCTTCTTTGGACGAAATAGCAAGAAGGAGACAGGAAGCCGTTGAGGCGGCAAAGACGGATCAGGAAGCGGGGGGAAATTTTATGGGAGTAAGAGTGTGTGTAAACCAAACAGCAAACGGTTTGTGCGCGCGCTGGGAAACTAGGACTCCCGGAAAAACGGTGAGCGATCTTTTATCCCGTGCTTTAGGGAGCGATATTGCCCAGCTTGAACTGGCCGATGAGTTTAACGAAATTGCCGTCGCTTTGGTTAATCGAATGAGAGGCTGGATTGTAACAGGCGGAGGAGGAAACAAAGGACTCCTAAAATTTGACGGGAAAATAGAAGAGGTGGCTGATTCTTCGGGAACGGGAGGAGGCGGATCCGGACAAACAGGGGGAGGGAACACTTCTTCCGATAATCAAGTAGAGACAAAAAGAGCGGAAATTATCTCTCGCTTGGATGCTTATCTTTCAAGAGAGATTGCCTACAGGGACGCAAAACAAAAAATCTTAGACTTTATTTTAGAGAACGAGGGAAGTTACACGGACTTAAAATTATGTTATCAGGGACAATTTTTTGTTAATCGCCAGAAGTTTTCCGGTAAAACAAACCCGACAGAAGCTGAAAAGGCGGAATTTGAGAAGGAAGACGAAAGACTCTCTGGCCTCATTGCCGGAGTGGGCGCCACCACTACCTCAATCTTTGGTCCTCTTGCAAGCGGTGTTCAGACAGAAATAGACCGCTCGCAAGCAATCATTGATGAGTTTTTTGACGGCAAATCCATCGCCAGAAATGTCACTATACTTGAGGCTTTAAATAGCGTGGAGGCAAATTATTTAAGCGGAGAGGCGATTAGGAATGTTCATGATGGTCTGGACGTGAAAAACGCGGAAGACGAGCTGGAGAGTTTGAAGAAAACTTTGAGTGAGAAAAGCGTTGAAACAGAATTTAACAAATGTTTGGCCGATCTGGAAATCTTAAACAAAAAATGAGAAGAAAAATTTTAAAATCCGACATTTTTGTTTTTACCGGTTTTTTTGTCCTGATTTTATTTTTCTTTTACGGGCCGTTTTCGGCGCATACCACTTACGCAGCATTTGAATTTATTGATATTGGGGCAGGGGTTTTAAAAAAATTAGTTGCCGGCATCGGCGGAATAGTCATCCATATCGCCTCTTGGTTTTTAGCCCTTTCGGGATGGATTTTTGATTACACGATACAATTTTCCATTCTTAATTATTTCGGCGAGGGCGGATTTGTAGAAAAAGGGTGGACGACGGTGAGAGATCTCTCCAATGTGGTTTTTATATTCATTCTTTTGTACGCGGCTTTCATGACTGTCTTGGGGATGGGCGGAGTGGATATTAAAAAAGTGGTGGCCAATGTGGTCTTGATTGCCCTACTGGTTAATTTCAGTTTGGTTATCACAAAGGTGGTCATAGACGCCAACAACATCTTGGCGGTGGAGTTTTACAACAAACTTAACAACATTGAGGATGCCAGCAACCCCGGAAAAAAACTCACTCTTTCTGAAGGAATATCAAATGCTCTAAGCCCGCAGAATTTTTTTAAGCAACCAGAAGACAATTCTTCGTTTTGGGGAGAAATATTTTCCCGCGGGGCAGAAGCTGACGAGGAATCAACCCTGATGCAGATAGCCATAAGCACCATTTTTGGCTCAATATTCATTTTGGCTCTGGCTTTCGTGCTTTTGGCCGGAGGGCTAATGTTTATTCTCCGCACCGCCGCTCTGTGGCTTGTTATGATTCTCTCTCCCGCCGCTTTTGTTTGCTACGCTGTTCCGGGAGCGGAAAAATTTTTCACCAAATGGAAAGGGCATTTGATCAACCACGCCCTTTTTGCGCCGGCCTATATGTTTTATCTCTATGTGGTCGTCAAAATTGTTTCCGAGTCCAATCTTCTCTCTTCAACGGGCAGGGAAAACGTTCATTTGAGTGCGGACGCCAAAGACCTGGACACGGCCTCCATGGGTCTGATTTTCAAATACCTAATCGTTCTTTTTCTCCTCACAATGGCTTTAAAACTCGCGAGTGATATGGGCGCTTATGGCGCTTCGGCGGCCAATAAATATTTTGATAAAGGCAAGGGTTGGCTGACCGGTAAGGCGAAAAGAATCAGTCAAAAAGTTCCCGGAGGCGCCTCTAGAGTTTTGTTGAGCAACCAAAAAACAAGACAAGCTCTGCAGAGTTTTGCGGCCAGCAGTCCGAGGGTCGGGGGGGCTATTTCAAGAACAGTTCGCTCTGGCGCCAAGCTCGGCTTAAACGAAGAGCTTATCAAAGCGAGAGCAGAGACAGCGAAATCCCTGACACCGGAACAGCAAGCAAAATATTTCGCAAAGCTTGGCAGAGTGCCTTTTGCCGGCCGTTTGCAAGGGGCAAGTTCTAATGTTCCAGGCCTTAAGCAAGCGGCTTTTGTCCTAAGTCCTGTTGCAGCAATTATGAATTTTCTTGGCGGGGATAACCAGTCTCAAAAGAGAATGCTTGAAGAAATGTCCTCAAGCCAGAGAAGAAAATTTGTTGCTGAAGCTGACAAGGATACTGGCGCCAGAGCGCTCGTTAATAAATATTTGTTGGAGAAAGAAATCTTGGACAAACTCTCTTCAGAGGAGAAAATGGAATTTTATGCCAGAGGAGAAAATGATCCCACTATTGCCAAGGATCCGAGCAATGTAGAGTTCAGAAAAGGAATGGAAAAGAAAATTCTTGAAAACACGGAAGAATTCCAGAAACTTTCTATCCGTGACAGGGTGGAATTTGGAAAAATGATCGATAAAATGGGTGGAGATGTTGCTTTATTCAATAAGGCTGTCGATAAAATGTCAAAAGAAGACAAAGAGAATTATACTAAAACAAAAAACGAGGTTGGCAGGAAGGAAAAAATCGGAGATTTTCTTCTTAAGACAGATCCCATTTCTGGTAATCCCATTTCTGTGCCGGATCTTTCGGATAAAAGCGTCTTGGGTCGTTTCAACAACATAAAACCGGATGAGATTCAAACTTTAAGAGACGATCTGTTTACAGACAGCAACGTTGATTACATGTTGGATAATCTTAGAACCGAACATTTCAATAAAATCATGGCTCGTGGCGATGAATCTTCCGATAAATTTATTGAAAGAGTTATCGCTAAAGCCCCCGGAGCCAAAAGTCCGGATGATGTCAGCAAGGCTTGGAAAACAATTTCTCCGTCTGTATCCGCTTGGGCTATCAGTCCGGCCGGACGATATGCGCTAGAATCAAGATTGCCATAATAATATAGTAGAGAATAATTATTTTTAAAGATGAAAAAACATTCTTTTGAAGACATAAAAAAAGCTTACGCTTCTTTGCCGGAAGATTTGATTGAAGCGGGGTCTTCTGTTCAAACCACAGAAGCTTTAAGGGACATAGGCAAAAAATATGGGCTGATGATGGATCAGGCCGGGGAAATGGCGAGCGAAGCCGGTTCCGTCATCCTCGGCCTTACGCCTGTCCAGGAATTTGTTCCCAATCTTCAGGAAAGACTTGGAGTTTCTAAAGACATTGCCACAAAGATAGCGGAAGACATCAGCGCTCAAGTTTTTTCCAAAGTAAGGGAGTCGATGAAAAAGATTCATTCAACTCACGGCGGAGATCAAGCTCTTTTAGAGGTGAAAGAAAATGCTCCCGCGGAAAAAAAGGATGATGTGCTAAAACATTTGGATGAAGACGCGGAAATAGAAAAGGATTTGAAAACAATGGTTGTTTCCAAAAACACGGAAGAAGAAAAAAAGAGATTTCCTGTGAGTGATTTAATTAATGCTTCTTTAGGTCTGGAGAGCAGGGAAAGAGAAGAATCTTTTCCCATAAACGACCTTATTAATGCATCCCTTCCTCCAGAGAATTTGCCGATCAATGGCTCTTCGAATTTACCACGACAGGAAAAAACTTCATCTACGCCTGTCCCTAAACCTCCGGTAAAACCAGCCGTTCCTCAAATAACCAGAATGCCGAAAGAAGAAAAAACACTGAATGTTCCCCTAAAGACAAAAGATCCCTACAGAGAACCAATAAGTTAGAAATAACAACTAAATCTAAAAGCGATGAAATTTCAAGTTCCGCAATTCATAGAAGTTGAGACAAAAATATTCGGGCCGCTGACTTTGAAGCAGTTTTTGTATTTAGCCGGAGGCGCCGGCGCTTCTATCGTGCTCTACAGTTTGCTCCCTTTCTTTTTGATGATTATTTTCGCTGCGCCGATTGTCGCCCTCGCCCTCGCCCTCGCTTTTTACAAGCTAAATAATCAGCCTTTTGTGAGGGTGCTTGAAAATGCCATTAAGTTTTATCTGTCAGGCAGGCTTTTTTTGTGGAAGAAGACGCCAAATGAGGACAATAAATCAGTTTCTGTTGATAAAGAAGGAATATTGAAAACTGCGGGAATACAAACAAGCGGAACAACAGGTTATGTGCCGAAATTAACGCAAAGCAAATTAAAAGATTTATCCTGGAGTTTGGATATTAATAAAGAAACATAACTCGACTCCAATACGCGAATTGACTCGAATGACACTAATAGTATTAAAGCCTAACTTCTTTCATCCGCGTCATTCGTGCGCATTATTCCCTCCTTTGCTAGGAAGCTACGGGCGGGCAAGCGTGTATTAGCGTCGGGTAAAATGTTATAATTAAATCGATGGCTATAAGTTCACAAGCAACACAAGTATTTGTTCCCATAAAAGAAATTCGTGAAGGAGTGGTTATTTTAAAAGACGAATCGTTCAGAATGATTTTAATGTGCTCCACTCTGAATTTTGCTCTTAAATCTGAAGACGAGCAGAGCGCCATTGTCATGCAATATCAAAATTTTTTAAACTCCCTTGATTTTTCGGTGCAATTTTTTATCCAGTCGAGAAAATTAAACATTAATCCATACCTTACTACCCTTGAAGAGGCAAGAGTTCAACAGCCGAACGAGCTTTTGAAAATCCAAACAAAAGAATACATAGATTTTATTAGAAATTTTGTTACAACGACCAATATAGTGGAGAAAACTTTTTATGTGGTTGTGCCTTATGCTTCCTCCATTGCCATGCCCACAAAATCTTCGAACCCCATAAGCGGAATTCTTTCTATTTTTTCTCGGAACAAAGATAATCTGGGGCAGGCTGAGGCAATGCGTTTTGCCGAAGCAAGACTGCAAATTCAGCAAAGAGCAGACGTGGTTTCTCAAGGCTTGGCTGGAGCCGGCATTCGTTCCAAACAGCTTGGAACGGAGGAGTTGATCGAGCTCTATTACAAACTTTTCAATCCGGGCGAGCTGGAAAAAGAATCTCTTAAAAGCATAAAATCATAACATGAGCATATTAGATTCCTTAAAAAATAATTCTGTCACCCCAGCTCCTCAGACGCCGCAACCTTCTTTGCAAAATCCTTCTGTGGCAAGCGGAGAAATATTGCCGGTCATACCTCAAAATATTTATGAATATGGCGTTTTAAAATTGCAGGACGTTATTGCTCCGTCGGCCCTGGAAGTAGCTTCAAACCACATAAAAATCGGCGAGAAGGTAGCAAGGGTGATTTTTGCCATGTCTTATCCGAGATTTTTATCATCGGATTGGTTTTCTCCGATAGTTAATCTCGATAAAGTTTTTGATGTTTCTATTTTTGTTCATCCGATAGATACCGCTTCAGTTTTGCATCAAATGCAGAGAAGGGTGGCGGAAGTGCAATCTCAAATTAACGAGAGAGAATCCAAAGGATTGGTGCGCGACCCGATGCTCGATACCGCTTATCAAGATCTGGAGAATTTACGCGATGACCTCCAACAGGCCACTGAAAAATTATTTAATCTAGGGCTTTATGTTACGGTTTATGCCGACTCACTGGACGAATTGGATAAAATAGAAACGGAAGTGCGCCAGATTATGGAATCCAAGCTTATTTATGTAAAACCGGCTCTTTTCCAACAGCTTGACGGGCTCTACACGGTCTTTCCTTTTGAGACGGATAAATTGGACATTCATAATCAGATGAATTCGTCTCCTCTCTCTTCTCTTTTTCCTTTTGTCTCTTTTGATCTTTCTTCCGACAGAGGAATTCTTTATGGAGTAAACAGACACAATAACGGCCTTGTTCTTTTTGATCGATATTCTCTGGAAAATTACAACTCGGTAGTTTTTGCCAAGTCTGGTTCGGGAAAATCTTACGCGACCAAATTGGAAATTTTGCGTACCCTTATGTTTGATACGGACGTGATCGTGATAGATCCGGAGAGGGAATATGAATATCTGGCGGAATCGGTAGACGGACAATATTTCAGCATCTCTCTTTCATCCAAACATCATATTAATCCTTTTGATCTGCCTCCTGTGGGCGAAGGAGAATCCCCCTCGGATGTTTTGAGAAGCAACATCATTTCCCTCGTGGGACTCTTTCGTTTGATGTTGGGCGGTCTTACGCCGGAGGAAGACTCTGTTATTGACAGAGCGATTACCGAAACTTACGCTTCTCGCGATATCACGCCGGACACGGATTTTTCTACTCTTCCTCCACCGACTTTGTCGGACTTAGAAATTATTTTAGCCAGTATGGAGGGAGCGGAGTCTTTGGCCCAGCGCTTGGCCAAGTTTACTCGCGGGACTTGGGCCGGCTTTATCAACCAGCCGACCAATGTTGACGTGAACCGAAAGTTTGTCGTTTTTTCCGTTCGCGACATGGAAGACGAGCTTCGTCCGATCGCGATGTATATAGTTATGCACTATATCTGGAACATGGTCAGGAAAAATATCAGGAAAAGACTTTTGGTGGTGGATGAGGCTTGGTGGATGATGAAATCCGAAGACACGGCTTCTTTTCTTTTTGGCATCGCCAAACGAGGCAGAAAATATTTTTTGGGATTGCTCACTATCACTCAAAACGTGGAAGACTTTTTAAGTTCTCCTTACGGAGTGCCAATCATAACAAACTCTTCTATGCAGTTGCTGTTGAAGCAATCGCCTGCTTCCATAGAGATAGTGAAAAAGACTTTCAATCTTACAGAGGAGGAGAAATTTCTGCTTTTGGAATCAGACGTGGGGGAGGGTATCTTTTTTGCGGGAGCCAAACATGTGGCCATAAAAGTCATTGCTTCATATACAGAAGATCAGATTATTACTTCCGATCCGGCCCAGCTTTTGGCCATAAAAAAAGCGCGAGAGGAAATTGGCAACCCCGTTACCGCTTGATTGAGATAAGGGATTAGAGGATTTGTTTTAAGTTTTTTAAAAAAATGGCCGTTACACGTTATTCAGAAGAAGAGTTGCTGGAGGAAGAGAGGCGAACCACCTTGGAGAAAGCTCGTATGGAGGAAGATTCAGAAGAAGAGTCAGAGGAAGAAGAAACCTCTCGCCCTATGTATTCAGACAGAGAAGAAGAAAATGAAGAAAAAAAAGAGCCGAGAATTTCTACTTTCACGGCAATCCTGATGCTTGTTTTTGTTTCAACCGTAGAACTTGCGCAGTTCGGCCTTACCTTTCTTGTTGTGGGAGTCGTGGTGAGCCCGATAATCGCTTTCTGCGCGCAAATGATTGTGACTTTTTGGTTTTGGATGAAAGGCGTCAGCTTCAGGAGCGCTAAAAAAATTATCACAATCGGGGTTTCCATGCTCATAGAATTTATTCCCGGTTTGGATGTCTTGCCAGGATTCTTGCTTCAAGTTATTGCTATTATATTAATGACAAAAGCCGAAGATGGCGCGCTGGGTAAAATTGCCTCGACAGTGCCAGGCGGAAAAAAATTAACGGAAGCCGTCGAGAAGACCTTGAAGAAAGCTTAAAAAATGAAGAAAAATTTTTATCTGATACTAACATTGATAATTATCTTTACGGCGACCTTTTTAGCGCCAAGATTTTTTGTTTTAGCCTTCGGAGATGATTTATCTCTTTCAGTTTTTCCGGAAAATCCCGAGGCCGGAGAGGAAATAAAAATCACCGCTTCAGGTTTTACTTTCAATGTAGATGATTCCGATTTTATTTGGGCGATAAACGGCAAGGTGGCGCTCAAGGGACGCGGAGAAAAGTCTTTGACTTT
This sequence comes from uncultured Candidatus Saccharibacteria bacterium, assembly GCA_964372755.1. Taxonomy (GTDB): domain Bacteria; phylum Patescibacteriota; class Minisyncoccia; order UBA9983; family UBA9983; genus CAYJQX01. The sequence goes on from CAYJQX010000001.1 coordinate 37,561, forward strand.
CACAAATGGCGAAGCTGGCAAGGTAACGGAAGTCGTTGTAACGGTAATAGGAGAAAACGGGGAAAGTGTGGTAAGGAAAATCTCCTTTGCTCCGCAAGATCTGGATATTTTATGGGAAGCCGAAACCTACACTCCTCCTTTTTACAGGGGGAAAGCTCTGCCGAGCTCTGAAGCCTATATCACCTTTTTTGCCCTGCCACATTTTTTTGTGAGCGGAAAAAAACTCGCGCCAACGGAACTTACTTACACTTGGAAAATCAACAACAAAATTCTAAGCGATTTTTCAGGGCTGGGGAAAACCAGTATCCGCATAAAAGGCCCGGAACTTTTTTCCAAGATGGAGGTGGAAGTTGCCGTTTCAAACAGGACCGGCTCCACATCGCAAAATAAAAAATTGACCATAGAACCTATTTTTCCGGAACTTATTTTTTATCGCGAGGATGCTCTGGAGGGGACAAATTATGCCAAAGTTTTGGAAAATCCGGCTAAATTTGGCGAAGGAGAAGTTGGGGTAAGGGTCGAGCCGTATTTCTTTTCTCTTTCAGAGATTAATTTTCTTGATTACGCGTGGAGAGTGAACGGATTTTTATCAAAGCAATACGAGAAATCCAGAGTGGTTGTTTTCAGAAACAGAGAAGGCCAGGAGAAGGGGCGAGTAAGTGTCTCCCTTGAAGTGCAGAATCAAAAAAATGTGGGGCAAATTAGTAAAGCCAGCGCCATGTTAGAATTTTAGAATATGAAAAAGATAGCGTATATTTTTCTTTTTATTTTTATATTTTTTCCGACAGCTTTGTTGGCTGTGGATTTTATAGATCCGAATTCATCCAATCCTTGCGGGGGAGGCGGTATAACGGAAGATATCCAGAGAGGCAACGAATTCAGGCCGTGTCTTTTGGCTCCTTTGCCGACAGGGGCGGCCAATGAAGCAAGCCCCACCTTCACCGAGTATCTTACTTTTGTTTACAGGTTTTTGATTGCTGGGACGGCTTTGGTTGCCACCGGCCAGATAGTTTACGCGGGAATTTTGCGTATTTGGGGCGGAGTGAGCCAGTCAAGTATCACCAAATCAAGAGAGATCATAGAACGATCTCTCTGGGGTCTTGGCCTTGCTCTATCTTCTTACTTAATTCTCTACACCATCAATCCCAGTCTGGCGGAGATTAAACTGGAAATTCCGCCGATAGTATGGAAGGTGCAGAAGTTTGAGCCGGTTGAAAAGGGTCCCACCCAAGGTTCTGTTCTAAGTGGCGAAAATATTTCCTCTTCAGAGGAGGCAACAAGAAAATATATACTCAGTAAAGGTGTAACTATTGTGAGTTCTGGAAATAATTCTGGTGTTGTGGATGCCTGTCCTGATGGGGAAAAATTCTTTGATTATAAAGAAAGAACAGGCAGGAGTTGTACCTCAGTAAGAGGTTTAGCTACAAGTACCATAGACAAGATTGGTAATTTAAAAAAGGATTGTAATTGCTCCGTTGCTATTAGTGGAGGGACTGAAGAAGGACATCAAACTCATGGCCCGAATCATCCAAGTACCTTAGATCTGGAAAAGGGTTTGAATTTTGATAATTTAGAAAAATATATTAAGGAAAATTCTAGTGCTATTTGCACCAAAAAAATCAAGAAAAAAATAAAACAAGAAGATGGAACAGAGAAGGAAGTAGAAGTGGAAATTAAATCATACGTAACAGATGGTATTAAGTTTACGGATGAAGATAACCACTGGCACGTGCTGGTCGGAGGTAGATGTTATTAATTTATGTCAAAAAGAAAAATTATCATTTTAGTCCTGGCTGTAATTTTGATCGGTTTTTCCGCTTATTCCTATTTCTTTTTTGAAAAAAAAGATCTCAACAATAATACTGGAAATGATAACAGAGAGGGAACCTTAGAAAACCTTTTTCCTTCTTCTGGAGATGCGGAAAATGAAAAACAAAACGAGGGTGGAGTTTCTAGAGAAGAAAGTCAGCTTCCACAAGAAGGTTCAGAAAATAGAGAGGAAATATTTGGTCAGGAGATAGAGGCGCCAAAGCAATTAACTATCAATCCAATCTCTGGTTATACCATTGTTTCCACAACTTCGGTCCGTTATGTAGAGACTTCAACGGGTCATATTTATGAAGTTGATTTTTCCGGAGAAAACTACAATAGATTATCTAATACTACTATTCTAAAAACAGAAGAGTCTTATTGGTCGCCCAAAGGAGACAAGGTTATCATTAGATATTTAAACGGCGTAAATGACTCTATGATTTTAAAAAATTATTCAGCTGTTTTGCCAAAATCGGCCTCTTCCACCGAGCTTACGGGATCATTCTTTAATGACTTTAAGGAAATAGCAGTTTCTTCTTCGGAGGAAAGTGTCGCTCTTCTCCAAAAAAATAGCGCAAAATACGATTTAATTTTAACTAGCTTTGAGAATACCAAAAGAAAACTTCTTGCCAGTTTCCCCATAGGCCAGTTCAATATCTCTTGGGCCGGTAAAAATACTTTGTCTCTTTTAACAAAACCAACGAGGGGAATACAAGGAATCTTTTATGGGCTAGACATTAAAACAGGCTCACTAAGAAAAATAGTAGAAGGAAATTCCGGTTTGACGGCCAAACTTTCGCCGCTCAACAACTTTGTTTTTTATTCAGAAACTGACAAAACCGGAAAAGTCATAGGATATTTTTATGATGTTAAGAAAAACCAAAGACTTATCCTTGGCACCAACACTTTTGCGGATAAATGTATCTGGAGCAACAAAACAGAGGGAATTATTTATTGCGCGGTTCCAAAGGAATATTCTTCCGGTGTTTATCCGGATGATTGGTATAAAGGAGTAAAGAGTACGGAAGACAAACTATGGCTAGTAGATGCGCAAACAGGAGAGGTTCAAATTTTAAGTGAAAATATGGGCGGAAATATTGATGCCGTGGATTTGAAATTTACCTCTGACGAGAGTTATTTTTTCTACACAAACAAAAAAGATGGCACTCTATGGACGGTGAAAATAAGATAAGGTGTTTTTTTGACGGGAAACAAAAAACCAGCTAATTAAATATTGGCTGATTTTTTGTTTTGTTTATAAAATATTATTTCTTTCTTTTCTCCTCTCTTTTTACCGCTTCTTTAATTTCTTTCTTGGCGGAAGTTGCGTTGCCCCAGCCTTTAATCTGAACCTTCTTACCTTCAAGCTCTTTGTAGGCCTGGAAGAAATGGGAAATTTCTTTTAGAGAATGGCCGTGAATATCTTTTAAATCTTTCACATTTTCAAAACGGGGATTATCCGCTTGCACGCCGAGAATTTTAAAATCTTCTTCGCCTCCATCTATCATTTTTAAAATCCCAATCGGGCGCATTCGGACGACGCATCCGGGGAAAGAAGGATCGCTTCCTAAGACAAGGGCGTCTAAATGATCTCCGTCTTCTGATCTGGTTTCGGGGATAAAGCCATAGTCGGCGGGATAATGCATGGGAGAAAAAAGAACACGATCGAGATGGATAGCGCCGGTTGTCTCATCAAATTCGTATTTATTTTGGCTGTTCTTGGGAATTTCTACTACGACATTTACTACTTCGGGATTTTTATCTCCAATTTTTATATTGTGTAAAGACATGCTTGATAATTTAATTATTAGTAATTGTTTATTAATTCAAAAGGCAAGGGTCAAAATTTTCAGAGTTTTATACTTTACATTTTTTACTTTTAATTTTGCCTTTTGAGTTTTAACTTTTGATTTAAGTTTTTAATTCGCGTCATTCGTGCGTATTATTCGTGTATTAGCGTCGGATCTACGACTACTTCTTCCTCATCGGCGTTGGCCAAAGATTTCCCGTCTCTTGAAGAAATGTCTATCCTCCAACCTGTCAGACGGGCGGCTAGGCGCACATTCTGTCCGCCTTTTCCGATAGCCAGAGAAAGCTGGTCTTCGTCTACAATCACTTTGGCTTCGCGCATTTCTTTGTCGGTAATTTCCACGTCTACCACTTTGGCTGGTGAAAGAGAATTGCCTATAAATTTTTCAGGATCGTCCGACCACTCTATCAAATCTATTTTTTCTCCTCCCAATTCCGAAATAATGGTGCCGACACGAACGCCTTTTTGTCCTACGCAAGCTCCCACAGGGTCTACTCCGGTTTCCTTGGAAAGGACAGCCACCTTGGAGCGGGAGCCGGCTTCCCGGACAATCGCTTTAATTTCTACAACACCGTTTGTGATTTCAGGCACTTCCAACTCAAAAAGTTTCCCTAAAAATTTTGGGTGGGAGCGGGAGAGATAAAGATTGATACCACGCGGAGTATCTTCTATAAGATAGAGAAGCGCGCGAGTGCGTTCTCCCACACGATATCTTTCGCCGGCCATCTGTTCTTCCCGAGGGAGGATAGCCGTGGTTTTTTCCAAATTGATAAAAACATTATTTGGCTCCACTCTTTGGACAATTCCGCTCACGATGGTATTTTCTCTGGACTTGAATTCTGCGTAAACGGAGCGTCTTTCTGCTTCTCTGATTCTTTGAGTGATAACTTGTTTGGCTGTTTGAGCGGCGATTCTGCCGTAATCCGTCTTTGACTCAAGCGGAAAAACAATCTCTTCTTCCGGATTCACATCTTTTTTTATTTTTCTAGCTTCCTCGAGCATTATATGGTGTTCGGGATTGAAGCGCACTTTTTTCACGCCATTTTCATCTATCGTGACCTCTTCATAGTTGTCGCCCTCTTCGTTTTCGGGCTTAATCATGGATTCGTCTACCACTACTTTAATTTGGGAAAATTCAGTCTTCCCAGTTTCAAAATCAAAATTAGCGCGAATGATTTGTCCGCGTTTCCCGTAGTCTTTTTTATAAGCGGCCGCAAGAGCCATTTCTATGGCTTCTTTAACCTCTTCTTTTTTAATTCCTCGCTCGGCCTCAAGTTGCTCTAGAGCCACCTGCATCATCTTTAAATCCATATTTTTTATTTAAACTTTTTTGTTAAAAAAGCCCGTTTCTCGAAATTTGAGAACGGACCATAAGTGCCTTTTATTATAGTTTATCCACATAGGGTTTGTCAATGTGGGCTTATTCTTGTGTGCTATAATGAGTCTATTATGGATATGGACATAAAAAGCTTCATTTCTGCCAGTATTCCTCCCGAATCCTCTCAATCTTCAGAAGGAGGGAAGTCTCCCTCCGGAGGGATTAAACTTCTAGTAATCGTAGCTATAGTTGTCCTTATTGTGGGCGTTGTCTGGTATTATCCCACTATTTCTAGAAAAAATATCACGAGAGAAGAAGAAGCGATAAATAAACAAGTGGAAGAATTGGATAATTTGCGCAAGCAAGCAGGTGTTAAAACTTACTCAGAAAAAGAGCTTCAGGCTCAATCAAAGGAGCTTGATGCTATGAGACAAACTATTATAGGTTCAGATGGAAAGCCTGTCAAAGTAGAATCCAAACCGCTCACAGAAGCCGAAATTAAACAGCAGATTGACGAATTAGACGCATTAAGGAAAAGATAAAATCTTCTAGTTTTTTAAGTTATTTTAAATTTTATTTTTAATGAACAAAAAAATTCTCTTGCTTGCGATACTTGCTTTCGTTTTAGGAATGGGATTTTCCAAAGCTTTGGCTAATTGGTCTCCTCCTACCACTAATCCTACGGCGGGAAATGCCCCCACTCCTATTAGTGTTTCTGATTTGTCTCAATATAAAGGAGGGGCGCTTGGTGTGGGCGGTCTTTTTCGCGCTTTCAGTAATGTTTTGATAGACGGAAACCTTAATTTTTCTGCCAGCTCTACCGGAGCAATCAGAGTAAATGTTCCCGGCAAGCTCAATGCCACCCAAGTTTGTATTAATGGAGATTGCAGAGGTAGTTGGGTCTCCGGAGGGGGTGGAGGTACAACAGTCAGCAACAATGGCTCCACTCTTGTGGCTGGAGAGGGCTTGAGTCTTTCTGATGGGACTCTTTCTTTGAATATAAATAACGGCACTGTCCAAACTTGTCCATCCGGTCAAAAGGCAGATGGCTTATCCCCGCTAGGAATTATTTCTTGTTCTGCCGATGCTGCTGGAGGTGTAGGGGGTTCGAACGTTTCTGGAGGGACAATAGGGAATCTAGCTTATTTCACCAGCCCAACTACTTTGGGTAACTCTGCTCTTACACAGAACAACAAGGGAGCTCTTTACACTGGAGGCGCTTTGGGTGTGGGCGGACGTCTTGTTACTTGGGGGGGTTTTAATGTGGGTTTGCCGGGTTTGGTGAATACGGCTCAAGTTTTTGTAAGACGCCCGAATCTTGGTGGCCAAGGAGTTTATGTTGGTAACCTCGATCCGGCTGGCTCTACTGATGGTTTTTCCACTAATTTTTCCGCAAACGCTACTCATTTCTCGGCGTTGATTAATGGCCAACCAGTTTTTAGTGTCGTCGGGAACGGGGACGGAAGTTTTAAAGGTAACCTTACGGTGGGTGGTACGGCTACTTTTGATAATGTCGTCACTTTCAAAAATAAATTAGAATTGTGGCCTCTGGATTTGCAATCTAATTCAGTGTCGGGTGGAGTTTCTCTTTCAAGTTCTGCAAGCGGTCGTTTTGATATCATGTTCGGAAACAAAGTAGGGGCTTTGTTCAACGCAAATGGAAACCTGACTCTTCCGGGCATAAATGATGTAAATGGTGGCCACATTAGAGCCGGACGACTGGAAATTGTGGACGGAAATTTTGTAACCACTATAGACGATAGTGTTTTGACAACCCAAGACGTGAATTTGCAGGATCCAAAATGGTCTATCACTAAACCAGAGCAAACAGCTCCCACAGTTAATACCACTAGGACAATCGGCGCTGTTTTTTACGATGAATGGAATAGGTGTCCAACAGGATATTTTATAAGCGGAATAAGGTTCGGCAAGAAAACGGCCGTGGGCGCAACCGCGGCAACCACTGTCATAGAATGCAGCAAGCTCTAAAAAGAATTATATTGGCGGGTGTTTTGCTTTTGGTTTTTTCTTTTTTACCTGTCGTTCGCGCGGCTGGCACGGAAGTTTCTATAAACGGGCAAGCTTGGTCTTCCAATATCGGTTGGATAGATTTTCAGCCCGCCTTCGGCGGAGTTAAGTATGACACTTCAAACGGTAACCTTTCCGGATACGGCTGGTCTTCCAATGTCGGCTGGATAAGTTTTGAAAATAACGACACTAATAATTGTCCGGCCGGTTCTTGCAGGCCGAAAGTAATTCAAGATAGCGACAATCCGAGTGATCCGACAAAGGGCATGGTTACCGGTTGGGCGAGAGTGGTTTCCGCTTGCGCGACAGACAAGTGGAACGGGAGTAATTGCACAGGCAACGGAAGCGCGGGAAATTTAGCTGGAGGCTGGGACGGCTGGATAAGTTTTAATTGCACCAATAGTAACGGATGCGGAACTTCTAACTATAAAACAAAAATCAATCACGTAACGGGGGATTTTTCTGGTTATGCCTGGGGTTCGGACGTTGTGGGTTGGATAAGCTTCAATTGCACCAATCACAGCGGATGCGCCCAATCAAATTATAAAGTAACAAAAACCCCGGTAGTGGCTCCGACAGTGGATCTTACAGCCACTCCTTCTTCTGTAAATCAAGGCGGGTCTTCCACTCTTTCTTGGACTTCAACGGATGCAACCTCTTGTGATGCTTCGGGCGATTGGTCTGGCAGCAAAACAACAAGCGGATCTTCTGGAACAGGGACGCTAAATTCGCCACCGGCTTCTCGCTCATACACGCTCACCTGTACTGGTCCGGGTGGAAGCTCTTTTGATACTGTGGCAGTTTCGATTCTTTATGATTTTGGAATAACTTCCACTCCGGCAAATACGCAGGCGACATTTATAAGCGGTGCGTCTGCTTCAACGACGCCGGTAGATATCACCATTTCTCCCCTTGGCGGGTTCGCTCAACCTGTTTCCCTTTCTGTTTCTTCTATCACCAAAGATACGGACGGATCTCCGGTTACTGGTTTTACCTATAATATGAACCCAGCAACACAAAGTTCCCCCTACAGCTCTGGTTCTACTCTAGTGATTACTCTTCCTGGCACCACTCCGGCTGGAAGTTATACTGCCACGATTCAAGGCACAGGCGGGGGCTTGGTACGCACAACTTCTTTGAGAATCAACAGTGGCGGGGTGACGCCGGAGGTAAGGGAAAGATAGTAGGTAGTATAATGCGAACCCACGAATGTATGCGAATAATAAGAATTACAAGATTAAACCAGTGGTAAATTATTATTTTAACCTTAATTTGCGTCACTCGGGCGCATTTATAGATTCACATTACGCTTTATGAAAACAACCAAAACAATTTTAATTAGCGCTACGATCTTTACGGCTATTTTTATTGGCCAAGTTGTTTTTGCCTCTTGGACTGCCCCAACAGCTGATCCGACAGCCAACAACACGGAAGCGCCGATTAATGTAAGTGGTATAACTCAAAGCAAAGCGGGCGCTCTGGGGTCGGGAATTTTCAAAGCTTATGGGGATGTTGTGGGTTTGATTGACAACATGCAGATTGTCGCAAGCGGTAATTCAAATACAAACAAAGGAATTACTATCGGCTATGACACTTCCGGCAACGTCGGGCACATATATTCCAGAGAAGTCGGAGCGGGCTCAAGGCCTTTGTCCTTGAACGGAAATAGTTTATACAGCACTGGTCTAAACGGTTCTGTGGGTATTGGCAATAATTCGCCGACTCAAAAATTAGATGTCACAGGCAATGTCAAAGCCACTCAATTCTGTTTGGGTGCAAGTTGTATAAGCGACTGGACTTCAACCGGCAATAGCCAATGGACAAACGTAACGGGAGGCATTAATTATAGCGGTGGCAACGTAGGAGTGGGGGCCTCGACACCCGGAGCAAAATTCCATGTTTCAGGCACTTCTCTTTTTGACGGCAATATTACCCTAGATATTGCCGGTTCCGGCAATGATAGTCCTTCTCTCACTTTTGTAAGGTCTCCAAACGCCAACTGGTCTTTTCAAGACAGAAGCGGAAATTTTTATTTGGACACGAACTCTGAGGCCGACCAAACATTTTTTGTTTCAAACACGAATTCATCAAGAGTAGCTTCTCTTGATGTTGAAGGGAATGTAAAAGGAAGCCAATTATGTATTGGCGGTGATTGCCGTACTGCTTGGCCAAGCACGGGGACATCATATGTTGGTAGCGCAAACATAGGCATCAGTGGCAGTACAATAAGTTTGGTCAGTTCGCCGACAGTTTCAAGTCTTACTTCTCAAGGTGCTATTTCTGCGAACTCGTTAAATCAATCGACTTATGGTTTACTTGTTCCCAATGGTAACGTCGGGATTGGCACGGCAGCTCCAAGTTCTAAGCTTGAAGTTGTGGGGAATATAATTGCCAACAGTCCGATTGCTAGTAATCATGTGGCCACGAAAGGATATGTTGACGCTCAAGCTGGCGGAGCGCAATCGGTCATGGTTAAATCTCAATCCTCCTCCGTCAGTTGTCCGTCGGGATATGTGATTGCTAAATGCGGTTTTGGGAGTGGAAACAACGCTCAAGTCCAGAGTGAGGTCAACAACGGCGCAGCGCAATCATTTCAGGACGGGATAGAGACGGGCAGTACTCTTACGCGGACGTATTGTCGTTATAACGATCTCGGTAGCCAAACGGCCACAAATCCGTATCCCAACCAAAAGAACGCTGCTGTAGCGCTTTGTGTCAAGCAATAGATTATGAAGGTTGTCACTAGCTTTGTTGTGGTTGCCGCAATTGCCGTTCTTGCTTATTTCTACGGTGATTTTAAAAGTGGTAAAATCGTCGAAACAGATAAAACATGTCCTGTTTCAGAGACGATGCACGAAGTGCGCGGACAATCACTTGTGGGTGTCGTTGAAGAAGGAACAACGATTCTAATTGAGGAGGGATACTATAAATGCCATAAAGCAAAAAAGAATGAAATTGTCGCTTATCGGTATGCCGGGAATCCGAACTTGATTATAAAAATTATTAAAGGTGTTCCCGGAGATTCTCTAAAGATAAATCCAGAAGGTCAGATCGTCGTCAATAATGAAATTCTTGCAACAACTATGAATGAGCCTTATATCACAAGAGTTGATCCGCCAAGCGCCCTTAAACTTTATGAAGGTGCAATTCCGGAAGACGCCTATCTTATTTTAGGCAATATTCCAAGTGGGGGAGTGGACAGCACTCGTTTCGGCCTTGTCCACATTTCTGATGTGGTAGGGAAAGTTAAAATAGCCCCGTAAAGGCTCCTAAAAAGATATCCACAGCTTTTTTAGGGTTTTTGTTTTACCCCCTTGCGTTTTTGTGCTATAGGAGTACCCTCTGAAGTAGAAGGAACCTTCAAAATCCGAAAAAAGTCAAATCTTCATCCACGAAATATTTTCTAGCATAGGAGGTGTCTTATGAAAAAGACACTAGCAATGCTTATTATGGCCATGTTTTGCCTTGTTTTAACGGCAAATTGTGGCGGAGGAAAGAATCCGGTCGGAGGACCAAATCCGACACCCACACCGACCCCAACACCAACGCCGACTCCGACACCAGATCCTACTCCAACTCCTACCCCGACTCCAACCCCCGCAAATTGGCCGATTATTGATTTCCCCGTGGATTTTTATCCGCGAGGAGTCGCCGTGACCGGCAATGTTTTAACGGTTGTAGGAGTAAGAACGAGTCCTGGAATTTCCAATGCCATAGCTGGCTTCGTTTTTGGCTACAACAAAGAGACAGGAGAGAAAATCTGGCAGGCCGTTGTTCCCGAAATGAAAGAAACGGGATACACGAGAGGGATCGGAGCCAGAGACAACAATATTTATTTCCCATGGAACCAAACAAACCTGGCCGGCAAGGTGTATGTCAGCGCATATACCAACACCGGTTTGAAGGTGGATCCATGGCCGGTGAAGCTGGCGGATTCTGATTATCAGACAGGTTTGGTGGCCAATGGACAGATCTTCGCTTCCACGCTGGAGAAAGTAACATCCTTTTCTCTGAATGGGGACATGATTTGGTCCAGCACTCTTGGACTTAGCCATGTTTACGAAGCGATATCAAGTATTGCTTCTGCCGGAGGCGATATTCTGGTGGTTGGCAGTACCACGCGGAGTTTGTACAAAACATCCCTCGGAGACTGGGATATTTTCTTGACCCGCAGAGATTCTATGGGGAATAAAGTGTGGAATATCCAGTGGGGGGATGACACCAGAAATACCTCCACATGGGGAGTGGCGACCAATAATTCCCATATCTTTTTGGGAATTATGACTGGGGCTAAGACCGGGGAACCTGGGACCACCACACGGGTTATAAGTTTTTCTTTGGGTGGTCCGGATAATGCCGACCCAGTCTGGATCTCATCTGATCTTGATGGTGGTGGTGCATACGGCATACGAGCTCTTTCGGCTGAAGGCAACGATATCTACGTGCTATTAAAGCACGGCCTTCAGAGGGTTGATGCCACAACCGGCATCCTGGGATGGAAAATCCCAGAGGTCAGTTCAGACCAATTCGGAGGCATTGTCGTTGACGGCGGGTATCTGTATGTTGTGAACGGAGAGAAGCTCTACCGAGTATCTCGCGGTGGAGCCGTCTCCTAAAATGGTTTTTGATTTTGAAGCAAAAAAACAACAAGGCGCGTTTGTGCGATCCACGGCGCGTCTTTTTTCTTGCAAAACACTTCTTCCACAAAGAGGTGTTTTTTGCTGTCTAAAAATTCATTTTCCGTTTATAATTAAATCAATGGCAGAAGAAAGAATATCTCCTTTCAGTTTTCTTTTTCGCGGATGCAGAGAATACAGCTTGAGCCCTTGGCAGTGCCCGCAGTTTTTGTTTTTGTTGATGGGTACGATTATCATTGCTTCTATTTTGGTGACTAATTTTGTGGCTCGCCGTTATGTAGAACCGGAAGTGGTGGCTCTCATAGTTCTTTTTGTGACAGGCGTTCTTTTTATAATCAGCTATGTCATAGTTTCTTCCTTTGAGCGAATCGCCGAATCTTCGCGCTCCAAATCCGAATTTATCAGTATCATGTCTCACAGGCTAAGGGCTCCTCTTTCGGGCATAAAATGGAAAGTGGATGCCATGATGAGCGATAAGTTTTCCGGGAAAGTCGAACTCGTGGAAGAATCTATTCACGAAATAAGAAATTATAATGAGAGGATGATTTCGTTGGTAAACGATCTCCTTGACCTAAACAGAATAGAGGATCACACCGTAAAATTAAATCCTTCTTCTTTTTCTTTGAGAGCGTTGGTGGATGAGGAGGCCGATATTTTAAAGAAAGAAGCAAAAACCAAAGATCTTGTTTTTGAAATAAAATCCAGTGAAAACCTCTTGCCTGTTTTTGCCGACAGGGGAAGAATAAAAAATATCGTTCTGCATCTTTTAGACAACGCGGTAAAGTATTCAACTCACGGAGGAGTGATACAAGTTTCTCTGGAATCTTGGCAAAACGGCAAACAAATCAGATTTTCGGTAAGAGACCAAGGGATTGGAGTGTCTGAAGAAGATCAAAAAAAGGTTTTTTCAAAGTTTTTCCGCGCGCGCAACAGCTTGCAATACCAAACGGAAGGAACTGGAGTGGGCATTTATCTGGCCAAAAAAATCGTGGAGTTATCTCAAGGAGAGATTGGCTTTACTTCCGTAGAAGGGAAAGGTTCAACATTTTGGTTTACCTTGCCGTCGCAGGGCGTTTAAGTTTAACAGGTTTATATATTACATGGCTAAAATTCTTTTTATAGAAGACGAAGTAAAATTCCAAAAGTCCTTTATGGAATTTTTTAGCAGGGAAGGCTTAGAGGTGATTCCTGCTTACGACGGTGTCTCCGGATTGAAAATGGCGGAGGAAAATATGCCGGATTTAATAATTTTGGATCTTGTTTTGCCTAAAAAAGACGGTTTCGAAGTTTTGAAAGAAATAAAAACCAACGCTCTTCTTCAAAAAATCCCGATCATCGTACTCACAAACTTGGAAGGAGCGGAGGACATAGAAAGGGTAATGAAATACAAGGTGCAAGATTACCTTGTCAAAGCCAATTATTCTCTGCAGGAAATTTTGGGAGTAGTAAAAAAATATGTTCCGAATTCTAACTCATGAAAATAACTAATAATCAAATTAAGCTTTTTCTTCTGGACTCTGATTTAGTTTCAGCCAAAGATGTTGCGGAAGCGGAGGAAAAAGCTAAGAAAGAAAACAAATCCCTAGGAGAAGTTTTGGTCTCGTCTGGAAAAATTTCAGAAGATCAGATGAGTCGTCTCTACGCCTATATAATGGGAATTCCTTTTTTAAGCCTTGAACACGAAAAGATAGACAGCAAAGTTCTCTCCATCATACCCGAACCGATTGCGCGGAGCCATAACATTGTGGCATACAAGCTCACAGGAGAAGAACTTGAAGTGGCTATGCTTGATCCCGACGATCTGGAGACCATCGAATTTATCAGAAAGGCTAATAAATACAAGATAAAACCTCGTCTTACGGATCAAAAATCCATCAAGCAAGCGCTTTCCCAGTATCAGAAAAGTTTGGGCGCGGAATTCGGAGAAATTATAGACACTGAAGCTAAACTTGTAACGGTAAAAGACAAAGAGGGCGAAGACGTTTCGCAAGAAGATTTAAAAAAACTTGCCGAAGATTTGCCGGTGGTAAAAATTGTCGATACTCTCTTGAGGCACGCGATTTTGCAAAGAGCCAGTGATATTCATATAGAGCCGATGGATAACCAGGTTATTGCTCGCTATCGGATAGACGGGATTTTGCACGATGCTATGAATTTACCTAAGGAAACGGCTTCCGGTATTATCGCGAGAATCAAAGTGTTGGCGAGTTTAAAGCTGGACGAAAAAAGATTGCCTCAAGACGGGCGTTTTAAAATTGAAAGCCAAGAAGATAAAGTTTCCCTGCGTGTTTCTATTTTGCCGGTCTACAATGGCGAAAAAGTGGTTATGCGTATTCTGAGGGAAAATGCTAAAGGGTATACTCTTGAAGGCTTAGGTATTTCCCCAGATCAAATAGAAAGAATTCAAAATGCAATGAGAAGACCTCATGGCATGCTTCTTGTAACCGGTCCGACAGGCTCGGGTAAAACTACCACTCTCTACACCATTTTGGATATTTTAAATACTCCCGCAGTGAATATTTCCACGATTGAAGATCCGATAGAGTATCAAATGCCGCGTATCAATCAAAGCCAAGTCAAGCCAGAAATTGGATTTTCTTTCGCCAACGGCTTGCGTTCCCTGTTACGGCAAGATCCGGATATTATTATGGTGGGGGAAATCAGAGACAACGAAACGGCCGCGCTGGCTATAAACGCGGCTCTTACCGGACATTTGGTGCTCTCCACTTTGCATACAAACTCTTCAGCAGGAGCGATTCCAAGATTGATTGATATGAAAGTGGAACCTTTTCTTTTGTCTTCTACTTTGAATCTTATTGTCGCCCAGAGGCTTGTGCGCAAACTTTCTAAAGACAAGGAAAAATATTTTTTGAGCAAAGACCAATACGAAAGTTTATCCAAAGAAGTCGATCTAAATCTTATTTTAGATTATTTGAAAAAATGGAAGATAATTCCAGTTAATGATAAAGAAAAAAATCCGTGGGAAAAAATTCCCTTTTATTTGCCGAAAGCGGGAGAGGATTCTGCCGATGGCTACTCGGGCAGGGTAGGGATCCACGAATCTATCCTTGTAACAGAAACGATAAGAGCCATGATTATCGGAAATGCTTCTTCCGATGAAATAGAGAAACAAGCGAAAAAAGAAGGGCTGATGACAATGTTAGAAGATGGCATTGTAAAGGCAGTGCAGGGGATTACTTCCATTGAAGAAGTGTTAAGAGTGACAAGAGAATGATCTTTGCTTACAAAGCTAAAAAAATATCCGGCGAAAAAACAGAGGGCGCGTTGGAAGCTCGTGACCGTTTTGAACTGGCTCGCAATCTGCGGTCTAGCGGGTTCATTCTGACCGAATGGGAAGAAGCAAACAAAGAAAAGGGAAATGTTCTTAACATAAATTTTTCATTTCTTCAAAAAGTGTCTCTTTCCGATAAAATGATTTTCAGTAAAAATCTTTCAGCCATGGTTTCAGCGGGCATGCCAGTCGTAAGAGGGATAGAGACGTTAGCACGGGAGACAAGCAATAAAAATTTTCAAAAGATTTTAAAAGATATTGCCGACAATATCAAACGAGGAAAAAGCCTGAGTGAAAGCTTGAAAGAACATGAGAAAATCTTCTCTCCGCTTTTTGTCGCCATGGTCAAGGTAGGCGAGGAGGGCGGTAAACTTTCGGAATCTCTTTTACTTATCGGTTCTCAACTGGAAAGAGACAACACGCTAAGAAGGAGAATCAAGGGAGCTTTGATGTATCCCCTTATAATATTGCTTGCTATGTTCGGGATCGGCGCGCTGATGATGATTTACGTGGTGCCAACCTTGGTGGGTACTTTTACAGAGCTTGGAGTGGAACTTCCTAGCTCCACCAAGCTGATAATTTTTTTCAGCAATTCCCTCTCGCATAATCCCATAATTACCTTCTCTATAATTTTTGCTTTAGCGGGGAGTCTTTTTTGGTTTTTAAAAACGGAAACAGGCAAAAGAATGATTGTGGAAATCATGCTTAAAATGCCGGTGCTTTCTGTTTTGGTCAAAAAGATTAACTCTGCCAGAACAGCCAGAGCCTTATCTTCTCTCATCGGTTCGGGTGTTAATTTGGTGGAAGGTTTGAATATTACTAAAAATGTTTTACAGAATTATCGTTACAGGGCAATTTTAGAAGAAGCTAGCAGTCGAATCCAAAAAGGAGGCACCTTATCGGAAACTTTTCTCCGTTACGAAAATCTTTATCCCTCTTTGGTTGGAGAAATGGTTTCGGCGGGAGAAGAAACCGGCAAGCTCGGAGAAATGCTCAATCGCTTGGCTGACTTTTATGAAGAGGAAGTGGCTGATTCCACAAAAGACTTGTCCTCCATCATTGAGCCGATTATATTAATTTTTATCGGCATAGCAGTAGGCTTTTTTACAGTTTCCATGGTAAAACCTCTTTATTCGGTGTTAGACACCATTCAATAAATGAACAAAAATTTTTACATTATTGGTAATTGGAAGATGAATCCCGTCAGCTTACTACAGGCAAGAAAATTAGCTTCTGAGTTGAAGAGGGGCGCTGTTAATTTAAAGAAAATAAAGCTTGTTATTTGCCCGCCTTATGTATATTTAAATGTGATAAAACCCAGCCATAGTCTTTCTCTCGGAGCTCAAGATGTCTCCGTGGATGGCCCCGCGGGATCTTTTACGGGAGAAATTTCCTTAGAAATGCTAGGAGATTCTTCCGTGGATTGGATTATTGTGGGTCATTCCGAAAGAAGAGCAAAAGGAGAAACAAATATTCTAATAAATAAAAAAATTAAATTGGCTTTAAAGTCAGGTTTTAAAACTATTCTGTGTGTCGGGGAGCTAGAAAGAGGAGAAGAGGAAAGTAATTTTTTTGAAAACAAAAAAGAAAACGCCTTTGCATATGTCAGGAGGGAATTAAAAGAAGGCTTGTCTGGCATAGACAAAAAAAATTTAGCGAACCTCTTTATTGCTTACGAGCCGGTCTGGGCTCTCTCCTCTAATTCTAGAGGTCTTTCTGCTCCGCCTGAACATGCTTTTAAGATGGCTTTATATATAAGAAAAATCCTTTTGTCGGTAGTTGGCGAAAAAATTGCCAAATCAGTCCCCATTCTCTATGGAGGTTCAGTTTCAAAAGAAAACATTGCAGATTTTTTAAAGGATGGCTGGCTACAAGGCGCTCTTGTGGGATCAAAGAGTTTGAATGCCAAAGAATTTTTGGCGATTGCAAAAATTGCTTCCGCTACCGCGTACTTTAAGTAGGTTCAATTCCTGCTCTGCGCATTTCTTGCTACAATTAGGACCAAGATGGATTTTAGAACCATTCGGAATTTTGACCCCAGAGACAAGCGAGTAATTGTTCGTGTTGATTTTAATGTCCCATTCAGAAATGGCAGGATTGAAGATGACCACAGAATAAAGAAGTCTTTGCCGACGCTGAAATACTTGATCGATAAAGACGCTCAGATAATTCTCATTACTCATCTCTCTGATAATATTCCAGGAGCCTTAGTGGCGGTGTCTGATTATCTCAAGAAGATTTTTGAAACGGTTGTTTTTATTCCCGGTAACGATTTAAGTATTGCCAAAGAGACTCTGAAAATAACGGTTCCCGGAGAAATTATTCTTCTTGATAACATACGACTTTTTGAGGGCGAAGAAAAAAACGATCCGGATTTTGCCAAGGAGTTGGCTTCTTTGGGGGATTATTACGTGAATGATGCTTTTAGCGTAAGCCACAGATCGCATGCGTCCATCGTGGAGATGCCTAAAATAATGCCGGGGTTTGCGGGATTTCTTTTTGAAGAAGAATATAAAAATC
Organism: uncultured Candidatus Saccharibacteria bacterium; assembly: GCA_964372755.1. Classification (GTDB taxonomy): domain Bacteria; phylum Patescibacteriota; class Minisyncoccia; order UBA9983; family UBA9983; genus CAYJQX01. Next base: position 54,978 of record CAYJQX010000001.1, read on the forward strand.
TTAGCTTGGCTTTTAAGCCGGAACATCCCTTTTTGTTGATATTAGGAGGAGTGAAGTTTGAGAGCAAACTTGGGGTTTTAAATAAATTTATAAAAATTGCCGATAAAATTTTCATCGGCGGAGGATTGGCTAATAATTTTTTTAAAGCGTTGGGAGAGGATATAGGAGAATCCGTGATGGATGAGACGGTTAATGTTATGCCCTATATTGGCAACCCTAAAATATTTTTACCCATAGACAAAAGGATTAAAAATGGAAAAATCCTAGATCTAGGGCCTGAAAGTATAAAATTTTTATCAGGTTTGATAGAAAGAGCAAAATTTATCTTGTGGAATGGGCCTCTGGGTAGTTACGAAACAGAAGACTTTGATTGGGGAACCAAAGAGTTAGCTAAAATTATTTCTCATTCAAAGGCTAAAATAGTGATTGGAGGGGGAAATACTTTAGATGTCCTAAAGCACCTAGTTGATGAAAGTGATTTAGAAAAACATGCTTTTCTCTCCACCGCCGGCGGAGCGATGCTGGAATTTTTAGCCAACGAAACCCTCGTCGGCCTAGAGGCTCTTAAAACAAAAAGAGATTAAGTGATATAATATTTTCTGTGCTTAAGCAGTGGAGAATTATAGAAAAGCTTCATCCTCAGCTGGTTCAACATCTTCTTGAAACTCGAGGTCTCAAAGAGACAAAAGAAAAAGAAAGGTTTCTTTTCCCTGATTATGAAAATCATTTAATTGATCCATTTGAGATAAAGGGAATGGAGGAGCTTGTTGGCCGGTTTGTACAAGCGATCGATAAGAAGGAGATGATTGGCATATTAAGCGATTACGATGCCGATGGTGTGTGCTCGGCGGCGCTCTTTTCTGATTTTTTTCGTGCGATTGGCTATAAAAAATATTTCATACATATTCCAGACAGAAACAAAGATGGTTATGGCCTTTCTTTGGATTTTGTCCTTGAAGCAAAAGAGAAAGGGGTGAGCTTGCTTTTTACTTTGGACTCGGGCGTCTCAAATTTCGAGGAGATAAAAAAAGCTTCCGAAATGGGAATAGATGTTATTGTGGTGGACCATCATGAACCGCCACCCATACTTCCTTCCGCGCTTGTTATTGTGGATCCAAAACAAAAAGACGAGACATCTCCTTTTATCTATTTTTGTACGGCGGGATTATTATTTAAAATAATCTGTGCCCTTCTTAAAAAAAGGAATTTTGGTTTGCCTATCGGTTGGGAAAAATGGCTTTTGGATTTGGTGGCCGTGGCAACTATCGCCGACATGGTTCCCATGGTAAATGAAAACAGGATTCTTGTTCATTACGGTCTTAAAGTTTTACGCAGGAATCGTCGCCCCGGTTTAAATGCCTTGCTTCAGAGTAAAAGATTATGGGCGAGTAATTTATCCGAAGACGATGTTTCTTTTAGTATTGCTCCAAGTATCAATTTGGCTGGACGGATGACTCACGCTAAGGAAAGCCTAGACCTACTTCTTTCTCCGTCCGTAGAAGAGGCAAAGGAGATTATTTCAAGATTGAACACGCTCTCTCTCGATCGGAAAAAAGCTGTTTCTACGATCATAGATAGTTTGGATAAAGAGCTTGGAGAAGGTAACAAAAAAAATTTGATTGTTTCGGGACATCCCGATTGGCATCCGGGAGTGCTGGGTTTGGCTGCAAACAAGATGGTGGAAAAATATGGGGGAATAGTTTTTCTTTGGGGGCAAGGAGCGGGAGACAACGCCAAAGGTTCTTGTCGGAGTGATGGCGGAGTGGATTTGGTAAGCTTAATGCAAGCTATGCCAGAAAATTTCTTGAGTGAATTCGGAGGACACAAATTAGCGGGCGGTTTTTCCTTGTCTTTGGAGAAAACAAAAAATTTGAAAAAAGTTATAGAAAAAACTTATAAAGCTTTTAAAAATCAGGAATCCGAAAAATCAATTTTTGCCGATGCGGAATTGGTTTTGGACGATGTAAATTGGCTTAATTATGAAAAAATAAGGAAACTTTCCCCGTTTGGCAAAGAGAATGTAAAGCCAATGTTTGTTTTTAGAGATATTATTATTGAAGAAATAAAAATCTTTGGCGTGGGAAGGGAACATATAAAACTCGTTTTGAACAATTCAAAAGGCGAAGAAATAACGGCCGTCAGTTTTTTTTCGGGATCTCATTTATGGGGAGTAAAAGAAAAGATTAAAAAAGGAGAAAAAATCGATCTTCTTGCTTCATTTGATATTGAGAATTATCGAGGCGCAAAAAATTTAATATTAAGGATAGTTGATGTAAAGTAAGAGCAGTATTATGAATGAGCAAAAAATAGTCATTTATACCGATGGCGGAGCGAGAGGGAATCCGGGACCTTCAGGTATTGGAATTGTCATAAAAAATGAAAAAGAGGAAGCAATTAAGGTGTTTTCCGAGAGTATTGGTTTTAGAACTAACAACGAAGCGGAATATGAAGCCGTAATTATCGCCCTCATGAAATTAAAAGAAATGACTTTGGAAGATGCTAAAAAAATTTCTGTTGAAATAAGAATGGACAGCCAGTTGGTAGCGAGACAGTTGAAGGGTGAATGGAAAATTAAAGAGAGTCGCTTAAAGGCCTTATCTTTGAGATTTAGCCAACTCGCTTCAAATTTTAAAGCCGTGAATTTTGTGGAAATTCCGAGAGAAAAAAACATTGAGGCGGACTTATTGGCCAACAAGGCGATGGATTTGGCCGAAGAATCAAATTCGGAAATGTAAGCCTTTTGAAATGGATGTTTTTCTAAAAACAATTGTCGCCGGGTTCACCCTCGGTGTCTTTGTTTCTTCCGTATTTCCGCTCGACGACATTCTTATCCCTATCGTTTTTAGCTTCTTCTCTTTTTTTATTTTAGTTATTAGTTTTTTTCTGAGAAAGAAAACTTTCTTCCTGTTTTGCGGTCTTTTTGGTTTTTCTTTAGCCTTAGGAACTTTTTATTTTATTTCCTCAAGTCCGAAAATTATAAATTTTATCCCGCAGAAGATTATTTTCGATGGCTATGTCAGCGAAGAACCAGACGAGAGGGAAAATAACGTAAGGCTGGTTATTGAATCGGAAGAATATGGGCGAACGATGGTATATGCAAAAAAATACCCCTCCTTTTTTTATGGAGATAGGGTGGTTATCGAAGGGCTTTTAAAAAAACCAAAAGGTTTCCTTGATGACCGAGGGGAGTTTTTTGATTGGCCGGCATATCTTGCTAAAGACGGAATAAACAGCGAGATGATTTATCCAAAAATAGAGAAAGCGGAGGGGTTTTCAGGAAGTTTTTTTATCCGGAAGCTTCTTGAATTCAAAAATCTTTTCGTAAGATCTTTAAGGGCAAATATTCCGGAGCCGGAAGCCTCACTTTCCTCTGGAGTAACCATAGGAGCAAGAGGTTCTTTGCCTTACGAGATGGAGAATGATTTTAGAATATCCGGACTTAGTCATATTGTGGTTGTCTCCGGATACAATGTTTCCTTGGTGGCTGATTATATTTCCAGACTGGTTAATTTTTTCTCGGTCAGAGCCAGTTTTCTTTTTGGATTCTTGGGAGTTGTGGCATTTACTTTTATAACTGGGGCCTCAGCCACGGTTGTAAGGGCTTCTATTATGGCTTCTTTGATTCTTGTGGCAAGAAAAACTGGCCGGATGTATGCCGCTCCTCGGGCTCTGTGCATTGCTGGATTTCTGATGATTTTAGAAAATCCCCGGCTTCTTGTTTTTGACCTCTCGTTTCAGCTTTCTTTCTTGGCTACGCTGGGTATTATGCTTTGTTCCAAACCATTGGAGGAAAGATTTTACAAATTGCCGAATTTTTTGGGCATCAGAGAAATAGCCTCGTCTACTCTTTCGGCGCAAATTTTTGTTTCGCCTCTTCTTGCCTATAAAATAGGCATGGTTTCTTTTTCTGGAATTATTGCCAATCTTCTTGTTTTGATCACGGTGCCATTTCTAATGTTCTCTTCCGCGCTCACGGGGTTGCTTGGCATATTTTCTGAAATTCTGTCTTTGCCCTTTGCTTATGTTTCCTATATGGTTTCTCATTATATTATCGCTGTTTCCCATTACACGGCACTGATCCCGTATGGATCGACAATCTTAGAAGATTTTTCCTTATCTCTTATGGTGTTGATTTACATAATAATTTTATCGGGTTTATTTTTCCTTATAAAATTAAATAAAAAACAAGGATCTCAGCAAGATGAACAATAAAAGAGTTTTTACCATTTCAATTTTTGGCCTGCTTTTGGCAAGTTGTCTGGTTGCTTGGTTCCTTGTTCTAAAGGAGTCTCCTCATTCTCTCAAGGTTTATTTTCTTGATGTCGGCCAAGGTGACGCTGTCTTTATTGAGACTCCAAATGGAAATCAAATTTTAGTTGACGGAGGCCCGTCCAACGGAAAAGCAGTAAAAGAGCTTTCCAAGATAATGCCTTTTTATGACAGGACTATCGATATGGTTTTAGCCAGCCATCCGCATGCCGATCATATCGGCGGTTTAAACGAGGTTTTTGAGAGATACAAAGTTTCTTTGGTTGTTGATTCTGGGGTGGCGCATAAAACATCAGAGTACGAGGCTTATCAAAAAAATGTTAAAAACGAGAAAGCGAAATATATGAGTGGAGAAAGAGGCATGGCCATAAAGATAGACAATGAGGTTTATTTGGATATCTTATTGCCGATTCAAACCAATGCTAATCTCGCTCCGCATGACGGCATGTTGGTTTTGAAGCTCCGTTCCCCTTATGGCAGTGTTTTTTTCTCTGGGGACATGGAGATGCCCTTGGAAAAATATTTGGCCAGTCTTCACGGCAATATCAAAAGTGCAATCCTGAAAGTCGGACACCACGGATCAAAAACATCCACCTCGGATGAGATTTTAGAAAAAGTGCAACCTGAATATGCCGTTATTCCAGTGGGAAAAGATAATAAATATGGACACCCGAATCTTGAGGTTTTGAAGAGACTGCGTGATTTAAACATAAAAACTTTTCGCACGGATGAAGATGGCACTGTTGAAATTATTTTTGATGAAAAAGGCTTGAAAATTCCAAAAAATAATTTATAATGACAGGCATATGAAAAATTTTGAAGAGACTCTTGTCATTATCAAACCGGAAGGACTACAAAGGAATTTACTCGGGGAAATTATTTCACGTTTTGAAAGGAAGGGTTTAAAAATAATCGGACTAAAAATGGTCCATTTGGGCGACGTTATTTTAAACGATCACTATTTTCATCACAAAGACAAACCCTTCTTTGATTCCTTAAAAGAGTATATGAAGTCCTCGCCGGTTATAGTAATGGTTCTCTCCGGTCTCAAGGCGGTTTCGGCGGTAAGATTGATTGTTGGACCCACGAAGAGCTATGAAGCTGATGCGGGGACGATCAGGGGAGACCTTTCTTTGAGTACTCAAACAAATATTGTTCATGCTTCCGACTCTGTCGAAAATGCCCAGATTGAAATAAAAAGGTTTTTTGGCGAGGAAGAACTTTTTGAATACAGAAAAATAGATATGGAATATGTTTATGGCGAAGACGAAAGAGGCTAATTTCTTTAGATTTTATACGTTATTTGATATAATAAATGTGGGTCATCGGGATATAACTTCCTAACAAAAATCACAAGGGAGCCTCATATTGTTCCGAAAGCTTAGCTTTCGGAATTGCGGGCACCCACCTGGCATTTAGCTAGGAGTGATTATATCCCTTCATGGCCCCCAGAAAAAATCTTTCCGAAAACTTTAAAAATAAGTGTTCTGGAAAGATTTTTTCTTTTGTTTTACTCTAATAAGATATGGAACCAAAGGCTAGACGAAGTCTTGTGAAATTTTTTCCGTTCATTACCTCGATAGCAATCTTTTTTGTGCTGTCTCTTATAAATTATCTGGCGGTTAGATCTTATCTATATTGGAAAATCTATTGGTTGGATATGGTCATGCATTCTTTAGGCGGACTAGCTCTCGGACTTTTATTTTTCTCGCTTCTTTTTTATTTGAAAGAAAATAACAAACTCTTTTCTCCGAAATATTTTATTTTTCTCTCTGTAGTATCTTTTGCAGTTTTTGGAGGAGTAATGTGGGAAATGTTTGAATATGTTATCAGAGAATTTTTTTCTCCTCTTATAGACTTAAGACGAAATTTGGTTTTTGGGGAGATAGGTTACCAAGATACAATTTCAGATTTAGGATTTGATTTTTTGGGAGGCTTGTTTGCTGGCCTTTTTTCTGTTCTCTATATCAGATATAATGAATCCCATGCGAGAAAAAGAAACATTGGAGAAAATGATGCATCCGGACTGGAGTCATAAATACAAAATTTGTGTTTCTGGTAGCGCTTCGATGGCCGTTTGCGGAGAAGGAGCTAAAAATAAAGCAATTCTTGTTGGAGAGGAAATCGCTAAACAGGGTGGGGTTATCACGACCGGAGCAACGACCGGATTTCCTTACTGGTCTTCCTTCGGGGCAAAAAAGGCAGGCGGAATCTCTATCGGCATTTCTCCGGCTATTACGGAGATTGAACACGTAAAAAAATATCATTTACCCACGGATACTTTCGATCTGATCATCTATACCGGCGCGGGATATTCAGCGAGAAATTTGCTTCTTACTCGTTCGTCTGATGCTGTTATTTTAGGCTGTGGAAGAATAGGCACCATAAATGAATTTACGGTCGCTTTTGAAGATAAAAAACCAATCGGGGTTTTAGAAGGGGATTGGACACTAGACGAAACTTTAAAAAATATTATCGAAAAAGCCAAAAGAGGAACTTCGGCTGGAATAATTTTTGACAGTGATCCCGTATCTTTAGTTTCAAAAGTCATTACCCTGATAGAAAAGAAAAAAAATCGTTTAAGACAATAATAATTTTTACTTATCTTCTATTTCCCGTGAAATGATTTCAAAATATATTCAAGGTGTTGCTCTTTTGGTTGGAATGATTTTTGGGGCTGGTATTTTTGGCTTGCCTTATGTTTTTAGCGAAGCTGGCTTGGCTTGGAGCTTGCTGTTTTTTTTCTTGGCGCTTTTTATTGTCCTTATCTCACATATTCTCTATGCGGAGATAGTTTTTTTTCTAAAAGGAAACCACCGTTTTGTTGGATATACAGAAATCTTGCTTGGTAAAAACGCCAGGATTTGGGGTCTTTTGAGCACTGTTTTTTCATACTATGGTTCACTTCTTATTTATGGTCTTTTGGGAGGGATTTTTGTCAAGAATATCTTTAGCAATTTAGAGGTTGATATACTGACTTATTTATTTTTTTTGCTGGCTGGTATGCTCACCCTTTTGAAATTAAAAGATTTTGCCAAGGTTAATCTGTATCTGACCATTCCCTTACTGGGATTTGTAATATATCTTTTTTTCTCCTCTCTGCCTTTTATCAATACAGAATATTTTTTATCTTCAGGTAATCACAGCTTCTCTTTTTCTTGGTTTTTGCCTTTTGGAGTATGGCTATTTGCTCTGGGAGGATATTCGTCCCTTCCGGAGGTAAGAGATATTTTTCGAAAAAGCAGTTTTCATCACTTTAGAAGAGTTATCCTTTTGAGTTTTGGGACTATTGTTTTTTCGTACCTTCTTTTTATTTTTGGCATATGGGGAGTAAGCGGTCCTCTTACAACGGAAGACGCTCTTTTAGGACTTCTTCCCGTTCTGGGATCGGGAGTTTTGTTGATTGGTTCTTTAATAGGTATTTTAGCGGTTTTGACTTCTTATTTAGCCTTATCGGAAGATATGCGCTTTATTTTTAAGTTTGATTACAAGATTTCATCAACTTATGCTTGGCTTCTGACGGTGGCTCCACCGGTACTTTTTTTTGCCATGGGCGCCCAAAATTTTACAAGAGCCCTTAGTTTTATTGGCACCGTAGGATTGGGTATCTTTGCTTTGTTTATTGTTTTAATGTCAAAAGCTTTGAGAAAAGCAAACGAGACACGCCCTGAAATTTTTCAAGTCCTGCCCCGAAATGGAGAGTTACTGAAGTATTCAAAATTTTATGAGATTACAATTTTACTTGGCGTAGGCCTAGCTTCTATTCACGAGATCTGGAGAATTTTTTGAGATATTTTTGATCGCGATTGCGATGATTTAAACTTTTTTATAAGACAAGAGTCAGTCAGCCTTAAGCAGTTTGCTTTACCTGACTGACTATTTTTTCAAAGACAGCAGGATTGTTCTCGGCCAAAAAGGCAAGAACTTTTCGATCCAAAATAATGTTTCGTTTCTTAAGCTTGTCGATAAATTTACTGAAGGAAACTCCCAGTTTTCTTGAGGAAGCATTGATTTTCACTTGTTGAAGCTCTCTCATTACGCCTTTTTTCTTTCTTCTGGCTTGAAAACTGTTGACACCCGCATGGAAAATGGCTACTTTAGCCGCTTTTTCTTTTGATTTTATGCCAAAACGAAAACCTTTAGTTTTTTTCAAAACATTCCGTCTTCTTTTCGTTGCGATCATCCCACGTTTAACTCGAGCCATATTTTTAGATTAAGCAGGTCTTATTAATTAATGATTATTTATGTGGCATAAAACGAGCCAACGACTTGTTTTTGATATTAACGCTAATCCTCCTTTTTTTATCTAATTGATTAGATCGATTTGCTTTGGCATTGAAATGATTCAAGCCGGCTCGGCGCCCCAAAACCTTGCCATTTTTGGTGATGGTCAGTCTCTTACTGAAAGATTTGTTTGTTTTGTTGGATGCCATATTATTTCTTTTTTTCTATGATTATGTTTATGCCTCGGGGACCCTTTTTAGGTTCCTGGGCTACTTTATACTCTTCTGTCACAAATTTCAAGATGCGACTCATTCTTTCATTCAAAAAACTTGGTTCCAGATATTTTTCCCTTCCTCTCAACACCATGTCTATCTTGACCCTGTCCCCATCCTTTAAAAACTCAGAGATCTTCTTGGCCTTCATTTGGAGGTCATGTTCACCAGTACCTAGGTTTACTCTCACCCCCCGGATCTCCGTTTCTTTTACCTTACTCATAGCTTTTCGCACTTTCTTTTGTTCTTCATATTGCCACTTGCCATAGTCCATGATTTTTACAACTGGCGGAGTGGCACTTGAAACCAATTCAATCAAATCAAACTCCAAAGACTTGGCTCTTTCTAAAGCTTCTGAAGTTTTCATCACACCCAAATTCTCTCCGCCGGGGCCAATGACACGAACTTCTTCGGAATCTATTTGATTATTGATGCGAATTTTCTTCAATCAAGTTCTTATTTACAAGGTACATTGTAACACAGGATAGGTTTATAAGTCCAACCCTGTTTCTAGCAATTTTCTGGTATAATGAACATATGCCAGTTTTAGCCGAAAATCGTAAAGCCAGATTTGATTATGAAATCATTGAAGTTTTTGAATCGGGCTTAAAACTTACAGGTAGCGAAGTGAAAGCTGTTCGGGATGGAAAGGCCTCTATTGCGGGCGCTCATGTCATTATTCGCGGCGGGGAAGCTTATATTGTGGGGGTATCCATACAGCCATACCAGCCTTCAAATAAGTCTTCTTTGGTGGAAAAAGAAAGAACCATCACTCTTCTTCTAAACAAAAAGGAAATAGAATATCTTTTTGGGAAAACGGAAAAAACTGGTTTGACAATTGTGCCTATACGTGTTTATACTAAAGGGCCGAGAATAAAGCTGGAAATAGCTCTTTCTCGAGGCAAGAAAAAGAGCGATAAGAGGGAAACCATAAAAAAAAGAGACGATGAAAGGATTTCCGCTCGCGCTCTAGTACGGGAGTGACAATTGGTATCGACAAGAAATGTACTTTTATATGCGCATCGAGCAACATCTCAAATCTCGTAAATCTGGGGGATAAAAACTCAAATGTAGCATCACCTTTTGCTACTCCGGCTCCCGCATACGCGTAAAGTCGGCGTTTCTTTCCGCAATTCTTGGTAGCGGAGAGAGGCGTTAATTGCCAAGATCGAAATATCACTTTGATTGATAGATGATGTTTCTAAACAAAAATCAATCACGGCTTTAAAGATTTGGCCCACTTTCTACTTTAAGGTTTAAAAAATAAAGTGAAGCTACATGCGTAGAAATATTCAAGGAACCTTCTTGCACGTGGGTTCGAACCCCACCACTTCCACTCGACTCGTTTTGCTTTGGAAAGCAAAACTCGCTCGTGGTAAACCACGTGAGCGATAAAAATACCCAACCGTAACGGTTGGGTATTTTTGAGTTGAGTGCCCCGAGGTTTTGTCGAGGGGCAGTATTCGACGAGTCGAGCGGGCTGTTTACCATGAAGTATCCGAGGGGATATAATTTATCTATGTATTTTGTTTATATGATTATGAATTCTAGTAGAGATCTTTATGTCGGAGTTACTAAAAATCCAAATGAAAGAGTAAATTTTCATAACAAAAAACAAGGAGCGAATTTTACTAAAAATAGACTAGAATTCAAGATAGTTTTTCTTGAAGAGTATAAAAGTTTTAAAGAAGCAAGGCAAAGAGAAATCCAAATTAAAAAATGGCGAAGAGACAAGAAAGAACGTTTAATAAGTCTTTACAAACAAGGATTAAACACAAAGAAATAATAGCGGTAATCAAGAGTGGGTTTCCGAGTCGTTCCAACCCTCGGAGTTACCTCTATTATTTGATAATATAGGCTTATGAAAAATCTTGCTTCAATTTCAAAAACAAAAAGATTTGCTTTCATAGATGTTCAAAACACAGCGAGTACAACTGCTAAATTGCTCGGATTTATTATTGATTGACATAAACTTAGTGTCTATCTGAAAGAAAAATGGAATTGTGAAAAAGTTTTCTTTTATTCTGGTATTGACGAAGGGGATACAGAGTCTGCAAAAGAATTCGATTCTCTGTCAAAAAGTGGCTGTATTGTAAAAGCTAAAACCGTTTTTTCTTACAAGAAACCGGACAAAACAATATCTATAAAATGTGTTGATTGCGGAAAAGATAATGTTGAAGTTGTCGACATGGGATATAATAGAAAATCAAATTGTGATGTTGATTTGACTGTTGATGCTATGGAAATAGCCAGCACTAAAACAGAATTTCTTATTTTTACCGGTGACGGTGATTTTGATTATCTTATTCGTAAAGTGGTGGAAAGAGGAACAAAAGTTTATATAGTTTCTTCCAATGCTGGAGTTCGAAAACCTGGAATAAATACAAAACGCCTTTCTACTAGGCTTAAAAGCCTAGTAGATGGAAATAGGGGAAAAATTAACCTTATTGATATCAATAGTTGGAAAATGAGGATAAAGAAAGAGATATAATACAAATCGCCACGAAGCGTGGCGATTTGCGAATGACATCAGCATACTATCAAAATCAGGGAAAAAGTCAAGGTTAGTGTAGATAAAACACCGGAAACACTCAATCTCGCCCAATTGAAAGTTTATCGTTTTCGTGACTTATTATTTGCCTTTCTGCCCCTAAAATCCTATACTCTTTAGGTATATGGAAAGCTTAAAATCCTTTTCCCGCCATATTGTGGCCGCCCTTTTGATTCTGATGATTATGGCCGGTTTGTATTCCATAATTGTCGGACGCGAAGCCAAAAAACCGGAGACTCTGACTCTTTCGGAGGTTGTTGGCGCTATCAAAGGAGGCAATATCAAAAATATAGAAATCAAAGGAAATGATTTAAAAATTGTTTTTGGTGATGACTCTGTAAAGGAAGCAAAGAAAGAAAGCGATGCGTCTTTGACTGATACTCTCGCCAACTACGGACTTTCTAAAGAGGAAATTTCCAAAGTGGGAATTTCCATAAAAGAACCCTCAGGTTTTCTTTTCTGGATTGGAAATATCTTGCCCTTTCTTGCTCCCATTATAATTATCCTTGTTTTTTTCTGGCTGGCTTCAAGGCAGGTCAAGGGGGCAAGCGGACAAGCTTTTTCTTTCGGGCAATCAAGAGCGAGGATTGCTCTGCCGGATGATCAAAAACCAAAAACTACTTTCAAAGATGTGGCGGGCGTGAAAGAAGCCAAAGAGGAACTTCTGGAAATCGTGGATTTTTTGAGAAGTCCGGAAAAATTTCTTTCAATCGGAGCAAAAATTCCCAAAGGCGTATTGTTGATGGGCGCGCCGGGGACAGGAAAAACTCTTTTGGCCCGCGCGGTAGCGGGCGAAGCAGAAGTGCCGTTTTTTCATATTTCCGGTTCGGAATTCGTGGAAATGTTTGTGGGGGTGGGCGCTTCTCGCGTGCGTGATCTGTTTAAGATGGCTAAACGCGCCGCTCCTGCCATAATTTTTATAGACGAGATAGACGCGGTGGGAAGACACAGGGGTTCTGGTATGGGAGGGGGACATGACGAAAGAGAGCAGACCCTAAATCAGATATTGGTGGAAATGGATGGATTTGAGCCGACGGAAAAGGTGATTGTAATGGCAGGGACAAACAGGCCGGATGTGTTGGATCCTGCTCTTCTTCGGCCGGGCAGGTTTGACAGAAGAGTAATTTTGGATTTGCCGGATATAAAAGAAAGAGAAGAGATATTGCAGATTCATTCAGTCGGGAAACCGCTTGCGAAAGATATTGTTTTAAGAGTCATTGCCGAGCGCACTCCGGGGTTTTCCGGCGCTGATCTCATGAACTTAATGAACGAAGCGGCAATTTTAACCGCTCGGCAAAACAGGAAAGAAGTGGAGCAAGATGATCTTATTCGTTCTATCGAAAAAGTAATGCTGGGGCCGGAGAGAAAAAGCCGGTTACTGACCGCGAAAGAAAAAAAGATTACCGCTTATCATGAAGCCGGGCACGCTCTCGTCTCTTCTGTTTTGCCCCACGCCGATCCGGTGCATAAAGTCTCAGTTGTCTCAAGAGGGAGAGCTGCCGGCTACACGCTAAAACTTCCTCTTGAAGAGAAACATCTTCATTCAAGAGCCCATTTTCTGGACGATTTGGCGGTTTCTATGGGCGGTTTTGTGGCGGAGAAATTAATTTTCGGAGATATGACTACGGGAGCTTCAAACGATATTCGCGTTTCGTCTGATTTAGCGCGTGCGGTAGTCACAAAATACGGCATGTCGGAAAAAATCGGGCCAGTCGCTTATGGTGAGGACGAGCCGGCTCTTTTTCTGGGAAAAGATTTTGGGCATGGTAAAAACTACTCCGAAGAAACAGCCAAAGAAATTGATGCCGAGGTGACCAAACTGATGAAAGACGCCGAAAGGCGGGCGCGGGATGTCATCACCAAACACAAAGACGCGCTGGAAGCCATTACAAAAACTCTGATGGAAAAAGAAACGATCGAACAGGCGGATTACGAAAAAATAATATCCTCTTTTGGAATTACGCCTAAGAGAGTAGAGATAGTATAGCTGTTTAGATAGATATTTTTGTAAAAACGAACACACGCTGTATAATATACGCACCATTTAATGGTTCGTATATATGGCAAGAAAAGAAGATAAAATAAAAGCAATAAGTCTCCGGCTTAAAGGCCAAAGTTACAGCCAAATAAAATCTAAAATTAAAATAAGTAAAAGCACCTTGAGCAATTGGCTTCAAGATTATCCGCTTTCAGAAAAGAGAATAAGAGAACTTCGCGATTTAAATCCCCAAAGAATAGAGAGGTATAGGGCAACTAGAGCTTTGCAGAAAAAAACTCGCTTGGATGAGATTTATGCAAAAGAGAAGAAAGCGCTTCTGCCTTTTTCAAAACGAGACCTTTTTATCGCAGGTCTTTTCCTGTATTGGGGAGAGGGAGGGAAAACCGCCAATGCACAGTTGACTTTAACAAATACAAAACCAAGTATTATCAAGTTTTTTATTTTTTGGGCGGACAAAGTTTTAAAAATAAATAAAAAAGATATTGTATTTCGTCTGCATATTTTTAAGGATATGAGTCCCGAGAAAGAGATATTTGCTTGGTCTAAAGAGTTAAAAGTTTCTAAAAATCAGTTTAGGAAATGTTTTGTAAAGAAAACTTTAAGTTCTAGCGTGACATACAAAAGAAGCTTTAGGCATGGGACATGTGACGCGATAATCAGGGGTGCTCGATTAGCAGAAAAAGTTTTAATGTCACTTAAAGCGATTGAAGATAGTTTCCGAAATTGATATAGTCAGCAAATAAGCGCGTCCGTAGCTCAATGGTAGAGCAGTCGTCTTATACACGACTGGCTGGGGGTTCGAGTCCCTCCGGACGCATAGCAAGTCTTCAGGCATGCGTCTGGAGGGACTCGAACAGGAAAGGGGTCGGGCGATTTTTAAGCGTAAAAATCGGTTCAAAATCTGCTAATTTTAAACTTCCTTATTCTTCTATTTTTCCCGTGGAGGAAAAATACGAAACCGTGGGTTTAGTAGGAGCGAAGCGACGTTTGATTCCCTCCGGACTCATATAATATTCTCTCCCTGCCCTTGACTTCACAACACCAGATATGATAGAAATTTTACTGGAAATACCAAAGCGGGTTCGTTCAAACGGTCCAGGACGCCTTTCTCCCCGGAAGGAAATAGGGTTCAAATCCCTACCCGCTTTTACCCACAATCATTTTTTATAATTGTGGGTTTTTTATTTTTTAAATCGTATAATGGATAAGAAATGGTAAATAAGGAGGTTTTAAATTATATCAGCGGGGAAATGGACAAAGGAACGTCGCGCGAAGCGATAGAAAAAAATCTTTTAAGCAATGGCTGGGACGCCAATGATTTAAAAGAAGCTTTTGCTTTAGTTTCTAGCGTCAATTCTTCATCTTCTTCTCCTGTCAACGCAAATAAAATTTCTGACATGAAGGAGGGAGTTTTAAAAACTGAACAGACCTTTCCCTCCGTGAAAACAATGCCAAATGAGGCAACCGACAATAACTCTATAAATCCTGTTGCTAATTCTCCGTCTCCTAACCTTTCAAATAAAATTCCCGAAACTAAGCCTCTTTCTGGCTTTACGACGATGCAGAGCCAGCTTAGCCAATCGCCCTCGCCTCAAATGAATTCAGGAGAGACTAATTTATCGCAAAACTTTGCTAGTGTCAAAACCGTGACTCGCGAAACAAAAACAAGCGGTTTTATGGGATATGTTTGGACAGCTTTAATTTTCGTTTTAATTGGTCTGGGAGGAGGATTTTATATCTCAAATAAATTTTTTGGAATATCTGAACCGGTGGAGGAATACACCTCCTCAACACCACAGCCTGTTCTGCCCCCAACAAAAGATGTATCCGAAGATCCGGTATCAAATGAGATAGCAACCAGCACGAATGATATTATATGTATTCAAGTGGTCACGAAAGCCAGAGATCCAAAGACGAAGATCGTAAAAGAATTTGGAACTCCTTGCGATGTTCCTGAAGGATGGGAGATAATCTCTGCAACCAGTACGGATGTTTCTCCTTTGTCTAATTCAACATCTTCTGTTCCTAAAAGATAAGCTACTCAAAATGAATTTCTTTGTGCCTCTTTTCTATAATCTGGAGAAGAGGTTTATTTTTTTCCAATTCAGGATCGTTTGATAAAATTAATTTCGCTTCCTCTCTGGCCGCTTCCACCATGCGAATATTTTTTATCGCTTCCATGCCGACATCCGATATTCCCCACTGCTTTACCCCATCCAAATTTCCCGCGCCCCTAAATTTTAGGTCATATTCGGCCAATTCAAATCCATTTTTAGCTGAAACAAGAGCCTTCAATCTCTCTAGAGTATTTTTGGAATTGGATTCCGTGAAAACATAACAGAATGGTTGATAAGAGCTTCTCATCACTCGTCCCCGAAGCTGGTGGAGTTGGGCCAAGCCGAATCTTTCCGCGCCCTCAATGACAATCATTGTGGCGTTAGGCACATTTATTCCCACTTCCACAACGGATGTGGCCACGAGTATGTCTATCTCTTTTTTGTTGAAGGCCGTCAGGACCTCATCTTTTTCCTTCGAGGTCATTTTCCCGTGGAGCATTCCGACCATGAATTCTTTAAAAACTTTTTCTCCCAGAAATTTTGCTTCGGCGATAACCGATTTTGTGTTTAGAGCATTTTCTTTGGCTGGATCCGGTTCGTTAATGCGTGGACATATCACATAAGCTTGTCTTCCAATTTTTAATTCTCTACGAATTTCTTCGTATGCGAGAGGTCTTTCCTCCGGAGGTACTATTTCTGTTTTGATTTCTTTTCGGCCTTTTGGTAATTCGTCCAAAACCGATAAATCTAGGTCGCCGTAGATAGTAAGAGCTAAAGTGCGCGGGATTGGCGTGGCGGTCATGCTCAGAAAATGAGGAAGACGCAAAGCTTGCGAAATTGACGCGGAACTACGCGAAACGGATGATAAATTATCGCGAGCAGTGTCGTAGACAACTCTTTGTATATCAAGTTCGTTTCGCACCCTTCCGCGTAGCAATGCGGAGCGTTGCTTGACCCCGAAACGGTGTTGTTCGTCCACTATAGCAAGCGCTAGTTTGCCGAAGGAAATACTTTTTTGAATAATGGCGTGAGTGCCGATTAAAATCGGAATTTCTCCGCTTGCCACCCATTTCAATAATTGATTTCGAGAAATTGCTGTTGCCTCGCTGGTTTTAATTTTTGACGGATATTTATAACACCCCGAGGAAGTAATAAGACCGATTTTTGTAGTTAAGCGAAGTTGCGAAAAATAGTCTATGAAAGATTGAAAGTGCTGACCGGCCAAAATTTCGGTGGGAGCCATGTAGGCCACTTGATAACTGTTTCGAACGGCTAGATATGAAGCGGCCACGGCCACGGCGGTTTTGCCGGAGCCGACATCGCCTTCAAGTAATCGTGACATCGGTTTGCCCGAGGACATATCTTTGTTTATTTCCTCTATGGCTTTTTTCTGCGCGCCAGTCAAGCTAAACGGAAAAGTTTTTAAAAAATCTTCCAGTTCTTTTTTCGGTGTTGTGAGATTGTAGGTTGGAGATTTGTCTGCCAATATTCTTTCTTTTTGGCGAGCCAATTGGATAAAAAAAACTTCTTCAAAGGCGAATCTTTTTCTGGCTGATTCCGCATCCTTTAATTTTTGAGGAATATGTATCCAGACGAGGGCTGTTTGTACTGAGGGGAGGTGGTATTTTTCCAAAATTTCTTTTGGAAGGTGATCGTGGGTTTCAGCTAGTGATTTGGTGAGAACCCTTTTGATGGCAAAACGAAGCCAGAGGGAAGAAATTCCTTTTGTTTCCGGATAGACGGCGACAAAGCCGTTTCCTTTCCCCAAGTTTTCATACTCGGAAACTTTTTCATAGTTGGGATTGGCGATATATAATCCTCTTTTTCCGTTCGTTACTTTTCCGGTCAGGATAACTTTGTCACCGATTTTTAAAAGTTTAGTGGCGTAGGGCTGATTGAACCAAACTGCTTCTACAGCGCCGGAGACATCTGCCACGATGGCGGAGGAAATGTTTATTTTTTTCCGCTTGGTTTTCTCCACACTTGTCTCAATTATTTTTCCTGAAACGGTGGCTTTGTCTCCTTCTTTAAGATCGGAAATATTCGTTCTGCCCGAGAAAGATTCATATCTGGCGGGGAAATAATACAAAAGTTCTCTGGTTGTCTTAATACCAAGACGAAAAAGGGCTTTTGCTTGGGTTTCCTTAAGGCGAGGGAAATAAGCATTAAGCGGCTCGTCTATCATTTTTTTATTATACCTCCAAGAATTTCCTCATACATTTTTACGAGATGATTAATCCCGTTGTCTCTTACGAAGTATTCAAAGCTGGGCTTGGTATTTATCTCAAACAAACAAAACCGGCCTTCTTTGTCTTCGGCAATATCTAAACCTCCGAATCGCAGATTAATTTTTTGCCAAAGAGGAGAGATAAATCTGGTAAGGCGATTTTTTATTTTCCTGTCTTCTATCAAGACGGCTTTTGCGTTCCTAAAATGCAAAGGACTCAAATTACCACTGAAAGTTGCTTCGCTTATGTTTTTTTCATAGATGAGAACAATTCTTTGTTTGAAAACAATAACGCGGTATTCGCGAATGTTTGGAAAATATTCTTGAGCCAAAGCGATATGGTCGTAAAGTTTATCTTTTTTGTTGAATATTTTTGCGAGTGCGTTTCTTGTTCCCGTCGAAGTTTTTACAAGAAAAACATTTTGTCCTTGTTCGCCGGAATTTTTTTTGATTATAAGCGGGTAGGGAATTCGGTTTTCGATTTTTTTCACGATTTCTTTGACGTTTTTTTCCTTAACATACTCGGCGTATTTTTCATCCACATTCGGGTCCAAAAAAGATAAAGTCTTCGGCATCTTTATCGAGTTGCCCAAAATCAAACGAGTATAATCTTTGTCGCGAGCAATCCGCACGACATCTTCGGTATTAAAAGGGGTGGAAGAGTGGATAAAATATAAAGGGTCATTTTTTCCCGACGAAAAGATACCCAAAACGCCTCTATTTTTATCAAAGAATATGGATTTTATTCCCAGATTATGACAAGCGGCTTTTATCGCTTTAATATTTGTGAACATAAAAATAAGACTATCAAAATAGGCGTTTTATGGCTAGTTTAGATGATTTGAAAATAAAATACCCTCAAGCCAAAAAATGGATTGAGGGTATATTTTTTAAACAAAAGAAGAAGGGGATCTCGTTTGAAACCTTTGAATATTGTCGAAGATCATGTTTGTAACGACAGGATCTCCGACGCAATTTATCCTTTCTCCTCCGTTTATCTTGAGGTAATTTACCGGGTATCCGGCAATTTTACCCGAAATCTCCACTCGTTTGTCCGGACGGCAAACGATGTCCAAAAGGTCTCCATCTCCATTTGAGCCTCTGAATATCATTTCCGTTGTGCCGTTGTCGGAATGCCATTCGGTTCGATGAAGGCTGTTAAAAGCATCCGCTATTTTCGTTTCCATCCCTTGCCCCCTTTTTTTGAGTTTTTCCGAAATTCATCCGCCTGATGGTGATTATATATTTAATGCAAAAAATAAAAAGTGTGGATAAGTTTCCAGATTTTTTATTTTTTGAAAAATTAAAATTATTCGTAAAAAATCGGAATTTCGAAAGATTCGTCGTATTCGCTAAGACCGGAAGGGTTGTCTTTTTTGAGAATCAATGTTCCCGTATTTTTGTCTTTTGGTTTGGTGAATTCTATTTTTGCGACAAAGGGAACAAAGTTTTCTGTCATCCATTCTCCTTGGGCCTCGGCATGTGATTGAGCAATAATAAAACCATTTCCGTCTTTTAGATCGATGGGAAAGCTGGCTTCAAAATACCAAATACCGCGAGCCTCGCCGGTGATTACAAGCGGACTTTTTATATAATCGCCGGATTGCACGCTTACATTGCGGATTTTTATGATGTTTTCTGTTTTTTTCTCATCCGCCCTATCTATTTCTTCAGGATTAGGTTTTTCCTTTTGCAAAAGAAAATAAGTGCCAAAGACAATCATTATCATAAAAGAAAAAAATAAGATTTTTTTGTTCATGTCTACCAATTATATTTATAACCCAATATCTTGCTAATCTTTTTGCTGCAATATTGATATTGTTTATCGGAAGTTTCTTTCTGCGGAGACGATGGGATTTGAACCCATGATGCCGTTTAACGGGCATACCTCGTTAGCAGTGAGGCGCTTTCGACCACTCAGCCACGTCTCCAAACTTATTGTGTGGCTTCGTTCTCGGGGACTTTTTCTTA
>CAYJQX010000001.1:74647-100430 GCA_964372755.1 uncultured Candidatus Saccharibacteria bacterium
GTCTCTTGACCTCAGCCACGTCTCCAAACTTATTGTGTGGCTTCGTTCTCGGGGACTTTTTCTTAATGGTTATTATTTGAAAAGTCCCGTCAAGAGACAAATTGTTGTCTCTTGACCTCAGCCACGTCTCCAAACTTATTGTGTGGCTTCGTTCTCGGGGAAAATACTATTTTTAACTTACCAATGTATTTTCCCGTTACAAGCAAGGTGTCTTGCTTGTAACCTCAGCCACGTCTCCATACACAGCAAAGAATACCGCAAAAAACTTGTTTTTTCAATTTGTTTTTTATCTTGCCACCACGACAGAATATATTCTTTTCCCTCCCGTTTTGCGCAAGACGCGCCTTGCTTCATTTAAAGTTGCGCCGGTTGTGGAGACATCGTCTATTAGAATAATGTCTTTGCCTAATACTTTTGTCTCTTCTGGAACCTTCATGGTGTCGAACATATTTTCTAATCGCTCTTTTCTGTTGCCGATAGCCACTTGTGATTCAGTATATTTGTTTTTAAGGAGTATCTTGGTTTCCAAACTGATTTTTTCTTGCCAGACAGGATTTTTGGCGAGAATTATTTTGAGCAAAAAATCAGCGATCAGTTCGGACTGGTTAAATCCTCTTTCACGCAATCTTTTTTTATGAATGGGAACGGGAATGATGACAATCGGTTTCGCTCCTAATACCATCAGAAGTTCTTTTTCAAAAATTCTTTTATAGACAAGTTGGGCTAATTGTTCGGCTACTGGTTTAAAATTATCGTATTTTAATCTCTGGATGGCTGTTTTGATGGTTGGATCGTGGTAGCCGGCGGCGGCAAAAAGATAATTTTCTCTTGGTGTCTCGGGCTCCTCAATTTTAGCCAAACACTGAAGACACAAAGCTTCGCCTTTTTTACGGCAAGCAACGCACTCGAGGGGAAATAAAATATCCAAGATGGTCTGGATGATATTTGTTATTTTTATTTCTGGGCTCCTCATTTAAATAATGTTATACTTTATGTTATGGCATTTGGCTTTAACTTCAAAAATCCTTTTAAATCTTCTGGTATCATAAGTTCTGGAGGAAATAGCGTTTTAGGCGTAGATATCGGTTCTTCTTCCATTAAAGTTGTTCAATTAAGAAAAGAAAAAGAGCGGGCTATCTTGGAAACCTATGGAGAAATTGCTCTCGGCCCTTATGCTAAAGAGAAGGTGGGGCAAGCCGTTAAGCTAACGGAGGAAAAAGTTTCCGAGGCGCTTAATGATCTTATAAGGGAGGCAAACGTGAAGACAAACAAAGCAGTTTTTTCAATTCCTCTCAAATCCAGTTTTGTCACCACTATCGCTTTGCCGGCTGAAACAAGAGACACTTTGGCCTCCGTGGTGCCGATGGAGGCAAGAAGGTATATTCCAATTCCACTTTCTGAAGTGGTCCTTGATTGGTGGATGATACCAGAATCCTCGGCTCACACTTCCCAGGTTTTGGAAAGTTCAGCGGGTTCAAACGAACCTGCTCGAAAGAAAATGATCCAAGTTCTTCTTATCGCTATACACAGAGATGTTATTGACAGGTATAAAAATATTGCAAGCAAGAGTAAACTGGAAGTTAGAGCATACGAAATAGAATCGTTTGCTTCCATTAGGTCCGTGTTGGGGAGAGAGACTTCTCCTGTGGCTGTGGTGGATCTTGGTTCTACGACTACAAAAGTGTCGGTGGTGGACTACGGTATTATCCGACATTCTCATTTGGTTGACAAAGGTTCTCAAGAAATCACTCTTGCACTTTCACAATCACTAGGTGTTCCTTTTGAGAAAGCTGAATCCATAAAGAGAGAGCATGGGTTGTCTAAGGATCCCGAAGATAAAGAAATAGTAGCCACCATGGAGCCTGTTTTGGATTATATCGCGTATGAAGTGGGGCAGATTATCGGAGATTATGAGAGAAAAGAAAGACACGCGGTAGGCAGAGTGATTTTTACGGGCGGAGGCTCTATTTTCCCCGGAGCGCTGGACTTCCTGATAAAAAAATTAGGCGTAGAAGTTTCTTCAGCCAACCCCTTTGCCAAAGTTGCTTACGCTCCAGTTTTTGAAAGCGTGTTAAAGCAGGTAGGCCCAAGTTTTTCGGTAGCTATCGGTCTTGCTTTGCGCGAAATGTAATTTCTCAAAAAACGAGTAATTATTTAAATAATGCCAGAAGAGAAAATATCTTTTATTCCCAAGAAATCTTTTTCGCCCGGCGTCTCCGCTCCAAGGAGAAGTTTGGGTTTGTTTGTGTCTTTCAGTATTTTTCTTTTATTTGTTTCCGGTCTTACTTTTGGCGGAGCTTATTTTTATAAGAGTTATCTAAAAAAACAATCCAACGAGCTTTCTGTTTCTCTCACTCGGGCCAGAGACGCCTTTGATCCAAATCTTATTGGCGCTCTTATTGAAACTTCAAGAAAAATTGATTATGCCAAAACCTTGGTGCAAGGACATCAAAGTCTTGTTGAGCTTTTCCAGCTAATAAACGACTCTACCTTAAAAAGTGTTCGTTTTGTCTCTTTTGATTATGCTGTCACAAAAGATTCTGGACCGGTTGTAACCATGAAAGGAGAAGCGCCCAGTTATGCGGATTTAGCCGTGCAGGCGGAACAGTTTGAAAAAAACAAAAATATAAAAAGCGTGCATTTCTCCGGCTTGGCTCTTGGGCCCAGAGGCGAGGTACAATTTTCCGTCAAAATGCCGGTGGATCCTAATTTTGTAATTTATAAAGCAGAAGAATCGCAATGAAAATCATCATTTCCATTGTTTTTATAGCAGTTGCCGGATTGGTTTTTTATATTTTCACTATTCCTTATTTAAATGACATAAAGTCCATGCAGGCAGAGATAGCCGCTTATAACGACGCTCTCAAGAATTCCAAAAAAATCCAAGCTCGGCGAGACGAGCTTTTGCAAACTTACAATGCCATTCCTGTTGAAACATTGGATAGATTAAAAAAGCTTTTACCATCTTCCGTAAGCGGAATAAAGTTTATAGTTGAAATTGAAGATTTGGTTAAAAAGCATGGTTTGATATTGCGTTCCATTGATATTATTGAGCCTAAAAAAGAAGGCAAGGGGGTGGAAGTACAGGAGGCAACCACTCCTTATGGAATAGTGCCGGTGAATATTTCTTTGAGTGGTTCTTATGAATCTTTTCTCCCCTTTTTGGAGAGCATGACAAACAATCTGCGTTTGGTGGATATTACAAACGTTACTTTTAATTCCAGTGAGACTAATTTTTACCAATTCAATATCAAGGCCTCTACCTACTACCAAAAATGAGTAAAATATTAAAAATAATTTTAGGTGTCGCTGTTTTGGGAGCACTCGGCTATCTAGGAATGTCTTTCTTGGGCGGTGATAAAAAAACAGACGGCTCACTTTCTGTTTTATCAACAGTAGAAGAGACTGGCGCAGGCGGAGAAGTTTTAGCCACTTTAAACGCATTAAACTCTGTTTCTTTTAATATCGATTTTTTTGCCGATAAGGCTTTTGAAGAGCTCATGGATTTTTCTGTCATTCTTTCTCCCGGGGAAACAGGAAGGGAAAATCCTTTTTCTCCTGCCAGTGGCCAAGGAGGATCTGTGATTCTTCAATCCTCCGGTTCGGGCACAACGACTGGCTCTAGGACAAATCGCTGATAATTTTTTTGATACACAGAGGTTGCCGAGGAAGAGTTTTTAGGGTTTTTATAGACGCGAAAATGTTTCCAGAAAATCCTGTCTTTTTTCCACATAACTAAATTAAAATATGCGCTTTACAGATGTTTTGGTAAAAAATGGAATCATTTCCCGGGATAATGCGACAAAAATCTCAAGGGAAGCGGAAACAAAAGGGATCTCCATAGAGTCAGCCCTTGTTTTAAACGGAGTTTCTAGTTCGGCTATTTTATCCGCCAAGGGAGAGGCCTCTAATCTTCCAGTCATGGAAGTTTCTAAAGAAAAAATTCCCTACGATGTTTTAAAACAGATTCCTGAAGAGGCCGCGCGTCATTATAAATTTGTTCCTCTCGCTATGGATGGCGATGTTCTTTCGGTGGGGATGGTGAACCCCGAAGACATAGAAGCAAAAGAAGCCCTTCAGTTTATTACTGGGAGACTTAGTGTTACAGCCAAAATTTTTTTGATTTCCGAAGAAGGTTTCAAAAACATTATCGATGAATATAAAGGTCTTCGCGGAGAAGTAACGAAAGTTTTAGGGGAGTTAGAGTCCACTTTGGCGGATACGATAAAAGAAACACCAAATGCCAACAAAGTGGAAAAAAATCCCGAAATAAATTTGGTGGAGGACGCGCCTGTCACAAAAATGGTGGCGGTGATTTTAAAGCATGCTACTTCCGGCAACGCTTCCGATATCCATATTGAGCCGCAAAAAGAAAAACTAAAAGTTCGTTTCAGGCTGGACGGACTTCTTTACACAAGTTTAGTTTTGCCGATAGATGTCCACGAAGCCATCGTTTCCCGCATTAAAATTCTTTGCAACATGAAATTGGATGAGAAAAGAAAACCTCAAGACGGACGTTTTGAAGCGAGAATAGAAAATAGAGACATTGATTTCCGCGTCTCTACATTGCCTACTTTCTATGGTGAAAAAGTGGTTTTGCGTATTTTGGACAAATCCAAAGGAGTAAAAAAATTAGAGCAAATCGGTCTGGAGGGACGCAACTTGGATTTACTGCGGAAAGCTCTTAAACATACTTTCGGCCTGATTTTGATTACTGGACCGACGGGATCGGGTAAGTCTACCACTCTTTACTCGATGCTAAACGAGCTGGATAAAGAAAGATACAATGTTATTACTCTTGAAGATCCGGTGGAATATAATATGGAAGGAGTGAGCCAGTCTCAAGTGAGATCCGAAATAGGATATGACTTTGCTTCAGGTCTGCGCACTATTCTTCGCCAAGATCCCGACATGATAATGGTCGGGGAAATCCGAGACAAGGAGACGGCGGCTTTAGCCATTCAAGCCGCTCTTACGGGACATCTGGTTTTTGCCACTTTACACACCAACAACGCTGCTGGAGTTATTCCTCGCTTGATTGATATGGGCGTGGATCCATTTTTGATAGCTCCCACCCTTTTGGCTGCGGTTGGCCAGCGCTTGGCAAGGACTCTTTGTCCGGATTCCAGAAAGGAAATTCCTATCGTCGGGGCGACCAAAACATTGATAGAAAAAGAACTAGGCGAGTTGCCGGAAAATCTTAAAACAGAGCTTCAAATTCCCAGCATTGTTTATGAAGGAGTGCCCTCTCCCACTTGTCCTCAAGGAGCAAAGGGGCGGATGGCCGTTTTTGAAGTTCTGGAGAAAACCCCAGAACTTGAAGAAATTATTTTGAAAAATCCGACAGAGCCAGAAATTGTAAGAGAATCAAGAAGGCAAGGCATGCTGACCTATCGCGAGGACACTTTGAAAAAGATATTCAAGGGGATTATTGGTCTTGAGGAATTAAACAACGTATAATAAATAAGATATGGAAAAACACAATATTCTTGTGGTTGATGACGATGAGTTTTTGATAGACATGTATTCCGTGAAATTTAAGGAACAAGGATTTAATATTGAGGTCGCTTTTGGCGGTGTGGAAGCTTTGCAAAAAATAAAGGATGGATTTGTGCCGGAAGTGATACTCTTGGACGTTATTATGCCCAACATGGACGGCTTTGAGTTTTTAAAAAAGGTTAAAGAAGAGAATTTGCTGGGTAAAGCCAAAATTATTATTCTCTCAAACCTTGGCCAGAAAGAAGACATAGAGAAGGGAATGCGTCTTGGCGCCTCGGATTATATTGTGAAGGCGTATCTTACCCCGTCTGAAGTGGTAAAAAAAGTCAACACGCTTTTGAGTGTTTAATTTATTTTATTTAAATGAAAGAGGCAAATGGATTATAAAACATTTTTTAACGAGCTTATTGAGACAACCTTGAGAGAAGGCGCTTCCGATCTTCATTTTTCCGTGGATCGTCATCCCACTATCAGAGTTGCAGGCGCTTTGATTCCTCTTATAAAATATCCGAAATTAAAACCAGAGGATACTGAAGGCTTGGTTAGCGTAATGTTAAAGGATGAAAATAAGAAGATGCTTCTTGAAAATAAAGAAGTGGATTTTTCTTTCGCGCATGGCGATAAAGTTCGTTTTAGGGTTAATGCTTTTTATCAGCGGGGTTTTTTAGGGGCGGCGCTTCGTCTTATCACCAATGTCATTAAATCTTTCAAGGAGTTGCGTTTGCCCGAAATTCTGACCTCTTTTGCCATGAAAGAACAAGGATTTTTCTTGGTAGTGGGACCTATCGGGCATGGAAAATCTACCACACTGGCCGCTATTATAGATCACATCAACAAAACACGGGCGGAACACATTATGACGATTGAAGATCCGATAGAATATCTTTTTGTTCAGGATAAATCCACTATAGATCAGAGAGAAGTCCGTTTTGATACCAAAACTTTTGCTTCTGCGCTTCGAGCAATGCTCCGCGAGGATGTGAATGTGGCCATGATCGGAGAAATGCGCGACATAGAAACAATTTCGGCGGCCGTAACAGCGGGGGAAACCGGCCATCTGGTTTTTGCCACTTTACACACCAACAATGCCGCTCAAACGATAGATCGTATTATAGATTCTTTTCCTTCCGACCAGCAAAATCAAACGCGCCTCCAGCTTTCAAACGCTCTTTTGGGAGTTTTTTCCCAGCGTCTTATTCCGCGAGTCTCAGGAGGCCGGGTTTTAGCTTATGAGCTTCTTATTGCTAATTCGGCTGTTAAAAATCTGATCAGAGAAAATCGTACTCACGAACTTGATATAGTGATAGAAACCAGTTCAGAATTGGGAATGATAAGTTTAAACAAGTCCTTGGCTAATCTGATTAGAGAAGGGGAAATTACCGCGGAAAACGCTTATAATTATTCGCTTAATCCAAAGGCGTTGGAAGGTTTGCTCTAAAAAATGCTTTACAAATATGAAGTTTCTACCCCGGAAGGGACAAGGCAATCTGGAAGCATAGAAGCCTCCACGGCTGATTTGGCAATCAGTGCTCTGCAGAGCAGGAACCTGATTGTTTTGAATATTCAATCGGCGGAAAAATCAGGCTCTTTTTTTTCCGGAAGGATAGCTTTTTTTGATCGCATAAAACCGGGAGAAATCGTTATTTTTTCCCGTCAGCTCTCCACCCTTTTTCAAGCCAAAGTTTCCATAGTGGAATCTTTTAAATTATTGGCTTCCGAGGCGGAGAGTTTCGCTATGAAGAAGACTCTTTCTGAGGTGGTGGAAGAAATTCAGGGAGGAATTTCCATGTCTCAAGCGATGGCTAAGCACCCCGACGCTTTCTCTGATTTTTATGTGGCCATGGTTCGTTCTGGAGAAGAATCGGGAAAATTAGACGAGATCTTTTCTTATCTGGCCGATTATCTTGAGAGATCTTACGAAATTAATTCTAAAGCGAAAAACGCTCTTATATATCCGGCTTTTGTTATTTTCACCTTTGTAAGCGTTATGGTTTTGATGATGGTTTTTGTTATTCCCAACCTAGGAAAAATTTTGCGGGATACCGGCCAGGAACTTCCTTTCTATACTAAAGTGGTTTTGGGGATAAGCGATGTTTTTGTGCAATTTGGCATCTTCGTTTTGGTTGTTTTAGCCGCTGCCATAATTTTAATCTGGCGTTATATTAATACGGAAGCAGGGAAAGACATGGTTTCCCAATTACAACTTTCCACCCCGTATATCGGAGGTTTATATAGGAAGTTTTATGTGGCTCGCATGACCGATAATCTTGCGACACTTATGTCTTCCGGCATTTCTGTCGTGCGCACCTTTGAAATTTCGGCCGATGTGGTTGGAAACAGGGTCTTTGCCACAATTTTGAGGAAATCCGTGGAAGCGATAAAAGGCGGAAGCAGTATCTCCGCTGTTTTTGCCAGCTACAAAGATGTACCGGTTTTGGTCTCTCAAATGGTTAAAGTAGGGGAAGAATCGGGAAAACTGGATTTTATTTTGAAAACTTTGGCCAGATTTTACAAAAGAGAAGTGGATAACGCGGTGGATTCTCTCGTGAGTCTCATTGAGCCCTTCATGATTGTGGCTTTGGGAGTCGCAGTAGGGATACTGCTGGTTTCTGTACTGGGGCCGATTTACAACATTAGTTCTGGCATATAGCCGTTTTTACGCAGTTTTTTATCCACAACTTGATGGGCTCTTGTTTTCTGTACTTGGGGTATAATCTAGTAAGTGAAATTAAAATCCGTTAAAAGCGGATGGGTCGAAATTATAAAATTATTAAGACGGAATTGGTTTAAAATTTAAAAATAAAAAATGTTTAAAAAAGGTTTTACGCTTATTGAGCTTTTAGTGGTCATTGCCATTATCGGTATCCTTTCTTCCGTGGTCTTGGCTTCTTTGAACTCAGCGCGAAGCAAGGGTGCTGATGGAGCTATTAAAGCGAGTCTTTCCAATGCTCGTGCCCAAGCAGAATTGTTTTATGATTCTGGGCAGACATATGACGCAGTTTGTACGGCTGGCGCAAACAACATAAGCGCTCAAATTTTAGGTGCTGCGCGTAATTTGTCTTCTTCGGCTGCTGTCGGTGCAGATGCACAGGCGTTTGTTTATGGAGCTGCTGGTACCGTAGCCGGTAATGCTGTTTGCCACGATACGGCTGCAGGATGGGCGGCTATCGTTTCTCTGAAATCACCGGCAACAGCAAGTTCTGGATGGTGTGTTGATTCAACTGGAGCGGCCAAAGAAGCAACGACTCTTGCTGCTAATGCCGTGGTTTGTCCGTAAAATTTTGTTGTGGCTATAAACAACTTCGCATAACGCGAGGTTGTTTTGTTTTTAACAGAAAGTATTATCTATATATGAATAAAAAAGGTTTTACGCTTATTGAGCTCGTTGTCGTTGTTGGCATTATCGCTATTCTGGTTATGATAATAGTTTCTTATCTTGGAGAGGCGAGAAACAGAGGCGATGATGCACGAAGAATAGCCGATATAAAGCAAATACAAACAGCGCTTGGATTATATTACAGTTCGCATCAAAATTATCCTTCTAATTTAAATCTTCTTATTTCTAGCGGTGAGATTCCTTCTATTCCCATCCCACCTAATAATCCCTACGGTGAGACATCCTATAAGTATGCGGCGTTGGGAAGTAGTTCTAATTGTAATGATTACCACTTAGGTTCTACTCTTGAAGATGAGGATAACATTGTCTTGTCTGGTGATGCTGACGCAGTAGCAAGTGCCGTTTGTAACGGCTCCGCTCCGGATTTCTCCGGCGATGATCCCGTCTATGACGTTAAGCCCTAAATATTAATTTCCAACCACCACTTGTTAGACACCGAGTGTTTAACAAGTGGCAAGCAACAGAGATTTTATTCATCAAACTTGAGTGATTACAGACTCTTTTGTGATACAATAAGCCCAATGAATGTTTGGGTCATCTTCTTTTTTGGTTTATTCTGGGGAAGTTTTTTGAATGTCGTTGCTCTTCGCTGGGGGGATTTTAAGTCTATCTTTAAGGGACGATCGTCTTGTCCTAGTTGCCAGAAAAAATTAAGTTATTTTGAACTTTTGCCGATTTTAAGTTTTTTGATCCAAGCGGGTAAATGCCGTAATTGCAGAAAGAGTATTTCCTTGCGTTATCCAATCGTGGAAATTTTGACCGCCTTAGTCTTGTATCTTCTTTATGAGGCACAAGTAGGATGGATAAGCTTTGTTTTTTCAGGAATTATCTTTTCAATCCTCATTATTATTTCCTTGTACGATCTGAAAAATCTTGTCATTCCCGATGGATTAGTCTGGTCTTTTAATGTTCTTGCTTTTTTAGGCACATGGTTATTATTTAGACCGTATATTGCCATTTCCCCTGCGTCTCAAATCCAATTTCAAGAACCGATCTTGCCGTTTATTCTTGCCGGTCTGGGCCTCTTTTCTTTCTTTGCCATCCTTTGGTTTGTCTCAAGAGGCAAGTGGATGGGTTTTGGCGACGCAAAGCTCGCGCTCGGAATCGGTTTGCTTTTGGGTTCCCAGAAAGGTCTCTTGGCGCTCGTTCTTTCTTTTTGGATCGGCACTTTATTTGCTTTATTATTGATGCTTTTTCAAAAAGGAAAATATTCCATGAAAAGCCAGATTCCTTTTGGCCCTTTTCTTGCCCTGGGCGCATTTATTTCTTTCATATATGGGGACAAAATAATGGCATGGTATTTAGGAATTTAAACTAATGAAACACTCTGTGCGCCACATACGATATTCTACAAACTCTCTGGGTTTTTCCCTCATTGAGCTTATTGTCACTATCTCTATCTCAATGGCTATCACGGCGGTTATTTTTTTTAATTATCCGGCATTTAACGCCAATCTCTCTATCAGAAGAACGGCCGATGAGATTGCTTTAACCGTGAGAGAGGCGCAGGCTTATGGTCTTGGGGTGCGGGAATTTAAAAATTTTTCTCTTGTTGGAAAATTTCCGGGTTATGGCGTCCATTTTGACCTTAATACCCCCAAAAATTTCATTCTTTATGCTGATGGAGCTATAGATGGGGTTCAAAACAACCAGTACGATAAAGGAGCTGGCATTGGTTGCGGGGGCCAAGAAGATACGGAATGTTTTAGAAACTATGGTTTGGCATCCCAAGACGCGGTAGTGGAGCTTTGCGGAGGAAGTAATTGCAATCTTACAAATTTAGACATTGTTTTTTTACGCCCCAACCCCACGGTTACTATCCGTTCCGATAGCGCGCCCGGTAATTTCTCCCAGTCTTCTGTTAGGGTGAGAGCTCTAGGGGGCGAAGAGAGGATTATCCGTGTTTGGTCCACGGGCCAGATATCGGTAGAAAAACCATAAACATAAAAACAAAAAATGCCGAATTTTATAATTGATCGTAAAAAAATTAAGGTTGACTCATCTTCGGGATTTACTCTTGTTGAAACTTTGGTGGGGGTGACTTTGGTTTTGACCACTATGCTTGGACCATTTATTTTGGCCGAGAGAAGCATTTTTTATGCGTCTATTACAAAAAATCAGATTATCGCCACTTATTTAGCTCAAGAGGGAGTGGAATTTGTGAGAAACAATAGAGATAATAATTTTCTGCAGGGAAATCACTGGCTGAATGGAAGCTCCCTGAATAATTGCTTAAACACCAATGGTTGTTATGTGGATCCTCTGGCTTCGGGCGGAGCATTTAAGATAAATCAGTGTTCAGGCAGTGAAGGCTGTCCCGCGATTTCTTTCAACACTTTAAACGGATATTATACTTACTCAGGCTTTGATTTGACCCCCACCCCCTTTATTAGGACCGTGAAGATATCAAAGCTTCCGGGTGACGAAGAAGCCGAAGTGGAAGTGACGGTAAACTGGCAGGAAAGATCTGGGCCAAAAATATTTAAAATGACGGAGAATATCTTTAATTGGAGAAAATGATATAACGCGAATACACGCTTGCCCGCCCGTAGCTTTCTGAAGCGAAGGAGGGAATAAAAAAGCGAATACCGCGAATTAAAAACCAAAATTATGTCTATTTTAAAAATTGATAATTGTAAATTGAAAATTAACCCGTCCCCGGGTTTTACCCTTATAGAGATGCTCGTATCGGTGGGCCTTTTTACTTCTGTTATAACCGTGGCTCTGATGGCCCTTTTGAATATCAAAGCTTTGCAGGCGAAATCCAGCGCTTTCCGCACTATTAATAACAATTTAAATTTCGCCGTGGAACTGATGTCCAGAGAAATAAGAACGGGTAAAGATTACTGCATTAATGGCAACAACTGCACGGCTACCAGTTTTCAATTTACCAACGACGACGATCACAAGATAACTTATGCCCACGATGGAAACGCAAAAAATATTACTCGTTCACAAGACGGAGGACAAGCTCTTACCATTACTGCTCCCGAAGTGGATATTTTGAGACTTAATTTTATTACTGCCGGTACTCCGGCAGGAGATTCTCTTCAGCCGGCTGTGACAATCATAGTTAATGGCAAAACCAACTCCGAGAAAACAAATCTAAATTCCAGTATGGATGTTCAAACTACTGTTTCTAAAAGAGAGCTGGATTCTTGATTTCCATATATGAGTAATAATAAAAAATTAGATGTCTATTTTTAAAACTAAACAATCCTCGGGATTCACTCTTCTTATTTCTCTCATTGTTATGAGCGCTGTTTTGATGACCGGATTGGGAATAGCGGATATTGTGGCCCGCGATATTAATCTTTCTTCGATTGGAAGAGAATCTCAAATTGCTTTCTACGCTGCTGACACTGGCGCCGAATGCGCTCTTTATTGGGATATTCAAGCCGGAGCTCTCTCCAGCACAACGCCGGCTAATATCAATTGTGACGGAGTATCTATAAATAATATTGGTGGTTCCGAGCAATTTAACTTTCAATTTGATCTTCAAAGCGGTTCTTGCGTTAAAGTGGACGTAAATTTTTCAGGAGAAAAAAAGATAATCCAATCCCACGGATTCAACACCTCTTGTTCTTCTACTGAATTGAAGAAAGTGGAGCGCGTCCTTGAGGTAACTTATTAGGGAAGGTAAACTGGAGGAATGACTAAAAAAGAGGCCAAGACACGCATTGATAAACTCCGAGGAGCGATAAATAAGCACCGATATAATTATCATGTTTTGGATAAACAGGAAATTTCGGATTCGGCGCTGGATTCTCTAAAAAAAGAGCTGGTCGATCTGGAAACAAAATTTCCGGATCTCCTGACCCCTGATTCTCCAAGCCAAAGGGTAGGAGGGAAACCCCTAGATTATTTTAAAAAAATTACTCACCGTGTTCGCCAATGGTCTTTTGGTGATGCCTTTTCAGCGGAAGACATGAAAAATTTTGATGAACGGGTGCGTCGCTTTCTTGAATCTTCGACAGGGCGAAAGATAGGGGACATAGAATATGTGTCGGAATTGAAAATAGATGGCTTTAAGGTGGTTCTCTCTTATGAAAAAGGCTTGCTTGTTTCAGCCGGCACAAGAGGAGATGGCCAGATTGGCGAAGATGTGACGGAGAATATAAAAACAATCGAGGCCATACCGCTTAGCCTGAAAAAACCGGTTGACTTGGTGGCAGAAGGGGAGATCTGGATGTCAAAAAAAGAATTTGAGAGATTGAATAGATGTCAGGCAAAAAACAACGAACCTCTTTACGCCAATCCTCGCAATGTTGCATCCGGTTCCGTTCGCCAGCTAGACCCGGCTATCTCGGCTTCCAGAAAGCTGGACAATTTTGTTTACGATCTTTCTTATCTTGCCGGACAGGATATACCGGAAACTCAATTTGAAGAACTGGAATTTTTGAGGCAAATGGGTTTTAAAGTTAATCATAACGCAAAACTTTGCAAGAATATTTCGGAAGTTATTTCTTTTTACGAAGAATGGAGCAAGAAGAAAGATAAAGAACCTTACGGCATAGACGGTTTGGCGGTGAAAGTGAACAAAGTAGAGTTTCAAAAAATCTTGGGATATACGGGCAAGTCTCCTCGTTTTGGGATTGCTTTTAAATTTCCAGCCGAACAAGTTACCACTAAAGTATTAAATATTACAGTGCAGGTGGGGCGGACGGGGGCGCTCACACCATTGGCTCATTTTGAGCCGGTTTTAGTGGCGGGTTCAAAAGTGTCTCGAGCTACTTTGCATAATGGCGAAGAAATAGAGCGTTTAGGACTAAAAATAGGAGACACTGTGATTATTCAAAAAGCAGGCGATGTTATTCCGGATATTGTTTCCGTTTTGAGGGAGATGCGCACAGGAAAAGAAAAAAAGTTTTTTATGCCAGAGAAATGTCCTGTTTGCGGAAGAAAAACCAAAAAAGATAACAACGGGCCGATTGTACGGTGTTTAAACCTCAAATGCCCTTCTCGTACTCGTCGGGGATTGTATCATTTTACTTCCAAATCGGTTTTCAATATTCCCGGACTCGGGCCCAAGATTCTTGATGCCTTACTGGATAATGGCCTTATTGAAGATGCCGCCGATCTTTTTGATCTCACCGAAGGAGATATAGAACCATTGGAGAGATTTGCGGAAAAATCTTCCAAGAATTTAGTTGATGCTATTCAATCAAGAAAAAAAATTTCTTTCTCTAGATTCATTTCTTCTTTGGGAATTATTCATATTGGCGAGGAAACTGCCGAGACTCTGGCTAAAAAGTTTAAGAATATAAAAGAATTAGAGGAGGCGAGTATGGAGGAAATTTCTTCCATAAAAGATATCGGGGGAGCGATGGCAGAGAGCATTAAGCGATGGTTTGAAGACAAAAATAACAAAATTTTCCTGAAAAAACTTTTATCTAAGGTTGAAATTGAATACCCGGAAAAAAATAAAAATTCCTCCAACCTTCTCTCGGGCAAAAAATTTGTCTTAACAGGCGCCCTTACTTTCCTGAGTCGGGACGAGGCCAAAAAAAGAATAAAAGAGCTCGGCGGAGAGGTTGGTGAATCGGTTTCTAAAAACACCGATTATTTGGTGTCCGGTGAAAATGCCGGCTCAAAATTGGAAAAAGCGATAAGTTTAGGAGTTAAAATTTTAAGTGAAAAAGAATTCTTGTCTGTGATTAATTCAAAGTAACGACGAATAATTTTTGATCCAAACTTTAAAGCTCGGTTTTTTTGAAGAAAGATTATCTTGCTTTTTCGCTTACGGGCCTAAATTGAGCGTCAATTTTTACGGGGGTTTCTTTCACGGATATAATTCTTCCGATGCCGGAAATTCTAATTTCAAATACAGAGCCTTTTTCTCCGGGTAGGCCAACGAATTCACCAAGTCCCGAAATGATTAAACCGTCTTTGTATCTCAATGGGCCTGTTTGATTTGATTTTTTCTTATTTTCCTCTGGAGAATTGTATATAGCGATAAGAGATGCGCCGGAGTCAATTAAGTTTTTAGCGAATGATTCAAATTTTTCTTGTGAGGATTTGAGAGGATCAACTAAAACAACAAGACTTTTTGACACGTTGAGGCTTTCTCGGATTTTCTCTTGAGCTTTTCTGGAATCAAGGGAGTACTCAATTTTTAAAAGACCCAAAGGCATATCGTCTTTGGATTTCTGTAAAATTACGGGCTCTGTTTTCAGGGAGGCTATTTTTTCCATAGATAGTCTCCTCTCTGTTTCTTTCTCTGTATTTTGAACAACCAGAGCGTTATAACCAACGGAGGCGAGACTTGAAGCAAAAAGAGGGTGAATACTGCTTTTTAAGATGCCGATGGTAAAACCATCATCTTTTTTTAAAGGTGACTTTTTAAACAGAACGGAAAAATCCCCAGATTCGTTGTAAGCAATATAGTCCCTCATATTTTTATCTAAGCGAATTCCGCCCGATATCCGTATTAATACGCTATCAAGCCCAAGATTTTCCAAATAAAAATCTTCTTTTGTAATGGGAGTCTGCTTGCTGTTTTCTCTGTACTCAATAGTTTCAGTGGCCCAAGAAATTATTTTCTCTGTATCCTTTTTCCAATCCAAGGAGTGGAGGATTACAATCCCTAACGGACGGGAACCATATTCTGTAAGAGGGAGGGAAAAGAGTCCCACGGATGTTTTTAGAGCTTCATCGGTGTAGCCTGTTTTTCCTCCAAGAAATTTTGAACTGCCGGCGTAAGTATTGATGTTTTGCCATTTGTCACCCTTTTTTTCTTTTGTGATTGAAAGTATTTCTTTTTGATTTTTAAATATCTCTATGGAGAGTTTAAAGAGATCTGTTACAGTGGAAACATTTTTAGGGCTTAGGCCGGAGGGTTCGGCAAAAGAAGTGTTTTCCATGCCGATTTTCTTGGCACGTTCGTTCATGAGAGTAATAAATTTTTCTTTTCCCAAGCTCTCAGAAAAGGCTATGGCTGCTTCATTTGAAGAAGAAAGAAGGAGGGGATAAAGTAGGTCTTCTCCTTTATATTCCTCTCCGATTTTAAATCCTCCGTAATTTCCGTAGCCTTCGTCCATGGCACTCCTTCTTATTTTAATTTTATTTCCCATGTCTAGAGATTCTTTAGCGACAATGGCCGTCATTAATTTAGAAACGGAGGCAATAGGAAAAATTTTATTTTCATTTTTTGAGGCAATAATTTCCCCTGTTTCTAAATCGCCAATAATATAGGCTTCCGCGTTTGCTCCGTTTATGTTGGAACTGGCAAGCGGATCTTTGAAAACATAACCCTTTTGAAGATCATCTTTTTTCTCATCAGTTCCCGTTTTTGAAGGGTTTAGGACAATAACGCGCGTATTTTTTGAAATCAAAGGATATATTGCGGAAAAGGCTTCCCCGTATAAAAATTTTTCAGAAGAGAGTTTTATGAGATAAGGAATGGAGTTATTTTTGCCAAGGTGTTTTTCTTCTTTATCTTGCACCTCATAAATTCCGCTTTGAGGAAATTTTTCCCAATCGGATTCCGGTAAAGAGTCCATGTCTACGGATAATATTTTTTTTATATCGGAATAAACAAAAGCTTTTTTCTTTTCTCCGTCTATGGATAACACCATCTTTCCGGATTCATTTTTTTTCAGAATAATATTACTTGCTGGAAGGGGGGCGCGGTTTTTTCGAGCTACTATTATTTCTTGCCAAAAATAAAAAACAGACCATAAAATGATTACGGCCAAAACAATGTAAAAAGAAATTTTTTTCAAAGCCTGTTGTTTTCTACTCATTTTTTCGGAATGAATCTTATTTTATCAAATTATATGTTATAATGCTTCTACTATGACAATCCAAGAAAAAATAAACAACGATTTCAAAGAGGCTTTTAAAGCCAAGGAAGAGGCTCGATTAGGAGTTTTAAAGATGCTTCGTTCCGAAATAGCAAATGCCGAAATTATCAAAAGAGGCAAAGGCGGTGAAGGCCCTCTTACAGATGATGAGATAATGAGTCTGATTGTGCGGGAAGTGAAGAAAAGAAAAGACGCCCAAGATCTTTATTTAAAAGGGGGAAGGATGGACTTGTCGGAAAACGAAGAAAAAGAAAGACAAATTCTTGAAACTTATTTGCCCGAACAGATGTCGGAGGCGGAAATAAGAAATATCGTAAAAGAGGCCATAGAAAAGATCGGGGCCAAAGACATCAAAGATCTTGGAAAAGTGATGGGAGAGCTTGCTCCTAAAACTAAAGGCAGAGCCGACGGGGCTCTGGTTTCTAAGATTGTTCGAGAATCTTTTTCTTGAGTATTTTTAAAAAGCTCACAAGATATGAGCCGGTTTATAAAAAATCTTTTTTTCGCCGTAATCATTTTCTTTTCCCTGATCCTCTTGGGCCGTTCTTATAATTCGGGGTTTTCCTTGCATCTGAAAAATTTAATGGCAGGGCCTTATTTTGAGGAAAAAATTAAGCCTGAAGATTTGAAGAAAGTTTTGGAAAACAGGAAGATCCGCGTTTTAATTGTTCCCGGCCATGACAATGAAAATCCGGGGGCTGTTTTTGGGGGCGTGGAAGAAGCTGATCTAAATCTAGATCTCGGTCTGAATCTTTTTTATCTTCTTAAGGAAGAAGCTATCTTTGAACCGTTTATAACAAGAAAAGAAGACGGCAATTACAATGATTGGTTTGCCAAATACATGGACTCTTCCGCGGAAGAAATTGTTTCTTTCAGGGACAAACTCAAAAAATCTTTTTCCCAAGCTTTAAGATCGGGAGAAATAAACGCTCTAAATAATGTTTTCCATAATCCCGCCGCAGACAATACTTCTATAAAACTTTATGCCGTAAATAAAGTAGCAAACGACCATAACATTGATATAGTTTTACATATTCATTTCAACGATTATCCTCGGAAAAATAAAAAACAAGCGGGAAAATATTCAGGTTTTGCCATTTATCTTCCAGAATCTCAATTGCCCAATGCTAGAGTAAGCAAGGTTATCGGAGAGTTTTTGGAAAAACGACTATCTTTTTATAACCCCGGAAGCAATCTTAAAGGAGAATCCTCCGTTCTTGTAGAAGACCAAGAGCTTATCGCTGTGGGCTCCAACGGTTCTCGTGACGGCGTTTCCATTCTTATGGAATATGCCTATATCTATGAACCGCAAATTCAGAATGAGAAATTAAGGCCTAAAGTTTTGAAAGAATTGGCTTATCAAACTTATCTTGGTCTCTCTGACTATTTTTTAACAGAAGAGAAAAGAAAACCGAAAGATTCCACCACAATTTTATTTAACAATTCCCATGATTTTTCTTCTCGCAAGAATAAATCAAGCGAGGAGGCGATGGCATTGCAATACTTCTTGAGAAAAAATGGATTTTATCCTCCCAGCGGAAAAAGTTTTAATGATTGCCCGATCAGCGGTATTTATGGGCAATGCACGGAGGCTGCCGTCCTACTTTTTGAAAACGTAATGAATCTAGAAAAACCCGACGGTTTGTGGGACAACAAAACCGGGCAAAGAGCGGCTAGTTTAGGTTTGCTTTCAGGGGGTTTTTGATGCAAGATATGATGTGTATGGTAGAGGTATCGCATCTTGCAAAGCTTGCTCGAATAGGGTTGGAGCAAAAAGAAATGGAGCATATCCAAAAGGATTTGGAAGGAATTTTGGACTACATTTCTCAATTAAAAAACTTTTCTTTGGAATCAGAAGAAACTTCTGGTTATTTGCCAAAAGATGTTGTGCGGGAAGACAGAAATCCGCACGAGTCTGGTTTTTTTACAGATAAGATTTTGGAAAACGCACCAGAAAAAGAAAAAGGATTTATTCGCGTCAAAAAAATCTTATGACCATAACAGAGGCGCTTAAAAAAATAAAAAACAAAGAGCTCACCTCTTTTGAAATTGTTTCCGATTGCCTGAAAAATATAGAATCGGGAGAAAAAAACATCCACGCTTTTCTTGAGGTTTTTAAAGACGAGGTGATAGGGGAGGCAAAAAAAGAAGATGAGAGGATAAAAAACGAAAACAATTTGAAGCCTCTTTCGGGTATTCCAATAGCGATTAAAGACGTGATGCTGATTAGCGATAAAGAAGCCACCGCGGGCTCAAAAATATTACAGGGATTTAAATCTAGTTACGAGTCAACAGCCGTTAGAAAATTAAAAGAAGCGGGGGCGATTATTCTGGGAAGAACGAATATGGATGAATTTGCCATGGGAAGCTCTACGGAAAATTCCGCTTTTGGTCCAACTAAGAACCCATTAGACGAAACAAGGGTGCCGGGAGGTTCTTCGGGGGGATCAGGTGCGGCTGTCGCCATGGGGGCATCTATGGGGGCGCTGGGGTCCGATACCGGTGGCTCGATCAGGCAACCGGCCTCTTTTTGTGGTTTGGTTGGATTAAAGCCAACATACGGAAGAGTTTCCAGAAATGGACTTATTGCTATGGCCTCTTCTCTTGATCAAATAGGGCCAATGACAAATACGGTGGAAGATGCGGAAATTATTTACAATGTAATTATTGGCACTGATCCAAAAGATTCCACATCTTTCGATATGCCGACGGCCTATGAAAAAAAGAGCAACATTAAAATCGGTGTTTTAAAATATGACAAGACTGGTGTTTCCGAAGGGGTCAATAAAGCTTTTGAAGATTCAATCCAAATTTTTGAAAAAATGGGAATAGAAACAGAAGAAATTTCCCTGCCTTCTCTTCAATACGCCCTTGCGTGCTACTATATTATAATGCCGGCTGAAGCTTCTACGAATTTAGCCCGTTTTGATGGCGTCAAATACGGCCTGTCGGCAAAATCAAAAAGTTTGTTTGAAAATTATTTAAATTCTCGTGGGGATGGATTTGGAAAAGAAGTGAGAAGGAGAATTATTTTGGGAACTTTTGTTTTATCCAGCGGATATTATGATGCATACTACGGTAAAGCTACAAAAGTTCGGGGAGCAATAATTCGGGATTTCGAAAAGATTTTTTCTAGATTTGACGCTATTATTACTCCTACTTGCCCTTCTGTGGCTTTTAAATTAGGGGAAAAATCCAACAATCCTCTGGAAATGTATTTATCGGATATTTTTACTGTTTCTGTTAATATTGCCAAACTCCCGGCTATTTCTGTTCCGGCAAGATTAAAAGGGGAAGCAGGTTTGCCCGTTGGTTTGCAAATCATCGCTCCTTGGTTTAGGGAAGACATTCTTTTTAATTTAGGTAAAAAATATGAACTATCTAGCAAATCCTAAATTTCTCAATCTTGAATATTGGTTTAACTTGGCAATTAACGCTTTTGTTATTTTTCTTGGAATTATTTTTGACGTGGCTTACTGGTTGGAAAGACATTCTTTTAAGAACCTTTCAATTTTCCTTTCCATAGTTTTTTGGGTTTTTATTCTTTATGTCGCTGTCCAATTTTATAAGCTCAAGCATGATAAAAAAGATAGTCTTATAGAAGTGGCGAAAGAAGTGGAGAGTACTCCGATAGAAGAAAGGCAGGGACGGTGGGGAGAAATCAGGAAACATCTCTCGACCGAACATCAAGCGGAGTGGAAGATTGCTATTTTAGAAGCCGACACCTTGCTTGATGATGTGCTTATAAAAACAGGTCGTTCTGGTGAGAATATGGGCGAGCGCTTGAAGGGCATGAATCCCGCTGATTTTGCTTCTCTTCAAGATGTCTGGGATGCTCACAAGATAAGAAACAGCATTGCGCATGAGCCAAGCTATCCTTTGTCTAAATCTCAAGCAGAGGAGGCCATAAGTAAGTATGAAAGAGCTTTGCGCGAGTTGAAGTATTTGTAGGTTCCTTCCAAGAAAGTCTATGTAATGTTTTTCCATGATAAGAAATTAAGGGATATCTTGAACAGTGAACTAGAAAAACTTATGATATTAACATAGTTTTGGAGTGACTAATAATAAGTAGGCACTTCCAAGGCTTTAAATGCCAATGTAGCTCAGTTGGTACCCCGCCAGGCGGGGCATGGTAAAGAGGGGTAAAAATGTTTTATACTTACATACTTAGATCACAAAGAGATGGTAAAAGATATATTGGATATTCTTCCGATGTCAAAACTAGGCTTAAATTCCACAACGATGGCCTAAATCCATCAACCAAGAATCGCCGACCTCTCAAGTTAGTTTGTTTTAAGATTTTTGATAGAAAGTTGTTTGCCATAAGGTATGAGACCTACTTAAAAAGTTTAAAAGGGGGCAGACAATTAAATGCAGAGATAAATAACATACTGTCTGATGCCAATGTAGCTCAGTTGGTAGAGCAACTCCATGGTAAGGAGTAGGTCGTCGGTTCAAACCCGACCATTGGCTTTGGTTACTCTGAAATGGTAATGAGGTTTAGGTCGTCGCCTGCCCGAATGGCCGTATTCGGTCGGGCGGGGTTCAAACCCGACCATTGGCTTTGGTTACTCTGAAATGGTAATGAGGTTTAGGTCGTCGCCTGCCCGAATGGCCGTATTCGGTCGGGCGGGGTTCAAACCCGACCATTGGCTCCAGTTTTGTAGAAAAATCTGTCTTTTTTGCGATTATCCAAAGGTGAAAGTGAAGGCTTTAAGATCGGGGTCTTCAATTATAATTTCCAATGTGTGTTCTCCGGATTTTATGTCTTCAATAAGAGGGTAAAGTTTATGGTTTTTTATAATTTGCTCGCTCCAAAATTTGCCGTCTTTTAGAATTTTGATTTTGATATCTTTTTCCGCGCCGGCAACAAAATAAACATTTTTAGCCTGATAGCGAAAAATTATTTTTGCGCCGGGAGTTTTGTTTTCGGCGTGTTCTTCTTTGATATTCCAATCACCCTCGAGATAAAGAAAATTTGTTTTGATTTCTGCGGGCCGAGAAAAACTTTGCAGGCCGATCGTGTTTTTCTTGCCGTTGCTCAAATATTCGTTTCTTGAAGCGCCAAAATAAATCTCCGGGCTTTTTAAGCCTCCAAAATCTGATTCTATAATTCCGCTCGGTTTAGAAATGTTTGTGTCAATGGAATTGTCTTCGCCAAGGACAGCTTTTCTTTCTTCCAGTAATTCCTGGATTTTTTTCTCTGTTTCCTCGTACGCGCCTTCGCCGATGTGGTCGTAGACAACATAGCCGTCAATGTCTATCAAATATTTTCTCGGCCAGTAACGATTCTTGTATGCCGTCCAAGTGGAATAGTCGTTATCAAGAACCACGGGAAATTTTATGCCGAATTTTTCCACGGCGGTTTTTACATTTTGGTAGTCTTTCTCAAATTCAAACTCCGGTGTGTGTATGCCGACAATTGTAAGTCCTTTGTCTTTATATTTTTCATGCCAGGCATTCAAATACGGAGTTGTTCTCTGGCAGTTAATGCAACTATAAGTCCAAAAATCCACCAGTATCACTTTTTTTCCCACTAATTCATTGATTGTTATCGGGTTTCCGCCGGTAGTATTGATAAATCCGTCCGGTGTTGTGATTTCTCTTGCCAATTCGTATTTCTTTGACTTTTCTGAAGCAGAAAAAAATTGGGTTTCCAAAGAACCCTTCTTCTTCTTATCGGATGAAAAAATGCCCGGAGAATCATTTTTAATCTCAGGAGAAATTCTCGGCGTAACTATGACTTCTTCATTCGATCCAGTTTTTTTGATACTTTTTGTATCGATGAAGTAAATTGCGCCGATGATAACAAAAATGGTTCCAACTAAAATGTACGATTTGAGCGGGTGGTTCATTATTGTAGAAGTATTCTGTTTAAGAATTCGAAGTTAGCGATCAAAGAAAGTTTTTGCGTGAAGATCAATATGCCCAGAGCGAGAAGGATAATCCCAAAAATAATATTGAGATATTTTAGCCCTACGGAATGGCGGTTAATAAAATCCGTCGCCTGGCCCGTGAAAGCCCCGACAATGAGAAAGGGTATCCCGAGGCCCAGTGAATAAGTGAGAAGAAGGGTAAAAGCCGAGCCGGGGGCCGTTGCGGCAAGCCCTAAGATGACCCCCAAAGCTGGTCCGACGCAGGGTGTCCAGCCGGCGGCGAA
Organism: uncultured Candidatus Saccharibacteria bacterium; assembly: GCA_964372755.1. Lineage (GTDB taxonomy): Bacteria > Patescibacteriota > Minisyncoccia > UBA9983 > UBA9983 > CAYJQX01. The sequence goes on from CAYJQX010000001.1 coordinate 97,509, forward strand.
AGCCAAGCCAAAAACAAAAGAAGTAAAATACCTGGATTTGGAGGATGTTTTTATTCCAAATTTATGTTCTCTTTCTAAGAAAGGGATTTTGATAAGTCCTACAAGGTAGAGGCCGAAGAAAATAATCATCACTCCTCCGACGCGTGAGAGCCAAATCTGGACATCGTAAGCGATACTTTCAAGAAGAGTGTTTAAGAGGACGCCTAAGATTGAAAAAATCAGGCCAAAGCCAAGAACAAAGAAAACACTGTTTAGAAAAATCTCTTTGCGTTTTGTTCCTGCCTCTGTTGAGCTTGCGCCGGCAAGGTAGGAAAGAAAACCGGGAATAATGGGCAAAACACAGGGAGCCAAAAAAGATACAAGTCCGCCAATAAAGGCTCCGATGATTAAACTTTCGTTCATTCCTCTTATTGATTTAAAGCTTTGTTAATTTCAGAATCATAGCGTGGCGAAGACCAGCTCTCCGGAGATTTGAGAATTCTTTCTCCGTTTCTGATAAACACTTTGGTGTGCTGGTAGGCCACACCGAATTTTCTGGCCAACTCTTTTTCATTTCCGTCAGTTTCGTTGTCGTTATAATTTACGCGGAAACCTATCACTTTGTCTGTATTGAGGTTATTGAAGGCATTTTCCATAAGAGGGAATTCTGCTTTGCACGAAGGACACCAATTGGCAAAAAAGTAGAGAACGATCAGCTTGTCGGATGCAAAGGCGGTATCATAATCGGATTTTGTAAAATCAAGAAGCGGAGAAGTTTTACCGGCAAGGATTTTCCCGTCAAATTTTGTCATTGTCTCTGTTTCTTTGTCTTTTATTGTCATTTCCCCATCTGCATTTTCCACTCCGGAATTGTTGTTGGAGCTCGGTTCCTCGGACTGTTTTTCTTCGTTATTTTTGTTTAAAGATTCTGTAGGTCTTTTTGAAATATAGAAAATACCTAGAACGATAAGAATAATTATTGAGGCAATTGCCACTGTGTGGAGAGGAGAGAAGCCTTCTTGGCTGGTTTTTTTCATTTTATTATTTTTATGTTGATATGATTTTAGTCTATGCATCCACAAGACTAATGTAAAGCCTTCTTTACATTAGTCTTGTGGATAATCTAATAAATTTTCCTGTTTTTTAACAGAGTATAAAATCCAATAATAAGACCCGAAAGACCCACGATGGAATGCAAAATTGTGTCAGTTAAGTTAAAAGCGTCAAGATTGCCGAAATTTGGAAAGAGTAAGCCGAAGATGGCAACAAAACTAAAAAAACCTCCATTGATAAAAGGAAAATTTTTCCACCAGTTTTTGTTTGACCAGCCAAACCAGACAATTAGCAAACCAAGAAGCACATGAAAAATCTTGTGCATTGTCTCCGGCCTAAAACCGAAACGCAAGTAATCCGACAAGAGAGAAAAGGCTACAAGAATAAAGAAAATGCCGATAATCCTTGTGTACCATTTTCCTAAAGAGATATTTTCCATATCTTAACTTTTTATTTGTCCGTAGATTATTCCAATAATTTTTGCCAAAACCATACTTCCTAAAATAAATATGAGCCAAGGATCAAGATTGTGATTGAGGCCCTGTAAGATAATTCCAATGGTAAGAAGAGAGGTGCCAACTAAATATGCCACGCGTCCGGCCATCATCTTGTGAAGATTTTCTCTTTCATCTTTGGAATTTTCCCTCCAGACAAAACTTGCAAAGAGGGCAAAGACAACAACAAGGCAGGGTATCAAAGCCATCAGGAATGCATTTGGCATCAAAAACCCAAAAGGATTTAGAAAAAATATGATTAAGATTATGAAAATCAGGGAAATTATGACTTCTTGATTTAAATTATTTTTCATTTTATTTTACGGAATTTTAAAAAGAGGTTGCCTCCCAAGAAAATTTAGAGAGATGAGCTTTTTATTTGAAAAATCTCCTCCAAAGGTTTTTTAAAAAACTTGGATATTTTTAAAGCCAAAACCACAGAAGGAGTGTAATTTCCTTTTTCTATGGCGATGATTGTCTGGCGAGTCACTCCCACTTTTTCTGCCAACTCTTCTTGGGTTACACCTAATTTCATGCGCAATTTGTAAACTTCATTTATAACAGACTCCTTCATACATATTATATTAGTTTGAAGTATATAAACCAAATCTTTAATGTCAAACTGTCTTTACTTCGCTTTACTCAAAGATTTTCTTTCTTTAGAGCTTATTTTTTGATAAGGTATTTTTGGAGAGTTTATGGTTTTACAAGTTTTGCCACCCTAGCTCAGTTGGTAGAGCGACGGTATCGTAAACCGTAGGTCCCGAGTTCGATCCTCGGGGGTGGCTTTGGGTAAATTTACAAAAGGGGAGTAAGGTGGAAGTGAAAATCCCGAGTTCCTCCGATTTTGTTTCGATTTTAGCGAATCACAAAATCGAGAGTCCTCGATGCGAAAGCCAAATTTAAAATTTGGGTCGCATCGGGAGATCCTCGGGGGTGGCTTATTCTCGAAGCAAAAAAAATAAGCAGATGCTCATTTTTTTTTGCTCATTTTTTTGCGGAGCCCGGATTCGAACCGGGATTACAAGGTTATGAGCCTCGTGACTTGCCGTTAGTCCACCCCGCGCAATAATTTGCTAATCCTAGCACTTTCATTACTCCATAATCAAACTTGTTTGCCAAGTTGCTTTAAAGAGTCACGCAACATTAATTTCAAAACCTTCCTTCCTTTTGTGGTTTTTAAATACCCCTCTCTACGTTTTGCGTCTTTCTTGTCCAGATAAGCTTCGTAAAAAATCAACTGCCAAGGATGATAAGGTTTTGTTGCCTTAGATAACCCAGAATTATGGGTAGAAATTCTTTTCTTAAGATTGGCGCTATATCCGACGTAATTATGGCTAGCATTTTTCAGACTTTGTAAATAATAAACGTAAAACATTTTAACTTATTTCTGGAC
>CAYJQX010000001.1:100530-181855 GCA_964372755.1 uncultured Candidatus Saccharibacteria bacterium
AACCAGTACCAGAACTAGGGTTCGGTACTGGTCAGTCCCAAACCGAACTCCGGTTTTAATTCGGGACAACCAGTACCAGAACTAGGGTTCGGTACTGGTCAGTCCCAAACCGAACTCCGGTTCTGGTTTGGGACGCAGCCGACCGGATTTGAACCGGCGATCTCTGCCGTGACAGGGCAGCGCTTTAAACCAGCTAAGCTACGGCTGCATTACAGACAATATGAATATTACTTCTAAATTGGCTATCTTTCAAGTGTTTTATTAGTATAAGTAAGATTATGCGACATTCGATGTCGCATATGTATTGATGTGAGTTTATCGAAGGTTGGTGGCGGATTAAAATTGAACTGCGGAGGCAAATTTACCTTTGAATCCGAACACCTTAGAATTAGGTTTTTTGAAAAATTTAAGAAAAAATTAAAAAAATAAAGAGCACTTTGAGATAGAATCAAAAAGTGCTCTTGTTAGTTTAGGGGTTTTCGCTAACTGATTTCTTCTAGTATCTTCAATTTAGTGTAGCGCGATACCCCAATTTTTCTGCGTGTGTTCCGAATAACATTTACCGAAATGCCTACGCATTCGGCGATGATTGTATCCGGAAGACGACCGAGGAAAGGAAGGATTTTGTTCTTCCAATCGCTTATTTTCTCAAAATCGTAATGTATCCCAATCTTTCTGAATGCTCCCCGGATACTGCCATGGTGCATAATTGCCGAGCGATAGATCACGGGGTGTTCCCTTGCGAGTTGTTCTGTTTCGAGTATTTCCTTTCCACGCAATTTCTCTAGGGTTTGACAATCGCAGTAGAAAGGTAGCTCCATGTTTACAGCTTTGCCGAAACACACTAGCGTTGGTTCAAAACGATAGTGGCAGGCGGAACAACAGGTGGTGAAATCATTGGGATCTTGATTGAATCCACGAATGATTTCTATTGGGCTTAGCTTCCGTGAGCATTTTGGACAAACTCCTTTTGGTTCATATCGTTCATCGCGAAGCTTTTGGATAAGTTCCACCCGGAGAGCTAGGGAATATTCCTCAACTTGAACCTTTTGTTCTGGGGAAAGTTCATGTGTTTGGCGGATCTCAGGGGAACAAGATAGCTCCATTTAACCTACCCCTTCTCTTTAAATGTGCGTGTTTTTATTCTTACTCGAATGTAAAAACCTATTGAGTTAGTAACATATTTTGATATGTAAAGTCAACCCAGCACTCGCAATATAATAATGCTGCTATCACTCATTGTTTTTGTGCCGGGGGAGAGATTCGAACTCTCGACCGCAGCTTTATGAATGCTGTGCTCTAACCAACTGAGCTACCCCGGCTTTAATTATGCATTGAAGAATAACACGATTTTATCTACAATGGAAGTCTTATGAACGATATCTCAAGCAGGCTTTCGGAGCTGGAGGCGCAAATGTTGCGACCGGATTTTTGGGCAAACAAGGAAGAAGCCCAAAGGGTTTTAAAAGAAATATCGTCTCTCAAAGAAGAGCAAAAAGTGGGCCAAAAATATGATTCAGGCGATGCTGTTATAACTATTCTCTCCGGAGCGGGAGGGGACGACGCTGAAGATTGGGCTCATATGCTTTTTGAAATGTATTCTCGTTATGCCGAAAAACAAAAATTCGGAACTTCTATGATCCATGAGCATAAAAACGACCATAAGGGCATAAAAAATGTCACTTTTGAAGTGAGAGGCAAAAATGCTTTTGGCAAACTGAAAGGAGAGTCAGGCGTGCACCGCCTAGTGCGCATCTCCCCTTTTTCGTCCAAAAAACTTCGACACACTTCTTTTGCTCTTGTGGAAGTTATCCCGCGTTTTGTTAAGCCGGATGAGGTTGAGATAAGACCAGAAGATGTTACAATAGATTACAGCCGTTCAAGCGGACCGGGAGGACAGAATGTAAACAAGAGAGACACGGCGGTAAGACTCACGCACAACCCCACAGGATTGACGGCTCACGTGGCAACCGAACGTTCCCAAGAACAGAATCGCGACCAAGCCATGGAAATTTTGAAAGCGAAAATTTACGCCAAGAAACTTAAAGAGATGGAGGAAGAAAAATCCTCAATGCAAATTTCCAAGGAAGTGAGCGCGGAGTGGGGCAGACAGATTCGTTCTTATGTTTTGCATCCTTATAGATTAGTCAAAGATCATCGCAGTCAGAAAGAAACAAGCGATGTTCAGGGAGTGCTGGACGGCAACCTTGAGCCAATTATTTAACCCGACACCAATACCCTCCTTCGCTGGGAAGCTATGGGCGGGCAAGCGTGAATTGATGCGAATGACACGAATAATATTAAAGCCTAGCTTCCACAATTCGCGACATTCGTTTATATTATTCGTGTATTAGTGTCGTCATATTATGATTTTATTCCAAAATGTTTCTAAAATTTATTCTCCGACTTCCACGGCTCTTCACGATATAAATCTTTCTATTGAACCGAAGGAATTTGTTTCCTTAGTGGGGCCTTCCGGAGCGGGAAAAACGACCCTGCTTCGCATGTTGCTTGCCGAAGAAAAACCTTCCTCCGGCAATGTTTTTTTTGAGTCCACCGATGTACACACCATTTCTCGAAAAGATTTGCCAAAACTGCGGAGAAAAATAGGCATTGTTTTTCAAGATTTCCGTTTGTTGCCCCAAAAAACCGCCTACGAAAACATTGCTTTTGCCATGGAAGCGGCCGGTAAAACAGCGGAGGAAATAGAGGAAGATGTCCCGCAGGTTTTGGAACTCGTGGGCTTAATAGACAAAAGCTGGCATTTCCCAGACGAACTTTCGGGCGGAGAAAAACAAAGAGTGGCCATTGCGCGAGCTATTATCAACCAGCCCGACGTTATTATTGCCGACGAGCCGACGGGGAATCTCGATCCCGTAAACACATGGGATATCGTGAATATTTTGAAAAAAATAAACGAGCTTGGCACAACCGTTCTGCTTTCCACTCACAATAAATCGGTCATAGATTCTTTGGGACGGCGGGTGGTGACGATAGAAAATGGTAAGATAGTGAGAGATGACAAAAAGGGCCGTTATGTTTTGTAATTTTTTAAAAATAAATCAAAATGTCTGACTCAAAAAATAAAATGTTTTTCGTGAAAGTGAAGCGCGTGATAAAAGCCGGTTTTTTTAATTTTTGGCGAAACAGCTGGGTTTCTTTGGCGACAATTTTGATTGTGGTGATTGCTCTTTTTACTCTCGGTTCCATTGTTTTTGCCAGAGCTGTTTTGCAATACACGCTTCTTGATATCCAGTCTAAGGTGGATATAAGCGTTTATTTTAAACCCGATGCCTCGGAAGAGAATATTCTCGCCATGCGGGAATCTATTTTGAAATTACCGGAAGTTAAAACCGCGGAATATGTTTCCAAAGAGAAAGCTTTAGAAACTTTCAAAGATCGGCATAAAAACAATGCTCTTATCACTCAATCTTTGGATGAATTGGGGGAAAATCCCCTTGGCGCTTCTTTGAATATCAGCGCTAAAGAAATTTCTCAATACGCCTCAATCGCCAAATTTTTGGAGGATCTGGAGAAGACAGACGGCAATAATTCCATTATTTACAAGATAAACTATTTTCAAAATAAAGTTGTGATAGATAAATTGTCCCAAATTCTAGACTCGGCAAACACGCTCGGCCTTGTTCTTAGCCTGATTCTTATCGGCACCTCTATGCTTGTGACCTTCAACACCATTCGTTTGGCTATTTACACCGCGCGTGAGGAAATTGGCGTAATGCGGCTAGTGGGGGCGAGCAATAAATTCGTTTCCGGACCTTTTGTGATAGAAGGCGCGATGTACGGTGTTATCGGCGCTTTTATCACCATGATTGTTTTTTATCCTCTTTCTCTTTGGCTGGGGTCAAAATCGGCTACTTTTTTTGGCGGAATAAATGTTTTTGATTATTACACAGGAAATTTTTTCCAGATCTTCGGGCTTCTTCTGGGAGTGGGCATTCTCTTGGGAGTAGTCTCCAGTCTTGTTGCGGTTCGCAGGTATTTAAAGGTTTAGTTTGTCGAATTGATTTCAAAAGTAAGTAAAGAATTGGAAGAGTGAAAAAAAGACCTGTTTCCGTCTAAGGAGCAGGTCTTTGATTCTTATTTAAGAAGTAAGGACAAAGCTGTCTATTTCTATAAATTTTGGACCATGCCACTTTCGGTTTTTGTAACTATATCCGGCCTCAGCAAGAATTTCTTTAAGCGTGCCCATTTTGTAGGCCGATTTTACAAAACCAAGGATAGCGTCTTTTAGATTATGTTTAGCTTCGGCAATTGTTTTACCGCAACTTGAAACATCAAGTTCTCGGGCGTAGGCAACATACATTCTCCCTTCGCGAAAAATTTGTAAAGTTAATGTAATATCAGGAACTTTAACTTTTTCCATATTTAGACACACTTTAGTATACTATTTTCTTGGAAACAAATATTTTTAACCATTGAAAAAAGGCCGAAAATCGGCTATATTTTCTAATATTGCGGGCTCAGTCATTATGTTATATGTTGGACACTCAGTGCCTAACAAATGTCTAGTAATTATAGTAGAGACAAGTCAGAGATTCTCTAAACGATTTTTGAAAGGTCTCCATTTAGGATAATCGGTTCAAAAGAAATAATTTCATCTTGTATGTATTTTTGGTCGGGCATAGCATTTAGGAGGAATATTTTTTTACCGATATATTTGGCGTAACCCATTTCTAGAAAAGTATTGGCTCCTATATAATTTTCTACATCATTTTTTGTATAGTTAGCGACCAGGATGGCGTTTGACGAATAAATTTTATCCATGTGTTTTTGGAGAAGTCCCATTTCTTTTTTTGCTTGGATATGTTGAGTTCTATCATCTGACCAATAATCCAAATTTTGAATTGCTATGGGCATAAAAATCTCATGCTCTAATTTTTCTAAATTTTCTTTTAATACAAGAAACTTATCGTTGAATTTCATTGAGCCACAGATTGTGATTTTCATAATTTGTCTGATTTTTGAATTTCAAATGTTTTTTATTTTAATTCAAAGGCAATAAGGCCATATTTTCTTATCCTTTCTTCATATCCCGGGAAGGATTTATAAAGGGCTTTGAGTTCTTGAGGAGTGTGAAGCTTGGGGTTTATATCTTCTACCTTGTATTTTTTGAGCATTTTGTCTACGGAGGAGAATTTGAGTACGTTCTGAACTTTGCGGGTAAATTCTTCATCTCCGCACTGGACAACAACAATATCACCTCTTTTGATATGGTCGTATTTTGGTCCGCCCCCGCGAGTCTCAATCCTTTTTGCTCCGTTTTTAATTAAATCGTAAATGATCTTGTCTTTTTGGCGGACAGGGAGAATATATTTTTTGGGATTTTCGGACAATTTTCTATCCATATAATACAAGATTAAGTATATTATATATAAGATAAGATGCAAAAATCTCAAAATTTGCTAGTATTTCTCTGTTGGTTTTGAGTCAGAGGTTTTCTTCTGACATTGTATGGTTTTTTACCAATAATTGCGGGATCGTCTAATGGTAGTCGCCTCATCGGCGACCCGCCGATGAGGCGGGGCATGTTTATGTGGTATGTGTATGTATTAAAAAGTTTGAAGAACGGTCGTTTATATGTAGGTTCAACATCTAATTTGAGACGACGTTTTAATGAGCATCAAAATGGAAGTGGTGGTAAATACACGAAAGATAATCGTCCTTTCAAGTTAATTTTTTACGAATCTTTTGTATCAAAATCGGACGCTGTTAAAGATGAATTATTTTTTAAAACAGGCTATGGTAGAGAAGTCCTGAAGGAGAAACTAAAAACCTCTTTGGTTGAAGATTGATTATTTTATTGCGGGATCGTCTAATGGTAGGACGATGGATTCTGGCTCCATTAATCTAGGTTCGAGTCCTAGTCCCGCAGAACGAGCGAAGCGAGTGATAGCGGAACTAGGACTCGAACGAGGGGTGGGTCGGAGGGGAAGCCACTGCGTCCCCTCTGTGGAGGAAGTTTACGAAACCGACGGTTTTGTAGGAGCGAATTTTGTGAGCGACGTTCGATTTCCTAGTCCCGTAGCCACATTGTAATCTTATCCTATGTTGCTATCTCTCTACGTATTATTATGACAGTTAATTAACCAAAATTAATTTGTTAAGACAAGTGAGAACATTGTTAGCAATTTTGCTAAACTTGCCTTGGTCAATAGCAGGTCTTTTTCTTGCTTTAATATCAATACCCAAGAAAATAAAAGTCTCTTTTAATCCGCCGGCTGTAATTTTCTACACGCATAGTTTTTGGTGGGAATTGCTTATACCCGGAAGGAGGGGACGTAGGGCAAGAGCTATTGCAACTGGTAATATTGTGCAGTTGAGCCCCAATATTTTAAAAGCCGATTTGGAACATGAACTTGTGCATGTGGAACAAGCCCAAAGAGCGCCGTTTGTTCACCCGATACTTTATATATGGTCTGTGGCGCGTCATGGTTACAGGTATAACAAATATGAAAGAGAGGCGTATGACAGGGCAGGCAATCCTTATCTTGATGGTAAGCCAGTGGATAATCAATCTGATTTTGGCGAGTAAGGACTATGTATAACACAACATATATGCTATCTTTAAGGCAGTCGATATTGTAAGCGCATAAAAAGATTTTCTATGAAAACGATAAAATGTTCGCAGATAGGCGGAGGAGATTGCCCGTTCGAGGTGACGGCGGAAACGGCGGAGGAGGCGAAAGCTAAATTTGGTGAACACGCAAAGATAGCTCATGCGGAGATGATGGCAAAAGCCACTCCGGAGAGCATGCAGGAATGGAACGTCATGTTTGATAAAGTTTGGGAAGATACTCCAGAAAACGCTAGCTAAAAAACCAGTATAAAATACCCTCTCCAAAGAGGGTATTTTATTTAAGAGTTATTTATTTCCAGCACGAAATTTATTTTATCGCCCGCTTTTATTTTTTCTTTTTCGCGCACCTCTGATTTAAGGGGCAGAAGATAGCTTTGAGATTTTTTATCTCTAAAAATAGAAGTTTCCCATGATGTTTTACCTATGGTGGCTTTAACAGGGATCGAACCCCACCCTCTTATTTTTTCGCCAGAATTTTCTTTTATCTTTCCGGATTCTTTTTTTGGCAAAGTACAAAAATGCCAGCCGGACTTACCGGGGTAGAGCCAGACACGAGCTTTCATTTTATATTTTCTTAGCAAAGAAATAAGTGATTTTTGATAATTATTATGATATCATCAAGATGATATCTTTCTCATCTTCTAATTGGCGATAACATTATATCAAAATTCAGGAAGTTTTTTATGGAAAATATTCGCATGAAGAAAAATAAAGGCAGGCTTGTCCGCAAAGTTTATAAAGCAACAAATTCTTTTTTTAGAGGGGTGCGCCGATTGTCTGAAGGGAAAAACAAAAACGATAAAAGGACGGAAAAAAATCTAAGAATCGCTTTTATTCACAATCAAAAGCGCATGTTAACCGGCGCTCATCAGGTAAATCAAACATTATCTAGCGCTATTGCAAAACACGGGATAAAAGTGCGGAATTTTTATCCTCGGGCGCAACTTTTAGACACCCCGCTACATTTAAAAGGCATTACTAGTATTTTATTTTTTCACTCTTTACTTGAAAAAAAAGAGGAAATATTAAAACACCACATAATTCAAGGGACGACTTATACCACTCTACCTTTTCTTTCTTTCAACATACCGACAATAAGCCACTTTGGTTCTACTACGGCTGGATTTCTTAGTAAAACGCCTAAAAATTCAGTCCTGCCTCCAGAAGAAAAAGAGGTTTGGCGAAGATTGCACCATCTTGGTATTGTTCCAAGTCTTACTCTGGAAACTTTCCGTCCTTTAGTGGATATTGCTGAAATAGAGAAACTGGTGGCTAACCGCGTGACTAAGTGTGTAGCCACTTCTGTAAAAGTAAAAGAAGAACTCCTTGCTGTTGGCGTTTCTTCGGAAAAAATCAAAGTTATACATAATGCCTTGGAAGACTACTGGTTTGAACAGGAAAAACCTCACGTTGTTCAAACTCCTCACATTGTTTTTCTTGGAAGACTAGGCGGAGATGTTTTCACCCTTAAGCTCAAAGGATTGTCTAGACTAATTCGTCTTTACGAAGCTTTTCCAAATATTCCAAAAACAACAGTTTGTATGACAAATAATAAGAAATTGAAAGAATGGTTGAAAGTTTCTTTTCCCTGTCATTATATGTATGTAAATCTAAAGAAAGATTTAATTCCTCGGGTTTTGTCCAAACTTTTCGGGAGTGTTATTTTCATACCTTCCCGATACGAAGGTTTTTCCTTGAGTCTTGTTGAGGGGATGTCTCAAGGGCTAGTGCCTATTTCTTATGATGTGGGAGTCGCGCCTGAAATCATAAAGAACGGTCATAATGGTTTTCTTGTTTCTTCTCATGAGGAAGCTTGCGATAAATTAAATTTTCTTCTTTCGGACGATAAAAGAAGGATTGCTATGGCCGAAGCCGCGCAGAAGAGCGCCTTAATTTTCCGCAGTGAGGAAATAGCGTCCAGTTTTATTGATTTATACAAGGAAACAAGAAGGGAATGGAAACAGTCTGGAAAAACATGATATAATTACCGGCATGGCTAAAAGACCAAACCAAGGCATTAAAAACAAAAAATCTCGTTCCAGAAAAACGAAAAAACGTTTAGCAATCAAGAAAGAGATGCTCAAAAACCGCAAGAAGAAATAGTTCTCGAATTTCTTGCTGTTATTTCACGCGATTTAAATAGACGCTCCTGGAAATTTCTTGTATAAATTCTGACAAATGGACGGGATTTTCTCCTTTGGTCATGACGCACAAAAAATATGGTTTTTTCTCGTCATAGATTATCCCGCAATCATGAAGCTCTTCTGTCACTCCTTTTTCTATGGGAGCGTCAAAACGCCTATGGCCGAATTTGTGAGCAATTATAATGTCCTTGTCTGACATGCCTCCGCGAAGACCTTGCTTGAATTCAGTCTTGGAAAGAACTTGAAGGGCGTATTGGGACATATCCCTATTTAGGTAAGTGGCACTATAGAGAATACGAAAGAATCTGGAAAAATCTTTGGCCGACATGGAGTCTCCAATCTCATCCGCTCTTGGCGGGGTGAGGCCTAGATCCGTGAAAACATTCCATACAGCGTCCAAAGGCACTACCGTATGCAGAAGATTCTTCGCGTCATTATCGGAGAAAATAATTAACCTATCAATCAATTCCCTCACTTTGTATTTTTTCTGCGGTTCTAGGGGTTCGTGATCCGGTTTTTCTTTTTCAATACTCCGATTAAAAAATATTTCTTTCTCCAGTAAGTTCGGCTCGTCCTCCGCTTTTTTTAAGATAGCAATCATTAAGACCACTTTATAGAGGCTTGCCGGAGCATATTTCTCATTTTCATCAATACCGGTCCAATGACCCGAATTTACATCTCTGTAGTAAACACTAGCAGAAATAATTTTAGAGGTTCTTTTAAATAAATTCACAACTGATTGTATTTTTCCAAGGAGAGGTTCATACTCACTGAAATCTTTTTTGTCGCCCACTTCAACACCAATCAAAGGATTAATCAAAGGTCTCGACTCGTCGGCGTTTCTTATCGGGTAGGCATTACTGGTGGAGCTTAGTGAAAAATTTTTGCTCAAAATCCAACCCAAAAAAAACGATAATGCGATTGCGATAAAAATCCAGACGTGTCTCATTTTGTTTTACTACTAATTAAAAATTTCCATTATCTTCTTTCTTTGATTGCCAAAATTTTCCCCACTCAAGAAGAAAATCCGAACTGCTCCAATCTTTTCTGAACCCTACTCCAGAAATTATTTCAATATTATTTTTTCTGCATATTTCCCACTCGGGAATAGTTTGCGCATCTATCCTGTCGCCTCCTTTGGTAAAAATATGAGGCTTTATTTTTTCCAATGCCACGCAAACAGTCTGGTCGTTCTTTATCTCAAAAGGGATCACGTAATCCACGCCTTTGACAAAAGAAATAATCTGACATCTGGTTTTTAAATCCATAAAAGATTTACCTTTCTTTTTTATTAAAAAATTATCCCCATTTACTATGACAACGAGAGTTTGGCCATATTTTTTTGATTCTTGAATACAGGACATGTGTCCGGGATGAATAGGATCAAAACCGCCGGAGGTGCAAACTATCTTGCCGAGGGTGCTTCTTAAATTCTCAAACTCTTCAAAGGAGACAATTTTGGCTGGTTCCATAGCTGGTTTTTTCTAGAACACTCTTATTCTAATATTATTAACATTTAATCTTTCTAACCACAAGGAACTTTAGCTTGCTGGCTTTCTAGAGCAGAAGGTGTTATAATTGAGGACAGGTTTATAAGGATTACTAATTAAAAGAAAAAACACATGCAAGAAATGAAAGCTTTGTGCATGAAATGCAGAGATGGCAATAACAAGCCAACGATGCAGGTCATGAAAGATATGAAGGTGGAAGAGAAAAACAACCGCTTTTCCGCCAAGGGCAAATGCTCTACTTGCGGGGGGAATATGTTCAAATTCCTCTCCAGAGACGATGCGGAGAGGATGAAATAGGATGTCCCTAACATAAAAAGCTCTTTTGCTAACAAGCAAAAGAGCTTTTTATGTTAGAATTATTAAGAAATGAAAAGGGAGCTAAAAAATAAAAGACAAGTGGTGCTTATTCACGGGGGCACAACTTTTAGTTCCTATGAAAGCTACATCAAATATTTAACGGGTGGGGAAGTTACAGCCGAGAATTTTAAAAAAAGAAAAAGTTGGAAAGATCATTTTGAGGAAGATTTGGGAGAAAATTTTGAAGTTTTCCAGCCTAGAATGCCCAATGGCACGTATGCTCATTACGGTGAATGGAAAATCTGGTTTGAAAAACTTTTTCTGTTTCTCCAAAACGAGCCCATTTTTATAGGCCACTCTTTGGGTGGGATTTTCCTTGCGAGATATTTTAGTGAAAACTTATTTCCAAAAAAAATAAAAGCCGTGATTTTAATCGCCCCGCCGTTTGACGATGTAAGCAACGAGGAGGAGTTGAGCGATTTTTCTCTGCCGATGAATATAGAAAAATTTGGCGAGCAGGTAAAAGATGTTTATCTTATCCAAAGCAAGGACGATCCGGTGGTGCCGTTTGGAGAAATGGAAAAATACAAAAAGTTTTTGCCGGAGGCCAAAGAAATTGTTTTTGAGGACAGAGGGCATTTTAATTTAGAGTTTTTTCCCGAATTGATAGAGCTAATCAAGAAGATAAGCAAAGATTAAACTCGTGTTTATGTATTATGTTTATCTTTTGGAGTGTGCCGATAAAACATTTTATGTGGGCAGTACAAAGGATTTAAGCAAACGCATTATCGCCCACAACACAAAAAAATCTGGAGCTCATTACACAAAAATTCGCCGGCCGGTGGTTCTCAAGTATAAAGAGAAGGTCTCCACTTACTCGGAAGCGCGAAAGCGTGAGGCGGAAATAAAATCTCTTTCTAGAGAAGAGAAAAGAAGATTGTTTAAGTGATTTGCAATTCGGTTAAAAATTTTTTAAGCTCGTCTCCTTTAATCTGGCGGTATGCTCCGGACTTTAGGAGTCCAAGCTCAATATTCATTATCCTTACTCGTTTAAGATCCATTACTTCGTTATGGAGCGCGGAAACCATACGCCTGATTTGGTGTTTTTTCCCTTCTGTCAGACAGACGGAAAATTTGTTTTTTCCTAAAATGGCCACTTTGCAAGGTTTTGTTTTATAACCTTCTATAAAGACACCGGTCTCCATTTTTTCCTTGAAGTTGTTTCTGATTTTTAATTTGGTCTCTACCTCGTATTCTTTTTCATGAGAGTTTTCCGGACTCAAGAGCTCTTCAGTGATCCGTCCATCGTTTGTGAGAATTATGAGTCCATGAGATTTTTTGTCCAACCGTCCCAAGGGGAAAGTGCCAGCTAGAGCCTCTATATTTTTTGTTTTACTCCCAATGTCCCGTTCGCCATTTTTTGCCGAGTGGGATAATATTCCGACGGGTTTGCAATAAGCAAAATAAAGATAATTTTTCTTGTCGGGATTTTTTACTTCCACCCGGTCTGTTTCTTTGACCATATCACTGGGTGTGGCCAATTTCCCGTTGAGAAAAACTTTGCCTTTGCGGATCAGCTCATCTCCCCCACGACGAGTGGAATATTTTTTAAAAGCGAGATACCTGTTTATTCGCATCGGAAAATCCTTTTTCATAAGCTATTGCAGTATAGCAAAAAGGGAATGCGTGAACATTTTTTAAAGATAAATGTTTCAAGGAGAAAAAATAAAACCTATCAAAAAATGATAGGTGGGCGGGGGCGGGAATTTCGGAGAAAAGAACGGGGTGGAAAATGAAATAAAAGAGAGGTAAGAAATGGAGATGTAGTAGTTTGTGGTTCACGTGCTTTAAAGGCATTGGTAAACTAAAAACTACATCTTCAAGTCATAGAGCTTCCTTTTATTTCTAAATTCCTTCTGTTTTTTGAAACACAAGACGGGCAGACAAGGTAACAGGGATTTCTAATAAGTGGTGGATTGACTTTTCTCCTCTATTATATACATTGAGGGCGGTCTTGTTCTGACAGATTTTTTATATAGACATTCAAAAACTTTAAGTAGAAAGAGGGAGGCGAATAGTGTTGAGATACATGGTAGAAATTTGCGGATTTCCGGAAAGGCCGGATACGACGAACATTCTCCACTCGTTGGAGAACCAAATTCGCGGTATCAACGGTCTAGAAGAGACCGTTGTTCACTTTTATCATCAACCTCTCCATGAAGGGAACTACACCAAATACAGAATAGTCCTGAAGTTCTACGGATTTCTGCATTTGGAAAAAAGGATAAATATGGTCCAAGCCCTAGTCTGGGAGAAGTTTCGTTCTCTTCCTGACTTGCCCTCTCCTTTGTCCATTTCCTCCATGATGATGGAGGGGGTATTTATCTAAAAACAGAAAGCTGTCCAGATATAACTGACTGGGAGTTCGTGAAAGCGACTCCCAGTATTTTTTTTTGGTAAAAAAATACTGGGAGATTCCTGTCTAATCAGAAAATACTTTATTATTTTGTAAGAATCCCATAATCAAACAAAAATCTCTCATAGGGGGATTTTTAGCTGGTTTGTATACAAGATTTGACAAAAAAGATGGTCTGGTATATAATAAGAGGGTACTTTGAATCTCAGCTAAGGTTTTTATTTCGAGGGTTTAACCCCTCTTTGGTGTTTGCAAACTTCTAGAGCCTCTCTAGGCTCGCATAAAAACCTCAAGTATAAGGCTCTTCTTAATTATAAAAAAGACATCAAGGGCTTGGAGAAAGAAAGGTTTTTAATAAAATATGTATACGAAAAAAGTAGAGAGTCGCGGTTTTGGCAAGCCATATAGAAAGCTGGCAGGAAGCCAGCCTTCTAGTTTTAGAAGAAGAGGATTAGGTAATTATAGACGCCAGCCAATAAAAAGAACGCGAGGCGCGCAGTATATTGATCCGTCTAAATTTATAAACAAGGCGGTGATTACCGAAAGCGTGGAGCATTTTATTCCTGAACACCAATTTCAGGATTTTCGCATTGTTGAAAATTTAAAGAAAAAAATTGCTTCCAAGGGTTATATAACACCGACACCGATTCAAGACAGGGCTATCCCTCATATCTTGAAAGGGGCAGATTTGGTGGGTATTGCCAATACCGGTACAGGTAAAACAGGCGCTTTCCTTGTACCGCTTATAAATGCAGTTGTTTTGGACTCCAAGAAGCAAGTTCTTATCATGGCTCCAACCAGAGAGCTGGCTATCCAGATTCAAGACGAGTTAAAAAGTTTTACCACGGGAATGAAGATTTTTTCGGTTTGTTGCGTCGGTGGAGCAAGTATCGGCAAACAAATTTCCGAATTGAGATACTTCAATAACTTTATTATCGGCACCCCGGGACGCCTAAAAGACTTGATAGAAAAAGGAAAAATAAACCTTTCCCGATTCGGAATTTTGGTTTTGGATGAAGCTGACAGGATGCTGGATATGGGTTTTTTGCCTGATATGAGGCAAATTATTGCTTTGATGCCAAAAGAAAGACAGACACTATTTTTCTCGGCCACTATTTCTTTCGAAGTGGAAAAATTAATCAAAGATTTTCTTCGGGAACCTGTAAGGATTTCCGTTAAGACGGGAGATACTTCTAAAAATGTCCACCAGGATGTTGTGAGAATTCAAAAAGGAAAAGACAAGATCGATGTCTTGCACGAGCTTTTAAACCAAAAAGAGTTCAGCAAAGTATTGGTTTTTGGGCGGACTAAGCACGGAGTGGAAAAACTATCCGATATCCTTGTCAGAAGAGGCTTTAAGGCAGAGTCTATTCACGGCAACAAAAATCAATACAAACGGCAAAAAGCTCTGGGACTTTTTAAAGACAACAGGGTGCAAGTATTGGTCGCAACTGACGTGGCAGCAAGGGGATTGGACATCAATGACGTGAGCCATGTCATCAATTATGATTTACCGGCTACTTATGACGATTATGTGCATCGCATTGGGCGCACAGGCAGAGGCTCAAAATACGGCAAGGCGCTGACTTTTATTGAATAAATTTTTCTTTCTTATGACCATGAAGCCAAACATTAAAATAAATTCCACCAGAACTTTCCAAAAAAACGGCAAATGGATAGAGAAGCCGTCAAAAACGGAGGTGGTTGTTTGTGCTTGCGGGGAGAAATATATTAAGACAAGGAGGGGGCAAACAAGCTGTCTTAAATGCATGAGAGACATTAATCTCAGAGGAAAATAAAATATATACAAATAAAAATCTGCTAGAGAAATTTTATCTAGGGGATTTTTGTGTATGCTAAAATGATAGTCTAGAGAAAAACTTATGAATATTCTTGTTGTTGGGTCGGGAGGAAGAGAACATGCTTTGGTTTGGAAATTAAAACAATCTCCAAAAATCAAAAATATTTTTGTGGCACCCGGAAATGCCGGCACTTCTTTGATTGCCACAAACTTGGATTTTTATAAGACGAAAGATATTTTAGAATGGGTTAAAAATAACAAAGTTGAGCTGGTGGTTGTTGGTCCTGATAATTATTTAGCAGAGGGCTTGGTTGATAAATTGCAAAAAATGGGAATTTCCGCGTTTGGTCCAACCAAAAAAGCCTCAGAGATTGAGTGGTCAAAATCTTTTGCTAAAAATTTTATGAGAGAGGAAGGCATCCCTACCGCAAAGTTTGAAACTTTCAAGAGTTTTAAAAAAGCCAGAAAATATCTAGAGACCCAGAAATTTCCACTTGTTATTAAAGCGAACGGTTTAGCTTTCGGAAAAGGGGTTGTGATTGCTCTAAACTTGACGGAGGCAGAAAAATCTCTAAAACAGATAATGAGAGATAAAATTTACGGAAAAGCTGGTCATGAGGTTCTTATAGAAGAATATTTGACAGGTAAAGAAATTTCTATTCACGCTTTTTGCGATGGGAAGACAGCGATAATGTTTCCCGTTTCGGAAGATCATAAGAGGATTTTTGATGACGACTTGGGACCAAATACCGGGGGAATGGGTACTATTGCGCCAGTGCCGTGGGTTACTAAGCGACATTTAAAAGAAATAGAGGAAAAAATTATTACTCCAACTTTACAAGGGCTTAAAAGAAAAGGACGAATTTTTAAAGGAATTTTGTTTCCTGGAATTATGCTTACAAATTATGGTCCAAAAGTGATAGAATTCAACGCGCGTTTTGGCGACCCAGAAATTCAGTCTTATGTGCATCTTCTTGAAACGGATCTGCTTGATATTCTGTTGGCTTGTGTCAAAGGCGACATTAAAAATTTGAAAATAAAATGGTCTAAATCTTTTGCTTGTTGCGTTGTTACTGCTTCAAAGGGTTATCCCATAAAATATGACAAAAACAAAGTCGTTAAAGGTTTGGAAAAAATTACAGATAAAAATATAGAAATTTTTCACTCAGGTACAAAGAAGGTAAATAATAAAATACTGACAAACGGAGGGCGAGTCTTAGGTTTTACCGCTGTGGGCAGAGATCTTTCGCAAGCCGTATCTCGCGCATATAGAGCGGTTGATCAAGTGTCCTATGAGGGCAAGTATTTCAGAAAAGACATTGGTAAAAAGTCTTTATAAATTATAAAATAAAATTATGGACCATTGTATTTTTTGTGAAATAGTAAAGGGCGCGTTGCCATGTCACAAAGTTTGGGAGGATGATAAGCATTTGGCTTTTCTTTCTATTTTCCCAAACACGGAAGGCGTAACAGTGGTGGTGCCAAAAAATCACTATCCAAGCTATGCTTTTGATTTGGCCGACGAGGTTCTCGCAGAGCTTGTCTTGGCTACTAAAAAAGTGGCAAAAGTTTTGGATGCAAAATTAGACGATGTCGGCCGAACAGCCATGGTGTTTGAAGGTTTCGGGGTAGACCACGTCCATGCCAAACTTTTTCCGATGCATGGGACAGAAAATATGAAAAAATGGCGTCCAATAGAATCTGACAGAAATAAATATTTTGAAAAATACGAGGGTTATATTTCTTCTCATGATTACGAGCGAGCCGACGATGAGAAACTTGCTAGATTGGCGAAGAAACTGAGGGAATAATATTTTTTAGATGTCGAGCGATCTTGAGCCAAAAATCATGGTGTATGAATTATGAATCATGGCAGGAAAATCATAATTCAAAATTCTTGATTCAAGTTTGTTAATACTTGCTAAAGAGATAAAAAAGCAGTATTATGTAGAAGTTAAATAAAGGCCATTTACGGCCTGTTTTTATTCAAGGGATTAACATTTCTAAAATAATCTTCAGAACTTCCAGATTTGAGCGCAGTTTTAGGCGCGAGCGAGGCCTGTGACCAAGCCGTACTGGTGTACCGCGTGGGAACAGAACGAGCGAAGCAACGACAAAATGTGCCAAAGATGGGAGTTCTGCCCCACCATATGGAAATAAGAAATATTGCCATCATCGCCCATGTTGATCATGGAAAGACCACGCTAACCGACGCTATTATGCGTTTAACTGGCGCGTCAAAAGAAGGCGTGTCTATGGATTCAAACGCTCTGGAAAAGGAGCGGGGCATTACCATTTATTCCAAAAATACTTCTGTTCGTTATAAAGACACTAAAATAAATATTTTAGATACTCCCGGCCACGCTGATTTTGGATCGGAAGTGGAGCGAGTATTGCGCTCCATAGATTCCGTTTTACTCGTGGTGGACGCGCAGGAAGGACCGATGCCTCAAACTCGATTTGTTTTGAAAAAATCATTAGAACTTGGTTTGAAGCCCATTGTCGTCATTAACAAAATAGACAAACCGGCCGCCAATCCTAAAAGAACCGAGGGTCAAGTTCTGGATCTTTTTATAGAGTTAGGGGCAAATGACGAACAATTGGATTTTCCTGTTGTCTATGCCATCGGGCGGGAAGGCGTTGCCAAAAAAAAGCTTACCGATCACGCTGAAGATCTTTTCCCTCTGTTGCAGACAATTTTAGAAAAAGTGCCTTGCGCCTCTTCGGAAGAAAAAATAATGAGACCTCTCAAGGCCCAGCCTTTCAATCTTGCCTACGATGATTTCTTGGGAAGAATGGCGATTGTGCGCGTTTATGAAGGCGCGATAAAAGTCGGGCAAAATATTTTTGTAAAGAATAACAAAGGAGAAACGCGTTCGGCCAAAATCACCAAGATGTATTCTTTTGAAGGATTGGAGAGAAAAGAAACCGTTGAAGCTCTTGCGGGAGATATTGCCATGGTTGCTGGCATTAGCGATATCGGGATAGGCGAGACTATTTTAGACAATATTCAAACTGAAGCTTTGCCGTCTATTGCCATAGATGAACCAACAATTTCTCTTTCTTTTTTGGTGAATAATTCTCCTTTTAGTGGCAGAGAAGGGAAATTTGTAACATCGCGTCAAATAAGGGATTATTTAGAACGTGAGCTAGAAGTGAATGTGGGACTGAAGGTGGATTTTACTTCCGCGGATAATTTTCGTGTTTTCGGGAGGGGAGAACTTCATATCGGGATTTTGCTTGAAAACATGAGACGCGCCGGTTATGAGGTTCAGGTTTCTCAACCGCAGGCTGTGGTGCGCGAAGAAAAAGGAATAAAAATGGAGCCTTTTGAAGAGGTCATCGTTGATTGTCCAGAAAAATACCAAGGAGCAGTTATAGAGAAATTAGGCGCTCGCACCTTTGTCCTTACTCTTGTTTCTCAAAGAGATGGGGCGGTCAGGCTTAATTTTGAAGGTCCAACGAGGGGACTTTTGGGATATCGCAATCAGTTTGTTATTGATACAAAGGGAGAGGGTATTATTTCTTCCCGCTTTGTCGGGTTTCGAGCTTATGCCGGGGAAATTCGCCGCCGTGTCACAGGCTCGATGATTTCTATGGCAGATGGCAAGGCGCTTGGTTACGCGTTGTGGAATTTGCAAGAGAGAGGTGTTTTATATATTGGGCCCGGCACGGAAGTGTTTGAAGGAATGGTAATCGGAAATACTATCAAAGGAGAGGAGATGACGGTCAATCCTACCAAAGGCAAACAGCTTACAAATATGCGCGCTTCCGGCTCCGATGAAGCTATTACTTTAGTCCCGCCATATGAGCTTACAATAGAAAGGGGCTTGGAAGTTATGGCGGAAGACGAGTATTTGGAAATTACTCCCAAAAGCGTTCGCCTGCGAAAACAATATCTTTCCGAAACAGAGCGGAACAAGGCCAAAAGACCAGTTTAATCTTTTTTATTCCACACTTGTCTGATGTAACAATTCAGGAAATGATATTATGATCTTAATATGAGATTTTTTGAGAGAACTTCTTTATTCGCTTTGCGTTTAGTTACTGGCTGGATGTTTTTTTATGCCGGTATTATCAAAATACTTGATTCAAACTGGACTTCGGCGGGTTATATCAAGGGAGCAAAAGTCTTGCCCGAAGTTTATTCTTTTTTTCTGCAACCAAACATCTTGCCTTTTGTTGATCTTGCCAACAAATGGGGCCTAACTCTTCTGGGAGTCTCTTTGATACTGGGAGTTTTTGTAAGATTCAGCGCCCCTTTAGGCATGGTTTTAATGGCGCTTTACTATATTCCGATTATGAATTTTCCCCATCCTAATCCGCATTCTTATATTGTAGACGAACACATTATTTATATCTGCGTCCTTTTTGTCCTTATGATATTTAGAGCCGATAGGGCTTGGGGTGTAGGCAGGTAAGGGAATCGGTCGCTTGCTTGAAGATCTTCCTGAAACACAAAAATAAACTGCTCGAAATTTGAGCAGTTTATTTTTGTGTTTCAGAATTAGGGAATATTAATCACAACCGCAATCGCATGAGCCGTCTTCCTTGTGTGAGTGATCGCATTTCTCACAGCACATTTTTCTTTCTCCTCCACAGCAGTCTCCGGCTTCACCCATAGATTCGCTTCCGCAGTTTTCACACTTATATTTTTTGTCGTCCATATTAAGTTTTTATTTAAAACTAACAATATTCGACCAAATGAAAGCCGTTTTTATTATAACAGATTCGTTTGAGATTACTTACAACCGCAATCGCATGAGCCGTCCTTATTGTGGGCGTGCTTGCATTTTTCACAGGCCTCTACCCTTTCTTCTTTGCAACAATTACCAGCTTTTTCCCTTGTCTCACTCCCACATTCTCGGCATTTGAATGTTTTTTCGTCCATTTTTTATTATATATCTTTTTAAGATTAAACGATTAGGCCGATTTTGTTCTTCACCTCCGTTAAAATAACGGAGGATTTTTCCTCTGCTTTTTTTGAACCATTTTTCAAAACTGCCAAAATTTCTTCTGTATTTTTTATAAGCTCATCGAATTTATTTTGGATAGGAGAAAGATGGGCGATCACAATTTCCGCTACAGCAGTTTTAAAATCGTTGTAAGTTTTCCCAGCAAATTCTTTTTCCAGTTCGGCGATTGTTTTGTCGCCCATAATGCTCGCCATTGAAAGAAGGTTTGAAATGCCGGGCTTTTTTTCCATATCAAATTTTATCTCGCTTCCCGAATCGGTGGTGGCGGATTTTATTTTTTTGCGTATAGTGTCGGCGTCGCCTGTCAGGGTAATATAGTTCATAGTGCTTGATGCGGACTTGGACATTTTTTTGGTCGGATCGTCTAACCCCATCACTCGCGCGCCTTGTTTGGTTAGCATTAGTTTCGGCACGACGAAAGTTTCGCCAAAGCGATTGTTGAATCTTTCGGCGATGGAGCGGGTGAGTTCTACATGTTGGGACTGATCTTCGCCAACTGGCACGTCAGTGGTGCCATAGAGAAGGATATCCGCGGCCATAAGGGTCGGGTAATTTAAAAGACCGGCCATCACGTTTGCTTGTTTTTGGGCTTTGTCCTTAAACTGGGTCATGCGTTCAAGTTCACCCAAAGGAGTCATGGTGTTCAATATCCAGCCGAGCTCGGCATGAGCGCTCACATGGCTTTGGACGAATACCAAAGATTTTTCGGGGTCTATTCCGCAGGCGAGATAGGTGGCCACGGCGCGCAAGGTGTTTTCTCGGAGCTCTTTTGGATCCTGCGGGACGGTGATGGCGTGCTCGTCCACCACGCAAAAAATCGTTTCTGCTTCACTTGTGTTCTGGAGCTCCACCCATTGTTTTATGGCGCCTAAATAATTGCCGATATGGATCACTCCCGAAGGTTGGATACCGCTGAAGATCACTTTTTTAGACATAAGCGTAATACGAATCTACGAATGCGCACGAATTTAGAAAAGTTATAATTTGATATTACATTAACATTAGTGTCATTAGCGAACATTTGCGTATTTGCGTCGAGTTTAATTATACCTCAATTATCACCGGCAAAACCATCGGCTTGCGTTTGGTTTTCTGGAAAAGGAATTTCGTCACTTTTTCCCGAAGAGATTCTCGGACATAAGCCATATTGATGGGATTCATCTTGCTCGTCATTTCTTCTATGGATTTTCTGATGATATATCTTGTTTGCTTTAGGAGCTCTTGGGATTCTCGGAGATAAATAAATCCGCGCGAGATAATATCCGGCGAATTTAGAACCTTGCCTGTTTTTGTCTCCACTGTGGCTACAACCACAAAAATTCCGTCTTCGGCTAAGGCTTGTCTGTCTCGCAAAACCACTTCTTTAACATCGCCTACGCCGGAGCCGTCCACTACCACCAAGCTTGAAGGAGCCATTTCTTTGATTGGACTGATAGTTTTTCCGTCTGTTTCTATAATAACGCCGTTCCTGTCAGGCACGGCGACACTTGTCTCAGGCATGCCCGTTTCTTTGGCTAATTCGCCATTCATGGCAAGGCGGTAATAGTTGCCGTGAACAGGAATAAAAAATTTGGATCGCATGACGCGATGAAGAATGCGGAGCTCTTCGCGATAGGCGTGGCCGGAGGAATGAATGGCTTCTATGCCGTAATGAATAACTTTGGCTCCTTGGCGCGTAAGATCATCTTTCAGTTTATCAATACTTTTCTCGTTTCCCGGAATTGCCGAGGCAGAAAGATAGACAGTGTCGCCTTTGTGAATCTTGATATGCTTGTGGCGTTTATCGGCAGTGCGCATCAAAACGGCGTTTTCTTCTCCTTGGGCGCCCGTTACGATGGCTAAAATTTTCTCTGGAGGAAAGGTCTCAAATTCTTCAATAGGCACAAAAGTGCCTTTTTTGAATTTAGCAATACCCAGCTCTGTCGCTATTTCCAAGTTAACTTTGATGCTTCGCCCGTCTATGGCCACTTTACGCCCCAGTTTTTCCGCAATACGCACCACTTCAATAATCCTTTCTAAAAGAGAAGCAAATGTGGCAATGATAATCCTTCCCTTTGTTTCTCGGAATAATCTTTCCAGATTTTTGTGCACCTCGGCTTCAGTGAAGGAAAAACCGGGTCGTTCCACATTGGTGGATTCAAGCATTAAGACAAGATTGTTTTCTTTGCCTAATTTTTCAAATAGAACCAACTCCGATTCCGAAGGATTGCCCTTGCCGTCGTGATTGATCTTGAAGTCTCCCGGATAAATAACATTTCCAAGATCTGTTTCCAAAATAATACCAACGGCGTCTGGAATAGTGTGCGTGATGTCAAAAAATCGCGCGCGCAGATTTTTCCCCAAAGGAATAACGTCTTTTGAAGTGATTTCTACGATATTTACTCTCGGGAGATGGGGAAATTCCTCGTTGCGTTTTAGAATCATGGCTTTGGAAAGGCGGGTGGCGTAAATTGGAGGATTGCCGATCCTATCGATGATGTAGGGAATTCCACCCACGTGATCAAGATGGCCGTGGCTGATAATTATTCCCCTGATTTTATCTTTTCTCATTTCCAGATATTTAGTATTGGGGATGATATAGCTGATGCCGGGATGCTCTTCGCCGGGGAATTGTAATCCGGCATCAATAATGACGATGTCTCCCTTATATTCAATAGCGGTCATATTTCTGCCTACTTCCTCAACGCCACCTAGAGGGATAATGCGGAGATTGTCGCTTTGGGTTATGGGGCCATAGGATTCTTCCTGAGACCCATTTGAAAATGGCCGAACAGGTTTATTGTTTCTGTCCCTGAAATTATTTCTCATGGAGGGCCTCCTCTGAGATTGTCTTCTTCTGCTATCTCTTTTCTTCGGCGAACTCGAATCGGTTCTTATTTCTTTTGCTTCCATATTCTTTAATTTATCTTGAGACGGCCACTGCTCATCTTTCTTAAAAGATTTTTAAAAGACCGCATTGGTTCAAGTTTTGTAATATTCTTATTTGTTATTCTAATAATTAATAAACTTTTGTTTCTCCTTCAACGAGCTTTGGCAAAAGCCAATAAAATATTTTCAAAGGTTTTTTGTTTTTGTTATTTTTAATCGGCGAAAGTTTTCCAAACGCGCTCCGTATTTTTATACCAATTATGAACTTGAGAAAATCTTTCTGAAGGAGTGGTGATGTTTAAAATTGGAGCGCCGGTCTTAAGGTCGCTGGGCTGAATATAGATAAATTTAGGCGTGTATAGAAAAATAGCCGGTGTATCTTTTGCGACTTCTTGCGAAAAACTTTGATAAAGTTTCTTTCTTTCCTCTCTGTCTCCCGTAATTCGAGCAGTTTCAAGAATTTTGTCCACCGCGGAGTTGGCATAGGAGGCAATATTCAAGCCGGGATCATTTTTTTGGGAGGAGTGCCAAAAGGCAAAAGGATCGGGATCACGGCCGGTAACTAAGCCAAAAAGCAAAGCGTTGTATTTTCTTGTTCTGATGACGTTTTGGTTCAAGTCTCCGGTTTCAAAAATTTTGAGATTTACTTCCGCGCCAAATTCACTCCATTTTTGTTTTATTATTTCCGCTGTATTTTTTAACTCAGGCACATCGGATGTTTCTATGGAAAAAGAAAGTTTGGTTGTTTCTTTGCCTTTTTTCTTCTCCCATATTTTTTCTTCATCATTATAAGACCAGCCGGCTGTCACAAGAATGCTCGAGGCTTTAGCAAAATTTTCTGTGCCACTAGGTTGTTCTATTTGCCCAGCAGGCGCCTCTTCTCCGAAAGTGCCGACAGGAATGGGAGAGTTTAACGGTGTCGCATATCCTTTGAGCACCTCATTGATAATGAGGTTTTTGTCCAAGAGAATCTCCAGTGCCTTTCTCACTGCCTTATCGGCAAAAACAGGATTTTCGTTCTGATTGAAAAAGACACCAAACACTCTGGGGAGGTTTATATCCATTATGATTTTGTTTTCTAGAGGAATTTTTTCCAAAGTTTCAGGAGTAATTCCGCTCATACTATCTATCTCTCCGGCTTTGTAAGCTGAAACCAAGGCTTCTTTGGAAGGATAAAACTTAAGGTTTATTTTTGTGATATACGGAGAACCTTTTACAAAATATGGGTTTTGCACGAGGGAGTAAGAGCTTACAATGCCGGAGGAATTTCGCTTGATATCTTTTATTTTATAAGGGCCGGAGCCTTTTGCGGAAATATTAAAATCGCTAAAAGTCATTTGTTCGGCGGAAGCGTCTTGCCACAGATGTTTTGGCAAAATACCTAAAGTGGTATTTTCAAGAAAAGGAGCATATGGTTTTTTTAAGGTGAAGCGAACGGTTCTTTCATCTATCTTTTCTATTCCCACTCCTTCCCAACTTGCTCGACGGGGACTTTTTAAAGCGGGATGAGTAGTTTGATTAACAGTGAATATTATATCATCGGAGGTGATTTTTTCCTTATCGCTCCAGAGGAGATTTTCTTTCAGGGTAAAATCGTAAGATAAGCCGTCTTCGGAGATGGTATAAGATTCGGCAAGATCTGGTTCTAGGCCACCTTGCCCATCTGGTCTCATAAGACCGGAATAAACAAGAGCGGTGACATCTCTGTCCGCGTCAGAAATTGCAAGAATAGGGTTGACAAAACGGGGCGTGCCCACAATACCTTCCGTGATGGTGCCCCCATGTGAAGGAACAGTGACCATAAAAATATTATTTAATTTGTTGAGGAAAAGTAATCCAGCGATAATCCCCAAGGCGGATATGCCAAGGATAATATTTTTTTCCTTTAAAGAAAGCATCCTGAAAACGTAAAGAACTTCTCTGAATTTCACGAGCTTGGAAAAACGCAACCAAATTTCTTTGAGAAAGAAAAAAGGCGACCTTTTTGTGTATAAAGATTGAGAACGAGTATCTATTTCTTTTATGAAAGGAGAATGAGGATCTATATCCACGGTATGTTTTTTGATAGATTTAATTTTTTGGGAGAAAACAATGTTATTCAAACGGTCTTTCTTGGGCGTGTTTTCGCAATAACCCAGAGCTTTAATTTATCCAGAGAAACGAGGAATAAAGATATCTTGTTTATCTTATCACGAGAGCTAGAATAGCGGAAATAGCGAAAAGGATAGCGATAACAATAGTACCGATATACAGGCTTTTTTCCAAACCCCGCTTGGTGTGAAAGGAGCCTCCGCCAGTCCCCATGATTCCCGCGGAAAGACCGCCTCCTTTTTGCTGGAGGAGAATGGCGGAAACAAGAATCACACTCAAGATTATCTGCAAAGCAGAAATGATTACAGAAAATTCCATCGGGGACACTTTATCATAACGCTTGAAGAAAAGCAAAAACGGAGCTTGACAAGGAGTTTTTTTTCATTACAATTAGGTATCAAATACAAAATTTATTATTAGTTTTAATCTTTTAAATGTAGCCATGAAAAATATAAAACCTTTGGGCAACCACGTTTTGATTGAAGTGATAAGCCAAGATAAGAAAACCAAATCAGGCATTTATATTCCAGAGACGGTGGATAAGGAAAAACCGGATCAGGGCACGGTTGTGGCAGTTGGCCCCGGCAAAAGAGACGAAGCGGGGAAAACTATCCCGATGCAAGTGAAAAAAGGAGATCTGGTCGTTTTTTCCAAATATTCTCCCGACGAGATAAATATAGATAATAAGAAATATTTTGTTATAAGCGAAGACAATATATTAGCCATAATTAATTAGCACTGAGTTCTTAACAGAATATCTAATTTAAAATTAAATCAGATTTAAAAGTTTTTAACCTAAATTAACACTATGTCAAAACAAGTAATAATGAATGAAATGGCGCGCGCCGGCCTTTTGAGAGGCGTAAATATCGCCGCTGATGCCGTGAAAGTAACCATTGGTCCTAAAGGACGCAATGTTGTTTTAGACAAAGGTTTTGGCGGGCCGACAATTACCAATGACGGAGTTTCCATTGCTAAGGAAATTTCCTTAGAAGACAAAATAGAAAATATGGGGGCGGAAATTGTAAAAGAAGTGGCTTCCAAAACCAATGATACCGCCGGTGATGGCACAACTACGGCTGTGGTTTTGACTCAAGCCATTGTAAACCACGGCTTGCGTTCCGTTGTTTTGGGCATAAACCCGCTAGGAATAAAGATGGGCATCGATCGCGCCACTCAAGAAGTGGTGTCGGCGCTCAAGAAATTTGCCAAACCTATAAAAGCCAAAGAAGAAATTGCCCAAGTAGCCACTATTTCCGCTGAATCAGAGGAATACGGAAAAATTATTGCCGATGCCATAGACAAGGTAGGCAAGGACGGCGTGGTGACGGTGGAGGAAGGCCAATCTTTTGGCGTGGAATCAGAAGTGGTGGAGGGAATGCAATTTGATAAGGGCTATATTTCTCCTTACATGATTACCGATGCCGACAGGATGGAGGCTGTTTACAACGATGCTTTTGTTCTCGTCACGGATAAAAAAATATCTTCTTTGAAAGAAATTCTTCCTTTGCTTGAAAAATTAGCTTCTTCCGGAAAAAAAGAACTTGTTATTATCGCCGAAGACATAGACGGAGAAGCGCTGACCACTCTTATCGTCAACAAAATCAGAGGAGCTTTTCATGCTTTGGCTATTAAAGCTCCTGAATACGGAGACAGGCGCAAAGAAGTTTTGCAAGATATCGCCATTGTAACTGGAGGGAAAGTTATTTCAGAAGAACTCGGCTTAAAATTGGAGTCGGTTGATTTGAATGTTTTGGGAAGAGCCAGAAAAATTGTCTCAACCAAGGACGACACCATTATTGTAGGAGGCAAGGGTAAAAAATCGGAAATAGATTCGCGAGTGTCCGAGATAAGAAATCAAATAAGCAAAACAGATTCCGACTTTGAAAAAGAAAAGTTGCAGTCTCGTCTTGCCAAGCTTGCGGGAGGAGTGGCTGTCATAAAAGTGGGCGCCGCCACAGAAACAGAAATGAAATACAAAAAAATGAAAATAGAAGACGCAGTAGAGGCAACCAAAGCGGCGATCTCTGAAGGTATTGTGCCGGGAGGAGGAACGGCGCTGGTGAAAGCTTCTGCCATGGTTATGAAAGATTTTGAGGACGGGAAGATCAAATCTCCTTCCAAAGATATGCAAAAAGAATTTGAAACAGGATTCCAGATTTTGCTTCGATCGGCAGAGGAGCCTCTTCGACAGATTGTTCAAAACGCTGGCAAAAGAGAGGGGGGCGTGGTGGTCGCAGAAATTAGAGAAATGCTCACAAATGGCGGAAGCCCAAATGCCGGATACGACGCCAATGCGGATAAGGTGGTCAAAGACATGCTCAAGGAGGGTATTATTGATCCCGTTAAAGTAACCCGCACCGCTCTTCAAAATTCCGCTTCGGCTTCTTCTATGATACTTACAACGGATGCCGCTATTGCGGACGCTCCAAAGAAAGAAGAGATGCAGATGCCAGGTGGCATGGGTGGAGGAATGCCGGGAATGGGTGATTACTAGTATTTCTTAACCGATTAAACCCAAAAAAAATTAGAAAAACCATTCAGGTATTGAGTGGTTTTTCTTTGTTTATTTGATATATTTCTTATATGTCTATAACCCTGATTATTTTCTTAGCCTTTGTTTTGGTTATTGTTGTTTTTTGGTCTGTTGCTTCCAAAAAAAACTTGCGGAGAAAAAATGCTTTGATTGAGGAAGTTTGGACCGATGCGGATCTGCTGATGAAAAAAAGATACGACCTAATCCCAGAAGTAGCTGCTATTTTAAGCGGTTATGCTTCGCACGAAAGAGAGGCTTTAAAAAACTTATCCGAGAGCAGGCTAAAAGCCATGGTGGTTACGCGTCCCACGGAAAGAGCTTACGCGGAGAGAAATTTGTCTTCAACCATCAGAGTTTTTTTTGGAGTCGCGGACAATTACCCGCAATTTAAAACCAATGACAGGTTTTTAGAAATCCAAAGAGACCTTATTTCAAGCGAAGAAAAACTGGACGATTATATGCGAGAATACAACGACAGAGTGAGAGCTTTTAACACCAAAATCGGTTCTTACCCCGCTAAATTTATCGCGGATATTTTAAAAATAAAAAAGAAAGAATTTTTTCAATCGGAATAAGGCCTTAAATTTTCATTCGGCGTCTATTTTTAATTCTCTTAAGGGAAAGTTTTGGGGAAATTATTGACAAAAATGAAGTTAGGTATATAATAAGGGCATGAAAAGATCTACATATATTGTTTTGGGCGTTATTGCCATTATTGTTGTTTATTTTTGGTCTTCTTACAACGGTTTGATTTCTACAAACGAATCCGTAGATACGCAATGGGCGCAGGTGGAGACTCAATATCAGAGGCGTTTTGACCTTATTCCAAATCTGGTGGAATCCGTGAAAGGTATAATGGCCCAAGAACAAGCGGTTTTTGGCGCTTTGGCGGAAGCTAGAAGCCGTTATGCCGGCGCGACAAATAATAACGACAAAGCGAGAGCCGCAGGCGAACTTGAGGGCGCTCTCTCAAGACTTTTGGTGGTAATGGAGGCTTATCCTCAATTAAAATCCAGCGAAAATGTTTTGTCTCTGCAGAACGAACTTGCCGGCACGGAAAACAGGGTAAGCGTGGAGAGAAAGCGATATAATGACGCCGTCCGCAACTATAATTTGAACGTAAAAAGATTTCCTAAAAACTTAATCGCCTCTCTTTTTGGTTTTGGAGAAAAAACTTATTTTGAATCGGTGGAAGGTTCTGAAAACGCTCCTAAAGTAGATTTTTAAAAAAACAAACTAATGCGCCGGATTTTAATTCTCCTTGTTTTAGGAGTTTTCCTTGCTCCTTTTGTCTCTTTGGCTGAACTGGATTTCAAAAAACCCTTGGGTTTCTTTAACGACCAAGCTGGTCTTCTGTCTCCAAAGTCAGCTCCGGTCATAGAATCCCTTCTTGGCGCTTACGAAAAAGAAACAGGAAACGAGATAGGCGTTTTGATTATTCCAAGCTTGGAAGGCGAACCGATTGAAGATGTGGCGATAGATATTTTCCAAAAATGGGGGATTGGAAAGAAAGGGAAAGACAATGGAATATTGCTTCTGATCTCAAAAGAGGACAGGGAAGCAAGAATAGAGGTTGGTTATGGCCTGGAGCCGGAATTAACCGATGGCGAAGCCGGAGCGATTATTCGAAATGTTCTAACTCCCGCCTTCAAAGAGGGAAGATACGATGAAGGCGTGGGTTTGGTGATAGAGGCGATAATAAAAGGTGTTGGGGGAACTCTGTTGAGTGAAGAAGAGATCCCAAGGAGGCCAGAAAATTTTTGGACGAAACTCCTTTCCGATTATTTGTTTTTATTATTTTTTGCGGTTGTATGGATAGTAAGTGTTTTAGGCCGATCTAAATCTTGGTGGCTTGGAGGGGTTTTGGGAGGGCTTATTGGCGCGGGAGTAGGTTTTTGGACCGGAGTTTTACTGACCGGAATTTTTTGGTTCCTCGGTCTTGGATTTCTCGGGTTGCTCTTTGATTTTTTTGTCTCCAAAGCTTACGCCAAAAGCAAAATGAATGGAGGCACTCCGCCGTGGTGGATAGGTGGAGGCGGTTTTGGCGGAGGCGGTTTCGGTGGTGGAGGGTTCGGCGGTTTTGGCGGAGGTTCTTCAGGTGGTGGGGGATCAAGTGGGAGGTGGTAAAAATCTTTCTTTGAAATATAATTCTAATAAAGTATGAAAATCATCATAATCAAAGAAAAAGCAGACCCAAAGGAACTTTTGGAAGTTGTAAAAGATAGTTATGACACGATGGTAAAAATCGCAGTTGATATTAACAAAAGGATTGCAACAGCAGGGGGCGAGTGGCACTCCGAGGGTCAAGATATTCTAGTCAAAGAGGCCGGATCATTGGGGGTGGATGTTTGGGGCTGTAATTTATATCCTTGGAACGAGCCAGAAAAAAGAATCGAATATGTCTCTTTAATTAACATTAAACCAGCTATAGGACATAAAAATATGGAAATTGAAAATAAAGAGATAAGGCACAAAATAAAATCCATCGTGGAGGATTTAATAATCGGCCCGACGGAAACTATTTAAAGAGTCTATGGCTATATCCAGAGAAAAGTGGTTTGCTATGTCAAAAGAAATTCGTCTTCGCCATATGGCGACAGAGCTTAAACGCGCCGAGAAAGCCAGCGAAAGAAAAGAAAAGGATATGCTTGCCGGCGCCTATGAGAGAATTTTAGATATGCTGGATGCGACAGTGGAAGATAAAAACTGGGGCGATAAAAAAGATATTTTTGCTTTAAGAGACGCAATAGCGACGCTCTATTCTGGCGAAAACCACTCCGCCTTAAGCCGGTTTTTTGCCTCAAGCCTTCTTAAAGAAGCCGACACACTTTCTTCTTGAATCTTGCCTCCCCTCTACTAGACAAAAATCCCCTATATGGGAGAGTTCGTATAGTGGTCTAGTGCCAAAATAAGAAGTAATGTGGTAAGATGTATGTCATGGTCGATGTTGGGGGTTTAAGATACCCAAAAAAGAGTCATCGAAAACAAGTAATCTTGCCTAAATTTTCAGTACGACTGTCAGAGTTTTTTGGAATTATGATGGGTGATGGTGGTATAAATAATCTTTGGCAAGCAAATATCACACTGAATTCAATCAAAGACGCTGAATATTCCAAGCATGTTTCTGTTTTATGTAAGAAACTTTTCGGTATTACGCCGGCCATACGGAAAAGAAAGACAAGTAACACGTTGGTAGTATCAATTACTAGTACGTCTGTAGTAGATTTTTTGGTTAATAATGGTCTTGTTCGAGGCAATAAACTCAAGGCTGGGTTGAGGATTCCAAAATGGATTTTGAAAAAACCATCATACAAAAAAGCATGCGTTCGCGGACTTGTAGATACTGACGGATGTATTTTTGTTCATTCTCATAGAGTAGACGGTAAGGCTTACAGAAATGTCGGCCTTTGTTTTACAAGTTACTCACCGGAGTTAATTATGGAAGTGGCGGATATTCTTGCTGAGTTTGGAATCACAGCACATATTAATAAGCGGAGGCGAAATATTTACTTGTATCAAGAAAGAATCGTGAGGGAGTATTTAAAGATATTCGGTACTTCAAATAACCGTATAGGGTCTGTGTATAGTAATTGGAGAGATGCGAGAGCGGTTTAATCGGCAGACCTGGAAAGTCTGTGTGCTAGAAATGGCACCGAGGGTTCGAATCCCTCTCTCTCCGCCAAAATTGAGAGTCCGAATCGGAAGCTGAAATATTGTTAGACACTCGGTGTCTAACAGGTGTATCGAGTTAACATAAGTGTTGAGTAAAATTCTAACTTTCTTGTCGGCGATTTGAAGGAGGCAAGGTATCTCTATAAATTTCTTATGAACTCACAAACTCTTTATTCAAAAATCTCATGTTTATATGATCTTGGACTTTGGCTAAATGGTTACAAAAGGGCTACTGGTTTTATCGTTAGGAATTTGCCGTTTGAGGCCAACGACAAAATCAAGGTTTTGGATGCTGGTTGCGGTTCTGGTTTATATTCAATAGCGATTTTAAAGAATTTTCCGAATGCACGAATAATCGCTTTCGATCTCAACCAAGCAATGACGGAAAAAATGAAAGCGAACATTGCGCGATTAGGCTATGAGAATCGCGCGGACATTTTTGTTGGCAATGTTCTTGAAAACATCAGCAGCGAGCGAGATTTTGATTTGGTTATTACTGGTGGTGTGCTTGAGTATGTAGCTATAGAAAAGGCGGTACAAAATCTCGCTCGCTATGTAGGAAATAGCGGTTATTTTCTAAATTCTCCTGTTCAAGATAATTGGTTAGGAAGGCTCCTGGCAAAATTTTTCGGTTTTACACCGCATTCATCACAAGAAAATATTTCGGCATTTGAGCGAAATGGGTTAAAGTTATATGAATCGGTAAAAATACCATGGCGTTTTTTCCCGATTAATTTAGTAAAGGAAGCTTATATTTTCAAAAAACTATAATAACTCAAAAATTTAAAAGCAGTTTTGTTTTCTACTTTTTTTCGTAGATTGGAAGAGTAAACCAAAAACGGCTTCCTTGGCCAAGACCTTCGGATTCCACTCGTATTTTCCCGCCCTGGCGTTTGATAAGGTTGCGAGACATAAACAGGGCAAGACCAGTGCCCTCTGTTTCTGTCTTGAGGGCGTCTTGTCCGCGGAAAAATTTTTCAAAGATTTTTTCTGTGTCTTCTTTGGAAATACCGATACCGGTATCTTTGATAGACCAGATTACATCATTTTTGTCGCTTGAAATATCAATGTTTATCTTGCCGTAATTGGGAGTGTAGATAATAGCGTTTTCTGTGAGGGATTGAATAACAAATTGAGTGCTCTTTTCGTACCCTTCCGCCAAAGGCAGATTTTCCGAGGCGCTGAAACTAATTTCTAAATTTTTGTCGCGCGCCAAAATATGGACATTTTTTAGAACCCGTTCGGTGATAAATTTTAAATCAATGGAGTTGAACTCGTATTTTTCAGATTGGTTTTGGAGATTTGTGACATCGAGGAGTTTGTTGACAAGATTTATCAGAAGGTCATTTGATTCTTTGAGATTGGCAACTAAGAGATCTGTTTCCTCTTTGGTTTTGGCGTTCTTTAGCTCGTCCGCGATATAGCGGATATGCGTAAGGGGAGTTCTTAGTTTATGCGCGGCGATAGTGATAAATTCTTGTTTGGCTCGATCGGCCGCTCTTGAATTTTCCAAGAAAAGATAAATAAGGTAAACGGCTATAATTCCGGCAAAAACAGGGGC
The DNA here is from genome assembly GCA_964372755.1 of uncultured Candidatus Saccharibacteria bacterium. Lineage (GTDB taxonomy): Bacteria > Patescibacteriota > Minisyncoccia > UBA9983 > UBA9983 > CAYJQX01. Next base: position 133,002 of record CAYJQX010000001.1, read on the forward strand.
GATCCACGCGTCCAAACCAAATTTTTCTTGTAACAGGCCATTTACGGCGCCGATTCCTCCGATACCCCAAGCGATTACTCCGACCAAGACAGCCGAGACAAAAGCCTTTTTTATGAAAATGAAGATATCAAAAAGACCGTGTTTTATTACGGCATAAGCCATTATAAACGGATAGACGACTACCAGGTAGTTTGTCCAAGGATAAATATTTAACCCGAAAGCGACAGAGAAATCGTGCACGCCACCTAAGTAACCAATGGTAGAAGCCAGGATAAAGTATTTTATCTGATTCTGGCGCTCCTTGGGCATTTTCTTGGAGTCTTTATACAATTTGGTGTGGCTGTAACCGGTAACAATAAACCACCAAGCGGCCAAGATGTAGAAGGTGATGCCGGGACGAGCGTAATAGAAGGAATCAAAAACCAATTCAACTTTGGGGATGTAATAAGGAGTGGCGGCAGAGATGGCTAAAATGGCGGTGATTACATAACAAAAAACCAGACGCTTTTTTTCTTTCCACGGCGCATAAAGGTAAGCAAAATGATAAAAGAGCACGGGCATCCAGATAATGCCAAAACCCATGGCAACCCGCCAAAAAAGAAGAGCGCGATCGGGATTTATCGTGATGCCGATTAGCGTTCCAAAAAGTCCCCACATGGCAAGGGCGATGGAATAAAGGAGCCAGAGTCGGTTTGTCCATTGTTTTTTGTTTTGGCTGTAGACAAAGTAGCCAAGTGGCAGGCAGGTGAAGAATATGAGGAGACAGGAGAGTGCGAAAGGGTTCATTTTAGGAGAGTATCTTTTTAACTTTCTCCACTACTTCATCCGGAGAGAAAGTGGCTTTGATCAAATATTCGGTAGCTCCCAAATCCATCGCTTCTTGCACTTCTTCTTTTGAACCAAGATTGCTGAAGACAACAACAGGGATAGATTTTGTTTTTGGGTCGGATTTAAGGCGCTTTAAAAGCTCAATCCCGTTTACTTGAGGCAGAATAATATCAAGCAAAATAAGATCCGGAGTATTTTTCTCTAAAACTTGCTCAGCTTCTCTGGCATCTTTGGCTGAAGATACTTCCAAGCCGTTTTTTTTGAGCTTATCGGAGATGGTTTTTGAAATAAAAAGGTCGTCCTCAATAATTAAAATAGTTTTGGGCATCTGTGGACTAATAATAGCACAAGCTTTTTTCTCTTGTCTCAAGGAAATCAAAAAAGGTGTTGATTTTTTGTCGGGAGAAAATTTTTTTGGCAAAAAATCCTTATTTTTATGTCTTATTTCGCTTCAAAAATTTACAAATCCCCATTTTTTAATTATCGCTGGGTTTTTTCTCTATCCACAGGTACACATTGTAAGTATTGGAGTAGAATAATGAGACCCATACATTATTAGCTAATATTTTTTGCCAAAAAATTATGCCAGAAGATTTAAAAGATCGCGTTGGTGCGGGAAAAATTGCAAACCAAACCATCACAAGAGTAAGAAAACGTGACGGGAGAGTTGTGAGTTTTGAAGTGGGAAGAATTGTTGGCGCTGTAAGCAAGGCAATGCAGGCGGCGGAGGAGGGTGGTGAAAATCAGGCAAAAGAAGTAGCTAATAAAGTGTATCAATCTCTTTTGAAGATGCAGACTCGGGAAAGAAATTTTGTGCCAACGGTGGAGGGGATACAGGATGCGGTGGAAAAAGAGCTTATTTTAGGGGGTTTTGTAAAGACTTCCAAAGCCTATATTCTCTATCGGGAAGAACACAGCCGACTTCGTGAAGTTAAAGAAAAGGAAGAAAGACAAATTCCAGAGAAAATTCGCAAGCTTTCTTCTGAAAGTAAAAAATATTTCAGAAACCAGCTGTCTGAGTTTGTTTACTATACAACCTATTCCAAATGGATACCGGAGGAAGGACGTCGAGAAACATGGCTTGAAACAGTTTCCAGATATGTGGATTTTATGCAGGAAAACCTTGGCGATAAGCTTACTAAGGCTGAATACGACGAAGTGAAAGAATATATGCTTAGAATGAAAACCATGGGTTCGATGAGGCTTCTCTGGGGATCGGGCAAAGCGGCTCGAGCAACCAATGTTTGTGCATACAACTGTTCTTTTATAGCGCCAAAAGAATGGAGAGATTTTGGCGAAATAATGTATGTTTTGATGTGCGGAACAGGTTGCGGATACTCCGTAGAGCACCAAAACGTGGAAGCATTGCCCATGGTTCAGAGACAAAAAGGAATAAAATTGGAAACGCATGTGGTAGAAGACAGCAAAGAAGGGTGGGCGGAAGCTTTTATCTTGGGCCTTAGCACATGGTCTGAAGGCAAAGATATAGAATTTGACTACTCTAAAGTCCGTCCACAGGGCGCCCGACTTTCCACTATGGGAGGTAGAGCTTCGGGGCCGGATCCGCTGAGGTCTCTGCTTAATTTTACTCGCGATAAGATGTTCAACCGACAAGGTAGGAGGCTTACTACGGTGGATGTCCACGATATAATTTGCAAAACCGGAGAAGTGGTTGTTATGGGAGGAGTGAGGAGAAGCGCCCTTATTTCTTTGTCTGATTTGGATGATGAAGGAATGAGAAATGCCAAAAATGGCCAGTTCTACCTGACACATCCAGAGAGGAGTATGGCCAATAATTCAGCCGTTTATGACGAAAAACCCACTGTTTCTCAATTTCTGGAAGAATGGGTGAATTTGGTGCGATCAGGTTCTGGAGAGCGCGGTATTTTCAACCGTGGCAGTCTTAAACAACAGCTTCCGGCAAGACGCTGGCCGTTGTTTAAAGACGGCGCTTGGCAATCCGGAACTAATCCATGCGGAGAAATAGTTCTAAAATCAAAACAATTTTGCAACCTTACCGAAGTAGTGGCGAGAGAAGACGATACAGAAGAAACATTAATGGAGAAAGTGAGAGTGGCTACTGTGCTGGGAACATATCAAGCTTCTTTGGTGAATTTTCCTTTTCTTTCTTCCGAATGGAAGAAAAATTGTGAGGAAGAGGCTTTGCTCGGCGTGTCTATTACCGGCCAATGGGATTGCCCGGCTTTAAGGAACCCGGGGACATTTAGGAAACTTAAAGAGGTGGCTATTGAAACGAATCGTGTTTATGCTTCTCGTTTTGGCATTAACCCATCCACTTGTATCACTTGCGTTAAGCCGTCCGGCAATGGTTCTCAGCTTTTCGATTCTTCTTCCGGAATGCATCCAAGACACGCTAAATATTATATTCGCCGAGTGCGCATAGAAAGCCATAGCCCTATTTTTATGATGTTGAAAGACATGGGTGTGCCTTATCATCCGGAGGTGGGACAGAATCCAGAAACGGCCACTACTTTTGTGCTTGAATTCCCGATCAAAGCTCCTGAAGGTTCTATTTTTAAGGACGATTTAACTGCTGAAGAACAGCTTGAATATTGGAAGATGGTAAAGGTTCATTACACAGAACATAACCCCTCGGTGACAGTTTCGGTTGGAGAAAACGAATGGCTTGAGGTAGGGAATTGGATATATGAAAACTGGGATATTATAGGAGGACTTTCCTTTTTGCCTCGCTCGGAACATGTTTACAGGCTTGCTCCATATGAGGCTATCGACGAGGCAAGATACAATGAGCTTGTAAGTAAATTTCCGGCCATAGATTTTTCTCGAATTGTTTTGTACGAATACGATGACGAGACAAAGGGGTCCAAGGAATTGGCGTGTGTGGCTGGGGTTTGCGAGATATAAATATAACACTAATCTACGCTTGCCCGCCTGAAGCTTTCTTAAGCGGAGGAGGGAATAACTTCGACGAATGCCACGAATTAAAAAACAAAAGGAAAAATCCTTCGCGTTTGCGAAGGATTTTTCATACATTGTCGGTTTCTGTATTGTGGTCTATAAGCCGAATTCTGTCCCCGATTTTAACGTCGGGGCGCGATCATTTATCTTGTTCCGCTTCTCGCGAAACGGAATCCTTGCGGCACATCCGCCGATGAGGCGGATACGGCCTTGCACCGGGTAGGGTTTACCACTCTTTTCTGTTGCCAAAAAAGAGACTGCGATAGCTTTTAGATTTCTCTCAAAAACATTCGCAAACTTTTCACCTTTCATTTCGCGTAGCGAAATGACCCTGAGCGAGACCAACTTCAGGTTGGCACAGTCGAAGGGTATCTCTCGCTCGGGATAATTTCGCTACGCGAAATTAGTATTGTCTCTGTGACACTTTCCCTCCCTCAGAGATTGCCCTCCGAGGTGACAGGTGTTACCTGTTGCCCATATCTTTTATTGATTACTCAAAAAAGATGGTGTTCGGACTTTCCTCCCCTCGACAAAGCTCGGGGCGATCACGCGACCACATTAAAGAAACCTAAGTCAATTCTACTACATTATTTATTCTTCGTCAACCTTGCGAATAGTAATTTTTCGAGGCTGGTTTTTGTCTATTTTTTTTAAGAAAAATCTGATGTCTTCAAGACGATAAACCCTGTAGTTGTTAGCTGGGTGCCTATGGGCTACCAGCTTGCCTTTTTTATCCCAATTTCGAAGAGTTAGAGCGGTTACGCCTATAAGCTCGGAAGCTTCTTTGATAGTTAGGTATTTTTTCCACATATTCTTGAAAAGGTTTTCTTAATGGCTTATATCATATATAATTGAAATGCATTAAAAAAGCTAATTTAATTTTTTTTAAAAAATGGAAAAAGAAAGCAAAAGATCTCGATCGGAGGTGGCTATCAGTTTAATTTTTTATGTTTTAGTCTTTGCTTTGCCCTTTTTTGTTTTGTCGCTAGGACAAAATTTTCATTCTTTCGGCAAAGCTATTTTGATCTATTCTTCGGTTTTAGTGGCTTTGCTAATTTGGCTAGTTTCAAAATTAAAGACAGGAAAATTATCGATACCTAAAAGTCCTATTCTTCTTGCTTTGCTTGGAGTAATTGTGGTCTGGACGGTTTCTTCTTTTCTTTCTTTGAATATACCGCTTTCTTTGATGGGTACAGGACACGAAATTGGTACCACGGCCTTTTTCTTATTTCTTGGCCTAGCTCTTTTTTTTGCCTCCATTGTTTTTTCAGATGAAGTTAAAGCGTCTATTTTTTATTTTCTTATTTTTACATCAGGCTTCTTGGTTTTACTTATTCAGATAGCGCACACGATTTTTAATCTCCCTCTGCCGTATCTTGATTCTGTTTTAATAGGCAAAACTGGTAATTTAATCGGCGGTTGGAATGATTTCGGTATATTTTTCGGATTCCTAGGCATATCGGCGCTCTCTCTTTACGAGCTTCTTTCTCCAAAATTTTCGGGAGAAGCTTCTAGGGAAAAAACAAAACCCGTAAGAACGGCGCTTCTTATTTATACAATATTATCTTTTCTTATATTGGCGCTTGTTAATTTTAAGGTCTTAAGCTATATCTTTGGTTTTTCCGTTCTTGTTCTTCTTGTTTATCTTTTCTCTCGATCTTTTTTTGATCATCACGAAGAAAATCATAAGAAAAAAGAGTCGTCGCCCTTGTTTACATCCTTCTTTGTTCTTTTGGCTGTTTTTATGTTGATAATTGCTTCTAATTTTGCTTCATACTTTTCAGCTTATTTAGGAACAGCTTCTCTTGACGTTCGGCCTTCTCTTGAAACAAGCGCTAGTATTGCTCGGCAGGTCCTATCAGAAAACCCTGTGTTTGGCTCCGGTCCGGCCACTTTTATTTACGATTGGCTTGCTCTGAAACCACAAGCGGTTAACGCCACCCTTTTTTGGAATTCTCGTTTCGATGCTGGTATCAGCCATTTGGTTACTATTTTTACAACGGCTGGCTTGCTTGGCGGATTGGCTGTTCTTGTTTTTTACGGAGCTTTTATTTCTCAAGGACTTAAAGCTATTACCTATTCTCAAAACCATAAAATAAGAACCATGCTGATTACCTCTTTCATTGGTTCTCTCTATCTATGGACAATGACAATTTTCTATTCTTCAGGTTTTTTTGCTTACGCGCTGGCCTTTATATCCACCGGAGTTTTCCTGGGACTGCTTGTCCATTCGGGTAAAACAAAGACAATAGAAATTTCTTTTTTAGACAATCCGAAAGTTGGATTTCTCTCGACTTTAATTACTATCATTCTTATCATTTCTTCATTGTCGGGAATATATTTAATTTTTCAGAAAACATGGGCATCTTATGCTTATGCCAAAGGAGTTGAAACGGTAAACAAGGAAGGGAACATTGATAAAGCCAAAGAATATTTTCTACGGGCTGTGTCTTTTGATAAGCAAGATTTTTACTTGCGCGGTCTCACGGAGGTGAATATTCTTGAAATCCAAAGAGTGCTCAATCGGACGGATTTGAATCCAGAAGAAGCTCGGGCTCAATTTCAAACAGCTTTGGGCACGGCGATCCAGAATGCTCGAGAGGCCACAAGAGTCAATAATCTTGATCCGTTAAACTGGTTTCAATTGGCCAGGGTTTACGAATTGATTGTTCCGCTTAAGATAGAAAGAGCTGATGAGGCTTCCATAGAAGCTAATATGGAAGCTCAAAAAAGATCGCCTTTCGATCCCAACGTCTATCTTTCTTCCGCTCGAGTTAAGATTCAATCTGGCAAAATTGACGAAGCAAGAGAGTATATTGCTAAAGCGCTCGGATTAAAAAATGATTTTGCGCAAGCTATCTTTCTTTTGGCCCAATTGGAAAATCAAAGTGGTAATGCAGAAGCGGCTATTTTTAGATTGGAACAAGTAGCGACGCTGGCCCCCAATGACGTAGGAGTTCTTTTTCAATTAGGCCTTCTTCAATATCAAAATAAGAATTATGAAAGAGCAAGGCAGGCTTTTGAACGAGCCGTTGCTCTAAATTCAAATTATGCCAACGCGCGATATTTTCTCGGTCTTATTTATGAAAGACAAGATCGTGTGAATGACGCAATTATTCAATTTGAAAAAATATTGGAAACAAATCCGGACAATGCCGAAGTAAGAGGTATTTTAAAAAACTTAACCGCCAATCGTTCGGCTCTAGAGAATATTTCCCCTCCCCTGGAGAGTCCGGAAGAAAGAGATGCTCCGCCGGTGAAAGAAAGTCGTTAGAAAGATTTTTTTCTATCAAAAAATTAAATAGGTGGTAAAAAGAATTATCAAATCTTTTGGAAAAGATGAAGCAAGTATACATGGCGCGGCTCTTTTGCTTGCCATCTCTTTTCTCGTTTCAGGTTTATTAGGTCTCTTAAGAGATAGGTTGCTGGCCGGAAAATTTGGAGCAGGAGAGCTTCTGGATATTTACTATGCCTCTTTCAGACTTCCAGATTTTTTGTACGCTATTTCTATTTCCTTGGTGTCAGTAACAGTTCTTATTCCTCTTTTTTTGAAAAAAAAACGCCACTCTAGCGCAGAAGCTAAAAAACTTTTGGATGGGATATTTACTGTTTTTTCTCTGGGCCTCGTTTTTTCTTCTTTGCTTTTGTATTTTTTTATTCCAGTTTTGAATTTATATCTAGCCCCCGGTTTTGACGCGGGGAAGCAATCGACCTTGTCTTTCCTTTCCAGGATTTTATTGCTGTCGCCATTTTTTCTAGGTCTTTCTAATCTTGTTTCCAGTGTTACTCAGGCAAACAGGCGTTTTATGGTTTATGCTCTTTCGCCACTGGTTTACAACTTAAGCATTATTTTCGGCGTCGTATCACTTTCTCCGATTTTTGGTATTCATGGTGTTGTCTATGGAGTTGTCTTTGGCTCCGTCCTTCATTTGGCGGTGCAGCTACCGAGCATCAGAAATTTGGGATTTCTCCCCAGATTATCTTTCAGTATTCGCTATAAAGACATTAAGGAAATTATATGGTTTTCTTTTCCTAGAAGTTTAGGCTTAACCGTTAACCAGTTGGTTCTTTCCGTTATGACAGCTTTGGCTTCTTTGTTTTCTATTGGTGGAATTGCCATTTTTAACTTGGCCTATAATTTACAGTCGGTGGCTGTCGGGGTGATTGGCATGAGTTTCAGCGTGGCCGCTTTTCCGATTCTCTCCGGAGTAGATATAGAGAAAGAAAAAAATGTTTTTGTCGGTCATTTTCGTCAGACGACAAAAACTATTATTTTTTACGCTTTACCCATAACAATGCTCTTTATTGTTTTACGGGCTCAGATTGTGCGTGTTATTTTCGGATATCAAAATTTTGGCTGGACAGATACTCGCCTTACTTCGGCGGCCTTGGCTCTCTTTTCATTTTCTATTTTGGCGCAGATGCTTGTTCTTTTTTTTTCTCGGGTTTTTTATTCCGCGCATAAAACTTTAAAGCCCGTTTTGATAAATTTATTATCGGCTGTTTTTATTATTGCCCTGTCTTTTTGGCTGGCTGTATTTTTTGTTGATTATGCTACTTATGCAAGTATTTTTGAGAAAATATTGAGAGTGGAAAATGTTCCCGGCACTAAAGCTCTTATCTTGCCACTGGCTTTCAGTATCGGCATGACAATTAATGCTCTGCTTTTGTATTTTGAGATAAAGAAAACTTTCAATCTCTCAAAAAAATTTTTACGGGAAACGCTTGGTCAGAGCTTCATCGCCTCTCTTTTTATGGCTTTTGTGGTTTATAGTTCTCTTAATGTTTTGGATAAATTTTTTGATATTTACACCTCTTTAGGTATTTTTGCCCAAGGATTTTTCTCGGCTTTTGTAGGATTGGCTGTTTGGGGCACTTTGCTCCATCGATTAAAAAACGAGGAATTTTTAGAGCTTCTTTATTCTCTTAAACAAAAATTTTGGAAAACAAATGTTGTTATTCCGGAGCCACAGAAATTGCCTTAGAGCTAAATTACCGACATTCTATTGCGGATTTTAGCCCGTAATCTTTTTTCTGGAAAAGTCTTTTAAATTAAGCTAGAATGGGCTTCTGAAATGAAGGAGTCTCTTATTAGAAATTTTGTTATTATAGCCCACATAGACCACGGCAAATCTACTCTTGCCGATCGGCTTCTTGAAGCTACCAACACAATTGAAAAGAGAAAAATGAAGGAGCAAGTATTAGACCAAATGGAACTTGAGCGTGAAAAAGGCATTACTATCAAAATGCAACCCGTTCGAATGAGCTACACGCAACATTCCGCGCACTATATTTTAAATCTAATAGATACTCCCGGACACATTGATTTTTCTTATGAAGTTTCGCGAGCCTTAAAAGCGGTGGAGGGCGCTGTTTTGTTGGTGGATGCCACTCAAGGAGTACAAGCTCAAACTATTACGAACGTAGAGTTGGCCAAAGAGGCTGGTCTGGTTATTATTCCGGTTGTAAACAAGATTGACCTGTCTTCGGCTGATGTGGAAGGCACAAAAACGGAGATAATGAAATTGGTAAATTGCAATAAGGAAGATATTTTATCGGTATCCGCAAAGACTGGCGCGGGCGTGGGTGGTCTTCTGGAAAAAATCGTAGAAAAAGTTCCTGCACCAAAAGAAGATAATAATGGCTTGTTACAAGCTTTGGTTTTTGATTTTAGTTATTCCCAACACAGGGGTGTTACGGTTTATGCTCGTCTGGTGAATGGACAGGTAAAAGCCGGAGACGATTTAATTTTTGCTGGTTCTGGACAAAGATTTACGGCTAGCGAGGTGGGTATTTTTCATCCAGCCGAAGAAGCTAGAAAAAATTTATCATCGGGAGAAATTGGTTATATTGTCACAAGTATAAAAAAACCGAATGTGGCCACCGTGGGAGACACCATCACTGCTTTTCTTAAGCCAGCATCGCCTCTTCCGGGGTATATGCAACCTAAACCTGTTGTTTGGGCCAGCGTTTACCCTGTTTCTGCCGATGATTTCGTGGCGATGAAAAAAGCTTTGGACGTTTTGCATTTATCCGATAGTTCTTTGGCGTACGAAGAAGAAACCAGCGGAGCTTTAGGGCGAGGATTCCGTTGCGGTTTTTTGGGCATGCTTCATCTAGAAATTATTTTGGAAAGGTTAAAAAGGGAATTTTCTCTAAATCTGGTAACTGCCTCGCCAACCATTACTTATAAGATAGAACTCACCAATGGAGAAAAAATAGAAATTTATTCACCGCCTCTTTTTCCTGAAGACCATAACATAAAGAAAATATATGAGCCGTGGATAGAGGCGCGCATTATCACTCCGCCAGAGGGGATTGGCTCCATTATGGCTCTTCTTTACGATCATGAAGCGGAAGTATTGTCCACCGATCAATTCGGAGGCTCTAGAATGGTTATAGAAGTTTTGATGCCTCTTAGAGAGTTAATGAGAGGTTTTTTTGAGGCATTAAAAAGTATAAGCGCCGGTTATGCTTCACTGAGCTATAAAATTGTTGGAGACAGAGAGGTTCCTCACGGGGCGATTACGCGCCTTGATATTTTAGTGGCGGAAGAGCCAGTGCCGGCTTTTTCCCGCATTGTTAGTAAAAGCCGAATAGAAAGAGAAGCGGAAAGTTCCGTGGAAAAATTGAAAGATCTGATTCCCCGAGCCCTTTTTGTCATAAAAGTTCAAGCAAAGGGTTTGGGAAGAATCATTGCCTCTCGGAGTATTTCTGCTCTAAAAAAGGATGTTACGGGGCATTTGTATGGTGGAGACAGGACTAGAAAAATGAAATTATGGGAAAAACAAAAAAAGGGAAAAGCCAGAATGAAAGCCTCGGGAAAAGTGGAAATCCCCAACGACGTTTTCATTAAAATGATGCAAGATCAGAATTAATAAAAAGCTGGCGCCACAAGAAAAAGAACCATGCCGATGGTGGCAAAGATTGTGATGATAAGCCAAATGACTTGATATTTTTTTTGCCGAGAAACTTTTGCCATATATGATTATAATAACCTAAACAATGCGAGAATATCAAGATAAAAAAAGAAGGAGAAAGATAATTTACTCTGGCCCGGTACTCACGGGTCTTTTGGTCGTGCTGGTTTTTTTGCTTATAAGTTTGTGGGGGATTTTTCAAAAAAGCCGAGAAGCCTTGCGTTTAAAAAACGAGAGCCTGGAAGAAAAACGTGAACTTGATTCAAGAAGCGCTAGTCTTAAAGAGGAGGTGGATCGTTTGGCATCTGACGCGGGGAAAGAAGAAGCCATCAGAAAAAGATTTAGCGTTAAAAAGCCCGGGGAAGAGGTGCTCGTGATTATTCAAAATGATAAGAAGGAAGAAGGAGATGGAGACACGGAGGCTGGTTTTTTCAACAAAATCTGGCAAGGGGTTAGAAATTTTTTCATTACGGAGTAGTTTGTTTTTATGCGGGTGTAGTTTAGTGGTATGACACGACCTTCCCAAGGTTGAAACGCGGGTTCGATTCCCGCCATCCGCAAAAATTGACTTTAGTTATGTTGTTTGTTAGGAATAGACATAGGTTATTTTTGGTTCGGAGAAGCCTTCGGGTAATGGTCCCCAGTTCGCCAGTTCAATTCTGGGAAGGTACAGGAATCGCGGTTCATTTTTTATGGATCTTCGGGGCGCAGTAATAGGTGGGAGATTTTGAAGCCTTGCCTCTGGGTAAGGTGGAGTCGCCAGTGAGATACCACCCTCCGAAAGATTTTGAATCACTAAGACCTAGAGAGACAAGTTTTTAGTGCCATAGGTTCCCCTCCGAACCTTTTTTGTCCGCTTGCCAATATCGGAAGCGGTTTTTTGTTTGAAAAAAGGCTAAAAAATTGCTATTCTTAACACACTTTATGGCTGACTATAAAAACTATTTCAAGGGTAAAAAGATAACCCTCATGGGTTTGGGGCTTTTGGGGCGTGGGGTAGGGGATGCTCAGTTTCTCTCCGAATGTGGGGCGGATTTGATAGTGACGGACTTAAAAACCGCCAAAGATTTAGCGCCGTCGTTGAAAAAACTTTCTAAATTTAAAAACATCAAGTTTGTTTTGGGCGAGCACCGAATGGAAGATTTTAAAAATCGCGACATGATTATAAAAGCTGCTGGCGTGCCCCTTGATTCTGTCTTTATCGCGGAGGCAAAAAAAAATAAAATTCCGATAGAAATGGATTCTTCTCTTTTTTTAAAAATGGCTCCACCACGTATCCTTACTATTGGAGTAACAGGTACAAGGGGAAAATCTACGGTTACCCAATTAATCTATGAGATAATTAAACTCTCAAAAAGAAGAATTCATTTAGGAGGGAATATTCGTGGTTTGGCTACTTTGCCCATGTTGAAGAAAATAAAATCCGGAGACATTGTTTTGATGGAGCTTGATTCATGGCAACTTCAAGGTTTTGGGGAGATAAAAATCAGTCCTCATATCGCTGTTTTTACCAGTTTCCTTTCCGACCATTTGAATTATTATGGAGGCGACACGAAGAGATATTTTTTAGACAAGGCTAATATCTTTCTTTATCAAAAAAGGGAAGATTATTTGGTGACTAACACGGAAACTTTACGGAAAATAAAAAAATACAAAGCCGATATTCCAAAAAATAACGTCATATTGCGTGACGGAAAAAATTTGTCAAAATCATTGAAGCCGAAACTGCTTGGAGAACACAACAAATCTAATCTTGTTTTAGCTATAGCCGTCGGAGAAATTTTAAGAATACCCTATCCTCTCATAAAAAAAGTAACGGAAAATTTCTCTGGTGTGCCGGGGCGGCTTGAAAAAGTATTATCCCTAAAAGGAGTGGATTATTACAACGATACGACAGCTACCACTCCGGATGGGGCGATTGCCGCTCTTAAATCATTAGAAAATTTGTACAAAGGGATTATTTTAATTGCTGGCGGAAAAGATAAAAATCTGGATTACAAAATATTTGTTAAAGAAGTTAAAAAAAGGGTTAAAACTTTAATTCTTTTGCAAGATGCAACAACTACCGCTACCGACAAAATAATCGCAGGTTTAGGCAAAAAATCGAGTCTTACGCTTATTAAAATCCCCAGCATAAAAGAAGCTGTCCTTGAGGCGAAAAAACTTGCCAAGAAAGGGGATGTGGTGCTTTTATCACCCGCTTCAGCTAGTTTCGGCATGTTTAAAAATGAATTTGACCGCGGGGATCAATTTACAAAACTTGTCAAAAAACTGAAATAGAAACTTAAACACAAAAACTGAAATAAAAATTTAAATAGAAATTAAATTAGAAACTAAAACTAAAACAAAAATAACCCCAGTGAGTAATCCTGACATATGTCAAAATTACTCACTGGGGTAGAAAAAAAGAAAGGATGTCAAACTAACAAAAGCTAACAAAAGTTTTTATTTACGAACAGAATTATTTCCAAAAAACAGTTTTTCAATTTGTTGGCCGTGAATAATTTTTTCCACCGTCAATATTTCCACATATTTTTCCACACCAAAAAGATTGGCAATAAAAAGAATCTCATCTTCAAATTTATAAGGATATATCCAAACACTTTTTTGTAATTGACGAAAGCCTAAATCTTTAACTTTTTCTTGTAAGGCCTTGCGAGCAGATGTGTGAGTGTTTGGTATGTCAAAGATAAGGATGTGCCATTTTTTGTCCCAGTTTTTTGGTTTAGGTATTGTTAATCCTTCAAGACTAAATTTTTTCAATTGAGAGCGTCCTTTATTTGTAAGTTCCAACTTGATCTGATTGTCTCTTTTTTTACTAACCGAAATATAGCCATTTCTGTTTAAGTAACGAAGATTGTCTTGATGTTGTCGGCCCGAATACTTCTTTCCTTGCTTGCTTTTTCCAAATATCTGAAAAATATTTGGAGCAGTGGCGGCGACAAGGACAACCCCACTCAAAGCAAGTGTTGCTAGTATGATTCTTGAGATTTTTGCTGTCTTGTTGTCTGAATCAAGAAAATTCTCGATCTGCCTAAAGTTCAATTCTTTGAGCATTTTTGAGGATATTTAAATTAATATTTTTCTATATCTAAATAGTAGCATAAATGAATCTTAAAGTGAGTAATTATGACATATGTCAGGATTACTCACTGAAGGAGGAGGGGCTCTAAAGACGGTGCTTTTATTCGGAGATAAAAGAAGTTATGATGGTTGTACGATGAAGGAAGAATTAAAAAAAGGAGAAAATGTTCTTAAAGAAGCCAAGGCCATTCATTTTATCGGTATTGGCGGCATAGGTATTTCGGCCGTGGCGAGAATGATGATACTGGAAGGTAAAAATGTCTCTGGTTCAGACGCGAGTGAATCTATAGTGACAAAAGAGCTAAAGAAACTTGGCGCAAAGATATACAAGAGTCATAATCCGAAAAATATTTCAAAAAATATTGATCTCGTTATCTACTCTAAAGCTATTCAGGAAACTAACCCGGAGTTTGAGGAAGCGAAAAAGAGGGGACTTGCCATTATCTCTTACCCAGAATCGCTAAAAATAATTTCTAAAGATAAATACACAATTGCTATTGCTGGCACCCATGGTAAGACGACCACGACAGCTATGGTGGGCAAAATTTTGGAAGACGCAAAATTCAAGCCCACAATAATCGTGGGTAGCCTCCTCAAATCCTCCGGTAGCAATCTAAAAGTTGGCAAAAGTAAATATTTTGTGGTGGAAGCGGATGAATACAAACGGGCTTTTTTGAATCTCACGCCAAAAATTTTAATAATTACAAATATCGAAGCCGACCACCTAGATTACTACAAAGATTTGGAAGATGTGCAAAGCGCGTTTAGGGAGCTTGTAGGAAAAATGGATAAGGATACGGTGTTGATTTGCAATACGCAAATGAAAAGTCTCCAGCCGATTATAAAAATTGCAAAATGCAAAATTTTTCACTATGGCGACGTCGGAATAGATTTACCCATAAAGGTTATGGGTAAGCATAATTTGGAAAATGCCAAAGCTGCTTGTGCTGTTGGTATGACCTTAAATATTTCGAAAGATAAGATAGTTAAGTCATTAAAAAATTTTTCTGGCACATGGCGCAGACAAGAATATCTGGGTAAAGCCTTGTCGGGAGCGTTTGTTTACGACGATTATGCTCATCATCCAACGGAGATTGAGGCTACCCTTAACGCTTTTCGCGAGAAATTTCCCAAGAATAAAATCACGGCCGTTTTTATGCCCCATCTTTTTTCAAGGACGAAGCAGTTTTTGAAAGAATTTGGCACGAGTTTTAAGGAAGCGAGTCAGGTTGTTTTAGCTGATATTTTCCCCGCTCGCGAGGTAGACGACGGTACCATCCATTCTAAAGATTTGTTGGAAGAAATAAAACAGTATGTGGCGGAGACTTTTTATATCGGGGATATGAGGGAAATAGAGAAATTTCTCAAAAAATATGCTAAAAAGGGAGATGTGATTTTGACCATGGGCGCGGGAGATATATATAAGGTGGCGGAGAGGTTGGTGAAAAGAAAGTAACTTTGTTAGACATTTTGTTAGACACTCGGTGTTTAACAATTAACAAAAGTTATAATGGTTGACGCCCTCATAGTTCAATGGATAGAACAGTCCCGTCCTAAGGGATAGATGTAGGTTCGATTCCTACTGCGGGCATGGAGATGTTGATAGCGGGCCTATAGTTCAACGGTAGAATGCCTCCATGGCATGGAGGAGGTTGGAGTTCGATTCTCCATAGGTCCAACCAGATAAGAACTTTTATTTGCAATAACTTTAATGAATAAAAGAAAAAAAACCATAGGATTGATATTTGGAGTTATCATTTTTTATTACGTCCTCCAATATGCTTCAAGCGCCGTTCATTATAATTGCGCGATCATTAAAGATGACTGTGTTCCGCCGATTAATGGCGCGAGTGAACTTATATATAGGGCAATTGTTCAACCGCCGTGGCTGGATCAATTTGAAATTAAACCGACGACGTATCCTTTTAAGGATGGAAAATTCAGTTTTTGGGAAGGGGAAGTAGATGGAAAAACGGTGGTTATTAGAGTGCCTGAGGATGGTAGCCCGGTACTGCAGTGGATATTTGAAGAAGGATTACCGGGAGGAGTTCAGATTCGTCATGCTCACGGCGATCATGTTATAAAATGGTTTGAAACTCACCCCGAATATAAATTAGGTGGATGAGTATTTGGACTAACTTCTAAATCCGGCTAACATATTTTAAAGTAAAGCTTTTTATTTAGTTGTGTAAAGGCAATAATCGTCTATTATGTAAGTAATAAGAAGCCAGCTAAAACTTTTATTTTTTTGAATAATTCAATATCAAAGATTGACAAAGTTTTTTGGTACAGGGAAACAATCCCAAGAGTTTTAGAAATTCTTAATTCATACGAAAAAGGTTTATCTAATGAAGAAGCGCAAAGACGCCTCCGGATTTATGGACAAAACAAACTTCCAGAAGTAAAAACCGATAGTTACTTTTTGATTTTTTTGAGGCAATTCCAAAATCCCCTCATTTATATCCTCTTTTTTGCTGCCGGTATAATTTTTGCAATCGGAGAGATCACTGACGGCTTCATTATTTTCACGGTGCTTATTTTTAATGCGATTGTAGGTAGTATTCAGGAAGGAAAAGCTCAAAATACTTTGCTGGCCTTGAAGAAATTTACGGAAACTTCAGCGACTGTTTTAAGGGAAGGAAAAGAAATTATAATTTCTGATACAGAAATTGTGCCCGGGGACATTATTCTTCTCCAAGAAGGAGAAAAGATTCCATCTGACGCCAGAATTATTTTTACAAACACCTTGAAAATTGACGAAGCCAGTTTGACCGGCGAATCTGGACCGGTTTCTAAGACAGAAACAATTTTATCGTCAATAAACTCCTCATCTAAAGAGTCTATTATTCCAGTTTCTGATCAAAGAAATATGGTTTTTAAAGGAACTAACGTGTTGAGTGGCCATGGCACTGCTTTGGTTGTGGCCACAGGCGTTAATACTGAAATTGGTAAAATAGCCAAAAAAATAAGCAAAATCGACACGGAAATACCGCTTAAAACAAATATCCGTTATCTCTCACGCATTATTATCATTACGGTGGTTGTAATTAGTCTGATATTGATTGGCTTAGGACTTTCCTCTGGTGAAAGCATAAAGGAAATGTTTAAAACAGTAGTTGCTTTGTCCGTTTCTATAATTCCCGAAGGTTTACCGATTGTGATGACATTGGTTTTGGCAACAGGCGTAAGAAGAATGTCCAAGAGAAATGTTTTAGTGAAAAGATTACAGGCAGTAGAGGCGCTGGGGCAGACTAAGATCATTGCTGTCGATAAAACAGGCACTTTAACCAAAAATGAAATGGTTATACAGCGTGTTTTTGTTGATGGTAAAAATTATGAAATTGGCGGAAGTGGTTATGAACCAAAGGGGGATGTTTTTTTGAATGGCGAGATAATTGACCCATTGAGCCATAATGGTTTGGTTTTAAGCGCAAAAGTGGCCGGATTTTTTACAGGAGCCAAACTTTCCTTTCTGGAATCAGAAGGAATTTGGAAGATTGCTGGTGATCCCACGGAAGCGGCTCTTCAAGTTTTTTCCGAGAAAGTGGGATTTCAGAGAGATTTGCTGGAAAAAGAATTGCCAAAAGTTTTTGAAATCCCTTTTGACTATAAGAAAAAATTCCATTCGGTGATTCGGCAAATGAAAGGAGAAAATTTTTTGGCTGTTACAGGCGCGCCTGAAAAAGTTTTAGATCTTTGTAAAAATATTTGGCATGAAAAAGGGCAGGAACTATTGAATGAGGAAAAAAGAAAGGAATTAGAAATATTTTTTGATGAAATGGCCGGAAAAGGTTTTCGTCTTGTAGCTTGCGCTATAAATTCTCAAATGAAGGAAAACATAGACCTTGAAGACATTCCACCCCTTAGTTTTCTGGGACTCTTTGGGATGAAAGACGCAGTTCGTTCGGAGGTAAAAGAAGCCATACAAAAAGTACGAGAAGCAGGTATGCGTCTTGTAATGATCACGGGAGATCATCGTCTTACCGCTTATGCTGTCGCCAGAGAAGCCGGTCTTTGGCGAGAAGGAGAAAATATTTTAACTGGCGAAGAAATAGACACGATGACTGGTGAGGAACTGAAAGAAAAAATTGCTAAAACAACAGTGTTTGCCAGAGTTACCCCTGATCATAAATTAAAAATTATTCAAGCTTATCGTAATAGAGGCGAGATAGTGGCAATGACAGGGGACGGGGTAAATGATGCTCCGTCTCTTGTTGCGGCTGATCTTGGCGTGGCAATGGGTAAGATTGGCACCGAAGTAACAAAAGAGGCTTCTGATATTGTGCTTTTGGATGATAATTTTGCCAGTATTATTTCCGCGGCGGAAGAGGGGAGGGGTATATACAAAACAATAAAAAAAGTGATGCTCTATCTTTTTTCTACGAGTATGGGCGAAGTTCTTGTGATTGCCGGCTCTATTCTCTTGGATTTTCCACTCCCGCTTATTGCGGCACAGATCATATGGCTTAATTTTGTAACGGATGGCTTTCTTGATGTTGCTCTAGCGATGGAACCAAAAGAAGAAGGATTGATGAGAGGAAAATTTGAAAAACCAAAAAAATGGATAATAGACAACTTAATGGTCAAAAGAATGTTCTTGATGTCTTTACCGATGGCTATAGGCACTCTTTTTCTTTTTTCGAAATATTTTGAGAGCGACCTCACGAAGGCTTGGACAATTTCGCTTACAACCTTGGCTGTTTTTCAATGGTTCAATGCTTGGAATTGTCGATCGGAGAGGGAGTCTATTTTCAGGATGAATCCCTTTTCTAATAAGTTTCTTTTAGGAGCGACATTTGTGGTAATATCTTTGCAGATAATGGCTTTGCACCTTCCCTTTTTGCAAAGAATTTTGCATACTAAGCCACTCCTGTTGTCTGAATGGGTCGCCATTGCTTTAATAGCCACATCAGTTATTCTAATAGAAGAGATAAGAAAAATTTTCTCAAGAAGGAATGTCTTCAAAACTTTTTAAAGATCTCAAGCATTATGTCTCTAGCCGACCTAAAACCAGAAAAACAGTCGGAATTTTTCTGGTTGTCGTAGGTTTTTTGGCTCTCGTGACACCTCTTACTCCCGGCTCGTGGCTTATTTTTGTAGGCTTTGAGTTGCTGGGTATTCGATTCTTGTTTTTGGAAAAAATTAGAAAATGGAGAACAAAAAATTAGAAATATATTTTCTCGCTTTTCTTATCTTGGGTGTGGCAACACTTTTCTTTTTTGTTTTTACGCCATTTCTTTATTCCCTTGTAATGGCTGTTGTTTTCTTTAATGTTTTTAGCCCCTTGCATCAAAAAATCCTGTCTTTTTTTAGAAACCAAGAAGGAACTTCCGCTTTTTTATCCACGATGCTTGTTTTTCTTATTGTGATAACGCCACTTTTTTTCATTTTCTTCCAGATTTTCAAGGAGGCAAGCGAACTTTATTTTTTCTTAATACAAAAAGGTGGAGCAGAGCGTTTTTCTGAAAATCTCGGCCAACACACTTTAAATTTTTTAAAAACTTTGCCTTATTCCGAAAAAATATTTCTAGACATTAATTCTTTCCTGAAAGAGGGATTGGCCTCACTTCTTTCAGGTTTAGGATCAATTTTCGCGGATGTGGCAAAAAAAACTTTAAGTCTAATCATCTCTCTTTTCGTTTTTCTCGTTACCCTTTATTATCTTTTTAAAGACGGTTCAAAACTTAAAAAATTTATTCTTCGCCTAAGCCCTCTTCACGATATTCACGACAATACTATATTCGACAAATTATCTTTAGCGATTAACTCGGTAATAAAAGGAAGCCTCGTGGTGGCTCTTGCTCAAGGTTTTCTAACCGCTCTTGGTTTTTTTATTTTCGGTGTTCCAAACTTTGTTCTCTGGGGAAGCGTCGCTTCTGTGGCGGCTTTAATTCCCGGAGTGGGTACCTCTTTGGTGATTCTTCCGGCTGTGGTCTTCTTATATTTCAAAGGCGGTTTGTTTCTTTCTCTGGGTTTGTTTCTTTGGGGGATTTTAGCTGTGGGCTTGATTGATAATTTCTTGGGGCCAAAACTTGTGGGGAGAGGAACTCGCCTCCATCCCCTGCTGGTTCTTTTTTCGGTATTAGGTGGAGTAGCTTTTTTCGGACCTTTAGGATTTTTGCTAGGACCCCTTGTGACAAGCCTCCTTTTTGCTTTACTTGATGTTTATTTTTCTTTAAGGAATGATATTAAAACTTAAATAATCAGGGTTCTTGAAAAAGAAAAATGTGGGTGTTAGGATAGCGAAGTCTGGTTTTTATAAATTTTGTTGATATAAAAAGTTACTAACTGTTTGCTTTTTCCGTTCTACATATAGAAATGCCAGAGAGAGATAAAAATTTTTCCAATAAAGATAATCTGCCAAAACACATTGCCATCATTCCAGATGGCAACAGACGTTGGGCAAAGACTTTGGGCAAAGGCTCCTCTTTTGGACACGAAAAAGGAGTAGAAATTTTGGAGAAAATTACCAATGAGGCCTTTAGTTTAGGCATTACCCATCTTACTGCCTGGGGTTGTTCTGTTTCGAACATTTCGGGCAGACCCAAGGCAGAAGTTGTTTTCCTCTATAGACTTTTCAAAAGAATGTTTGGCGAGCTCTTAAAAGAAAAAAAGATAGACGAAAATGAGACAAGGGTGGAAATTTTAGGAAGATGGCGGGAAAAATTCCCCAAACCTCTTGTCAGCGTAATGGAGAAAGTCATAAAAAAAACTGCCCGATACTCCAAAAAAAGACTAACTTATTTGATGGCCTATGATGGAAGGGATGAAATGGCGGAAGCAATAAAGAAAATCTCACGGCAATATTTGAAAGCTTTTAAATCTTCACCGAATATCTCTTATGACTCAATTAAACAAAATCTCTGGACTCACGATTTGCCTCCAGTTGATTTAGTTATCAGGACAGGAGGTGAGCCCCATTGGTCGGCTGGTTTTATGATGTGGGATACGGCCGAATCGCAATTTTATTTTACGGAAAAATACTGGCCGGAATTTGAAGTGGCGGAATTTCATAAGGCGCTTCACTCTTATGCACAGAGAGAAAGACGGATGGGTAAATAATTGTTAGGATTAAAAATCATGGATGAAGAACTAAAGGCGTTGATGAAAAGAGATGTGGAAATCTCCGAAGAGTCTCTCAAAATCTTGCGGTCTATGCGCCGAGCCCAAAGGATTGGCACTATTTTTACGGCGATAAAATGGGTATTTATCATTGCTGTAACCGTGGGTTCTTATTACATTGTCCAACCATTTCTTGAAAAAGGGCTGGAGGCGATAGTTGATCCGGCCGGACTCCTAAATTCTCAAGGGCAAGGAATTTTAAACCCGAGCAGTCTGAATGCTGATACATTGGAGAAATTGAAGGAGGTTCTTTTGAAGAATGGAAATCTAGGACGTTGACCGAAGATACTTTTTTGGGCTATGATTAAGGCCGGGTAGGGCCTTTTTGTTTTGTGGGGAAGTAATTTTTAGCCATGGTAGCTCAGTGGTACCCGCCCGAACGACTGAAGTCGTTCAGTCGGGCGGGGAGCGTGCCCTTACACTCTTGCATATATATACGGTGTACGTCTTGAGTGATAATATCGGCAAACTGTACAAGGGGATGGACCCATGGGCCTTGCGCGGCGGCTCCGTGAACACCGCCACTGGGCGCACAAGAACAACGGCTCAGATGACAGGTTTGAGGGTCATTCACAAGGAGATTTCCTCCTCTGTTCGAGAGGCCTCGCGCAAGAGAAAAGTACCTTGAGACAGCAGCGGGGCTAAAAGTTTTTGGAAAAAATTTTGCCATGGTAGCTCAGTGGTAGAGCGCATCCCTGAAGAGGATGGCGTCGGGTGTTCGATTCACCCCCGTGGCACCAAGCCTGAAGAGGATGGCGTCGGGTGTTCCCCGCCCGCATGACTCGCGTCAGCGTGTCGGGCGGGGATTCACCCCCGTGGCATTTTGTTTATTATTAATATCAAAAAAGACCAATTTTTAGGTTGGTCTTTTTTGGTTTATTCATTTTTTATTTTTAGTCTTTGCACTCTTTCTTTGTCCAGTTTTTGCACTCGCACGGTAAGCATGCCGTTTTTCATGGTTGCCTCGGCTTCATCGGGGTCTACTTCTTGAGGCAGAAGAAGGGTTCGTCCAAAATTTCCCCAATAGAGTTCCCTTTCAAAAAAATCGCCGTCGTCCACCCTTCGAGTGTCCATCCTTTTGCCTTTTATAGTTACCATATCTTGAGTGATTGAGACATCCAAATCTTCCATTCTGGCGCCTGCCACCATGGCTTGCACAACTATCTCTGTTGCTGTTTGATATGCGTCCACCGAAAGCTGGCCTTCTTCCAAATCTTCTTCGGCCTCTTTAAGGAGAGATCGCTCTCCTTTTTTCATAGGGGTTAATTCTTCTTCTGGTTCTTCTCTGTAGCTTCCTGTCAAACGCTCAAAAAAAGATCTTTTTTCTTTCATGTTTTTATTCTTTTTATTTTTTCGTATAAAAAGATGATAACAACAATAAAGACCCAAAGGGGGATCAAAATTTTTAAGATATCATCTGGTTCGCTATTAAGTATAAGGAAATTAAAACAGAAGTGCAAAGCTGTGGATAGAACAAGACCGCCCAAAACATTGCGAATCATTTTTTCTTTATGGAAAAAAGCATAAGCAATGCTGGCTCCTAAGATGCTTGAGGCAACCACATGGAGAAGGGTGGCACCGAGAAAGCGAAGATTTCCTGTAACAATAGTAGCTATCGTGCCAGAAGTGCCAAAAGCTTTTAAAAGAAACAAGATATTTTCAGCGGAAGCAAAACCGAGTGCCGCAGTGGTCATATAAACAAGAGCGTCTATGGGTTCGTCAAAAGCTTTTTTATTCAAGCCGGATTTTCGCGCCGCTAAATATTTAAAAATCTCTTCAATTAAAGACCAGGACAGGAGCAAAGCTATAATATTCCCCGTGATAAGTTTTACAGAATACTCAAAAGGGATAGCCAAAATGGCGGCAATTATTCCATAGACAAAAGCAAGGAAAATAAGCTTTTTAGGTTCCGGACGAGCGTCTTCACGGAGCCAAAACCATAGCCAAAAAAGAGGAGGGAGAAAACCGAAAATCAAAGAAAGCCAAAGACCACTGCTGGTGATACTTTCTAAATAGGCCATTTTTCTATGATAAGGGGATTATTTTTTTCTATTGGTAACATACTCCATATTTCTTCAGTGATGAAGGGCATAAAAGGATGAAGCATTATCGTTAGATTTTTTAAAATATGAACATTTAACCATTTGCGGGATTTTTTTTCTTCATCACTTCCATCTTTAAAAACCGATTTTGATTCTTCTATTATTTTATCAGCAAAAGTGTGCCAGAAGTAGTGGTAGAGCTTCTCTGCTCCAAGATAAAAACGAAAATTTTCCATATCAAGAGTGACATCTTTTACTAGATTCTCAAATTTTTCCAGACTCTCTTTGTCTTTCTCTGTGATGTTTGATTCGTCATACTGGTTAATTTTCTCTTGCGTGTTTTCCAAAACAAATCGTGAGGCGTTCCAAACTTTATTGGCAAAATGTTTATAAGCTTTTATTTTATCTTCTGACAAAGCAAGAGATGTTCCTGGAGTGTTGCCCACGATAAGACCCATGCGCAAAGCATCGGTGCCAAATTTTTCAATAAGGTCGAGAGGGTTTATGACATTGCCCTTGCTTTTGCTCATTTTCTGCCCTTTGCCATCTAAGACGAGGCCGTGGAGATAAACAGCGCGAAAGGGGACTTTTTCTGTGCGATAAAGACCCAGCATGATCATTCGCGAAACCCAAAAGAAAATAATGTCGCCGGAGGTTTCCATTACATTTGTCGGGTAGAAATCTTTGTAGTCTTTGCTATTTGGAAAACCGAGTGTGGCAAAAGGCCATTGGCCGGAGGAAAACCATGTGTCAAAGGTATCCGGATCGGCGTGCATTTCGCTACCGCACTCATCACATTTGTTTATTTTGTTTTCAATATCAACTACGGCGTGGTTGCATTTGTTGCAAAGTTTGGCGGGAATAGGAATACCCCAGACGATTTGGCGGGAAATGTTCCAGTCACGAATATTTTTTAGCCATTCTAAGGAAATTTTTTTGTAATAATCTGGAATATATTGAATTTCTTCTTTTTCTATTGCCTCGATTGCTTTTTTGGCCAGTGGCGCCATTTTTATAAACCATTGGGGCATTACTCGGGGCTCTAGGATGCGGGAGCATTTGTAGCAAACAGAAACATTATGCAAGTAATCCGCGTCTATCTTTTCTATGAGATTTTTTTCCTGCATATCGGAGACTACCTTTTTTCTGGCTTCTTCTATCGACAATCCAGCATATGGTCCGCAATTTTCGTTCAATTTTCCATTTTTGTCTATTACCTCTTTCACTGCCAAATTATGTCGCAGACCCATTTCAAAATCGTTTGGGTCGTGAGCGGGCGTTACTTTCACCACGCCGGTGCCAAATGCCATATCTACCGCTTCGTCGGCGATTACTTTTAACTTTGCTTTGCCGATAAGAGTGTCAATTTCTATTTCCTTGCCGATATAATCTTTGTAACGGGGATCGTTTGGATTAACAGCCACAGCTGTGTCGCCAAATTTTGTCTCGGGTCGAACTGTAGCCAAAACAAACGGACCATATTTCATATAATAAAGAGGATCTTTGCGTTCAATATGTTCTACCTCCAAATCGGAAAAAGCGGTTTGATGTTTGGTGCACCAATTAACAATGCGATTGCCTCTATAGACCAAGCCATCGGCGGATAATTTTTGGAAAGTGTCGTAAACTACTTTTTTAATATCGTCATCCAGCGTGAATTTTTCGCGAGACCAATCGCAAGAAGCACCGAGTTTGCGAATTTCTGATTCCATATGCACCTTGTTTTCCTTGGTGAAGGCCATAATTTCTTTGTAGAGTTCTTTGGCGTCCACGCCAAAACGCGATCGGCCTTCTTTTTCCAACTTTTTTTCGTAAACCACTTGTGTCTCAAAACCGGCGTGGTCTGCGCCTGGAAGCCATAGTGTTTTATGGCCACGCATTCTTTTGTACCGCGTCATAATGTCTTCAACGGCAATTACCAGAGCATGGCCAGCGTGAAGATGGCCATTGGCATTTGGCGGAGGCATAATTATGGAGAAAGTTTCGCCTTGTTTCGCTTTGAGATTATCGGGGTTAAAGTAACCACTCTCCTCCCACATTTTGTAAATGACTCCCTCGGTTTCTTTCGGGCTGTATGGTTTTTTAAGTTTTTCCGGAATTTCCATGGAGTAAATGTTACCAGATTATAAGCCATTAGACCATTTCAGCCTCATTTTATTTTTTATTTACTCTCTAGTCTTAGGTTGCCAACAGCCCGCAAAGAATTCATATTTTTTACATGTTCATTTCTGAAGGCTCGAAAATAGCCTGCCGAGCCGATCATGGCGCCATTGTCGGTGGTGTAGGACAGATGTGGAATGTGGAGCGTTGTGTGTGGCGAAGATTTTAAAACAGATTCCGCAAGAGAAGTTTGTAAAAGTTTATTATTTGCCACGCCTCCTGCCAAAATTAACGATTTTGCGTTATATTCTTTTACCGCCCGAATTGTTTTTGCGACCAAAGTTTCCACTATCGCGTTTTGAAACTCATGAGCCAATTCAGGTACAAGGTCGGAAATATTTTCACTCTCTCTAACTTTTCGAATATCGCGAATCAAATAAAGCAAAGCGGTTTTTAGCCCGGAAAAAGAAAAATCATAATCTTTGCTGTGGATCATTGGACGAGGCAGAGTTAAGTCCGAAGCACTAAATTCGAAATCCGAAACAATTTCTGAATTTTTTAAATTTTTTCGAATTTCGCTTGCCTGTCGAAGCCTTGGCGAAGGTGGGCGTTTCGAATTTCGCGCTTTTTCAGCTTCCATGGAAATAAGCGGTCCTCCGGGGTAGCCAAGCCCCAGCATTCGCGCCGCTTTGTCAAAAGCTTCGCCAGAGGCGTCGTCCCTTGTTTCTCCGATTATTTTGTAATCCAACCATTTTTTAATCAACACAATTTCAGTGTGTCCACCGGAAACAAGTAAGGCGATAGCGGGGAATTGCACTTTGTTTTTTGTTGTTTGAGATTTGGTACTTCCAGTGTTTTGCCCCAACAAAACACTGGCGATATGTCCTTCCATATGATTAACAGCCACAAGAGGCTTGTCCCATTTTTTTGCCAAATCTTTGGCGAATTCAATTCCTGTCCAAAGCGCTGGCTCCAACCCCGGCCCCACTGTTACTGCGATTATATCAATATTTAAATCACTAAATTCTAAATGATTGACGTCCGACGTCAATCCATTAAGCCTTAGAGTTTTTTTTGCGGTTTTGAGAGCTTCGTCAAGGACGAGTGGGAGGTTTTTGAGATGTTCGCGTTTGGCGAGAGTTGGGAAGATCCCGCCATATTCAGCGTGAAGATCGGCTTGTGAAGAAACGATATTGGCAAGCACGCGAAAGTTCGGTGATTCAAAACCTCCTTCGGCATCTATTATTGCGACAGATGTTTCGTCGCAAGATGTTTCGATGGCTAATATTCGCATATTAATAATAAGGATTATTTTTATAAAAAATTGCCACACAACTCGGTTCTACATAAGATTGTGTGGCAATTATATCAATTATTCGCTACGTCATTTCTTAAACGGTATTTCCCTTCGTAATATGGGTGTAATCCACACACCCATTTTTTTAGGTCGGAAAATTTTTTTTCAGCCTCTTCCCCAAAAAATCCATCAGGCTTTAAAAGCAGTTCACCAAAAAAGTGACAAAATGCCTCTGCATAAAATTCCGGGCAATTTCTAAAAAATAATTTTATTTCCATAATCTCATTCAAAATTCTTCTTGAGTATTTAATTGCCAATTCCTCAGCTTCTGCGTTTCTGTTCACTCCAAGAAATTTCCATTTTTCAAGAACCAATTCCGTGAAAACTGCCAAAGAATGTGTCATTAATTCGGCACGCACCCCACTTGTTATTTCTATGAAAAATGGTTTTTCTATAGTCTTGGTGGTGTTGACGTCAATGATCATCGTAAACAGTTCATGTAGATGAGACATTATCTACCCCTTCCCTTGGCTTTATTGTTGTCTTGTTTCTGTCTGGGTATCCTCATATAAATAAACATAAAGAAGTAAAAAAAGCAAATTTTTTTAGATCGCATATAAAAAGTTTTTTATTCCCAAATAAAATTTACTTTTTACATTTTCGGCAAAATTTGATATATTTTAGCCGTTGTTTTATAAATGAAAGTGACTTATCATACGAAGCTTTGAGCGTGGAAATGATAAATGGGGCCCCATCGTCTAATGGTTAGGACAGCGGGTTTTCAATCCGTTAACCGGAGTTCGACTCTCCGTGGGGTCAAAAAGCGTTAAAAAAATATAAACTGCTTTATATTTTTAGCTTTTTGATAGCGGACCCCGCCACGGCGGGGGAGCTGGGGTCGCGGGTACTTACATTTTTTGCGAATTTTGTGAAGCAAAAAATTTAGTAACCCGTGACCAAAAGATTAAACCATAGTTGCGAGGGGCGGGCTGCGAAAATTTTGAGTGACGACGAAAAATTATTTGTAGCCAAGAAGCGTTAATGTTCGTCAAAATTTGCTAATTTTGACATGATTTTGCCCTATCTCTATTTTTTATGATATAATCTTTATATTATGGAAGAAAAAAATAAATCATTGGCAGTGCCTATAGCCATTATTGTAGCGGGGCTTTTGATAGCAGGAACAATTCTTTATACAAATATTAAGTCGGACAAAAAAGGGGTTGAGGTAGGTGATCAGGGAAAATTTGCTCCCGTTGATATTAAAATTCGTCCCGTGGATGAAACGGATCATCTAATAGGCGATCCGAACGCTCTAGTCAAAGTGATTGAGTATTCGGATTTTGAATGTCCTTTTTGCAAAGTTTTCCATGGCACTATGCAAGCTATCATGCAGAGCGAACTTGGACGAAGCGGGAAAGTGGCTTGGGTTTTTAGAAATTTCCCCATTGTTCGCCTTCATTCCAAAGCGATGGAAGAGGCGGAAGCGGCGGAGTGCGCGGGGAAAATTGGAGGCAATCTTAAATTTTGGGAGTATGCCAATAAGATTTTTGAGATAACTCCGTCAAATAATCAACTGGACTTGGCTGAACTGCCAAAGATCGCCGAACAAATAGGGTTGGACAAGACGCAATTTCAAGCCTGTATGAATTCCGATGAGACATTGGAGAGAATTAAGAAAGATTTGGCGGATGCGGTGGAAGGAGGGGGCGCGGGCACTCCTTGGACGGTGGTTACCACGCAAAACGGCAAAACTTATGTCATAAACGGAGCCGAACCATATCAAACCTCTTTAAAAATTATCCAGACGGCGGTAGATTCCCAATAGTTATTATTTAATCTAAAAAACAAAAACATGAAAAACGTAAAAATTTACTCGACTCCAACTTGTACTTTTTGCAGGGCGGCCAAAGATTTTTTTAAAGCTAATAATGTTGAGTATACAGAAATAGACGTAGCTCAAGATGAAGAGGCGAGAAAAAATATGTTTGAAATCTCGAAGCAAATGGGGGTGCCGGTGATAGACATCGAGGGGGAAATTATTGTGGGTTTTAACAAGCCGAAACTTGTTCAAATTCTAGGCCTTTAATTTTTTTATTTTAATTCAATGTACGATTTTATCATCATCGGCGGAGGACCAGCTGGTGCTGGCGCGGCCGTTTATGCGGCTAGGAAAAAACTGAAAACTTTGCTAATTACCGAGAGTTTCGGTGGCCAATCTATAGTTTCTGACAATATAGAAAACTGGATAGGCACGGTAAAAATCTCCGGATATGATTTGGCGCAAGCCTTTGAAAACCACGTGAGGGCTTATCCTCATGACGTGGAAATAAAAATGCCTGAAAAAGCAGTAGGCATAAAAGAGGCAGAGGGAGGTTTTGAGGTGGAAACAGAAACAGGGGGAAAATACATCGGCAAAATGCTAATGATTGCTTCCGGCGGAAGAAGACGCAGGCTCGGTGTTCCTGGAGAGGATAAATATGATGGCAAAGGTGTCGCATTTTGCGCCACTTGCGACGCGCCGCTTTTTAAGGGCAAAGAAGTCATTGTGGTGGGTTCTGGAAATTCCGCCTTGGAATCGGTAGTCGATCTTTTTCCTTATGCCTCAAAAATCACTCTTCTTATGAGAGGAGAAGAAATGAAAGGAGATCCGGCTACTCAAGAACACATTACTGAACGAGGAGATATGGTGACAATTTTGAAAAACACGGAAGTGACAGAAGTTTTCGGAGAAGATTTTGTGACCGGAGTCAAAATTAAAAATAACAAGACGGGAGAAACTGGAGAGATAAAAGCAGGGGGTCTTTTTGTAGAAATCGGTTCTGTGCCGAATTCAGAAATTGTAAAAGATCTAGTGGAATTAAATAATTTCGGTGAAATCGTCATTGACCACAAGCTTGGCACAACGTCTAAGTCTGGTATTTTTGCCGCCGGAGATGTGACAGATGAAGTTTATAAACAAAATAATATCTCAGTAGGAAACGCGGTGATAGCGACGCTCTCAGCATACAATTATTTCTTGAAGACAAGAAAACTCGACCCTAATACACGAATTAACTCGAATGATACTAATAGTGTTAAGTCCTAACTTCTTTTATTAGCGACATTCGCGCGTATTATTTGCGTATTGGCGTCGGGTAAAAATCACCAAATTAATAATTAATAAAATTTTTGTTATGAAATACACCCTTCCAAGTTTGCCATACGCTTATAACGCCCTCGAGCCTTATATAGACGAGGCGACGATGACCATTCATCACACGAAGCATCACCAAGCTTATATTGATAAATTAAATGGCGCGCTCACGAAGCATCCCGAAATTGCCGAAACGCCGATTGAAGAATTACTCAAAAATTTAGGCAGTGTGCCGGAGGATATTCGTGGGCAAATAAAAAATCATGGCGGGGGATATTTGAATCACTCGTTGTTTTGGGAAATCTTGGCGCCAGAGGGTGACGCGCAAAAAATGCCGAGTGGGGAATTGGCGGAAGCGATAAACAAATCTTTCGGCAGCTTTGACGCGTTTAAAGAGCAATTTACAAATGCTTCGTTAAATCATTTTGGCAGTGGCTGGGCATGGCTTGCCCTGAGCGAAGTCGATTTATCCCGAGCGGAGTCGAGGGGAGGGTTGAAAGTCTATAGTCTCCCTAACCAAGACAGTCCGTTGAGCCTCGCCCCGCGAAGCCTTGGCGAAGTGGGGAAAAATGACAGGCCTCTTATAGGCTTGGACGTTTGGGAGCACGCTTATTATTTGAAATATCAAAACAAACGCGCCGATTACATCACGGCGTTTTGGAGTGTCTTGGATTGGAAGAAGGTAGGAGAACTGTATGCCGTTAATAAATGAAAGCCCTTCGACTTTGCTCAGGGCAACTCTTCTCCTTGGCGACCAAGTCGAAGAGTTGAACAAAACTACAAAAAGGCGTTAGGATAGCTGTAACCTAGGTATTATTTGCTTGTGGGGCCCGCCCCGCGCTTTGCCATGCCGTAGCTATCCGTTAGCGAAGGCTGGAAGCCTTGGCGAAGTGGGGAAAGGTGGCCGAGAGGTTGAAGGCGCGGCTCTCGAAAAGCCGTATACCGGAAACGGTATCGAGGGTTCGAATCCCTCCCTTTCCGCCAGATTGGCAACTTTGAACCTTAGTCACGGCAAGGGTTTTTGAGCCCTTGCCACCGGCTTTTGGGGGTTCGAAATTGCTAGAGTTTAAGTCCATAAGAACATCAAAGACTGGCGTCCATATCGGCGTCAGTTTTTGATTTTGTACAGTAAAGCCTTCGAAGCATAGCTTCACCAATGTACGCTTTTGATTCATACCACTGGTCTGGAATACCTTATCTGCGTGATCCGTGAAGTCGAGTATCTCATTAAACTTTTGCACGAATTTGTCAGACTTACCCTCAAGGATCGATAGACGTTCCTGATACATCTCCTTCTCCTTTAAGAGCTCGTCCTGAATCTTTATAAACACATCTGCGTCTATGATGCGTTTTGAGCGATCCACGACAATATTGCGGATCTGTTGCTGGACTCTTACCAGCTCCTGCTTGAGAGTCTTTCGTTCCTTTTCCTCCTGATTTATTCGCTCTTTGGCGAAGTGCTGGAAATAAGCGTCCAAGACCTTCTTGAACCGATCCGGTAACTGCACCCTTGAGAGATGCATTGCGACCTGTTCCTCAACTGACTCCCAACGGATGTATTTGCGTTCGGTACACTTGCGATCGTTCCAATGGGTGCATGCGTAGTAGAGATGACCTTTTTGCGTCTGTCCGCAGAGCGTAGAACCACAGACCGCACATCGCATGAATCCGGCCATTGGATACGAATGCTTGCGAGAACGATCGGCTGAGTGATTGTGTTGTTGGATGATTTCCTGAACGTCGTCAAAAAGCTTCTTGGTGATAAGTGTTGGAAAGCTTGCCTGACACGTTGCAGATCGAGTTTTGATGAGGCCGTAATAGATCGGATTCATCAGAATGTGCTCGATCGATGTTCGCTTCACCAAATTGCCGTATTTGCTCTTAAAGCCACGCTTAGCGAGTTCCTTTGCCAGCGAAAGATAGCTGTACTTACCGGTCGCATAGAGCTCAAAAGCCATTTTAACGAATGGTGCGCGCACGGGATCAACGATGAGAGACTTTGTCTTCTTATCGTTTAAATAGCCGGTAGGTGCGTATCCGGGGAACCTGCCACGCTCTACGGCCTCTTTAAGACCCTTCCTGACCTCCCAGCTGATGTTCTGGGACGTCCACTGGGCAATTGAGGACATAATGTTCTCGACAAGTTCTCCGGAGAAAGACTCGTCGAATTGCTCGACCACCGAGATCAACCGGACGTCGTGCTTTTTGAGCATCATCTTTATTGCGGCGTAATCCGCAACGTTGCGACACATGCGGTCCAACTTGTGCATCAAAATGACATCAATCTTGCCGTCAGTTTTTGCCCGGTGAAGCATTTTCTGAAGCTGTGGACGTTCGACTGTTCGAGCCGATTCACCCTTTTCCTCGTAGACACCATCCGGTGCGAGAGTCCAGTTATGATCCATGCCGTACTTTTGGCACGCTTTGACCTGCGCTGGGATACTCAGTTCTCGTTCGGCCTGACGAGAGGTAGAGACACGTCCGTAGATTAAATAATTCATAAATTGTTTGTTAGATAGCTTGAGGGCTCTCCGTTTGGAGAGCCCTGGCGATTAATATTTTTTTACGTGGTATACCAGCCGACCTATCATCTTGCTCTCCTTGAGAGGGTAGGTCTTTTTGAAGCCTTCTCTCTCTGGCCGGAGCTCGAGGTGATCACCTCGTTCGTGGTAATAACTCATCACCAGACCGTCCGGAGTCCTTATGATCGCTATGTCGCCGTTTTTTGGAGGAACGTCGGCATCGAGAATGATGAAGTCGTCGGTGACAATGCCGGCATCTGGAAGTGTGAGATCGGATACACGAAGTCCGAATACACGATGACCGGGTACAACATTATCCTTTGGAAGCAAAACAAAATCGCTCGTTCGGCTCAAATGCCCGTCGAGATCATCAATTGGGATCGCCACAAGCACCGGCAACTTGAAATGACCGCCGTCGGTCGAAAAACTCCTCTTCAGTTCTTCCAGCCCCTGCTCGAGCTTACTTGTGGCCTCCTGAACACGCTTCTCTCCGACCTCTTTAATATCAAATTTATAATTGCTGTCCTTGCTTACCTGATGAATCTTTCCCTCTGCCCAGTGCTTTCTGACTTCCTCCTCCTGAAGCTCATATGCCTTAGCAAGGGTCGCCAGCTGTTTCTGGGAAGGGATGCGTGTGCCGTTTTCCAGCTGGCTGATATAGCTCGATGAAAAGCCAAGCCGTTCGGCAAGCTCTTTAATACTCCATTTTTTGAATTCTCTTTGCTGTCTTAGATATGAACCAAATGACATATTCATAGATTTTGCTTAATCGGTTAACTGCGACCTTGTTGCCTAAATGATAGCAAATTAGTAAAGATTAAGCAACTTTGCTTATCCACAAGCCAGAATATTGACCAGTTAAGCAATTTTGCTTAATATGACTATAGAGGTCTAAAAGTTAACGATATGAACAAATCACCAGTGAATATAAAACTCCGTGACCTTCGAATCAAGAAGGGGCTAACGCAATACCAGCTAGCCCGAATTCTTGGTTTTAAGCACAACACAGCGATCAGCCGGTACGAGACCGGCCGGAAGCGGCCGAATCTCGACACAGCCCAGCGGATCGCTTTGGCTCTCGGGGTCAGAGTAGAGGAAGTTTTCTTGCCTTAGGCAAGGTGGGGTCAATAAAAGTGTGAGGTCACTTCTATGAACCAAACCACCGCATGTCCAAACCAGATAAAGATGAGGAAGCTCTTGTTGAGCTCACTCGCAACGCACTCGCCGACGTACTCGGACGAGAGCCGTCCCGACAAGAAGTTTGGAAAGTCCACGCTGGCTTTAAGCGTATGGCGTTCATGCTTTTGGATCACATGAATCACATCAAAAAACATGAGAACGAAAATCCTGATCAAGAGACTTATCCGGAGGATATGGACACGGATGACTCGGAAGCCGCCGACAAGGAAGGAACTTCTTTGGAGACGGGAGAGCCTCTTACGTAACTTCAACATCCGGGAACTTGAAAATCCAATTACACGAAGAGATTTCTGCCGAGCGATGGATAACATCGATCGAGCTCTTCCCAAGGCCAGAGAGTGGTAAAGACCGAGCCTTACTCTCCCCTCAATGACGCCAGACGTGATGGGAGGAATAAGGCCCGGTCTTGGTCGACTCCGCGCCTTAGTTTTTTCATGTATGCCGGATAAACAAATCGCAATCAGAGATCTTCGCAAAGGAGACTGGTACTGGATCAGCAAAGTTCTCCTCGACGAGTACGGAAGCACGATCAAACCGATTGGCATCGCCGTTTATAACTGCCTGGCGGAGCATGCTAACCAGGAGGGTTTTTGCTTTCCTTCGCACAAACACATCGCCGACAAAATCGGCGCGAGTATTTCGAGTGTGCAAAGAGGCATACGGCAACTGATAAAGCTCGGCATCATCCGGAAAAGCCGGCGACGCTATCACAATGTGTACTACCTGTTGAAACTAGACCGGTCATACAGACCGAACTCAAACAAGACCGGTCAGTCAGACTTGCACATCGGTCAGAGAGACCGGTCAGATCAGTCAGTGGGAACTACTAACAAGAATAAAGAAAAAGAATTAATTAATAAGAATTCCGAACGTGATCAAAAAACTGGGGATAACTTGCACGAATTGAAATCTGCGCTCGTTGAAAAGATGTCTATGAGTAGCTCAAAGAGGAGGACGGCGATGGATGACAGCTGATCATCGTTGGCCGTCCGGGAAATGGTCGAACCCCGGTCTGAAATATTATTAACTAATCCATGATCGAGGATTTCTGAAAGCCAATATCAGCAATACCAGCCCAAGAAACCTCCAACGCTACCTATGGATCAAGATCAATTAAATATAGGCAATTGCCCTCATTGCACTAAGATCATCTTCAAGAACGGAGCATTCAACTCGAACGCTTCGTTTACGATGCGTTGCCCGAGCTGTCAGAAACTCCTTGAAATAGAGATAAGGACAAAGATTGAGATCATCATAAAACCAGCTGAAAGATATCTATCAGAGAAAAAACCAAAGTTTGGGAAATTGCCTGTGCTATTTCTGATTCCCACACCTTCTTGCTCTTATGCAATTTGTATCTGTGTAATCAATTGTCTTTGCTGAAGTTCCATACTCGTTATACAAAAAGGAGCTACATTAGCCCCTTTTTGCCCTTTGTTTGCCCCTGTGGCGAGCTTTATTCGACCTTGAAGCCAAACATCATGCTGGCCTCCAAATGCTCCGCAATGTGACAGTGTGCCATCCACTCGCCGGGATTGGTCATTTCGACGAGAATCTCAACATTGTCGCCATTTTGAATAAGCGTAGTATCTTTCCAGACGAGGTTATCATTCGGTTTGCCATTCGTACTCAACACCAAGAATCGCTGACCGTGGAAGTGGATCGGGTGTTGCATTGGATGCATGGAATTCGGGTCGTTGGTGATTTTGATTTTCACCTTGTCACCAACTTTAAATTTCCAGTCGATGTCCATATTTTTATTACCGGTGTCTTCGTCTTCTATAACCCACTTCATCATCTCCGGATTGGACATTGCATTCATCATGGTATTACTGTCTTCCCACTCAATCGGATTGTCGCTTGCCATCATCGATCCATTCGACATGCTCTGGCCGTTGCCCATCATGTGCATGTTGTGACCGCCGGTCTCTTCCTGTTGCATCATGCCCTGCATATCCATACCCATATCAATGGACAACTTCAGACGCTTGTCTACCGGTTTATTGAACGACGACCTGAAGGCATCAATCTCAGATTGTATGTCTTTGTTTGAGCGCAATACTGCAAACTCTTTCTCAAAAGAAATGGCGATTTTTTCACTCGCAATGGTAATTGTTCCGAGCGTATAGGTACGTTCAGGAGTTTTGTGCTCAAGTTTATACGACCCAGCGTTAGCAAACAACACTTCAACAATGACTCGTTCGGAGGGACTCAAGATAACGCCATCGCTCCATGTTTCGCGTTCGTATTTGCCGCCGTCAGCACCCACAAGCTTCATCTTTGCGCCAGGAATAGAGAGATTGAATGTTCTGGTATTGGCGGAGTTCGTGATATAGAAACGAATCACTTCTCCGGCATTTGCTTGAAGTGTGTAATCCGTCTCACCGTTTACGAGCATGGTATTACCAAACCTGCCCATGAGAGTATGGTCAGCAGATGCTTTGCTGAATACTGCGATCTTGCCATTTTCCATGAGGATATCGTCTACAAAGAGAGCGACTTCGCGGTTGACCGGAGACCAGTAGTTCGGATCATTGGGAACGACAAGGTAATTGCCGTAGAGACCAAGCTCCTGTGCATAGTCTTCTCGAATGTGTGGATGATACCAATACATGCCCTCGTCGGGGAACTTGACCTTGTAGGTGAAAGATTCGCCCGGCCTAACCTCCTTCTGTGTCACATCTGGTACGCCATCGAATTTATTCTCCAGCCGTACACCGTGCGAGTGAATCGTGGTATCGACATCAGTGTTATTAGTGAAATTCAAAGTAACTTCTGCACCTTGCTCAACCTTGATCATGGGTCCCGGTATCATGCCGTTATATGCGAGCATTTTAACCACGCTGTTACCGATCGTTTTCTTTACGATAGACGCCGTGAGGTTGTATGTATCACCGTTCTTAAGCTCGACTATCTCGCTCTGCTTGGCTTCCACAAGGCCGGTGATATCGGTAGAAAAACTACCAGCCAATACTGTATTACCTGTGTCTGTCTGTCGTAGTAAAGCGATTCCGCCGACCACGATCACGACTGCAATGATTCCAATGATTAGTTTATTTTTCATATATTTATTGGTCGGTTAATTATAATTCACGCCTTCGTAGAAGGACGGCGTTAATTGCAACAATAACCGTGCTTGCCGACATAAACACGGCGGCTACTGCCGGATCAAGAATGATTCCCTTGAATGCAAGTGCGCCGGCCGCAAGAGGCAGTGCTACCACGTTATAGCCGGTTGCCCAAAACAGGTTCTGGATCATCTTTGTATAGGTCATCTGCGACAATCGCACAATCTTCACGATATCCCGAGGATCGTTCCGAACAAGAATGATACCGGCCGATTCAATGGCGACATTTGTACCTGCACCTATTGCAATGCCGAGATCGGCCTGTGTCAGAGCCGGAGCATCATTGATACCATCGCCGACCATAGCAACTTTGAGACCTCGCTCTTGAAGCGCTTTTACCTTTTCTGATTTCTCCGACGGGAGTACCCTAGCGAAATACTCATCTATGCCAAGCTCGGAGGCAACCCACTTGGCAACATCTTCGGAGTCGCCGGTGATCATTGCTGTTTTCACACCCCTTTCTTTGAGCGACTTAATGGCTTCTCGTGACTCTTCGCGGATGATGTCGGCAAGAGCAATGGCACCGAGGAGCTTTTTATCCTTTACCGTAAAGACAACGGTCTGTCCTTTTTTTCCAGCATCCTGAACCTGATTGGAGATTTCATTGGGGACGGTAAGTCCAAGACCCTCAAGAAGTGCCGGTCCACCAACCATAATCTCCTGCTCGCCGATCATTGCTTTCACGCCTTTACCTTTGATCGCTTCAAATTTCTTAGGATCTTTGAGTGACAATTTTTGTTCTTTTGCTTTTGCGACAACAGCACGAGCGATCGGATGTTCCGACAGGGTATCAAGTGAAGCGGCTAATTCTACAACCTCGTCTTTAGTATGTCCGCTAGTGTTCCAAACTTCCACTACTCCGAATTCTCCCTTGGTTAGTGTTCCTGTTTTATCAAATAACACTGTGTCAATAGTTCGAGCGGCTTCAAGAGCAAGACGCTGTTTTACCAAAAAGCCGTTCTGTGCCGCTTTGGTTGTAGAGATTGATGCAACAAGCGGCACTGCCAGACCAAGTGCGTGCGGACAGGCAATGACAAGTACGGCTACAAGCCGAGCCACCGCAAAACCGACGTCAGCTCCGACCATAAGCCATGCAATGAGCGTAATTATGCCTCCACCGACTGCGACTATTGTGAGATAAAGGGCGGCTCGGTCGGAAAGAATCTGCAAACGCGACTTGGAAGCTTGAGCTTCGGCGACTAAACGCATAACACCAGCAAGAAAGGTTTTCTCGCCGATTTGTGCAACCTTAATTTTCAGTGCACCATCACCATTTATAGTGCCAGCGATAACTGCGTCACCCTGCTTCTTGGAAACTGGTTTCGACTCTCCAGTAACCATCGACTCGTTTACATCGGAATCTCCGTCAATGATCGAGCCGTCTGCAGGAATCTTCGTTCCGGGTTTTACGAGCACAACATCGTTCTCTCGAAGCTCGGAAAGCGAAATAGTTGTTGTTACACTATTACGGATTACTTCTGCAGTATCAGGAAGGAGCTTTGAAAGCTCCTTAAGCGCACCTTGTGCTCCGGAAACTGCACGCATCTCGAGCCAGTGCCCAAGAAGCATAATGGTGATAAGCGTTGTAAGCTCCCAAAAAAGAGCTTCAGCACCTGCAAAAACCGCATACACACTCCAGAGGTAAGCGGCAGAAATAGCGATAGCGATCAGGGTCATCATGCCCGGCAGTCGTCCTTTGATTTCACGCCATGCACCAGCAAGGAATACCCAGCCACCATAGAAAAAGACGATCGATCCTAAGATCAAAGGGAGATAGTCCGAACCGGGAAAAGTAGGCGGTGACCACTTGAAAATAGTCTCTACGACCTTAGCGTAGAGCACAACTGGAATAGTTAAAATGAGGCTTATCCAAAACTTTCTAAAAAACATCTTGGTCGAATGACCTGCGTGTTTATCATGATCCTCGTGTCCGACTGATCCCTTTTTCTTTGTAGGCACCAGCCGCATACCGCATTCAGGGCACATACCAGGATTGTCCTGCATCACCTCTGGATGCATAGGGCAGGTGTACAGATCTTTTGTGTGTTCGTGATGAGTCATAGTATTTATTTCTTATCAGACCCGTGATCGTGTCCGCCGTGACCCTTGAACATCATCCAAACATGCACAATTACAAAGACGCCAATAAGAATTGGCCAGAGATACCCAGAAGAAGATAAGTTGCCCCCACCAAGAAACAGAAATCCTAATAGGAGCAAGCACGGGATCATCATCCACATCATTCCTTTGTGACCACCGTCTTTATTATTGTCATTATGATTATGCATATAATTTTTTAGTTAAGCGACTAAACAATTTCTCCCTTTCTCTCAAGTATCATGTGATGAATTGCTCCAATCTGAAACCAAATTGCGGCTAGGAGGAGCGGGATTGAGCCTACAGACATCGGCATCATACCCTGATTATTTCCCATCATCCCTACACCCCAGAAACCAAAGAGGCCCAGAATCCCTAGAATTCCCAAAACTCCTGAGATGACACTCGCGACATGTAGTATTTTCGATAGCTTCATATATTTTAGAATTAAATTAATTTTAGTAATTAGCCGACGTACTTTTGAGGATCGTTGACGAAATGATTCTTACACATGGTACTGCAGAAGTAATAAACCTCACCTTTGTGCTCGACATGTAATTTTGTATGTACCGGATCAAGCTCCATACCGCAGACAACATCCAAAGCTTTCTGATCCGGTTCAATGTGCATGCCAGCTTTTTTTAGTTGTTTGGTTATGTTGCTGGACATAATTATTTATTGGATAAGTTATAAATTCGTACCAATTCTTTGACAGCTTTCTCATCTCCACCCTTGCTCTGCATTTGATGCTTCACATGGGAACGGAGGTGATTCTCCAAAAGGAAGCTGTCGAGGCTTTTGAGTGACCTTTGAATGGAGAGAGATTGCTCCAGGAGAGTCGGACAGTACTCCTCCTTCTCAATTGCCTTGATAAGACCGTCAAACTGGCCTTTAAGGATCTTTGCCCGGTGCAAAGCCCGGCCTTTTATTTTTTGATCAACTGAATGATGCATATTTTTGAGTTAGATTATTAGTTATCGACCTACTTATAGGGTATACCCCCATACCCTATTTGTCAAATCAAGGAACTGTGGACAACTAAGAACCTCTACTCAACTGTAATTACACCCTCCAATGCTGGATTTATGTGGTCATGGTATGGCCATTCTCCCTTCTTATCAAAGGTGTACATGTAACTTTGACCTTTGCCGACTCCCTGAAATTGATCGAATGTCGAAAGAATTTCGTGAGATGGATGCATGTTAGACGCGACCCACATTTCCTCTTCGCTCTGGTTTATAAATTCAACCATCGTGCCGACCGGCACAGTAAGTTTTGCTGGTTGGAAGCCAGTATTGCTGTAACGAACGGTTACCATCCCCATACCATCGCTTGGAGCTACTTCGTGCTCAAAGACAGATGCGAGTACTGGCTTTCCGGTCTCTGCGTATACTGCGGAGATATTAATCGGCTCATCAAGATCGTTGAATGACTTGTCGCCGTCATCATGGTAGATCATCGCAATAAGCTGATCGGCTTCGTTGTAAGTGTAGAAGTCGCCGAGCTCGATAGTTACGTTTTCATGTTTTCCAGCCTCAAGATATCTACTGATTTCTATAACCTGACCAATCCGTCTGCCATCACCGCCGCGCACAATCACATAACCACTTTTCGATAGAGTGGCACTTCCTATTTTTACCGAAGTACGCGCGTCTTGTTGAGCAATCACAAGTTCGTCACTGTTCGAAGTCGAGACAGCGGTGTCGGTGTTTTTAGCACGAGAACTCGTGGTATAGATAATTCCACCAACGACCACAAGAATTGCTATTACGACGATTGTTATTTTTAATTTCATGGCTTGCTTATTTACTCGTAGTGTAACTCTATCTTGTCCTGATCCTGCATGACATAATTTTCCAGCTCAGCATTTTCTTGTCCGTTGACTGTCATCTTCACATTCGTACCGAACGAATTGATATCTTTACCCCAGCCTTTAAGAAACTGTCCGAGCGTGGCGTTATCTTTTCGCACCAGACCTTGAAATTCCATATGCACGATTCCTTGATTGCTATCGTCATGGGTATGGATCGGCTGATGCACCGCTCCTATGCCGATGTTTGCCGGTATTTCCTGCTTCTCTCCCTTGACGTAGATCGTAACTTCCGGATGCCAATGAAAGCCGTTACGAGAAAGGATGTCACCTTCAGGAGTTTTGGGTGCTGAAGCTACGAACCATATTAAGCCTGCCACAACAGCAACGCCGAATGCGCCCCATCCGACTCGTGTAATGACTCTCTTTGTCTGGCGCGATTTCATCTCCGCCTCTTTTGCTCCTAACTTTTCCTGTCGCTTTAATTCTTTACGCTCTTTTTTAGTTAATAGTGTCTGTTCTTCCATATTAGTGATTTACGTGATCACCGGCTCCTCCGCAACCATCAGAGAGATTCCAAACTTCAGTTACTTGCTCGCCGGTGAAGTTATATTTTTGAATTAATAATTTGCCCAAGCCTCCGTATACGTACCATCTCCAACACTTGCAACAGCAGGGGCCTTTCTCATCCGAGTTAGCCATCGCGTAGTCATAAGCAACCTGTTGTTCCGGCGTGAGCTCCACGTCGTAGTAAGCCTTAAGCTGTTTTGCCAAGCTCGCGTCGATGTCATATGGGTCCGAGGGAATTTCCGGGATATTCTTGAATTCCTTGAGTCCGTTCACTTGCTCTTCATACCGATGCAAATCCATCGGGGAACAGCAGGAACCCTGAAGTCGGCCTGTATCCGGCATGGTGTCGATAGAGCTCGCGAATGCTCCGGAACAAGACGAGTTGCCGTTCCTGCTTAGTTCTTCGAATTTGGCCGCAAGAGCCGTGTTGGCCACAAGCGGCGGGCTTCCATTCTTTTTTGATGTCCCAAAATATACCGCCCCTCCCACAAAAAGTACGGCAATAAGGATTGAGACTTGCAGATTTTTATTGTTCATAATTGTTAATGTCAATTTAATTTGATTCAGGTGGTTTTCCGTGTGAGGTTATTTCAAGATTGCAACTGTGATGCTCTTTGCACCACTGTTCACACTTTTCCGCCCATGACTTCTCTT
This sequence comes from uncultured Candidatus Saccharibacteria bacterium, assembly GCA_964372755.1. Taxonomy (GTDB): domain Bacteria; phylum Patescibacteriota; class Minisyncoccia; order UBA9983; family UBA9983; genus CAYJQX01. The sequence goes on from CAYJQX010000001.1 coordinate 174,452, forward strand.
CGTATTTGAAGCCACATTCTTTGCACGTGTACGTTTCCTTATTGTTGCTCATAAGAGTGAACTTAGATTTTACAGACAGTAGGATTTTGGATCTGCTTTGCAATGAGGTAGATCGAGACTGAAAGCAAGATCACGCCGAGGATGCCGAATTCACCGCCGGCAAGCGGCAGAAATGCAAGGATACCTGATGCACCGATAAGCGAGAGACTGCTTGTTAACAGAAGCGATCCGCATGCCGCGCATCCCATACCAAGTACACCGCTTGCCAAGCCAATAAATCCTGTTGTCACTCCGCTCTGGCGCACTTCGCTGATTTTCCGTCTCAAGAAGTAGGTCGTCATAGCAAGATTTACTCCAAAGAGTAGCGCTATGGCAATCGTATATGAGGCGGAAAGCAGAGTGAAGTTTGTTGCGATAGAGCCTAATAGGCTTATCGGCAGATCAAGCTTCTGCGAAAAAGATATTCCAGGGTGTCCCATGATTTCCACGATGAGTGAAATATTCGGGAACCACACCGCAAATGCAAACACCACTGTGCTCGTGATAAGAGCGAGAAGTGCGTACAAGGGTTTTCGGAATACTTTTTGTAGAGCCTGAAATACCATGTTGTTTATTTTTCTTGCAAAGCAAGATCAATTAACTGTTTTACAGATGCATAGGGCTGTGCGCCGGAGAGAGGATACTTTTTGCCATTAGCCGCAACGACGATGCTCCATGGCGTACCGTTTCCACTGGTAGCGACTGCATTCTGAACATCACCCTCAATATGAGCGTCATATTTGTTGCTTGCGAGACACGATGCAAACTTCGCTTCATCAAGACCAATCTCTTTGGCAATCTGCGGTAATACGGTATCTATGTTCGTCTGGTTGTTTGACGGGGTCAGTTCAAAGAAGCGGTCAGCATATTTCCAGAATGCATCATTACCTCCGAGTTCTGCCGCACATTCTGATGCAACTGCCTCTTTGCGAGCCTTTACTGGATGAAGCTGATCAAGCGGAAACTGGCGGTAAACCCATGCGACCTTATCGCCATACTCGGTTGTTACCTGCTTCATAGTGTCATGGAAGCGTTTACAGAAAGGGCACTCGAAGTCCGAATATTCTACTATCATGACCGGAGCATTAGGGTTGCCACGGATATGATCGTCTTTTGAGATTGCTCTCATTTCATCAAGACTGCCTGTTTGCTGTGCCACTTGTTGGGGTTGTTGATTGTTTTCTGCAACTGTTCCCGTGCCTCTTGATGTGCCGAGATAGACTGCGCCAGCGATCAACGCCCCGGCAATTACAATTGCCACCGGTATTGTTAGATTATTATTTTGTGTCGGAGCGTGAGCTCCGGGTTCTTTTGTTTCGTGTTCCATATAGTTATGGTTATTTTTTTATTATTGAATAATGAAAAGCCGACATAAATGACCACTCTTCCGCGAAAGAATGTGGACAGGTGTCGGCTCAAGTTAGTAGATTTTTGGATTTAAAATACCTCTTGCAAATGCAAGTTTAAGATGATCAAAAAGCACGATCTCTGGGTGTGATTTTATATAAAGGCGCAAACGGCCAACATCATGATCAAGAGGATGCCGGCGGTTCCAGATATGCGCGAATCCATATCCAAGAAGAAGAGCGAGACCGAGCATAAGTAAAGTCAGAGTATCTCTCGTTCGATCAGGTGTTATCAAAGCAACATCTCTCAATGAATTCATGTGGTTTGCCGTGTCAAGATTGCAACATGATTGTCCATGCTCTGACGACATCATTCCCATGTCCATAGCGGACATATCCATTGATGCCTTACTGAAAAATCCAGTGCAGACAAATCCAAAAACCAACACGCCTACGGTGAGTAGGATTATAGGAGTCTTAATTAATTTTTGGATTTGATAGAAAAACATACGATTAATTATACAAAATTAAAATCCATACTGATCCATGCGTAGTTTGAATGCATCCCGTCCACCCTCAGTGACGAGGATAATCTCTTCCTTGATTTCTTTTTTATCAATCGCACCCATAGCTTTGATTGATCCACGGGTTTGGTCACCGGCTTTTATGTAGTCGCAACAGACCACCAGTTCGGCATCGCCGTTGACGACAAAGTTCGCACTGTGACTCGCAAAAATAAGCTGGCGTTTACTCTTGGCTCTCCAGACCTGCTGAACAATGTCCTTGAACATTTTACTGTCGATATCGTCTTCGGGCTGGTCGATGATTAGTGGCGCACCTGGCTGGTTCAAAAGCACAGTGAGCAAAGCGGTGGCCTGCTGGCCAGCTGACGCATCCGAAAAGCCGATATAGTCTTTCTTTGTTTTGTTGGTGCAATAAGAAAACTTCGGATTAAATTCAAGCTCTGTAACAGAGAGGTCGAGCCATCGTGCGGAGTCGAAGCTAGTCGCAATTCTCGTGCGTTCAGTATCAATAAAATTACACTTATTAAGGATTGGGGTATCTGGCATTTCATCCGGTCCCTCCGTAGAGTGCAGTGCGAGTTTCTCAAGTTCTGAAAGAATGCCGTTCCACTTAACAAGTGGGTCGCTCGCTTTCAACAGAAATTGGCAAATTTTCTCAATCTTCTCCTCCTTGATGTTCATGCCGGAGAAAGCCGTCTTGAGTTTTTGAGTAAGAACGTTCGTGTCGAGACTGTTTGTAATTTCTGCCTTAATGAGGTCGCCAGAGAGTGCGGTGAACTGGGTGCATTGCTTTTCGAGAGCTGTGATTTTTTGTGTATGCAGACCATCCCACTTTGTGCGGAGTTTTTTGTAAGCACTTTCTGGATCTCCAAGAGTGGCAAGAGCGTTGCGTTTTTCTGTCTGCTGTTTTTTGAGCGTAGCGATACGCTTTTCAAGAGTTTGTATTTGGTCGAGCTGTTGCTGATTAACCTTAGCTTTTACTTTTGCGGCCTCGTATTTTTTATCAAATGCCACCTTGAGTTTCTCCCATTCTTTGATCTCATCATTTATGGCTTTAAGCGATGTTGGCTTAAATAGATTTGAGAGTGCGGTGACTGCGGTCTCTATTTCCATAAACTTGGAAGCGTACTTCGATTGAATCCGGCCGATCAGAGCTTTATTCTCCAGCTCGACCTCCTCCTCTTCCACCTCTTCACTTTCCAATGCCTCAACAAGACTGCTGACATGTTCCTGCGTCGTTTCGAGTTCGTTTTTGAGACCCTCAATAATAGCTTCTTCGTTATCGTATTTTGCCTTCTGATCGATAGTTTTCTGATCCTCTTTAGACAACCCCTTGAGACTCTTGCGGAGTTTTCCCAGCTGTTCGGTCGAGGAAGATATCTCAACGCTGTTTTTGTCGACTTCTGCCTCGATCTCATTCATCCGGATTAAATCACCATAAGCGGATCGCATCTTTGCTTCCGTGTCTCGCACATCCGAACGAATCTGATCAAGTTCCTGTTTGATTGGAAGCTCGACGAAACGCTTCAGCTCATCAATGCGTACACCTACACTACTTAGCTGTTTCTGACTGTACGCTTGGATAGGAAGCAAATTGCGTACTTGCTGTTCTGTGGCCGGAGTGAATTCACCATCGCCAATCTTAAGTAAAATTTCCTGCTTCTTTGAGTTACGTTTTACGATATGAGGTACATCGTTGAGAAGGAATTCGACATGCACCTCACCGTCAAATTTCTGGAGAGTATTATCGATCAAATTCTTACGCTTGGTCTGCACAATGTCCATGTCCTCGCTCTCTACCGGCTGATCACAAAGACCCCACCGGAGATACTCGAGAATAGTAGACTTGCCCGTACCGCGACCACCGATGATGGCGTTGTACTGCTGGTTTAAATCAAAACCAATCTGTCCAAGAAACTTGGAGTTTGTGACGCTGAGTGACGTGACCCAAAGCTGTGGGAGTTCTGGTTCAGTAAGCGAGAGTCGCGATTCTCTTGCCAAGCATGCTTGACGGAGTGCCTCTGCAGTTGGCTCTGACCATTTGACGTATGTGCTAGGTGATCCGAGATCGGAATGATTCCGCTTGCGATTGTCGGAGGTCTGAAAGACCGCAATCGGTTTGTATCCGTTGTTTTGTTGGCGACCTTCAAGGATATTCTTAAACCCATCGCTCGACTTCGAGTATTCACCATCGACATAACCGCCCACACATCGCATCTCCTTGTAGTGCTTTGCATATCCATCACGAAAAAGCGTCTTATGCCCAGCAGTCGTGACATTCGGAAGTATGATGAATTTTCCTTTGAGCCAAGCGTGATGATTGAGACGCTCTTCGAGATCATTTAGTCCAGTAATAGATGCCGGCGAAACGGAATCAACGCTCGCAAGCTTGCTGTCCGCCGGATCGGTAGCGGAAATGGTAAGCGTTGTGAGAATATCGCCAAACTTTGTCTCATCAAAATCTGCATCAAGCAAAAGAATCGCCTGACACGGCGGTGACGAAAGCGTGAGCTCAAGGCCGGGAAACACAATAATCCGATCCTCTTTTGGAATAGGGTTGCCGGTAGCATCAACCTCAGCGGCCGCCGCCGCTTTTACATATGGAAAAAAACAGAAGTCATGATGATCGGTAATTGCAATTGAACCGAGACCTTTTGTTCTGCATGCCTGAATAAGTTCTTCTGCATAAGCTTTGCGTTCTTTTGGCGTGGCGGCTTCTACACCCTCCCAATTGGCGTCTCTTGGAGTATGAACTTGAAAATCAGTTTTATAGAAGTGTGCGCCTTTATCCATAAATTTATAGATCGCTAATATGCTCCTGATTATTTCCAGCTGTACCGTCATTGGTAGCCATACTGAAGTAAGACTTTTTAGCTACAATAATGAAGTCGGCAAAGAAAGGTTTGAATGACAAAACCTGCGAGTCCGCCTGCAGTGCTCGCATAAGTTTTTTGTCCTCCTCGTCTGGAGCAGGGTCGTTTGATCCGGGGTGATTTAGCAAGACAATAAATTTCTCGGCAAGAAAAAGAGAGAAGTAATGCCAGATCATCTTACTATTAAAGTCCTTTGGGGATGCGCCTAAAAACACCTGATGTCCCAAGAATAGATTTTTGTCATCAAGGTAGACGCCAATTATTTTTGGCACACTCTCACTCTCCAAGTCTTTTAGGAACTGGTACAAATCTTCCGGATCACGCACCTGCCCCTGAATCGGCAATTCGGTGTCAGTCTCGACGATCTCAAACTTCTTGAGATAACGTTTTCCTTCTTCGTGTTTGTGTTCTTGGTTTTTCATAGGCGATTTCCTATCGGATGTTAATTATAATTTTACATACCGGGTCCCTCGGCCACGCCCAATACGCTTGACCTTCCCAAGCTCGACCAAACTGTTCAATGCTTGGCGAACCGTACCAAGCGCAATGCCGGTTGCTTTGACTACCTCGCCCGGAGCGGCTTCGCCAACAGAGGAAAGATGCTTCCATACCTCGTACTGCTTAGGCGAGAGCGTATCCTCGACTTTTTCTTCCTCAACGAACGAGAGGGCTTTGACAGCCTGTTCTTTGATAACAGACAAAAAGAAATTGAGCCACGGAGCGATCGTGTCCTGCTTGGTTTTGAATGTCTCCTGCGATTTGCGGAGCGCAAGATAGTATTCGTCTTTGCGACGTTCAACGATCTGCTCGTGCGAGACATACTGCACAAACTGGTAGCCAGACCGGAGTAACAAAAGATTTGTGAGGACACGCGAAAGACGCCCATTGCCGTCTTCAAATGGGTGGATTTTCAAAAACTCAACGATGAAATTGGAGATTATGAGAAGCGGGTGGAAGCGATTCTTCTCGAAAGCATCTACCGTCCAGTCCACGAGCTCCTGCATTTCCTTGGGAGTGAGGAAAGCCTTTGTGGTTTCGAACATGATCTTGGCGACTTTGCCGTCCGGTCCTAATACGCCGACCGTGTTCTCTTTCTTTTTGTAGCCACCACGATGCGTGTCGTCTTTGTTCGAATACTTGAGTAGTTGATTATGGAGTGACTGAATCAAACTCTCCCGAAGCGGTAGAGTTTGAAAACTATCGAACACATTTTGAAGTGTCTCAAGATATCCCTGCACCTCCTGTGTGTCCCGATCCGAGAACTTGGAGACCGAGAGACCCTGCATGACCTTCTCAACCTCTTCATCGGTAAGTTTTGCACCCTCGATACGAGTAGAAGCACCGGCCGAGGTGATAAGCACCGACTGGCGCAGGCTGGTAATGGCCTGCGGAGTCATCCGGAGTCCTGCCCGAAACTGCCCCTTTACCTCATCGATTTCAGCCAAAAGAGCCACGATGTGGGGCTCGGGGTTTTTGATCCTGTGGTCAAATTTTCGTGAAATATCGCTCATAATTTAACGCTATAATGTATATAGCTGATTATAACGGATTATAGCGGTAAGCACAAGACACCTCCCTGTGGGCAACTTATGCACAGGGGTACATGCTTGTGCTGACTTTCGTGAGAGTGCTATAATAAATTCACAATCGAATAAATTATGCCTCAAGGGGCATTCTGAAAGATATTCCGAGTTTAAGGGCTCGCGATCAATCACCAAACGGTGAACGATCGCGAGCCCTTTTTCGTTATCCGATTGTTTCCAGCTCTCTGATACTCCCCGGGTCGAGCATCCAACAACTGTGATCGACCTCACACTGCACGGCGACTCACGGGTCCCGTGTAAATAAAAAAACTTCACAGCGGATGTGGGAGTGTCGGAGAGCTGGAACAAAAAATATTTATGTTTTCCAAATTTCAATCATTACCAAGTTACTTCGGCGGCAAGCGAAAGCTTGTAAAGCACATTTTCAAACCGATCAAAAAGACCGAGGGTGTTTTCATTGATGCATTTCTTGGAGGCGGATCAGTAAGTCTTTACGCAAAAGCAAAAGGATACAAAGTTATCGCAAACGACATCGCATTCCGATCTGTGATCATCGGCCGGGCCCTGATTGCTAACAACAACGTGAAGCTTGAGACCGAGGACTTGGCGAGACTATTTCTCAAAACGGAACACGACGGCTTTATTCGCAAGAATTACTGCCCGAAAGTATTCACGAGCAAGATTGCCGACTTCCTCGACACCGCCATTGTGAATGCTCATGCAGTCGAGAACGAAACCAAACGACATCTTCTCCTACACCTCCTCATAAAGTTTATTTTGTCCTGCCGACAATTCGGAAAATTTACACACACCAGAGACACACTCGACCTCGAAGCCCGAAAGTGGGAGTGGCCACTCCGGTCCAAGTCTCACGCACCGAAAAATCTCCGGATGATCCAAAACCCGATGCTGACTTTGGAAAAATTAAAAGACGAAATTAATCATGGCGTATTTGATAATCATCAAGACAATGAAATTCATCAAAAAGATGTGTTCGACTTTCTCAAGAGAGTTACTGGTGACGTTGTTTATTTTGATCCTCCTTACCCTGGCTCTTCTGCCTACGAAGTTGAGTATG
>CAYJQX010000002.1:0-140085 GCA_964372755.1 uncultured Candidatus Saccharibacteria bacterium
GAGATGTTATCATTATTAACAATTAAAGAACCGACAAATGTCTGTGGTTAAAACAAATAGGGGAGATATAGCCCTTTTGGGAGTGTTTTTGCTTGTTAGTCTTGGAAGCTTCGGTTTAGGGAGGCTCTCTGCTTTAAGGGCTTATAAGCCCCAAATAAGCGTAGAAAAATCTCCAGAATCCGGCGGAGATTTTTTATTTGAAAATAATGAAAAAAACCCAAAGAATCTCGAAGGGCAAATTATAAGCTCAACTTCCCTGTCTGAATCGGAAGGGAAGGGGGAGAAGCTTTTTGTGGCCTCTAAATCAGGCACTAGGTACTATTTTCCTTGGTGCTCTGGGGTATCAAGGATAAAAGAAGAAAACAAAGTTTGGTTTGCCACAGCCGATGAGGCAAAGAGAGCCGGATATTTGCCAGCCTCTAATTGTAAAGGATTGTAGACAGGGGAGAGTTTAACTGGCTTAATATACTATGTCGCACAATTATACTTTTACGACATTGTATTTCTACAACAAAAAAAGAGGGTGGCCATGTTAGGTTCCACCCCCCTACTCCTTTTTCTTTTTTTTGTTTTCTTTAAAAAACTGGACCGCCCACATCTGCATAAGTTTTTTTGCCATTGATTTTATTTCCTCCACCCCCATCCTGTTTAATCTATCGCACGCCATTTTTTCTATTTTATCTTCATCGTCTTCTTCTGGATGAGAGTGGTGCATGTATTCATGCAAAAAAACTTTTGCTACCAGACGGTCTAGATTGATAATGATTTCTTCTTTCTCATCATTAATTTCTCCGTCTGAATTTTTGTCAATCCAGTCAAAAACTACTTCAAACTCCCTTTCTATCAAGAAGTTATAGGCATCATTCGGCATTTTAGACCTCCTTACGTTTATAGCCTGTCCTTCTTTATTTTAACATAAAATTTACTCTTCAATAAGAGTGCTGGGTTCCCCTGCCTTGAATCTCTCCAAGTTTTCAATAAAAGAATTCCAGATAAGATTTAAAAAAACATCGTTCCAGAGATAATTAAAAGGCCTAGCTAAATAATTTGTCCAGACATTTTTTAAAAAATCAAAAACAAAACCAAAATTATTCTGAACGATATCGCTAGAGACAAATCCTCGAAGGTCAAAACCAAGGTAGCTCAAAACGGCTATTCCCAAAATAACCAACAGAATCAATTTTATAAGACCGTTATTTTTTGTCATATTTTTACTTTAAATTACCACCCATATTTTATAACTAATTTTATAGATAAGAAAGAGGATTTAAATAACTGGACTGCGAAGCCACTGGCAATATGTAAGTGCCACACCCTCTCACCTTGCTTTTCAAAGATTGAATGCTTACACCCTTGGAAGCGTAGACAGAAAAATGAAGGTGGGGGCCCGTAGAATAGCCGGTGTTTCCAGAGTAACCCAAAAGTTCTCCTCGATTCAATTTTGCTCCAGTTTCTGTTTTTATTATTGATAAATGGGCGTAAAGGGTGCTCAAGCCATTAGGATGCTCCACCAGAACCCATTTGCCATAAGAAGCTCCCACACACGTTCTGTCCGTGTCTCCTGTGCCGATCACAACTCCTTCAGCCGAAGATTTTACCGACGTGCCTATGCTAACGCCTAGATCTATGCCATTATGCCCTTTGCCGTTGTAAACTTGAGCGTTTTTACTGGCAAAAGCGGTGTTGCCAAAGTATTGGGTGATTACGACTTTATCCACCGGCCATGAAAGAACTCCTTTCCCTGTGGAAGGCAGAGTGTTGGGATCGATAATAATTTTTATCTGGCTTTCATAATCAGAAATTTCTTTTTCCAGTTCTTCTTTTTTGGCTAATTGCTCCGCTAAAAGTTTTTTATAAAGGGCCTCTTGATTCTGGGTGTTCTTCAAAAGCGAATTAGTCGAATTTTTAGTGATCTCTGTCAGTTTTTTTTGGTCGGATAATTGCGATTTGTAGTTTTCAAAATTTTCTTTTTCAATCTCTTCTTCTCCTTTCTCTGAATGAAGAATTTTTTGCAAAGACCTCAATTCTCCCAACTTTATCTGGATTTTTTTGTCAAAAGATTCAATTTCTTCAAAAGCGTTGAAAAAATCAGAAAATTTTTCTTCTCGCAGAGTGATTTCTAAAAGAGATGGAGAGCCTTCTTCATAAAAAATCCTTATAATTTCAGCCATGGAATCTTTTATCGTGGCGATTTCTTTTTCTTTTCTGTTTATCTCACTGGCCAATTTTGATATGGTGAGGGAAGATTCGTTGATTTTCTTTTCAGTGAGATTTATTTCCGAAAGGAGTTTTTTTCGCGTTAACTCCAGGCGTTCTATCTCAGCCTTGAGACTTTTTGATTTGGAAGAATTACTGGCGATTTGTTTTTCAAATTCTTTTATTTCGGCTTCTATTCTCTCTATTTCTTTGTTTTTGTCCTCAATTTTATTTTTTAATTCCGTCACTGTCGCCGATTGAAGAGGGGCATTAAATAAAGGAGGCAAAAATAAGAATACTCCTACGATCAAAAGAATATATAAATTTTTGTTTTTAAAGATTTTTGATTGCATCCGTTATCCTTTTTAACGTTTCTTCTTTTCCCAAAATATAAGCCAAAGAAAACGGATCGGGAGATTTCTCTGCGCCCGATAAGGCTACTCTCATTGGCCACAGGACATTTCCCTTACCTTCTTTTTCGGCATACGGCCATAAAACTTCTTTTAACTCCTGGATTGTAAAGTCGGTTTTAATACCCATAATTATTTCAGATATTTTAGTAAGGTGCTTCTTTGCCTCTTCCGCGGACCCACCTTTGGGATTTATCACTAGAGAGAAATCTACCAATGGTTTATCGATGTAATACAGAGGTAAATTTTTTATGTCGCACAATTTTATGAGGCGTTCTTTTTCGACACTGATAATTCTTTCCCACTTTGCCGAGTCGTGTTCATTAAGTTTTCTAAATTCTTCACTTGTAAACGGTTGGACAGATACCATTAATTTCTCCAAATCAAGTTTTTTCAGATGTTCTTTATTCATCCAGTCCAGTTTTTCGATATTAAATATCGCTCCCCCTTTTTGTATGTGAGCAATGTCGAATTTGTTAATTATTTCGTTTAATGAAAAAATTTCTTCATTAGTTTCGCTTTGCGCCGACCAGCCCAAGAAAGCCAAAAAATTTATGAGAGCTTCTGGCAGGTAGCCCATCTTACGATATTCTTTTACCGAGGTAGCTCCTCCCCGTTTGGACATTTTTGATTTGTCGGAATTTAAGATCAGTGGTATGTGGGCGTAAACAGGTCGAGAAATACCCAAAGCTTCTTGAATTAAAATTTGGCGCGGAGTATTGGATAGATGTTCTTCTCCGCGGATAATATGGGTGACTCCCATTTCAAAATCATCGACTACTACGACAAAATGATATAGAGCCTCGTCTAAATTTTTGGCAATAACAAAATCTCCCAACTCTTTTGTGTCAAAGGTGACTTCTCCGCGGATCTCGTCGCTAAACGTTATGATTTTCCCCGGGTTTTTTAGACGGATAACAGGAGAAGACTTCCCTTCCCTTTCTTCTTCCGATATATAGGCTGAATCAGACTCTATTAATTTTTCCAGATATTTCCGGTAAACGTTTGTGCGGTCACTTTGGCGGTAAAAAGCGCTGTAATCCAAGCCTAACCATTTTAAGCTCTCTAAAATATCTTCCTCGTATTCTTTTTTTGATCGAGCCTTGTCGGTGTCTTCAATGCGCAGAATAAATTCGCCTTTATTGCGTTTGGCAAAAAAGTAGTTGAATAAAGCGGTGCGGGCGCCTCCTATATGCAGAAAACCTGTCGGTGATGGAGCAAAGCGGGTAATTGTTTTTTTGGCATTATCCATAAATTATTATGCGTGTTCCAACGCCACGGCAATAATTTCTCTGGCAATTTTTTCTGCGGCGTCTGGCTTGGAAAAAGCTTTTGCCGCTTGCTTCATTGATTCTAATTTACCTTGATTTTTTATCAGGAGATCTATCTCTGACTTCAAAACATGAGGTGTGAGATTCTCTTCTTCTATAACGTCAGCGGCGCCTGATAGCGCGTAACCGTAAGCATTTTCTCTTTGATGATCTTGAGCGGAGTTTTTGATAGGGATAACGATACTTGGTAATCCCGAGGCGGCAAGTTCAAAAATAGATCCGCTTCCTGCGCGAGACACGGCTATGTTAGCGGCGCCGTAGGCCATTCTCATACCCGATTCATCCAGAAAAGAAAAAGGATGGTATCTGTTTGCAAAAGGGCTTTTTTCTAAAGTTATTTTTGCGATAGAAGAGGCTTCTTCAAAATTATACTTCCCTGTTTGGTGGATTATTTGATAGTCTTTTACTAATTCGGGAAGAATTTCAAGAATAGTTTTGTTTATGATTTGAGCCCCTTGTGAACCGCCAATGACCAGAATAACGGGCAGGCTATTTTCCAAGCCAAAGAATTCTTTTCCTCTTTCTTCGTTAGCCGTGAGGAAAAATTCTTTCCGGACAGGGTTGCCGGTCAGTGCCAACGCCCCACTTTTGAAATATTTGGCGCTATCCTTGAAGGATATGGCAACTCTTTTAGCGAATCTACCGGACCAAGAATTTACTTTTCCGGGAACGGTGTCAGACTCATGAATGACAAGAGGAATACCAAGAATCTTGGTGGCAAAGACAACCGGAAAGCTGGAGTATCCGCCCTTACTATAGACAACATCGGGATAATCCAGATAAATTGCCCAAACGGCTTTTATAATTCCTGTAAGAGTTTTTATAATGTCCGTAAAATTTTTTATTGAAAAATAACGGCGAATTTTTCCGGCATATATTTTTTTATACTCTAATCTATAGCGCAAGAGAGTTTCTTCATCATAAGGATCATCGGCCATGTAAATAATTCTCAAAGAAGCAATCTTTTCTTCCTCTGCGATTTTTTGAATAGCGTCGCAGACAGAAATGAGCGGATAAAAATGCCCCCCTGTTCCTCCTCCTGTTATTATTATTTTCATAATTTTGTATATTTAGAAATATTTAAAACAATACCGACTTCTGCTAAGGCAATAGCTAGAGCCGTGCCCCCGTGACTCACGAAAGTAAGAGGCAAGCCGGTCAAGGGCACTAATCCCACCATAGCCGCAATATTGGCATAAGCCTGCACGACAATAAGTATAACAACTCCGGCTCCCAGTAGTCTACCGAATTGGTCTGGAGCATGAGAGGAAATTTTCAAACCCCGATAAGCAAACAAGGTAAAAAGAGATATCAGGATAATTGCTCCTAAAAACCCAAATTCTTCGGCGAAAACAGCAAAAATAGAATCGCCCACGGGCTGGGGAAGATATTCAAACTTCTGAAGACTAAAACCCAAACCTCGGCCTGTTAGCCCACCGGAGCCGATAGCAATTTTTGATTGTTGAAGTTGATAGCCGATACCTTGAGTGTCCCCTGAAGGATGTAGAAAAACATTTATTCTTTGTCTTGCGTGAGGTTTCAGAAAATAAACAACGGAAAGAAAAACAAGACCAAGAATGAAAAAAAGAGCTAGATATTTTTTTCTTCCACCGGAGAGAAGATAAAGAAAAATACCGGTGCCGGCGACGACTCCAAGCGTGCCCAGATCCGGTTCGAGATAGAGAAGAGATGCCGGTATGGCAAGAAAAAACAGAAAGACTAAAAAACCTTTCAAAAAAGTGCCGGCTTCTGATTTTCGCGTTGCAAACCAAGCAGAAAAAAAGAGAACAAACCCGAATTTTAAAATTTCAGAGGGCTGAAAAAAAATGGGTCCGATATGTATCCATCTTTGCGCTCCGCCATAAGAAAATCCTATTTGAGGCACGAAAACAAGAATAGTGGCAATGACAGAGAGTATAAAAATAGGAAGAGCAAATTTTTTCCAAAACTTGTAAGGAATACGGCTGGTGATATTTAATAAAATAAATCCTAAAAAAAGTCCCAGGAAAACCTGCCTTGAAATAATATTGTAAAAACTTACCCCATCTCTTGTGATTAGCCCTAGAGAAGCCGAAACTAAAATAAACAGTCCGGACAAAATTAAGGCAATAGTACTGAGAAAAAAAATTCTATCCGTTTTTTTCTTCATTAATTTTTTTATTCCTTCCTTAAAACAACACCGGCATAAGCGCCAGTAGGATTTCCTTCTTCAATTGCCATGACGCCGTTTACGATAACATGCTCAATCCCTTCAGGATTTTGGAAAGGAGAGGTGTAATTAGGTTCAGCTTTTAATTTAGTGGGGTTAATAACCACAATATCGGCTTTCATTCCTTTTTTGATGTTGCCTCTATTTTTTAGTCCCATCGTAGAAGCTGGCAAAGAAGTCATTTTTCTGATGGCCTCTTCCCAACTCAACAAGCTTTGTTCCCTCACGATGTTGCTTAAAGTGTAGGGGTAGCACCCAAATGAACGTGGGTGAGGCATGTCGGACTTGTCAGAAGCCACAGGGTAATTTACTCTGTCGTAACCAACTCCATCCGAGGCAAAAGAAGCAAAAGGCTGACTTATTATTTTTTCTATGTTCTCTTTAGTTACGGCTTCATTAAAAATACGAGTGGAAAACTTCTCAGCCAAAAGAAGTCTGATGATTGTTTCCTCGGGAGAAAGATCCAGCTCTTTGCTTGCTTGCAACAAATTTTTTCCCAGCAGGTCATATTCTTTTCTTCCCGAACTGATAAAAATCGCATCATAATGGAGAGTGAGATTTTCTATGTGTTTTATTATCTCGGCACGTTCTTGTTTTTCTTTGGAAGACAGAATTTCTCGGAGCTCTGCGCGTGTTTTTTTTCTGGCCCAAGATGGCAATATGAAAAGTAGTTCGGAATCGGTATTGGTGTAAGGATAAAAATCACAACTAATTTTCACCCCTTCTTCTCTTGCTCTTTTTATTATCTCTATAGCGGGAGAAAATGATTCCCAAGAACTTTTTCCTAAACTGCGGAAATGAGTGATATGGCTTCTGGCCCCTGATTCTCTGGCTAAAGTTACGGTTTTAGAAACTGAAGGCAAAATTTCCCGACCTTCATTTTTGAGATGATGCTTCAATAATCCGTTCTTATGCTCCACAATCTTTGCAATATGAATAGCATCTTCGGAGGTAAAATTTTGCATATCGTCTAAACTCATATTCATTGAAACGCCGAAAGCGCCCTCATCAATTGATTTCCCGACAAGATATTCAATTGCAGACATTTCTTTTTCTTTTGATCCGCTGGCAGTTTTCGCGCTATGGAAAACTGTGTTTAAGCCGACCAGTGTGCCGAAATTAACGCCTAATGGATGATTTTCCAACTCAGCTAAAAATTCTTCCATTGTTTGCCAATCAATATTGACGGAATCCAGATTTACCCAAGCGCCGATTTCTTCTATTGGTTTTGTGCCCAAAAAAGGCGCCAGAGAAAAACCGCAATTTCCCCCGAGTATGGTTGTTATTCCTTGCCTTAGGAAGCTTTCTTGCAGAGGGTATAGAAAGATAGACCAATGAGTATCGGAGTGGGTTGATAGGTCTATAAAGCCTGGCGAAACATAACGGCCGGCGGCATCGATTACAATCCGCGCTCTGTCATTTTGGAGGTTGCCTATTTTTACAATTTCCTCTCCCTCTATTCCGATGTCTATAACCTCTGGCTTGTTGCCGGCCCCATCAAAAACAACCCCGTTTTTTATGATGATAGAATAGCGCGCCATAACAGATATTATAACATAGAGGTTTTCTTTTATCCTACGGGATTTATTTTTTGTGAAGGCCTTGAAAAACACGGGGTTTTTTAGCAAAAAAATACCCGTGTTTTTCGGGGCTTATGCATAAAAACGTATCCGTAAGGAAATAAAAATCTACCCCGTTAGGGCAATGATCATGCCAATGAGGGCGAATATGAACCCAATAACCCAAAAACGCATGGTAACTTTATAAGCCGGCCAGCCCAAAGCTTCAAAATGGTGATGGATCGGAGCCACCAAAAAAACTTTTCTTTTAAATATTTTTTTGGATGTTATTTGAATGATGTCTGAAAGAGATTCAGCTAAAAGAGGAAAAGCGATAATTGGCAAAACAAACACGGCATTGGTCAAAAAGGCGAGAATTGTCAGACAAACGGTTAAGCCAAGAATGCCAGTTTCTCCCATATAAAATCTCGCAGGGGGAATATTAAACCACAAAAAAGCCAAAATTCCTCCTACGATGATAGCGGAAAAAGCTGCTAGATCTATTTGATTTTGGTAAAAAGCAATGCCGGCGTAAGCGGCAAAAATGGAGGCAAAAACTCCTCCGGCCAAGCCGTCTAGCCCGTCAATCACTCCCCCGCTCCAAACCGCAAGATTGACTAAAATAAAGAAAGGAATAAAAAACCAGCCTAAAGAAATGTCTCCATAAAAAGGAATATATAAATTGTCTACCTCAAGTTTGTAATAAAACCACCATGCTCCAAGAAGGCCGATGAAAGAAACAAGAAAAATTCTTTTAGCCAAGCTTATTCCTCCAGCCATATAATTCCCTCTGCCTTTGACTTGCAAAAAATCGTCTACAAACCCAACAATTGCTCCGAAGATTAAAGTAAAAAAAGGCAACCAAGTCTGATTGCGGCTTAAAAAATTAAGTTTTTGGGTTGAAGCGGAAGGAAAAAAATAAGCGATAAGGGAGAAAGATAGGGCAACGATGGCCACACTTCCCCAGACTAAAATCCCGCCCATCCTCGGCGTGCCGACTTCTTTTTCCTTGTGCATGGAATTAAAAATAACACTCTCTCCCCCGCCTAAGGCTTTTGTCCTCGCTCTCTGTTTCCACATTTTATGTTTGTATAAAAAATGAGTAAGGAGAGGAGTGAACAAGATGCCTATAAAGAAAGTCAAGGCTGACAACCCAAAAACTTTTATAATGTTATTGACTAGAGTTTCTTCAAGCATGGTTATTTTTCTTCATAGTAACTATAAACGGATTTGATAATATTTTCCATATCTTTAAATCTCTCTTCTTCTCCGGATCCCAAGAGAGCGACCGCAATCGGATGATTAAATCCTAGATCAAAAACCACAGCAAGATTTCCTCCCGCTAAATCCGTATAGCCGGTTTTTGAAGCCAAGATACGCGGAGAGCTCTCTAAAGATCGATTGGTGTTATAAGTCTCATAGTCAGAATTTGAAGAGATCAGTCTTATATTATGATAACTCGTGGCTTCTACCGTTTCGGGGTAATTATTGTACAGGTGAGCAATGAGAGTGGCCATATCTTTTGCCGAACCATAGCCTCCGCTGGTATTGTCTGAAATATCAAGACCGGTGTCATTTAAAAAATAAGTTTCTTCCAAACTCATATCTTTTGCTTTTTGATTCATCTTTTCGACAAATATTTCTACGGAAGATTTTTCTGGTTCTGTTAAAAAACCCGCAGAAGCAACAGCGCGTATGGCGTCATTACTGGATTTGACTAGAGCAAAATCCAGTAAATCTTTTAGAAACCACCCATCTCCTTCTCTTAAACCGCTATCCCCTATTTGTCTTATTGCTTCGTTTGTAATTTTTATAATAGTGTTTTTGGGTATAGGAAGATCTTGCACAACGGCTACCACCATTAGCTTGTTAAGACTCGCCAAAGGGAGACGCATTCTTTCATTTTTAGCAAAAATAGTTTTTTCCAAAACCATATCGTAAACAAAAACAGCGTGAGCCCCCAAATTTTTTATCACAAGATCTTTTTTGACTAAATGAGTTTCCGTCCCGCCTTCTTTTTTATCGGAGATATGTTTTGTCGGCGCTTTCGCGGGCAAAGTTAACAAGTAAAAAAAGAAGACAGCGCCCAAGAAGGCGAATCCGAATTTGACAGTTTTTTTCTCAATTTCAATCATTCTTTAAAATTTTCTCTATCTCCTTTTTGTTTTTTTCAAAATCAGGAAGATTTTCTTTTTTAGTTAGTCCTAAATGTCCAAATAAAGCGAGAGAAGGTTCATACAGAAAAACCCTGTCGTCTTTGGGATCAGGCTTTCTCTCTATCAGACCTCGAATGAGCAAACTTCGCAAAGTGAAGGAAGAATTCACTCCTCTTATGTGATCTATTTCTGCGCGAGAGACAGGAGAGCGGTATAAAATCACCGATAAGGTTTCTATTCCGGCTTTTCCAATTTCAGGGTTTAAGGATTCTTCCGCTAATTTTTCTACTATATGGGAGGTCTCTGGAGCGGTAACAAGAGTGTATTTCTCGTTGCTCTCCAAAAGTCGGACTCCACTCCCAGAAAGTTTTTCGGCAAGATTAACCAAAGCCTCTTTTATTTCCTCGCTTTCTTTTTCCAAAAGGCGCTCAAACTCTTTCAGGCTTACTGGTTCGCCCTTCAAAAACAAAATAGCTTCACAGAGATTAGAAAGTTTATCCATGATGAATGCTGAAATCCTCAAAAGGAGTTTCTTGTTGTACCATCACTATACCTTGCTTAACCAATTCCAAGATAGCCAAAAAACTTACAATAATATGTGTTTTCTCTTCGTCAATAAGAGTTTTATTTTTACGATGGCCGGATATTTGATGAAAGGATGAATGAATATTCTTGCTGATTCTTTCTGTGATATCCAATATTTTTTCTTCCAAACTTATCACTGTTTTTACGCTTGCCTCAGGAATTTCTTCTTTTTTGGGAACGTTTACGATAATTTCTCTCATTGTGGCGGAAATATCAAAAAGAGAAATTGTTTTTTTTCTGAATTCCGGCGTTCTAAACTTCACCTCGTACCCTTTGAACGGATCTTTCGGAAAAATTGGATTTTTGCCGAAAATCGTCTCTAATTTTTTTGCGATTTCTTTGAACTTTACATAAAGGGCCAATCTTTCTTCAAGTTCATTTATATCTGTCTCTTCTTCTGTGGTCAGTTCTAAAGACGGCAAAAGCGCCCTGGATTTTATAAGCATCAAGGTCGATGCCACGACTATAAAATTGGCCATTTCTCCCAAGGGAAAATTTTGGATGGAGCGGACTCTTTCTAAAAATTGCCCCGCCACTTCTTTTAGAGAGACCTCGTTGATAGAAAGTTTTTCTTTTTCTATCAATTCAAGCAGAAGTTCCAATGGTCCTTCAAATTTTTCTAACCGCAAATCGGTTATGGAAGAATTGTGCATATGGTAAAAACCCAATGAGGAATATTTATTTCTTTTTTATTTCAATATTGAGTTCGTTTAATTGCTCTCTTGTGGCCGGACTTGGCGCGTCCATCATCAAATCCCTCCCGTCACCGGTTTTGGGGAATGCCATCATTTCTCGTAAGCTTGGCTCTCCAAGCAAGGCCATAAAGAGTCTGTCTATGCCCGGAGCGATACCGCCGTGAGGAGGTACGCCGTAAGTAAAAGCGGTGAGCATGTGGCTAAATTGCGCCTTTTGGCTCTCGGAAAAGCCAATAAGATCAAATATTTTTTGTTGAATATCGGCTTGATGAATACGGATACTGCCACCGCCCACTTCAAAACCATTTAATATGAGATCGTGTTGAAGTCCGCGTACAGCCATCGGGTTGGAGTCTAGGAGCGAAATATCCTCGGGATGCGGAGCGGTAAACATATGGTGAGACGGCGCAAATTTGGCATTACCAGAACCATGATAATAATCTTCTTTGGACTGCTCAGTAAATAGAGGAAAATCTATCGTCCACGAAAAAGCCAGTTCGTTTAGATCGTCCTTGTTTTTTCTCAAATCCGGCTTGTCACTGCCATATTTCTCTACTGCATCTTTATGAGAAATTCTCGGCCATGGTTTTTGAGATATTTGTTTTTCAGGGAAAAGACTCTCAACCATTTCGGTAAACATTTTTTCAATCAGTTGCATAATGTCTTCTTGGGAGACAAAACTCATTTCCATATCCAATTGAGTGAATTCACCAAAAGCTCTGTCGGCGCGGGAATCTTCATCTCGAAAGCATCTGGCGAACTGGAAGTAGCGCTCAAAACCGCCTATCATCAAAAGCTGTTTGTATTGCTGGGGCGATTGAGGCAGGGCGTAAAAATTTCCGGGATGAAGTCGGGAGGGCACCAAAAAATCCCGCGCGCCTTCGGGAGAAGTTTTAGTGAGCATGGGCGTCTCAATTTCCACAAAACCTTCTTGGGTTAAATATTTACGGATAAACATTGCTCCCTCGTGGCGCTTTCTGATATTTTTTTGCATCCGAGGGGAGCGCAAATCCAGATAACGATATTTGAGGCGCACATCTTCCCCGATGGCTCTAGTGTCTTGATTTATTTCAAAAGGCAAAGTTTTTGCTTCCGAGAGTATTTTTAAACTTTCAATCTCCATTTCTAAATCCCCTGTGGGAGAATCAGCGTTTATCATTTTTTCGGGTCGTTGCTTTACTGTACCGGTAATTGAAACAACCCACTCCGAGCGGAGCTTAGTTGCTTGCGCATAAACCTCGCTATTTCCAGCATGAGTGACAGTTTGGACAATGCCAGATTTGTCGCGTATATCAAGAAAGATAAGTTTGCCGTGGTCGCGACGAACGTCCACCCAACCGGAGATAGTTACGGCAGAGCCAATATGGTCGTGAAGAGAGGTAGCAAACACGCGTTTTTCCATACGGAAATATTAGCACAAACAAGCTACATTTCCTAGAATTTTAATGCTAACTTACCTAGTCATGGATTTGAAGCGAGAAAAGTTATTTTTTAAAAAACCGAGACAAAAAATTTGAAATAGTTTCTTTAATTCTTGACTGCACATATTCAACTTTATTGCGAGTGTATGATTTTACCTCATTAATATTTTTTATGGGCTTGTCCTCGTTATTTTTTGCTGTTGAAGTGGTCAGATTTGTTTTAATCGGTGATGTTTGTTTTGTTCCAGTAAAAATGTTTGTTATAGGTTTACTAACTGTTGAATTTTCTTTTTTAGATGGAACTTGAGGCGGTGATACAAGGACAGGCTTATCTGCAATTTTTGGTTTTTGTCCGGAGAAATTTGTTGTGCCACCACTTCCTGAATTTTCATTTAACTGAATAATAATTGGTTTGATGTCTTGAGCCGTATTCTGAACTACGTCTGTTTTGCTTGGGGTGGTTGTAGTCTCCGGTTTTGCGGGGACGATTGGAGAAATTTTTTGCGTTCCGCCGTTTATAACAATTTCTCCGTTTATCAGATCGGTTTTTATGGCTGTGCCAAGATTATTGCCAACTATTGACGGTCGTTCGGTAGAAAAATTAACTTTTATCGTCTTGCCATCTTTAGAAATTATTTTAAAACGCAAGGTTAAAAGCGTATCGTCTTCCTTGAATAATAATGGTTTTTGAGCGCTAGAGTCGTACCACAAAACAACTAATCCGGAAGCTGTGGAATTCATTGTGGCCGACGACAACTTCATAAACTCTAAATTTTGATATTGCAGAGCCTCGTTATCATATTCCAAATAAAGGGTCACGCTTCCCACGCTGGAATCGCCGAAATATTTTGCGTAAACGGGCAAAGTGGCAATTTCACCAAAATTACCCTTATCAGAAGCGATGGTAAGGGTGGGAATTTGTTCTCCCCTAACAGGGCTTGAGTAAGTTAGGTTAAACAAAAGAATTGATCCAACGCCAAAATAGATTATTTTTTTTGAATTTACCCTTCGCATTGTTTTAAAACTGCCTAATTGTTATTCCAAGAATTGTTAACATCGCCTGTTTTCACTCCGATAAAATCTTGATTAGTTAAATCATCATTTAAATTCTCATAACGCCTTGCTTGTTCGGCATTGGTGTAATTGCTCGGGGTAAGAGTTAAATTCGAATCAAAGAATTTCCAATTACCGGCTGGGAAAAGAGTTGCGCTCCGCAATATATACCTGACCATTGCGGTAATATCAAGGCCGACAATCGCGCCGTCGTTATCTGTATCAGCCGCTATTTTTTTGTAAATAGAATCAAAATCCTCTTTGCCCAAAATATGGCGCACTGTTTTTACTATATCCAGTATGTTAACTTGGCTGTCGCCCCCGGACTTCTCGACCCTAACAGCGTAAGAGGCATTGCTTGGCAAGTCGTTAAATTGATAGAATCCATTTTGATCTGTTAGGACGTCTTTTAGGGCATTCCCCTGTTCATCCGTCAGAATTACTTTTGTATTTTTTATGGATTTGATTCCATCATAATATTTGAGACGGCCGGAGATGGAATATTTCTCGACAATTGGTTCAACAACATTAAACGGTCCCCACTCTGTAAATGGCGATTCATTTCCTTGATAATCTCGAGATGCCGTTTTTATTTTAAAACCATTTCCTTTTATGTCCTCTGAAATGTACCAAGGAAAAATTGCTTGATACGAATTGTTTATTTTAGTGCCGAGATATTGCCAAACAGATTCAAGGGCATTCCAGTACCAAAAATCAGATTCTTTTATGGCCACATTGTCGCTTCCTTCGGCGACAATATTAACCTCTCGTTGATTTTGCAACTCGTAATCTTCTTCACCGGAGATTTGGGTGAATGTGACTGTCGGCCTTATAACATCTGGTTTTAGACGGGTTAGGAGGCGGATATCAGTAGTGGTGGCGCCGATTGGCACATTGAATTTAGTGATCAAAGATTCATAGCCGGACGAGCTCACCCAGGCGGCATTTGAGCCGTTGCCCGTAGTGCTTTGGGAGATATTAAATCGGCCATCTTGATCGCTCTTGTCCCCATAACCATAAGCAAAAATACTCAAATTAGGACCAGGCTCATTGTTGACGGTTGTTTGCCCCGAAGCATAACCATTATATTTTGTCTGATCCGAGCTCATTGTAATGGTGGTATAGTCGGAAAGAAAAGTCACCGTGCCACCATCTAGAGACAACACGCCGGCTGTCACTTCATAAGTGGTATCCTCGGGAAATGAGGAAACAAAGGCGCCGTTCCAATCATTATTGATGCCAAGATAACTCCAATTAGTTGCGCCTACTGGACGATATACGAAAACATAAAGAAGCCTTGCGGGATCGTCTTTTCGCGCCCAACGGATATTGACAGCGGGATTGCCGTTTATCTGGTATTTCTGCGCGACATAATAAGTCGGCAGGCCGGGCAAGCCGTTTACGGAGGGAGTAAAATTAAACTCGCGTTCAATCCAGTTGTCATCATAATTTGCGTCATTGGGCTCTTCCAAATAAAACTTGATCTGCGTTGGCCCGACAAAACTCGAGGTATCAGACTGATTAAAATTAAGATTCACGCTTTGGCCTGGCGCAATAGCTCCCAATCCAAAAGTGGCCAGATTTTTTGACTCGCGCAAAAAATTATCAACAAAATGATAAAGAACGATGTTATCGGCTTGCTTGTAGCCTTTATTCATTACGGTCAAACGAAAAGTAGCTGTTTCCCTAGTTTGGGAAGCGCCGATGTTTTGCAAATCTTCAATAACAAGATTCGGTGTGGCGAAAGATTTAAGCGCTTCCGTAGTATGTAAAATAGAATTACCAAAACTTCCGTCAAAATTTCTCTGTCTTTTGATGGACGCAAGAAAGGTTTTTGCTTTAGCGCTTTCAAAATCGTAAAGATTGAAAATATTGACCAATCTAATGTTGGCAAACACGTCGCTAGATTCTTCTCCGACATTAAGCGCTTGTAAAATTTCATTAATTTTGCCCGACACTAAAATGGATTCAGTATCTGTTCCCGCTCTTATTTGAGAAAATGGTTTCAGTCCTTGCGCTATTTTGTAAGTTGAATAATTATTTCCAATTTCGGAGCTAATTCCTTTTAAAACAAAGAAGAGGCTACCAGAGAAGGCGTTGCCGGAATTATAATTGCCGGCAGAGAAAGCAAGAACTGCTTCCATGGTGGTTTGCAAATCGCTTTCATGCCAAGTGTCGAATCCGATACCGCCCGAGTTATCTTGCGAGGCCTTAAGCTCATCCAGTAAGGGAGTGGCATTTTGCCCTTCGGCGATCAAAATCCTTGCCTTCAAAGCTTTTTCCCTGTTGTTTGCCGGGGCGGTGTTGAGCAGATATTGCAAAGCCGAATTAAATTGCCCGCTTTCAGTTTTGTTGTATTCAATTAATTGAAAAACCAAACCGGCAGTTGTCTCGTATTTATTAATTTCGCCAAAACTACCATCTTCGTTTTGATTTTGCGATAAATAATAAAGAATATAATCGGCCGTATTTTTTTCTATACCCGCGTAATTTGCAATCAGTGGCGTAAGTGACTCCCCGCTTAGTTGCCTATTTTGGCGAGCGGGCGCTTGTGTTTTTGATTCGAGCTCCATTATTTGCACGGAGCTTTTTCCGTTCGTTTCCACCGAAATACTCTTTTTTACTTTCAACTTTG
The DNA here is from genome assembly GCA_964372755.1 of uncultured Candidatus Saccharibacteria bacterium. Classification (GTDB taxonomy): domain Bacteria; phylum Patescibacteriota; class Minisyncoccia; order UBA9983; family UBA9983; genus CAYJQX01. The sequence goes on from CAYJQX010000002.1 coordinate 16,251, forward strand.
GTGCTGAATTTAAATCAATAACATTATCTATTTGCATGCCTTGCTGATTTTCCTCTGCTCCGGCCGGCAAAGCTAAAACAGGGACGATTTGTGATAAAATCATTCCTACCAACACCACCCCTTTAATTTTTTTCTTGATGGCTAACATAATTTCTAAATTGTTTTTAAATCAATCAATTTTCTCCTCTTTTTATCTTCCGGCAAAATAACAACTTTTGTATTGGCTATCATATCGTGAATAGTGCGGCGATCCTTGCGAAAAATAAAAATGCTGTCAACTATGGAATAAAACGGCTGGAAAAGTAATCCCAGGAAAGGGATAGAGCCAATCACAAAAGTTCTGCCCACAAACTCTCGCAATAGAGCGAAGCGCCAAAATCCAATTTTAACACCAGTCTTATTGTTAACAATGGCGATATTCAGCCAGTGCTTGCCGATTGATTGTCCTCTTCTGATAATGAGAATAATATTTACCACCATTAGATAAATCACAAACGGCCCCAAGATTATTAGTTCCAGTCCTTCGCCAAGGTTGGCAATACTTCCAACGCCTGTTAGATAGACAATCACTCCGATTAAAGCTGCCGGTATCAGCCAGGTAGCCGCGTCAACCAGAGTGGCGTATATCCGTAGACTTACTGGGGCCGTAACCGCCGATGCCGATACGGCTATTGTTGCAAGCGGTTGTTCATTGTTCTGGTTTATAGATTCTTCCATATTTTTATTAATATTTAATTATGTATCTATTAGAATTTAGCTAAGTTATCAGATTCTTCCCCGTTTAATCCAATAATGAACTTGCCGCCGTTTTTGGCAATATCCGACAGGGTCTTAATCCGGCGCAAGCTCAATAAAACCGGATGCTGTTCCAGTAGTTTTGCCTCATCAATTTCATCCTGAAACTGCATTTTACGCTTTTCCATCTCAGTCTGCGCTTCTAACAGTACTCGTTCTTTTACGGAGATAATGTTAATCCTAGCCGCTTCCGCTTCTTTTCTGGCTTTGATAAGTATGGCCTCCGATTCGCGCTCTACTTCCAGCACCCGATTCATAATCTCACGGAGGTTGCCTGGGAACACTAAATCTTTCACATCGGCGCGGATAATTTCTACTCCATAACTACTGGCTGAATTTTTGACATCGTCTCTCACGGCATCGGAAATTTCATTACGATCACTTAAAATATCGTCAAGGTTGCGATTAGCGAGGAAACGACGCGCCGCTAATTGTACATCTTCATAAATACGCTCTTCGTAGGAAACCACATTATGTATGGCCACCTCTGGATTTGTAATTTTGTAATACACGAGCAAGCTAATTCGAATAGCCACTTTATCTTTGGTTAAAATCTCTTGCCCCTTGATAATTAATGACTGTTCGCGTCTATCAACAAGTTTTATTTCCCGCTCAACTTTATCAAAAAACATTCTACGAATAATGTGTTTGCCGGGTTGTAAAACTTTCTTAAATTCACCATCTTCATAGAGCAAACCCACAAAAGAATGAGGAACAATTTTTTCGGTTTTCATATTTTTACAATTAATTGTTAATTATTTGTCGGGTACCGACCGCTTGCCAAGTTGTGGGACGGAGAAAGCAGACGATCAGGCTTTAATCTAAATGAAAAGCTTGATTAACTTTTCCCGCCACAGGTTTGCGTGGTACCCGACAAATAGCTAATAAAATTATTTTAAAGACTTAATCCACTCTAAATCTTTGATTGATTTTGGTATTTCACCTTTCTTTAAAGCGAATTTGTAGAAAAGGTGTCAGGAACCTTTTTTGGGACTTTCTCGTTTTTTGGTTAAAAATTCTTTTTACTTTTTCCATAAATACTGTACTGATATATATTTACTTTAAAAAATGGTTCCTGATACCTTTAACTTCTGACACCTTTAATCCTTTAATCTTGATTTGGAACATAAAATTATTTTAAAGACTTTATCCAGTCTAAATCTTTGATAGATTTTGGTATTTCACCTTTCTTTTTGGCAAATTTTCTTTTTAATTTATTAAACAGGCTTTTATGCTCTTTATATTTTTTGTTATCTTTCTTGTCATAGGTATTACTTTTAATGACCCCTGGGGTACAATAATATCCTGGATAATTTATCCAGAGAACTGAGGCAGTAGAGCTGTAAGTCAATCCGAAATTGGTTTCAAATAGTTCTTTTATAAATGGAAATCTTATATACATATTGGTTCCTTTTATTACAAACTTACCATTAAGATTTGATGAATCAAATTCTGTTTCATAACCCAACTGTTGAATATAATCAATAATATCCTTAGCTGAATATTGTTCGAAATTGTAACTAAATGTTCTCATAAATATAAATTATTCGATTATTTGTTAGGATAATGGGGTCAGTCACCATTTATCTTCTGGGTCTCCCCACTCTACGTAAAGACTGCTCTAGTTTAAATTTTTTCACTATATTATTGCGCCACTCATCTACCCCAAAAGGAATATTTTTAATAATCGACCCTCTTATTATATCAATCTCCTCATCTTTTTGTGATTCGTTAAGGTAATGTAAATAATCCGAGGGTTCATCAATAGGCCAAGAACTTAAAATTTTCTTTTGACTTGTGTTACCAAAAATCCTTCTCCACGCACTAGACCATTTCCATTTTTGCGCCTCATCTACTAATTTGGCTCGCTCTGGATTTCTTTCTACATATCTTACGAGAGAAAGAAAATAAAAATCTGCCTGACAAATAAATGATTTATATCTTCCTTGATATAAATGGCCATGACCAATAGTTCCCTTTTTTGTGTGCCAGCGTCTGGTATGAGTATTGGTCAGCCAACTCATGAACAAAGATAAATCCTTGTCATTCCTAGGATACAAAATTAAATGCCAGTGATTAGGCATAATGCAGTATGCAAGAAGTCGCATATCAAATTTTTTAACAGCCTCTTCTAAAATAGTTTCAAAGTCTTTGTAATCTTGATCATCATAAAAAATCTTCAAGCGATCATTTGCTCTGTTGATAACGTGATAGATTTCATCACCAACATTTATTCTTTGCACTCTCGACATATTTTTATTATATCCTAATCAATGGTGGCTGACCCCATTATCATTATTCATCAAATACTTTTTTTATAAAGTCTCGACCTCCAATTTCTATCTATATCAATATCACTGGCTCGCACAGAACATCAACCGGAGCAATGCTTTCCTTCTCAAAAAAATCATAAGCTTTTCTGGAAATAATAAGGTGGTTGTTGTCAGTTCTGAAAAAATCCAATCCTTCGGGAATATTTTTCTTTATTAGGTAAAGCTGGGAAGTAAGTAAGGGAAATTCTTTCCCAGTGATAGGACATTTCCTGTCTTTAGTTGTGTAAACACTTGCCTTCCTTAAGGAAAATCTGCCTTTTATCTCTTCTACACCCTTGATTTGCTCTACATCAATGGCCATCCATTTTGTTAGGTTTTGATCTGTTGGGGGTGTGAATTCACCTATCAAACGTGCGTCTCTTTCTGTATCGCCATGTTTCCTGTTCAAATTGTATAAACTTGACAACAGTCTTTCTCTTTTTCCTTGTTCCGCCTCATCTTTCGTCAAATAGAACATCGGATGATGTTCATCCAGTTCACAAACTAATTCTTTAGCAATATTTAATAAGTCTTCTCTTTTTCCTCTGTTGTAATATGAGTATAAATTGTTATCGGAAGAATAAATTCGGATAAACTCCAAACCTGGCAATCCACTATTCATGATTACTGAAGCTACTGAATGATGTGCATATAAAATACCGTCTAAGTCAAAACCTAATAGCATAAGAATTTTACCGGATTTTTTTCCTACATTAATTTGTGAATTGGGATCTGTTGTAAAATAAGACGAACAGGCTTCTTTTAAGTCACAGGGATTAAAAATCGCAGTACTATGCAAATATAATATGTAATAAGGGCTATTTTTTAAATGAGGATTTCTGTATTCCTTAAATCTATAGTCCAACTGGGAATGATAAAATAATTTATATTGTAAATTATTGTAAGTGTTCTTTTTCTCATCTAAAAACCCAATCATTTTAAAAAGTTTGTCAAAAGTGCTCTTTATAAATGAATAATTATAATCTGGTTCACGGGAGAGCAAAGCAGGATTAAACTGCATTAAATCATTTAAAATTTTTGACCTGTCAGAGCCGTAAACACCGATATTGATTACATTAAGCATATTTTATTTACTGTTTATTTCCAATACTAAACTCAATTACATGGGACAAAATTAGCAAAACCAAATCTTGCCTTGATTGGTCCATCCACTGCATGCGCCCATTGGTGTGCGCCACACGGCAAGGGTAAAATGTTGTCCAGCTCTTTTTCGAATTCAGGCGCCTTTGATCTAGGTATTAAATGGTGTAAATGCATAGTATCGCCCGTACCTTGAAATTTGGGCGTAACGCCACTCAAATCCATTTTTAATATATCAGCATCACTAAATAATTCTCTTATTCTCGAATATCCAGCCGCCTTTTTCCAATAATCAGTTCTTAGGCTGTCAAAGTTGTTAAATTGCTTGCCTTCTCTACTGAATTCTTTAATTATCCATTGGTGCATGTCTTCAATTATTTCAAATTCCGGCTTGGTTAACTGGCCGCCCTTTACAAAATCATTTGAGAGAGCTATCCGACTAAACCCAAGCTTGGTGGCTGCCGCTTTAATAATGTTTTCTGGTCTAGAAAGCACAAAATTAATATCATCCTGGTTATGGTAAGGTTTTTGGACTGATTCGTAAAAATCTATTCGATTTTTAGGATTTGATATTATAGATCCTTTAACTCTTTTCCATAACGTGTCTCTGTCTAGATTTTTCTCAATCTCCTTAATCAACTTATTTTTCCCCAATTTAGAGGCTTGGGAAGAAGCGCCAAGACTATTCAATGCTTTAGTTCCGGCTAAGTTAATAACTATTCCGGAAGTTTCTAAAGCCAAGTTAGCCCCCAATTTCCCGCAGTAATAAGCCGGCGGTTTATTGTCTAGAAGTGTTTCGTCATCTGAAGCGCAGGCTTGGTAAACTGGCGCGTTGTTATAAGCGGCTAGGGATATTGTGCCGGCTGCAAATACCCAGCCCACAAAAGGGAAAAATTTAACTGATGTTTTTATGGCAATGGATTTACTTTTTTTTACTGCTACAAATTCCATTGCCTTTTTTATAACTTCGCCAATGGCTATACCAGACGCGAAGTCAACACCCATGCCAATGTAATCGCGTTCGCGAAAAACATCTAATACTCCCTCCACCACCTCATCGTGATTTTTTCCTTCAAATGCTTTCAATACAGCGAGAGTTTGGGAAATGTCATCTATTTGAACCACGTCACTTCCGAGCGTATTTCGTAATTTTTTTCCGTTTTCAAAATTTTGGAAAACAGCCCCAGAAACAGTTCCCGAAATTTGTGGGTCATCATCGGGAAAGCCCATGCCACTTGTCCCACCCAATTCATTGTGTTTTTCGTAAATTTTCCCGAACACAACATAGGCGTCGTCAGGCCACAAAAATCTGTCTATCTTGTATATTGCGCCGTTTGTAAAACGTTGAGAATCACCATCCGTGCCGGTCAGAGTGTATGTCGCTGTCGGGACCATACTACTAGTTGGGTATCCTAAAAGCGCAGGTGTATATTGGTTGGTTATTTTGTCGCTACTGACGTATTTGTCATAAATTTTACCCTCAATAACTTGCGCCACTGTTTGTTGTGGATTATAAACAACTAATTTCTTCTCTCTGCTATTTTCATAAACATAAGTCCCCCAATACGGAAATATTTTCCGTATTGTTACATTGGTGCCGGATACTTTGCTGGCTATTTGAGCGCTAATAAAGTTGTCTCTTTGCCAATAATTGTAATTATCGCTACTACTCTTAAAATAAGCACCGTTGGTGGCAACAATAAAAGAATGGTCGTGTGAGCCAAATTGATATGGCCCGCTTTCGTTGTCGTTCATGCATGGCTTGCCGTGTTGAGCTAGATTCCATCCTGGCGCGATATTACCACCAACGATCTGATTGTAAGTGGTAATTTTAATACTACAGAGGATATTTTTATCCGAATTATCCTTGTAAATAAATTTACTTGGCCCGTTGTTAAATTCGTAAGCCAATTGCGGTTTACTTACGCTATTGTTCCATGTGGACAACGTATATTGATTAGTCGTCCACCCGCCATTTTGCTGGGTCTGCTCCCCGATGGCGTAGGTGCCCGTCCACACAGGGTCCAAAGAGACGTAGAAGATGCCTGTCCAGCTTCCGTTTGTTACAAATTTGTTGGGAGTAACAACGGTGTTGCCAGCTTCCACGTCTGCGCGCATATTTTGTTTGGTGTTTTCGGAGAGCGCCAAAGTATCAATCAAGCCCGCATTGGCTGAAGTGATTTTGTGGACAGTGTAGTCCTCTGGGTGAGCGTAAGCGTATTGCAGGCCACGAACGGTGGAAATACCATCCAGCCCGGCAATATCCGTAAATATTTGAGCTTCTTGGTATGAGGCATTTAGGGCGAAAAGCAAGCGATAATCTTTTCGGTGATCTTTGTAATTACCACGATTGGAATAATCGTTTATCAAAGTCGCGGCGTCTAGGCTCAAACCCTTGAAATCAAATGTGGTGGGCACGCCACCAATACTATTTAAAATGCGATTTTGCGTTACCACGGCGCGGGAAAAACTGTTGATCACTTTATGATCTAACGATTTTTCCAGCAAAGAGCCGGAGGTTTCGATATTAGTTAAATAAGTTCGCGCCAAACCAACATTTCCCTTGAGCAGTATTTTGGAAGGAGTGTCAGATTGCGTATCAGGTATCGTTTTACCCAAAGAAACAATAATGCCCTCGTCGTTGCCGGCAATGGAAAATTTTTCACTAATATATTTTTGCACTTCGCCTTGCTTTAAGGTAAACCGCAAGATCAGGTCTTTACCGACAGATAAAGGCGAACTTTCCGCCAAAACAGAATTGTCGGCTTCTAAAACCGCCTTGATATCAACCAATGTCGCGGGCGTGTAAGCCAGTCCGCCGAATGATTCAATAGTAGCTTTGTCGGTATCGCTCGCGCCGACATAAAAAAGGTTTATGTCCTTGTTGTTAATTTCGTTGCTCCAAAGAGCGCGCTGTAAAACAGGCGTTTGATCGTCTAGAAGCTCAATGACGACTTGCCTACGCTTATTGTTCGGCAAAGTTGACCAGTTTTCCGGATGGATAGTGGCGGAATTGCCAAAAATATAAGGCAATTTTGGCGGGAGAATGTCGTAATTTTTTGCGGTGATGGATCGAGTGGATTGATAAGTTGAGTTTCTAATGTCCTTGCCTGTGGTGCCAAACAAATCTGTTGCGTACTTATCAATTGGATTTAAAGTGCCGTTGTATTGCAAATAATTATACCAAAAACTCTCTGTATCAAAGTTGACTGTGTCGGAGACAATTTCTTTTGGCTCGTAGTCGTATGGTTGTAAAATCGGGTCAAAGAAAATCCATTTCTTCTCTGGAAAGGCCGACAGTATATTTTCTAAATCTTGATCAGACTGGGCGACGGATAAGTTAAGATTATTGGGAACATTCGCGCCACGCTCATCGTATTCGTAGAAAATTTGCGGTATTACCCATTCCAAAACCAAATCGTTGACTTGGCTGAAGTCAGCATCGTCTAAACTTCCTCCTAAATTTTCTCCGGTAAGAAAAATAGGAATGTCGTTACTGGCTAGCGCGGCATAAACTATTTTGCTGTCACTCACTCCCAGCAAATCTTTTAATCGTGTCATGGAAACAAGCGCTAGTTGTTTGTGGTAGCGAGCTGGTATGCCGGCTGAGCGCAGGAGAGCGATAGTTAAAGAGGATATATCAACGTCGTTGCAAACACGTTCGGCGAGACATCCAACGCTTCCTTTTTTCGCGTCATAGTATGGTTCGTAAGCAATATTGTTGCGGATATAGTTGTAAATTTTAACCGGATTATTGTCTAAAGTTTTAGCCAAATCGGCAATGGTATCGTTTATGATAATTTCCCCATTGTCTTGATTTAAATCAGTCAATTTAGGGTAATCGATTAAGGCGGGAGAGGACGGTATAGGCGGTTGATTTACGGATAGCGGAGTTTTGCCAGAGTTTGAAGAAAAGGCAGGTTGTGTGGTTGTTTTTGGCGTAAATGTGAAATTATCCAAACTTTGCACGTTTATATCATTTTTTACAAAATCAAAACTGCCGGGATTTACGGGTTTAGCCAAATCGCTATCGGAATTAGAAGATGGTTCTTCGCTCGGGCTTAACGAGCTTGGGGAAAGGTTTTTATCTTTTAAGGTGGAAGGCTCTTCAGCAACTAGGAGGCTGTAGTAGCTATTTAAAGTCTCAAAATATAAATTTCTTTTGCTTCCCGATATCCCTAAATCATCTAGTTGTTTATTTTGGGAAACAATAAAAGCGTCCCATTTGGTCAGAATTCCAGCTTTGATTTTATCTCTGGCCTCCGAACTCAAGATTTCATTGTTGTCATCAAGGCCCAAGCGAAAAGCATTAAATTCTCGAATAAATTCGCTATAGGACATTGTATTGGACACACTATCGGACATTGGTGAGCTGGTCGTAGCAGGTGCTGTTTCTAGGCTAATTTCCGGTGTAGGTAAAGATTCGGGATTTTTGCCATCATCAACAAAAATACCCGTTTGCGCGGGTATTTTAGGATCGTTATCAATAAGCGTGTCAGATTCGGTCGAAATCGAACCGCTAGATTCGGATTGGGCTAAAACTATAGCTAAGGGGTAAAAACTTGAGAAAACCAAAGACAGAGATAGGTAGAATGCAATAAATCCCTTTGTTTTTCCTCTAAGAATAAGCATAAAATAGCCTTGTCTGACTTTGCGCCCATCCTAGCATCAGGGAAAAACTTGTCAATAAGATGATACGGGAAGCTATTACATGATTATTGTGTGGTGACACTATCCCGGCCTCTAGCTCTGCGACTGTTTTTATTTTTTATAAACATCGTGATCTCCTACTGCCAAAAGAACAACGGTTTGCTTTGAGAGATAGTTAAAAACTATGCGTGTTTTGTAATTTACAGAGAAACTATATCTACCTTTTAATCTGCCTTTAAGTTTGTGGACTTTGAGTAATTTGTGATTTTTAACTTCTTTAAATAAACCAATTTTCTCAATAACCTCATCTTGCAAATCTTTTCCCAAAACATTAAGTTGTCTAATAAAACTGGGCTTATACGTAACGTCCATAGTAGAAAAAACTAGAATTTCTTCATTAGTTTTTTTAGATCTCCGCGAATATTTGGCTCTTGCTCCGCTTTTATCACTGCCATAACAGCTTCTTCTTCAGCCAGCATTTTTAGGGCATGACGAACCACCTGGGCCTTGTTGGAACCATTTTTTTTGGCAAGTCTTTCTACTAATTCTACCAAATCAGAGGTAAGCGGAACAGATAATGTGGTCATATGGTAAAATCATATTACATTATCATATAAAAAGTCAAGGCGGACATATTATACAATATCCTTTGTAGCTTTCATGTTTGCTAATACTAGCATTTTACAAAAAGAGAAGCAACTGCAATACTTTTGCTTCAATTTAATTTTGATTTGCTTCTTTCTTCCCTAATTCCCCTATTGGTAGCTCTATAAAGGAAGCACTTTCTTCGTAGAACTGCCCACAGGACAAACGACTCAAAAAACCCTTGTCAAAGAAAAAAAGGCTTGAAAAACTAGAACCATTGTCCTCAAGACAGAATTGTGGTTAAATAGTAGCCGGAGAAAGAAACCACTGTGGTTTCTTTTGATCCAATGGCTCTTTAGCAAAACGAAAAGGAAGCGCTAAGCTATGGCAAGATCGCCAGAAGAAATCAAGCCACGCCAGTAACGACAAGGCACAAACAGAAAAGGAGAGAAACTCATGAAAATTAAATTGGCAATCGTTGGCGTTGGAAATTGTGCCAGCTCGTTCATCCAAGGCCTCGAATACTACAAGCACGTTGACGAAACGTGGCCATCTGTATCGGGACGGGACTCATGCACAACAACTTCGGCGGATACATCATTCGTGATATCGGCGTGGTTGCCGCCTTTGACGTGAATGGCAACAAAATCGGCAAAGATGTATCCGAAGCGATCTGGACACTGCCGACCAACTCGCGTAAGTCCGCCGACGTTCTTCACAAGGACGTTGCGGTAAGCGCGGGGTTCCTCGGTGACGGCATCGCTCCGCACATGCGGTGAACCTTTTCCTCTCGCTCCTCCCATCCACTCGCGACACGCGGTCCGTACGAAACTGGCATTCTCTCCGTTAGCCATTTGGCAATCGTTGTTTTACCGGCGTAGCTTACGCCTTCAAGACAAATCAAAGTATTCACGGCTCACCTCCACTTTTAAAGCTTGGTCGAGCAATTGGGGCCCACCGTGTCCGCCTTACCGTCTCGAATGATTACCACCGGCTCCGTACCGTATTTTGTGAACGTTCCGTCGGTAACATAACCGCCAGCTTTCTCTGGGATAGCTATAACGCGCTTCCGTAGATCGTCGGAGAGTTTCATTACGGATTCAAGATCTTCTGCTCTGTAATGACAAAAGATTGAGTAACCATTAATGATTCTCAAACCTACGGCTTCCGTCTCGCCAAGTTGATTTGCCTCCGGTGCCGTACGAATATCCTCGCCGAGAATGATCGCTCCGGCGCTTCCTCCGTAGAGCGGAATGCCTTTCAGCGCCATCTCACGGAGATAGCCATCAAACCCGGCCGTGCGTATTTCCCGAAACAGTTTTACCATATCGCCGCCGCCGATATAGACCCCTGCGATCTCGTCAGTCGAACGACGAGGACGCAAGTCGTCCCACATTTCAATGGCGACGACGCCAAGCGGCTCCATGACCGAGCGAAACCACTCCAGGCATGCATGGTACGGCTTTGAACGCATGGCGTTCGGGATGTAGACGAGCGGTTTTGCAAGATCGAGCAGTCTGACAAACTGCTCGTCGAGCGGTCTTGACTCTTCTGCGTTCCCGCCGCCTGCGAGAAAGATGTGGTTGGTTGCTGTGTTCATGGGTTTCTTCTTTTGATGTCCCAGAGCCGCATGATGGGGATAGTTCGTTTCCTAACTACTCCGCGCAGGAACTCTTCGTGCAGAAAAGGTGTGCAGAAAAGGTGTCAGGAACCTTTTTTTGGGCTTTCTCGTTTTTTGATTAAAAATTCTTTTTGCTTTTTCCATAAATACTGTACTGATATATATTTACTTAAAAAATGGTTCCTGACACCTTTAATTCTCAATAGCATCTAAAAGAGATATTGTTTTATCAAAATCCTCAACTTCAAAGCAAATTTCCTTCTGCCTGTCTATACCGTCTTGATCCCAGTCTACCACTTTCAAACTCAGCGTGATTTTATCGCCTTCATTGCGCACTCTAAGGCGTCCTCCTTTTATTTCATGTCCGCCGGGCAAATTCAAAACAACGCGTTTTTGTAAAAAAGAGGGGCGCAGAAGGACGGCGCCTTTTTCTTTTAACTTGGCGCGTAGTCTGTCTTTGTTTATGTTCAGATACTTTGCTTCAAATTCGGTGGGCATAATAATTTTCTAAATCAAGGAAATAAAATCTTCAGGCGCAATATTAATTTCTCGCAAAATCTGGCGAAGCAGACCACGTCCAATATCTTCACTTGCATGACTGGGTACCAAGGTTGTACGTCCGTCTTTATGACGAAAGAATATATGAGAGCCTTTTTGTCTTACTTCCACAAAACCCAAAAGAGATAAGGCTTTTATAACTTGCCTTGATTTTAACATAGGTAATTTATTGGGAGACATTTTACACAGTCATTACCTCCAAACCAACAAAAGATGGGTTGTAGGCAAAACTTTTTATTCTTGCTTGATATTTTTTATCAATTAAAGCCACCTCCAGACAAAGACGAATGGCATCTTTAGTTTTTTCAGCCAACCCTTGCATAGTTTTAGCTTGGGTGTGACAACCTGGCAAAGCAGGCACGGAAGCAACAAAAAAACCATCCTCGTCCCGTTCTATTATTACTTTGAATTCTTTTTTAGCTTTCATATATATGTTGAAATTATTTTTTTTTCCGGCATTTTTTTTATAAGCTGTACTAAGTCAGAGATGTGCGGGAGAGATAACGCGACTTTATAATATCACAATAGTATCGTAATATATATTCATACAAAAAGCTAATTATGAAAAAAGACAGATTAGATTTAACTCACCTCTTTACCTCCTAACTCCCCCACCGGAAGTTCTATGAAGAAAGTGCTTCCTTTGCCAACTCCCTCGGATTCTACCCAAACATTGCCTTTGTGTTCTTTGACGATTTCTTTGGCTACATAGAGGCCCAAACCAGAGCCGGAAGAATGGACGCTGGAGAGGCCATTGGCGCGGGTGAATTTTTGGAAAAGAGTGGGAATAACTTTCTTCGGGATGCCAATGCCGGTATCTTTTATTTTGATCAAAAAAGTTTTTTTGACGTTGTCTCTGGAGAGAAAAACTTCTATTTTCCCTTCTTTGGTGTATTTCATGGCGTTATCTATAAGATTGGAAAAGACCTGCTGGATTTTGTTTGGATCGCCATGGATTTTATAATCCTTGCCCGGCTCCGGCTCAAAAGATATTTCCATAACTTTGGCTCGTGTCGGTGATTTTTTTATGATTACGGCTGTTTCTTCAGTGACTGTTTTGACCATCTCCGCCAAATCAAAATCGCCGAATTCATACTGCATTTTTCCAAGTTCTATGCGAGAAACATCTAAAAAGTTTCCGATGATAAGAACCAGTTTTTGGCTGGAATCAAAAATTTTCTGCACCACATCCTGCACTTTCTTGGTTGTCCCCCCAAAAGAACCTTCTATGATCATAGACGAATAGCCTTTGATAGCCGTAAGCGGAGTGCGAAGCTGATGAGACGCGATGGAAATAAACTCCGTTTTAGCCTGATCCACCAGCTTGAGTTTCTCATTGGCGGCGGCTAATTGCTCCGAAATGACTTCCAATTCCTCTCGCGTCCGAACTTCTTTCCAGACACTGCGGATCAGGAGGAGACTAAATATAAAAATAGCTATAAACATTCCTATGTTTAATAACATTTCTTCTGCGGATACAGAAAGAAAAATTCTTATAAGAAGAAGAATATTAACAAGAAAAGCAAATAGTTCTGTGGTTATTACTCTTATATCCAAAAGATTATGTTTAAGAATCGCATAAGTAGTAAAAGTCACCATTATCACGGTAAAAATTTGCCCTATCCAGTTGAATGAAAAATAGTTTAATGTAGGCAATACTAGATTAGAAAACATGGCCAAATTAGCGGCCACAAAATAACCAATGAAGACATATCTAATTTGAATTTTCTCAATGTCTTGTGAAGTGCGGTAGTTTTTAAAAAGATTATAAAAACCAAGAGAAAAAATAACAACGGTGTAAAGAAAGTAGATATAATATAAATCACCGAAAATTATTAATTTCTCGGCCCCTTCCTTCGAAAATATTACTTGTTTTATTATCTTGTTTTCGTAAAGAGATATTATTATTAAGAACAAATTGAAAACAAGCAGGGCAACTTTTTTCCAGGTTTGAAAAGAGAGTTTGTTGTTTGGGAAAACAAAAGAAAAATATAAAAAACCAGCAGCAGTTAAGGTGGCCGAGGCGTAGAGTATTTTTGCCCAAATTATACTTAGGTCGATAGATGAACTAGACCTGTATCCAATCATTGTTATACACCACAAAAGGATAGAAAAAATAACAAAAAGATAAGCTTTACTACCTTTAGTATGTCCACCTTTGAGGTAGATAAAAACAGCAAGAATAGCATTTATAAATATTGTTATTGAAATAAGAATATTTATAAGATCAAAAGTGAAAGGTAAAATCATTTCAAGTATTTTTTTCTAAAACACGTTTTATATCTTCTATAATATAAGTTTTATGGAAATTTTGGTATTCCGCTATGCGTATATCTAATTTTTGAGCCAAAGACCATATTTCTTCTACTTTTTGAGCTTCAAGCCAACCCAAACTAAAACTTTCTATTTTATCAAAAGCTGATAGGGTAATTATCTCTCCTAAACATGAAAAAACATCTTCTTTGTGTTTTAAACCAAAATCAAATTTATACTTGATATTTGGCACATGTAAAGTTCCTGCTTCTATGACTACGATATCTTCTCTTTCTTTAATTATTTCCGTAGATATGTCTGAGGGTTGAGCGTCATCTATTATAATACTTCCTGAAGAAAGGTGTATGGATTTTATAACTGCATCTGGAGCATTAGTAGCCGTTATTATAAAACGCGCCCCTTTTATTTTATCGGTATTGTTTGATATATCAATATTTATATCTCGGAATTTATTTCTTGCTTCTGTCGCTATTTTTTCCAATCTTTCGTTTTTATGTTTTAAATCTATCAAAACAAAAAAACGCGCTCCTTTTTCGGCTAATCTTTTGAAACTGGTGGAGCCCACTGATCCAGCGGCGCCAACGATCGCTATCTTTTCTTTTGATATATCAAGATTTAATTTGGAAACGATAGAGAATATGTTTTCAGTAACTGTTGCTACCGTTAGGGCGTGGCCCGTTGTGACTATAACTTCTGTTTTCCCAACTAAATCCAGCCCACCTCTTGTTAGAGAGGAAGTAAGTGCACCAAGACCTGCTATTTTTACTCCTAATTTTTCCGCGTATTTTAAACAATCTACTATTTTTTTTTGAGCCAATTCTCTATCATTCATCATTTGTTTCGCTGTCATAGCAAAACCAATCACTACTCCTTCTATTTCTTCACCATTGATTTTTTTTACACCGTTGATTTTTGTGACGACTACTGGAGGAAATTTTTTGATTATAAAATGATTGAACCACTCAGGGAAATATTTCATTAGGGGAAATTTCCTATAAACATCTTTGAGATATCTAGCATGTACCAAAAAAGCAAATTCCGGCTTTTTTTTAAAGATAGTTTTTTTATTTCTACTGGCTCCTGAAATATAAGAAAGGAAAAAATCTAACATTGACTTATTATATCATAAGTGATATAATATAGCAAGGTTTTATTGTTCATTTACTCATTTCTATTCTCATCTCAAAAAAGGAGAATTTAGGTGCAGAACCAGAATGTTCCTATTCTTGTGATATTAGGAATGTGGGAAGATGTTTCTGTTTTCCACCAATGGGAAGATCTTTTAAGAAAGGACACTGGTAGAGATATTTTATACTGGTCATATAGAGAAGGTTTTTCGTCTATTTCAGAAAGAGATTTTGGCAAGTTATCTCTTCTTGAAATAGAGAAAAAGCTCATGGGAGCGATCAAAAAAATTGGCCCGGTTATTCTGTTGGGTCATTCAACTGGTGGATTACTGTCTCAACTCGTTAGTGCTAAAACAGAGTTAGTCAAAGCTTCTGTTTTAGTAGCCAGCGCTCCTCCAAAAGGAATAAGCGCTTTGGATTGGCCCACTATTTCTCGCATGTGGCGATATCAATTAGCCATGTGGAAGAATCAAAGAGTGTGGGTGAGGAGGGAAGACCTTCTAGCAACTCAATATTACTGTTGTCCAGAAATGTGCCCAGCTAAAATTCTTCCGGAATCCGGGAGGATGATTCAAGAAGTTGCATGGTCAAAGATTTCTACCAGTTTCATCTCTTCTCCCGTCTTGGTTATCGCTGGCGAAAAAGATAGAATCGTTTCTTTTTCTTCCCAAAATAAGATTGCAAAGAAATATGGAGCCAAGATCATATCCTTTCCAGAAATGGGTCATATGCTTATGATTGAAAAAGATAGCATATTAGTTGCAAGAACCATTTCCGATTGGATAAATAGCCTCTAACCCGACTGCAAATTAACGCAGTCGGGTTTTTCTTTTAGTTATTTAAAAACGATAAATCAGCTTTTTTCCGAGGATTATAAGTTTTAACATATTTGCCATACGCAACTTTAAAATATCGCATCCAGTTGTTCGGATGATCATCCGAAAGATAATTCTTACCGAATTTTTTCTTTTCTCTGGTTATGCGTCTTTTGTCTGCTTTTATAAAGTCGGTATCAAGATAAATGTTTTTGTGGATATATTTCGTAATGGTATGTTCTGGATGCAAAAGAAATATACCCTCTATTACCAAGACTTTTTTGGAGAGGTCAAATACTTGCTTGGGACCAAATTTATTTTTATCATAGTCATAGGTTTTGAGCTTAATTGATTTTCTCCCATTTAAAAATGCTTTAATAAGTCGTTCTAGATCATCATAACGATACCAGTGATACTCAAATACTCTTGATTTGTCTTTTGCTTTTTCTATCATTTCTTTACGTACTTTCCAATGATTGATGAAATCGTCGAGATGCACGGATAACACATCTTTGTTGTGTTTCGCAATGAAGTTGACAACCGTGCTTTTGCCTGAGCCTGCGTAGCCATCAACAGCTATAATTAACTTGGCATGGTCTTTCTTCCATACCTTAATTTCTTGGCATATTTTTTTGGCGATACGTTCTGATTTGATCATGGTTAAAAAAGAACCCGGAATCGGTTTAGACGTGGAAAATTATAATTGTTTTTTATGAATGTCCTACTCCCTCCCCATAAAATATTTTTTAAAAATTCTTTCGTTATTTTTTATTTGAAGAGCTAAAGGTTCAAGACCCATTATTTTTCTTCGTTTTTCCACTCCCATAATATTTTTTATGGGTATTGGCTTAGTCACACACTTACCGCTTACTATCTTTGTCTCTACGACAGTGCCGTAGACTTGTTTCTTTTTTTCCGAAACCAAGATTTTATCCGTGAGGTAGGCGATGTTTTTCTTGTCTATATTATTTATATTCCTTTTCATTTCTGCCAAACATTTTTTCGCGAAAACTAAGTCCCCAGTATGCTGGATTATTACCCATGCATTATAGGAAGCCATTTTTCCTACTTTGGAAATCGTTGGCCAACCAATTTCCTTGACGATAGTTTTTAATTTCCGCGTGGACTCCTTGTCAATTTTGCGTAGTTTTTTTAAGGACACATTTTTATTTTTCCTCGCTAACTGGTCCTTTTTGTATAGATTATTTATTTTTTTAGAAATTTGTGTGCTTATCATATTTTTTGTTTTTTTATTTAAAAATACTAGAGTTACTTTCGTAACCCCAGTGTAGCATTTTATAACAATTTTGATTATTAAACCCGCAAGAGATCTGCCATTGTTCTTGCGAGAGGTTATTCCGTATTCTTCTCGACAAAAACCCATGAACCCGTGGGGTTTATCTCGAGAAAGAAAAGTTCCTGACACCTTTAATTCACTTTTCCCTTAGAAACTTACTTGCTTCTATTAATCTTGTGCCTTAAAGTTTAGAAATGGCATCAAGTTTTTTGTTTTTAATTATTTTTTTTATCTTTATTGTTAACATAACGCTGTTTTTTTTAGTACTTATTTTTTTTCTGTCATTTCTTATTTCTGCAACGTTTGGCGCACCCTATGTCTCAATTCCCAGAAAATCTATAATGAAAATACTATCGTTTGGCAATCTTTCCTCCAATGACATTTTTTATGATCTTGGTTGTGGAGACGGTCGCGTTTTGATGTCTGGTTTATCTAATTTTAACGTATTAAAAGGCGTGGGTTATGAAATATCACCGTGGCCATATTTAAAAACCCTGTTTTTAATAAAACTTAATCGAATAAAAAAAATTGAATTATTCAGAAAAAACTGCTTAAAAGCAAACATAAATCAAGCGACATTTATTTATTTTTATCTATTACCTAAATTGACTGACAGTTTAGCCGACAAAATAGCCAGAGAGGGAAAACCAAAAACAAAAATATTATGTGTTGCATTTCCAATAAATACAGATAGGTATGTTGAATTTCAGCTTTTAAAATCAACCAAAATTGATAACTTGATGGTGTACTTGTATGAATTAAAAATCCCTGCGTGATTATTATCACGCAGGGATTTTATTCTATATCACTCAATCCTCCCATTGACCTTGAGCGATTGCTTCACCAATAGACTGGCCAGGCTTTACGCGAACCTGGCGTTCTTCATCCGTCTCGGTGTTTCTAACCTTATAAATGTGGGTTTGCCAGCTCAATGGCAGAATCCAATTTAGAGATTCATTCTCTAAACCCTCCCATGTGGCCAGTCCCTCATTTTCCCATTTGTCGCTCATGGATACTCCCTTTCTTGGTTTATAGGGTTTGTTTTGATTTACCTTGCTACGGTAATTTCAAAAGAAGAAGGTAAATCCCATCTCGCTGTCTGTTGCAGAGCCTATCACCACTACCTCCCCCGTTGTCAATATGTATGGCTAAATTGTTATAAATATGTTATAATTTTAATGTATGGATGCTTACCTAAGAAACATTATGCTTATCGGAGGAATAAATTCTGTCCTGGATTTAGGTGCAGGCAAAGGATTTAACAGTCTTTATTGCGCTAGTTTTGGGGCAAGCATCATTGCTGTTGATAAAAAAGAATTTCCTGAATATCTAAAAAATCACCCGAAAATAAAACTTGTTAATAAGCAAATAGAGAACTTCGCTTGGCCTGAAATAAAATACGATCTTATAATTTTAAATAACGTTTTACCGTTTTTGACGAAAGAATTCTTGAAAGAAAAACTTGTGCCTAAAATTATAGAAAACCTAAATAGTAAGGGCGTAATTTATTTATCCACTTTTTCGCTAAACGACCCCGTGTTTTCAAAAGATTCGAAAAAAAGCCTGTATACATTAAATGAACTTCTTGGTATTTTCTCTTTACTCTCTGTAATGATAAAGGTAGAGGAAACGGTAAAAGATAATCATGAGCCTCTTGGCTCACATGAACACAGTATGATAAAAATTGTTTTAAGAAAAAAATAGCGGTGGAGATTTAGTTTCTCCACCGCTGGGTGTATATGATCTGAGTGATTTAATTTACTCATCACCTGCACATGAACTATTGCAATTTCCTTGGCCACAGTCACCACCTGGACCAGAATCGCAACTCCCACAGCTTCCGCCTTCGCACTTTTCTGCAACGATACCTGGCTTATTTTTTCGGGGCCAGTTTGCCTCATGGTAGGGGAAGCCAATGGTGTCCATGAATTTCACAGTATCCAGAGCAGTCTTTTCGAGAGATTCTCCTTCTTTGTCGTTCGGTTCATGGTGAACAAAACAACCGAAAGATTTCCTGCAGAAATTCTGGTAATCTCTGGTATACATAAGAAATACATGCCAGCCCAAGTCAACATTTTCCGATGGGACCATCCCAATTTCCGCGTATTCGCCACAGAGTTTCAGGAAGCCAATCGTGTCGTCGAGAATCATCTGAATTTCTTGCTCTGACAATTCAGAATTCTCTTTTGCCAACCTGCCGAAAAGTCTTTTCCAGAGAACATCAGAAATCATGTCCTTGTGGAAAAGAATCTCAATTCCTTCAGTCACAGTGAAGTCCATGACTGATTTTTCTGCAGTAACCATTGAATCCTCCAATAAGAAATTAAACGTGGAAACGAAATGAGAAAGAAAGTAATAGCTGAGCGAAACCTTCACGCACCAATTTTTTAATGTTCTAATTTAGCTAGGAGTTTATCACCACTACCCCCCCCTCTGTCAATGTAGACAAAGTTTGTAAATCGTGTTTTATTGTTTCAGGGGAGAAAGTGTCAGGAACCTTTTTTGGGTCATTTTTACAAACTTTGTTTTCTTACTATCGTAATTTTTTATCTGCCTCTGTAATACCTATAGCAGACAAAAGGAAAATCCGAAGAATCACTTGATTTTCCGATACTTTCGCAATAATTTCTTAAACTTGTCTGTTCTTCAATCTGTTCTTCTTTTAGTTGCCCGTCTTCCCTTACAAGAGGAATAAAAAGATTGACAACAAAGATTGTAAAAAGAACGCCAATAATAAGCACGGATAAATATATTTTTTCCTCACCGGTGGCTTTGTCTAGAACGCTCATGAAATAAATTTAATTTTTTATCTTCTTAATTCGCTGATTTTCCGGACAACATATTCGGCTTTTTCTTCTAAATTTTCGCCTTCCAGCTTATATAAAGGCTCGCCAAAACGCACGCGCAAATATTTTTTTCTGAATAGTGTTTTAAACGAGAAAAAATCAAAATTCCCCCAAATGCCCACCGGCACGACAGGAGCGCCGGTAATTTCCTGAAGATAAGCCACTCCGCGCTTGGCTTTTTTTGTTCTGCCGTCCGGACTTCGTCTGCCTTCCGGGTATATCCATATTTTACCTTTTTTACTTAAAACTTCCACGACTTCGGCCAAGATTACCGGTAAATCTCCCTTTGGTTCTTTCTTGATTTTTATACATCCGTTTAGCCTGACATAAAGAGCGATGAACAAAAAACGCCAACGAAAAAAACCTTCGTGGGTAAGCCAACGCAGAGGAAAAAATTGCCTTGGATACCAATTGTCTCCTCTGGGTAACGCCACTCCGGATATGGGGCCATCCGCTAAACTGCCGTGATTAGCGGCAAAAATAATTGCTCCTTTTTCTAAATTTAAAAGGTTTTCTTCACCATAGACTTTATAATGCACCAGAAAACTTAGGATAAAACGTGTCGGCCAGTAGGAAAGCGCTTGAACAATGCGGGGAATAAAGTCTTTCATATTCTCTTTTTTATATTCCCTCCTCTTTCAGTTCTTCAATAAGCTTGCGCGCCTTGCTCGAAATCTTTTTCGGCGCCCTGACTTTAATTTTTATCAAAAGATCGCCGGAGGAATTTTTGTTTATTGGAATTCCTTTGCCACGCACTCTTAAGATCTCGCCATATTCTATTCCTGCTGGGATTTTCACTGTAAGAGTTTTTCCGTCGAGAGTCTTTATTTCTTTCTCTGTTCCCACTAAAGCATCGGTAATTTTTATATCCATATCCATAAGAAGACTGGAGCCTTCTCTTCGATAGACAGGATGTCTTAAAACATGGATTTTGGCGTAGAGATCGCCTTGTGTCCCGTAAGAAAGCGCTTCCCCTAAACCGGTCATTTTTATCATTTCCCCATTCTCTATGCCTGATGGCACTTGGATGGTAATTTCTTCATTCTTCATGCGCGTTCCTTCGCCGTGACAAGCAGAGCATTTCTTAGTGGGGATGGTTCCTTTTCCGTGACAAGCAGAGCATTCTCTTAAACTGGTAAAAGAACCCAGAAAAGATTTTCTGGTCTCATGCAATTTCCCCGCGCCTCCGCAAGACTCGCATTTTTTGCTTTCCGTGCCCGGTTCGGCACCTTTTCCCGAACATTTTTCGCAAACGGAATTTTTGTTTAAAAGAACCGTTCTTTTTGTTCCAAAAACAGAATCTTCAAAAGATATTTCCAAGTCAATAAAAATATCTCTTCCCCTTTTTGCTTGCTTTCCACCTCCTTGTCTCCCGCCAAAAAATCCTTCAAAAATATCTCCTAGATCAAAATTGAATTGTTCGCCTCCTTGGCCTCCGAAATTGTTGAAATCAAATCCCGAAAAATTAAATCCCCCACTGTTGCCTCCCGATGCCCCTCCTTGCCCATCGGAAAATACTCGCCCATATGTGTCGTATTCTTGGCGTTTTTGATCGTTGGACAATACCTGATAAGCCTCGTTTATTTCTTTAAACTTCGAATCGTCCCCTCCAGATTTATCTGGATGGTGTTTTAAAGCTAACTTGCGATAAGCTTTCTTGATTTCCTCTTTATCGGCATTTTTTGCAATACCGAGTATTTCGTAGTAATTTTTCATAATAACGACGCCAATACACGAATGATACGCGCGAATGACACGAATTTAAAGAAATTAAGACTTGGTATTACATTAGCGTCATTCGAGAACATTTGCGTATTAGTATCGAGTTAATCTTCTTTAATTTCCGCGTCTCTTGGCTCACCACTCCCATTATCTTTCTTTTCGTTTTCCCCATTGTTCTTTTTCTCTTCCGCTTCTTTTTCTTGGGTAGCTTTATAAAGAATTTCGCCTATTTTTTGAATAGCCAAAGACAATTCCTCCGTCGCTTTTTTTAGCGATTCAATATCATCGCCATCCTTTATCTTTTTAAGGGCTTCAATTTTACCCTCTATTTCTGTTTTGAGGTCAGAGGGCACTTTGTCCCCAGCGTCCCGCAAGGATTTTTCTGAAGTATAAATAAGAGCATCGGCATTATTTCTGATTTCTATCGCTTCTCTTTTCTTTTTGTCTTCCTCGGCGTGCGCTTCCGCGTCCTTGGTCATTTTTTCTATATCTTCTTTGGTTAATCCAGAAGAAGCTTCTATCCTAATTGTCTGGACTTTATTTGTGGCCTTATCTTTGGCGGTAACGCTTAATATGCCGTTTACATCTATATCAAAAGAAACTTCTACTTGAGGCATGCCTCGAGGAGCGGGCGGAATACCGTCCAAAATAAACCGGCCTAAAGTCTTGTTATCTTGCGCCATTTCTCTTTCTCCTTGCAAAACGTGAATCTCTACAGACGGCTGATTGTCCGCGGCCGTGGAAAAAATCTGGGATTTGGTTGCGGGGATAGTGGTGTTTTTTGCAATAACTTTGGTCATCACGCCTCCCAAGGTTTCTATTCCCAGAGAAAGCGGGGTGACATCCAATAAAAGAACATCTTTGACATCTCCTTGCATAATTCCCGCCTGAACAGCCGCGCCCAAAGCCACCACTTCATCTGGATTGATGGTTTTGTTTGGTTCTTTTCCAAAAAGCTCTTTAACAGCTTGCACAATGGCCGGCATGCGAGTCTGGCCTCCCACCAAGATGACTTCGTCCATTTCAGAGATTTTAAAACCGGCATGCTCCACTGCTCTTTTTGTAATTTGAATAGAAGAAGAAATATAATCACTCACAAGTTCTTCCAGTTTTGAGCGTGATAATTTTAGGAGCAAATGCACAGGGCCGGAATTATCCGAAGTGATAAAAGGAATATTTATTTCTGTTTCTACCGTTGTGGAAAGTTCGTGTTTAGCTTTTTCGGCGGCTTCTTTCAACCTTTGGAGAGCGATATTGTCTTTGGACACGTCTATCCCGCTTTCTTTTTTGAATTCGGAAACAATCCACATAATGATTTTCTGATCAAAATCGTCTCCTCCCAAGTGGGTATCTCCATCCGTTCCTTTTACTTCTATAACATCATCCCCGACCTCAAGCACGGAAACGTCAAAAGTACCGCCACCTAAGTCGTAGACGACAATCTTCTCATTCTTTTTTTTGTTGAATCCGTAAGCCAAAGCGGCCGCTGTCGGCTCGTTTATAATGCGGCGAACTTTAAAGCCGGCAATCTCTCCCGCGTCTTTAGTGGCTCTTCTTTGAGCGTCATCAAAATAGGCTGGCACGGTGATAATAGCCTCCTCTATTTTTTCTCCCAGTTGAGCTTCGGCATCATGTTTTAGCTTCTGAAGAATCATCGCTGAAATTTCTTCCGGACGATAAGTTTTGTCATTAAGTTTTATTTTTACCCCGTCGGCTTCGGCGGAAACCACTTCATAAGGAAGCAAAGTTTTGTCCTTAGAAACTTCTTTGTCACTCCATTTTCTCCCGATAAGGCGCTTAACCGAATAAATCGTGTTTTTAGGATTTGTAACGGCCTGACGTTTGGCCAAAAGACCAACCAGTCTTTCGTTAGATTTGGAAATAGCTACTACTGAAGGAGTGGTACGGACACCCTCGGTGTTTTCAATTATTTTTGGTTGTCCGCCTTCAACAACAGCCATTGCTGAATTTGTAGTACCGAGATCAATGCCTAAAATTTTTGCCATAGTTTTAATTAATTAATTTAGAATTTTGTAATATCTAATTTTGAGAATAGACAATTTTAAAATTTAAATTATTTTTTCTCATATTTCCCAACCTTCACTTGCGCTGGGCGTATAACAGAGTTATGAAGCGCATAACCCTTCACAACCTCTTCTATTATTATACCTTCTTTCTCGTTTGTGTCAATAGGCACTTCTCCTACGGATTCATGCCTTACGGGATCCAACTTTTCCCCGAGGGAGGAATAAGGTTCCACGCCTTGATTCTTTAATATTTCCAGCAATTTCAAGCGAATATTTTCTATCCCTAAACGCCAATTTTTGTCTACCGATTCCCAAGCTGTCTTGTTTGACATGGCTCTGTCAAAGCTATCAGCTACTTCTAAAAATTGTAACACCAGAGAACGATTTGAAAACTTAATAAAATCAACTCTTCGGTTTTCTTCTTCCTTTCTGGCGTTTATAAAGTCAGCCTTTGCTCTTTGCCAGCCGTCTAAATATTCGCGTTTTTCAGACTCACAGATCTTTAGTTTTTCTTTGAGTTTTTTTATTTCATCCAAGGCGTCTTTTTCGGGAAAATCGTCATCTGCCTTAAAGTCTTCTAGTTCAATTTCTTCTTGATCTTGATTTTTATTTTGATCTTGTTGCATTTCTTTATGTAGATTATAACATGCTGAAAAAATTTAATTTTCTTAGTCTTTAAGAGATCAACAAAAGAACATGGTGGTTCAAAATCTGCTAATTTTGAACCGATTTTTACGCTTAAAAATCGCCTGATACCTTTCCTCTCCTTAATTCCGTAAGCTTAACGCTTACTCCACTGCGGAGCTTTGCGGGCTTTTTTCAAACCAAACTTGCGTCTTTCTTTCATTCGCGCGTCGCGAGTGAGCAATCCTAATTTTTTAACCGGGGATTTAAAGGTCGCGGGTTCTTTTTTGGCCAAGGCTCTTGCAAGACCGTGGATCAAAGCCTCTGCTTGAGAGTGAATTCCACCTCCTTTGACATGAACGCTTATGGAAAAATCTGTCGGAACATTCACATTTTTCATGTTGGAATCAATCAAATGCTGAAGTTCTCTAGTGACAAAATAGTCTTTAAGTTTCTTATTGTTTACGGTAATCCCACTTGAACCTTCTTTTAAGATCCGGACCCGAGCGGTGGAAGTTTTTCTCCTGCCTACCGCTTCAATATATAATTTTCCGATTTTTGTTTTTGTTTCTGACATGTTATTTAAATTGAATTTTACCAATAAGAATATCCGCTAATTTATTTTTCGGGAGCATGCCTTTTACGGTTTTTATGAAAACATATTTATTTCCTTTGTCGGCCAAAGTTCTTTTCAGGCTTGTCATTTTTAGTCCGCTTGGATATCCTGAATATCTTAAATAGCCGGTAGTTTCCAGTTTTTTCAGGTCTATTTTTATCTTATCTATATTCTTGATATGAAGAACTATGTCCGGAGCCTTGTAAGGGGCAAAAGAAGGTTCTTCTTTCCCGCGCACCATGGATGCCGCCCTTGACGCCGCTCTCCCCAATGGCTTGTGGGCCACATCAAGAGTTATTATTTTTGTTTCCGTTGAAGTTTTTTTCATATTCTGGTTTAGGACTTAGTGAAAAGTATTAGACAAATTCAATGATTGCCATAGGGCTGGCATCTCGAACCCTTACAGGGAGCTTAACAACTCTGGTGTATCCTCCGGCTCTTTCTTTGAATTTCGGAGCGTGAGTATCAAAAAGAGTTTTGGCTGGTAAATAACCAACCTCTGCTTCTATTGCCCTTCTCTTGGCTATGGTTCCTGTTTTTGCGCCGGAGATCATTTTTTCTATATACGGTCTTAACTCTTTGGCTTTGGCTTCGGTTGTTTTAATTTTACCAGTCTTAATTAAGCCAACAGCCAAGGAGCGCATAAGAGCTTTTCTTACGCCGGCTTTTCTGCCAAATTTTCTGCCTTTTTTTGAGTGTCTCATACGCTTCCTTTTTAATAAATATTATTTTAAATCTAAGCCGTAGCCTGTCAAAGCTACTTTGACTTCATCTATCGCTTTTTTGCCAATGCCTTCCATTTTTAATAAATCGGCTTCCTTCTTTCTTACCAACCCGCCTATTGTTCGAATACCGGCTTTGGCAAAAGAATTCATTGTTCTGGATGAAAGATTCAGGTCTTCGATTCTGGTTTTAAGAACTTCTGAATTGTCTTCAGATTCGCTATTTTCCGAGAAAGACATTTCATTGGAGAGTTCTTCTCCAGAGACTTCCTCGCTTCTTCTTTCTTCAAAACCCAAAATCGACTTTAGATGTTCTACCATAATAGAGATGGAGTTTTCCAAAGCTTCTCTTGGGGAAACTATGCCATCCGTTTCTATAATGATACGCAAGCGGTTATAGTCTGTTCGATCGCCCACGCGCATGTTTTCCACTTCGTAAGTCACCCTTCTTATGGGCGTGAATATAGCATCTAGGAAAATTGTTCCGATCTCTACTTTGCTTCTTGCTTGCAGAACATCTCGAGAAATATAACCCAAACCCTTTTCTATAGTGAATTCTGCTTCAAAAGAAGCATCTTTGCTGGTCAAAGTGGCAATTTCTGCGTCTTCATTTAAAACTTCCAACTGAGAAGGCGCTTTTATATCGCCTGCTGTAACATTCTTTATTCCCTTTACTGAAATGCTCGCCTTTTGAGGTTCGTCGGTAAGCATTTTAAAACGAATTTTTTTAAGGCGCAAAAGAATAGTGATAATATCTTCTTTTACATTCGGTAAAGTAGAAAATTCATGGGGCACCCCCTCTATTTTTAAACTAGTGATAGCGGCTCCCGGCATGGAAGACAGAATAATTCGACGAAGAGAGTTTCCTAAAGTATGGCCATAACCAGCATAAAGACCATCTATTTCGTAGATTCCTTTTGTTTCGTTCTCCTCAATTACTCGAGGTTTTGATGGCATACTGATGAGATATTCCATAAGACTTTTTCTTTAAGTTAACTATTAATTTTTTGTCTCTAACGACTATAAAATTCCAAAATAATGTCCAGTGTTCCGCGAATGCCCTCATCGTCGACATTGGGCACGCCTTTAATTTCGGCAATCTTTTTTTCTCTATCCAAATCTATCCAGTTGGGCACGTTGCGTTTTTTTAAAAGAATATCTATGTCTTTGAAAAAACCTTTGTCTACAGATTGAGGCCTGATAGATAGTTTATCGCCAATCCTCAAAGCGTATGAAGGAATATTTACTCTTCTGCCGTTTACCATAATATGGCCATGCGAAACCATCTGCCTAGCCACGGATCGCTTATCTGTAAAACCCGCTCGAAAAACGGCGCTATCCAGTCTGCTCTCAAGCAAAGCATAAAGTTTTACCGAAGAATCACCTTTTATGGCGGAGGCCTTTTCGATTAAGGCGCTGAATTGTTTTTCTCTCAGGCCGTAATTGATTTTCATTTTTTGCTTTTCTCTAAGTTGCAGGCCATAGTCGGTAGTTTTTTTGGCGTGTTTTTTGCGTGGAGCAGGCGCTCCGCCTGCCGCGCCACGGCCTTTAACCTTATCTCTTGCAATATTTCGATAAGTCTTAGGATAAGTAAATCTTGTCTTGGCTTTAGTTGTCATTTTTGTATTTTTTAAACTCTTCTAGGCTTAGGCGGTTTTGGTCCGTTATGTGGCACGGGGGTCATATCGCGAATAGTATTTATTACAACGCCTTTGGCTGCTAAGGCGCGCACAGAAGCTTCTCTTCCAGAACCCACACCCTTGATAACTACATCAACTTCCTGTAGGCCTATCATCTGCCCTTTATCTATTACTAGTTCCATTACTTTACTGGCCGCATATGGGGTGCCCTTTTTGGCTCCTTTAAAACCAAGTGATCCGCTTGAGGACCAAGCAATAACATGGCCTTCTGGATCGGTAAGGTTGATAAGGGTGTTATTATAGGTGGCATTTATACATACCACGCCACTTGCGATTTTTTTCTTTGGAATTTTTTCCATTGACCTTGCCTTCTGCCCTTGGTCAACTGTTCCTCCACCTTTTACTATGCGTTTTTTCCCCATACTAATTTTTGTTTAAAAGTTTTACTTTGATGTTCCTGATTAAATGACCTTCCTGACGATTATGTTTTCTCAAGTTTTCTTCTACCGCTTCCCATGGTAACTCTCACATTTCCTCTGATTGTTCGGGTGTTAGTTTTGGTGCGCTGACCTCTTGAAGGAAGTCTTCTGGAATGACGGGTTCCGCGATAACTTTTTATATCTTTGAGTCTTTTAATGTTTGAACTGATCTCTCTTCTTAGGTCGCCTTCTATTTTAAATTTGGCGATAGCGTCTCTTAAGGCACCTGATTCCACACTGGTTAGGTCTTGGATTTTTTTTGTAGGTGCAATATTGAGATTACCCAGAATTTTTTTAGCCAGAGAAGTTCCTATCCCATATACATAGGAAAGAGAAATATCCGCTCTTTTATTGTCTGGTATGTTTGTGCCGGCTATACGCATAGATACAATGTTTTGATTTTTATAAATTATCCTTGTCTTTGTTTGTGTTTCGGGTTTTTTCTACAGATAACATGGACTCGGCCTTTCCGTCGAACCATCTTGCAATTCATACAAATTTTTTTTACTGAAGCTCTGATTTTCATATTCTAATTCTTATTTTAGCGCCATAATAAACATGCCGATTTTGGATATTTAATCCTGCAAAACACATTGCAGAGACTTATATTCTCTGCACAATCCTCCCTTTGGTGTTGTCGTATGGAGTCATCTCCACCTTGACGCGGTCACCGATTAACACTTTTATTCTAAATTTCCGCATTTTTCCGGAAAGATGTCCGAGAATTTCTCGTCCATCCTGCTCAAGGCGCACACGAAAAGTGGCATTTGGTAACGCTTCAACCGCTTCACCTATGAGTATTATTTCGGACCTTTCTGCCATTAATTTGAGCTGTTTTCCATTCTAGCAGAAATTAGCTATTTTAGTCAAGAGGCTTGGGTAATATCCAAACACTTTTGGCACTTTTTACTAGAGTTAACTAATGAGTGTAAAAATGCCTAGAAACATACTAGAGGAGCGTTTAAGATGGGTTCTCCCCGTCATAAACCGGGAGGTTAGATTAAAGGATATAATCACAGTCTGCCCACACAGTGAGCGGAGTGTGAAAAGATGGCTTTCTGTCTTCCGCAAAGGCGGAGCAGAAGCTCTAAAGGCAAAAAGTACCAGGCCAAAGACACAGCCAAACGAAACACCGATACGGATTAAGGAAAGGGTGATTGATCTGCGGAAAGAAACCAGCCTTTGCGCCAAGAAGCTCCACTGGAAACTCAAAAAACAGGGACTCCTTGTTCCAGTGAGCACTATTGGCAAGATACTCAAAGATGAAAACTTGGTCAGAAAATACCGAGTACGGAAAATTAAATACAGATATATTAAAGCAGAGAGACAACCGGGTGAATTGGTGGAGATTGACGTGAAATATGTACCTGAAAGCATTGAGGGAAAAGAGTATTTTCAATACACGGCCATTGATACTGCCAGTAAATGGCGACATCTAAACGCCTACGATGAGCAATCAAGTTACCATAGCATCTGCTTCTTGGAAGAAGTCATCGCTAAATTTCCTCACAAAATCCAAGCCATCAAAACGGACAATGGATCAATCTTCACCAACTACTATGTTGGTTCAACCAGAAGAAGCGACCTGACCGTGAAAACAATACACGCCCTCGACCGATTCTGCGGGAAGAGAAATATCATCCACTACCTGATTGATCCCGGCAAACCAGCCCAGAATGGAACGGTAGAACGAAGTCATCGGGAAGATCAAGAGAAATTCTACGACCAAAACAAATTCAAAACATTTAAAGACTTAAAAGCCAAACTAGCAGTTTGGAACAACTACTACAACAACCTAGAGCATTGCTCGCTTAATGGGAAAACACCCAACGAAATGATAGAATCTTTAGTGCCAGAAGAGGTTAGTTAAAACACTTGGGTTAAATAGAAATAAAACCTTCATAATTTGCTCTTTTGCCGGATTATTGGGAAATTTCCTCTTCAAAAAATATTCTACTATGGTCTTTTGGCGGGGTTTTCCACCAAGAGGGGCGGTAGACAATGCTAGCTTTGTCGATATTTGAATATTTTTTAAAAATTTGAGCTGGCTCTTCTTTATTTTCAATAAGATCTTTGGATAAACTTTCTTTGTCTATATTCCAAACTATATGCGGTTGCCCTGTAAGAGAAAAAAATATTTTCTTGTTTTCCTTATCTATCGATAGAAATGAAAACTCAAGCGACTCCATATTGGAAACTGTCACCTCGGAAGAATTTATTTCTCCTTTTGAGTTAATTTTTCCAACAATGGCATCCGATAAGGATTTTTTTGGCAACAAGTAAGCATCAATGCTGGCTACACCTTTGAGAACAAATGATTCCTTGGGAGAAGAAGATTCCGTGCCTATTTTGGTTCCTAGATCGGGATTGGATTCTTCTTCGTTGATTTCTATTTTATAGGCTGTTTTATATAAAATAAAATCGTCCGGTATTTCTTTGACAATTGAATTAACGGCTTCCCTTTCTAGTTTAGATACCAATTCTTTTTTAGCCTTATCGTAATCTTCTTTGGAGATAAAAACAGCTTTACCCACAAATCCTCCTTGAATAGAATCGACGGATCTTGCGTAAACATTGTCGTATTGCGGAGTGCCTTTAAGGCCGGGAATCTTAAAATCCACTCTTCCCACGTTGTATTCTTCGCCTTCTTCTTCGGCATAGATAGTCGCTTCCGCCGAACCTGGCGTTGCTCCCCTCCTGGCTGGCACCCGAACTGTTTCTCTGATTCTAAATATTTTTCCCTCCGGTGTTTCAAAACGAGTTTGCCTTTTAATATCGGTGGGATGTCCGACAAGATTTTGCGCTGAGGAAGAATTATTAAAAATCATTATCTTACCGCTAGCTTTTCCTCCGGAATCTCTGGTTTCTGTTGCAAAGCCCTCAACACTCATTGAATTTGTTGTTTTTTTTGCTGTTTTATAGGCAAGGACAGAATTAAGTTTAGACTCTGTGATATCAAATTTTCCTTCAAGGAAAAAAGTTTTTTGGACAGGGGTAATATGAACGGTCATGGAAGAAAGTTTGCTTGTGATATAGAAGCCTCCTCCTAAAACAACGGCTATGGCAAGAAACAAAAAATATTTAATTTTTCTACCGTAAGAAATTTTTGGTCTGAGAAAAAGCAAATTTTCTTTATTTATTTTTTCCGGCTCAATCGTCTCTTCCTTTTTTTGAAAGAGATTGAATGTTTTTTTGCGGACTATTATATCGTCTATTTTTTTTCTGTTCATTGTAAATGTTTTTTAGCGTAAAGGCTTTCTACTGCCAAGAAGGGATCGCTTATTTTTTGACGTGATTCGGTTTGATTAAAAAAACTGCTGAAACTATTCACATTGATGGAGCGAAGATTAAAAGGTTTGCCAAGAATCGTAAAAGAAGAAAAATAACTATCTTCAAGGCAGGAAATAAATTTCTTGGAAACCCCATCGCTTCCAAGAATAAAAAAATCTTGTGGCAGAGGCGTTTTTTCTTTTATCAGTTCAAAGATTTTTCTGAATTCAGCACACCATTCGGATTGGGCTTCCTCAATAGCTTTTATCATTTTGTCTTGATCATTTCCGTCCAAGTGCCCTTTCATGTAAGCCTCCAGTAGGGAATGGGTTTCCTTCGGTGAAGAGTTGAATCCAGAAGATATTTTTCTTAAAAGAACGTTTTTCCCTTTTGGAAAAGACAGATATTCTTCAATGGACTCGTCTTTAACTAAAATAAAATCCGTAGTTTCTCCGCTTATTTCTGTTAACAAAAATCCGTCTGAAGAATTAAAAAAACTCTTAATAATGCTAAAAATTACGTAGGGGAAAGTCCGAAAGGCTATTTCTTCGGTGCCAAAATTTTTGAAAATGTAGGAAGTAATTTTTTCCATCACTTCTTTTGCGCCAACACTCAAATATATTTCGGACTCCACTTCTTTGGCTTTTTTACCAATAGGAGATTCTGTATGGTAACCGTTTAATTTTGTCTTAAGGAATTTTGATTCTATTATTGACGGGTTTTGATTGCCGAATTTTGAATAACCATAACCAAGCACGCGAAATTTTTCGTTTAGTGCGTTGGTCTCGTCTCTTAAAATATCTTTGAAGAAACCGTTGGTGATTTCAAAAGGTAAATCTCTCTTTACTCTTATAATCTTTGTTTCTGCGATAAACCAAGGAGAACCAAAAACACAAAGAACCCCGTCGATCTTTACGGGAAATTCTTTTTTTATTTTATCACTCACTTTCGTAAGAGCGTTTTCAGTGGCTCGAAAAAATGCTTCAAAATCTACGTCCGGCAAGAAATTGGAATGGTATCGATGCTTGGATAGTATTTTGATGGCTTTATCTCCTTGAATTTCAACCAAAGCTCCCCCTACGGATGCGCTTGAGACATCCAGAACAAAAAGTCTTCTTAATGAAGATTCATCTTTCTTAAAACCAAAAATGCGAGAAAGTTCTTTGATGAACGCCACGAGATACATTGTATCATAATAGTTTGATAGCTCTAAAGACTTATCTAGTGGATATTTTGTTTTTTAGAAAAATTATATAAGAATGGCTTTTATTCTCCTTACGCCAGATGAAGAAGCTTCTTCTTTAACTATTTTAAATATTCCTATTTCCTTGGTGTTTGAAACATGAGGACCTCCGCAAAATTCTTTGCTCCATGCGTTTGCGAGAGTTTCGCCAGTGTAATAAACATCCACAGGATCAGGATATTTGCCTTTAAAAAAATAAAGGGCGCCGGTTTTTTCTGCCTCGGAGCGAGAAAGAGTTTCTTTTTTTACCTCCAGACCATCCGTTATTTTGTGGTTGACTATTTTTTCCACCTTTAATATTTCCTCTTCCGTTATTTTGCGAGGAAAAGTAAAGTCAAAACGTAATCTCTCTGGAGTGATATCCGAACCGGCTTGGGTTACTTCGTTGCCCAAAACGTCGCGAAGCGCTTGTTGTAGAAGATGCGTCGCCGTATGAAGACGGATGACTTTTTTCAGTTCTTCTTCGTTTCCCGCTTTAAGCTCGCCCGTGTCTAAAACAAGCCCATGCCCGCCAAACTTCTTTTCCTGCCCGCCTTTTGAGACCTCTTGATGACGGGAGAATTCTTTTTCAAAATCTTCACGAGTTAGGTGGGCTCCTTTTTCGTGATCTTTCATCACTTCAAAAGGCAAACCAAAGCTCTCATAAAACGTGAAGGCCGTTTTAGCATCTAAGTTATCTATTCGAGACAATTCTTTTAATCCGGAAGAAAGGGTCTTGCTAAACTTTTCATATTCCTCCTTAATAAAAGAAATTATTTCATTTCTATTTTTTTCCAAATCTGGATAAGTTGATTTATATAGCTCGATTACTTTTTCGTACAACTTTTCTCCATCCCCTGATTCCAGATTAATCACTCGTCTTATGAGGCGTCGCAGGATATACCCCGCTCCTTTATTTGACGGCCTAACGCCGTCAGAGAGCAAGAAAACTACCGCGCGGGAATGGTCAGCCAATATTTTACTGGTTCTACTATCAGTTGTTTTTATTATTTCAAAAATCGGGGCAAACAAATCGGTTTCAAAAATATTATTAGTTTTTTGAGATACCATTGCCAAACGTTCCAACCCCATACCGGTGTCCACGCCCGGCTTTGCAAGCGGAGTTAAAATTTTACCCGAATTACCAGCAAGCAATTCTTCCCTACTGCCGGGAAAATAAAATTGGTTGAAAACAAGGTTCCAGATTTCAATGTCTTGCCCGGCGCCATTTTTGCAATAAATTTCCGTTGTCGGGCCACAAGGACCGGAGACCCCTGTTGGACCCCAAAAAACATCCTCTATTCCCTCTTCGCGGATATCTGAAACCCCCAAAGACTCCCAGATTTTTTTTGATTCTTCATCCTTCGGCACCCCTATTTCAGGTGAGCCTTTAAAAATAGTCACGTATGAAATTTCCAAGCCCATAGCATGGGTGATAAACTCGTGAGCGTATTTAATTGCCTCTTCTTTAAAATAAGCCCCTTCGCCAAAACTAAAATTACCGAGCATTTCAAAAAATGTCAGATGGCGCTCATCTCCTACTTCGTCAATATCCGAAGTACGAAAAGATTTTTGAATAGAGACGGCACTATGGCCGATAGGTTTTTCTAAAGATGGATGTATTGCTGTTGCAGGGTCAAGTTCATTGTAATACGGCTTGAATTGCTGCATGCCTGCGGTTGTAAGAAGAACGGAAGGATCGTCTGGAATAAGCGAAGAGGAAGGAACGATAGTATGCCCCTTTGAGGCGAAGAATTCCAAAAATTTTCGGCGAATTTCCGTTGACGTCATAAGTTATATAAGTATATCTAACACAGCGAAAAAAAACAGCCATACTCTACGATTTTTTATAAATTGGAGAGCCCGTCTTGTCGAATTATCTCGCTTTTTTTAGAAGAGGCGGGATAAAAACAATGAGAAGAATAATAAAAATTGAACCGCCTATCACAGCCAAAATGGTAAGAAGAGTTTTTGACCAGCCAGAGAGAATACCTGAAGAGAAAACAGAAGCGGACTGTTCTTGATTTTTATTTTCTTTGCCTGTGACGACACTGGAAGAATCGGAAGTAATTGTTTGAATTTTATCGTCTGTATCGCGATAAGTCATGGTGGTGATAAATGGTATCACTTCACCTAAAGCAGTCCCTTCCCGAACCGCGAAAACAGCGCTTACTTGTCCTTGGGTGTGGCCGTCCAAACGATTTTGTTTAAACAATAATTGTTGGTTTGAAGTGGAAATCAAATTAGCATCCGCTCGCACAAATAGAACATTGTTCGGATAATCTGTTTTTATGTTTATGTCCGTAATAGGCCCGTTGGCATCATTTCTAAAAACAAATTGATAAGTTAATTCGTCATACTGCACTGTTTGAGTGGCATTAACATTGGAGGTAAGAAAAACTATAGCTGGTTGAGCAGAAGGCGCACTGATCCTTGCTGGAATAACGACAGGATTGATTGTTGCAACAGGTCTTTGTTCTGCAATTGGTGTTGACTGCGTGGTGAAAGATTGAATATTGCCAATACGAGTGCCGTAGCTATTTTGAGCCACAGCTTTGTAATAATAGGTTGTATTTGGTTTTAGGCCTTCAATTGTGACTGAATAAGTTAAATTATCTCCCGTAGAGCCAATAGCTTGGGTAGCTGTTTTTAATCCCAGAGATTGCGTTGTGCCGTATTCAAACCAGATATTAGTAGGGCTATTTTTCGGACTAAACAAGCCTCGCGCTACTCCGCTGTTTGGAGAAATACCCGAACCAATCTGAGTGGAAACAAACGGCGCCTCTGGCGTTACTCCCAAATAAGATTGAGTTCCTCCAAAAGTGGAAAAAGAGTAAATGCTTCCTTGAGAAGTGCCGTAAGAATTTTGCACTACCACGCGATAATAATAAACGGTGTTTTGTTGAAGGGCCGGAAGATTGGTGCTGATGTTAACAGAGCTGTTGCTACTGCCAACCGATTGCTGGCCTTGAGTAGAACCAAGTGATTGCGTTGTGCCGTATTCAAACCAAGCGGTAGCATTATTTCCGTTTGGATTTACAGTTCCTGAAATAGAGGCGGATGTTTGGGAAACTGACGTAGCCGGTCCGGTTACAGCAGATGGAGCAGAACCCGTTTGTTGTTGATAATAATCATAAGAAGATTGCGTGGTAAAACTCATGATGCTTCCCCTTGCGGTTCCATAAGAATTATTTGCTACCGCTCTGTAGTAATAAGTGGTGTTTGGCTGAAGAGCTCCAAAAGAGCTATTTAAAGTAAACTGATTTATGCCATTACCAGCCGATTGCTGGCTACTGGTATATCCCAAAGAAAGATTCGTGCCGTACTCAAACCAAGCGTTGGTATAATCCCCGTTTGGATGAATAGTTCCAAAAACGGAAGCGTATGTTTGACCAACAGCGGTTGTCCCTCCGGTTGTGGCGGAAGGCGCCGAACCTGTTTGCTGGCTTGGCGGAGGATTATTAGCGTTTGTGGTGAAGCTCAAAATGTTGCCGTTGGTTGTGCCATAATTGTTTTGAGCCACTATTCTATAGTAGTAAATAGTATTTGCCTGAAGACCAGAAACAAAAGCGTTGATGTTTATATTTCCCGAACCACTAGCCGAACCAGTATTTATTGTTTGAGTGATCGTATTACTGCCAAGGGATTGCGTTGTGCCGTATTCAAACCAAGCGGTGGTGGTGTAGCCATTCGGGTTAACAATTCCAGAAATAGTCGCCGATGTTTGAGTGATGGAAGAGGCAGAGGTCGTGTTTACAGTCGGAGCTGAACCCGATGGCGGAGGATTATTAGCGTTTGTGGTGAAGCTCAAAATGTTGCCGTTGGTTACACCAGCGCTGTTTTGGCCAACCATTCTGTAATAATAAGTGGTGTTTGGCGTGAGGTTAGTTAAAAAATATGTTTGGCTGACAGAACTATTTCCGCCACCAATGGAGTTGGTGCCGACTTTTATGCCAAGGGATTGCGTTGTGCCGTATTCAAACCAAGCGGTAGCATTATTTCCGTTCGGGTTAACATTGCCGTTTATAGAAGCTGAAGTTTGAGTGATAGAAGAAGCGGAAATTGTTACGGCATTGGGAACTACAACTGGCGGTGGAGGAGTATTGTTGCTGATTTGGGCTCGAAAAATAAGAATCCCCCATTTATTGGGTTCAACATCTCCAAGATTTATGCCTGAAGAAAAAATTTCAGCGCCTGTTTGGTTATTTGGGAGATTTTGAAGGGTGTTGTTGCTAGAGGACTTTTGCGGATACCACCTCGTGGAACCCGGGATAAAAGTAATTGTTTGGAGTGAGCTGATGTTTACATTAACCGAACCGCTTACAGAAGAAGCGTTGTCGGCGGAAATTGTCCCAGGCACAGAGACGATATTTACCGATCCGCTTGGCAGGGTGGTTCTTATGCGGACGTTTTTTGCCGTCTCGTTTGAGGTATTGTGATAAAAATATTCAAAACTAATAGTGTCGCCGGCGTTTACAGAAACAAAGTTTGCCCAACAGCTATCGCAGTTTAAAGTTTTGGAAACTTCAATAACGGGAAAATCCCCGGGCGCGCCGTTAAAGGAAGCGGCGGCTTGAACGAATGAAAACAACCCAAAAAACCCGACGACAAAAAATCCTGTCGCCATTAAAAAATTGATATATGTATAAGATTGTTTTTTTTGAAACATTTTTTAATTTTTATTCTTGTGAATTTTAAAAACTTGTTTTAGCAAATAAATTTTGTATGAAAATGATGTGAATCGGAACGGTTGGTTTAAAATGCCAACCGTTCCGATTTTTTTAGAATTTCAGGATCGTAAATTGCATCCTGAAGTCCCACGTTAAGCTTCCCCCTTCCGAGGATCTGAAAAAAAACGGAGGTGGTATTTTTGGACCTGGAAAAACAATTTTGGCGTTTCCTCTGCCGGGCCCATCTTCATCGTTGTTTGCCGGACCCGGAGTCGGAGTGGGAGTTGGGTTGGCCGGTGGCGGATTGTTGACCACCACTGAGATTCGCGGATCTCGTGAGAGAGATCTCTGAAGTATCAAGAGACTACCTCCCAAAATCCCTGTTCCCAGCCCCACCACAACGGCATTTCTCCAGAAATGCGATTCCCCTCCTTTCGCCAAGTTTATTTCCACTTTTGCTGGAGGAGGTGGGGGCATTTCAAAACGAACAATAGTAGAAAATTCCTTGGGCAGGACATCTTCCACCATCATTTTCGCCCCCGTTTTTGTCATCGGTATTTTGCCAGGAATGACAGGGGGTTTCTTTTTTTGAGCCACTCTGATATAAATCGGCTCTTTATCTACCCCTAGGACCGGATTTCCGCAAGAGAAAATCCAATCCGCTCTGACACAGGTGCTGTCTGGAGTGTAAAACCCAGCAAGCACCTCTCCTTTTTTAAGCCATCCTCTGGCCCATTTCCCGCTTCGATCTTGAGACAAAACTTCTATCTCTTGATCGATAGCGACGCGGACCCGTCCGTTCAAAGGACGATTCGCGTTTACCGGGTTTTGGCCGATGGATAAAAATTTTTTATTTTCCTGTGGCCATACTTCAGATGTAGGCGCAAGGAAAATAAAGAAAACCGCAAAAATGAAAAAGTTGATTTTGTTCATTTTCTCACCCCCTGTTTTCTTTTTTTTAAACTTTTTTTGTGTGCGAAACTGTTGGATAAGCTAGCACGAAGAACTATATTTGTCAATGTTTTTTGGTAATATCCAAACACTTTTGGCACTTTTTACTAGAGTTAACTAATGAGTGTAAAAATGCCTAGAAACATACTAGAGGAGCGTTTAAGATGGGTTCTCCCCGTCATAAACCGGGAGGTTAGATTAAAGGATATAATCACAGTCTGCCCACACAGTGAGCGGAGTGTGAAAAGATGGCTTTCTGTCTTCCGCAAAGGCGGAGCAGAAGCTCTAAAGGCAAAAAGTACCAGGCCAAAGACACAGCCAAACGAAACACCGATACGGATTAAGGAAAGGGTGATTGATCTGCGGAAAGAAACCAGCCTTTGCGCCAAGAAGCTCCACTGGAAACTCAAAAAACAGGGACTCCTTGTTCCAGTGAGCACTATTGGCAAGATACTCAAAGATGAAAACTTGGTCAGAAAATACCGAGTACGGAAAATTAAATACAGATATATTAAAGCAGAGAGACAACCGGGTGAATTGGTGGAGATTGACGTGAAATATGTACCTGAAAGCATTGAGGGAAAAGAGTATTTTCAATACACGGCCATTGATACTGCCAGTAAATGGCGACATCTAAACGCCTACGATGAGCAATCAAGTTACCATAGCATCTGCTTCTTGGAAGAAGTCATCGCTAAATTTCCTCACAAAATCCAAGCCATCAAAACGGACAATGGATCAATCTTCACCAACTACTATGTTGGTTCAACCAGAAGAAGCGACCTGACCGTGAAAACAATACACGCCCTCGACCGATTCTGCGGGAAGAGAAATATCATCCACTACCTGATTGATCCCGGCAAACCAGCCCAGAATGGAACGGTAGAACGAAGTCATCGGGAAGATCAAGAGAAATTCTACGACCAAAACAAATTCAAAACATTTAAAGACTTAAAAGCCAAACTAGCAGTTTGGAACAACTACTACAACAACCTAGAGCATTGCTCGCTTAATGGGAAAACACCCAACGAAATGATAGAATCTTTAGTGCCAGAAGAGGTTAGTTAAAACATTTTGTATAGGGTGATTAGACTTTCCACCCAAAAACAATGGACGTCGTCAGAAACACTGAACGTCGAAACAATGAACGACGTCTGGCGTCGTTCATTGTTCATTGTTTTTTCAATCCCCTATCCCCAGTGAGTAATATTGACATATGTCAATATTACTCACTGGGGATAGGGACGGGGCAGAGAAATTAACAAACATTTTACCACGTGGAAAAAGTTACTGTCATACTTAAGCAATCACTCCTCCGCCGAGCATGGTTTTACCACTGTAGACAACTAACGATTGTCCGGCAGTCACCGCCCGTTGAGCTTTTAGAAAATGTATTATGTAGCAGGTATTTTTTATTTTGTTTTTTTCTGTCCCATAATATTTAATACCTGATACATGCTTCGTGACTCTGCATGTTTGGAGTGGTTGGCGATACCTTACTCTGGCTTTATAAATCTTATTTGGTCTTGGTGGCTCGCTTATCCAATTCACATCTCTTATCAAAATTTCTTTGCGATAAGATTTTTTCTCATCAGCTTTATCAGAGACAATAAGTATATTTTTTTTGACATTTTTACCAACGATATAATATGGCACCCTTCCGCCATAAGATATGCCGTGTCTTTGGCCTATGGTATAAAATATTGCGCCGTCGTGTTCTCCCACTACATTCCCTTCAAGATCCATAATTTTTCCTTTTTTTGGTTTTATGTATTTTTTGAGAAAATCAATCATTTCAAATTCGCCGATAAAGCAAACTCCTTGGCTGTCTTTTTTTTCGGCAGTGGATAACCCGTTTTGGCGCGCAATTTCGCGAACTTCCGATTTTCTTAAATTTCCAAGTGGAAACAAACAATGTTTCAACTGCGCTTGCGTCAATGTCCATAAAAAATAAGATTGATCTTTGTTTGTATCTAAAGCCGTATGTAGTGTGTGGTATATAGTATGTGACCTAGATTCTCCTTTCTTAATATAATGCCCAGTGGCCACATAATCCGCGCCTTGTTTTATGGCCCAGTTAAGAAAAGCGCCGAATTTTACATGTTTGTTGCACATAATATCGGGGTTGGGTGTTTCTCCTTTCCTGAAAGAACGAAGCATGTAATCTACCACTTCTTTTTTGTATTCTTTTTCCAAATCCAGAGTGTAAAAAGGAATGCCGATTTTTCCTGCCACTCTCATGGCGTCTCGTCTGTCTTCCTGCCAAGAGCACAAAAAATCTTCCGGGTACCAGCCTTTGATAAAACATCCCGAAACATCATAACCTTCTCTTTTGAGAAGCATTGCCGTAACAGAGCTATCTACTCCGCCGGACATGCCAACATAAACTTTTTTGTTTAAAACATTTTTCACAGTTGTAATTTATTACAATAAATTTTTTATTAAAAAAACTCCATTTTTTTAAATGGAGTTTTTTTAGGATTCGGACAGGGTCATCGCAGCAGCTCCCCGGCCCAAGTTTGGGATTTTCGGTGGTTCATAGTACGGAGATGTATTAGCTCTCCTTCCTATAGATGACTCCTACTCGCCCAAGTGAGAGGGTGCTCGGGATACTTTTTCAAATTTAAGCTCCGCTCGCCCATCCGAATCCTGTTAATTTGTATCCGTAGAGGATTATACATAGCTCATTTTATTTGTCAACCTATCGTAAATACTTTGCCTTATTCTTCTTGTGTTCCTCAAAAGTCTCAGCGTAATGTGTGGTGCCGTCTCGCCCTGAAAGATAAAACCAGTAAGAAGACTCCCGTGGGTTCTTGGCCGCTTCTATGGACTCAAGCCCCGGATTGGAAATAGGTTTTTCTGGCAGACCTTCTCTGTCATAAGTTTCTGGCGCGGCGTCCACTTGAAGTCTCATATTGTCTTTCAATCTTTTCCATAAAATTCCCGCCACCATTTTTTTTTCCTCCAGCGTTCGCACTTCTTTTTCCAAAACAGAAGCCATTATCAGGATGTCTTTTTCCACTCTTCCCGCTTGATTGTCAAAGTTTTCGGCAAAAGTTTTGACAATTTCTTCTTCTGAGGAAGCGGGAGAAACAAAATATGTATCGGGATAAAGCTTGCCTTCATACGCCAAAGCCGTTTCTATGAATTTTTTCGGATTGAAAGAAAAAAAAGATTCTTTCTGTAGGAGATTTAAAATATCCTTGGCTGTATAGCCCTCTGGAATAGTAACTTTTATAGGGACAAAGCCATAGTCTCCTTTGACGGTGCGATAGATAACTCTTGCCAAAGAAGAAGGTTTTTGAAACTCATAAACTCCAGATTTAATGTTGTCTCCCTGGCCCAAGATTAAAATAATTGCTCGATAAAATTTGGGAGACTCTATCACGGAAGATTTATAAAGTTTCTCGCTTGTCTCGCGCGCGGTAGCTCCTTTTTCCACTCTGAAGATTACCGGGTAGGCAATTTTCTCTTCGGGAATATCAAAAAAAAGACCGTTAATAAGCGTTCCCGAAATCAATAAAAAGAATAAAATTCCGGCAAGAAAAAAATGTTTTTTGTATTTATCTTCAATTTTACGCATATTTTTCTATAAAGGCAGATTGGTCGGCGGTTCGCTTTTCTTGGCTTCAATCCTTCCCAGAGTCGGCGTTTCAGAGACACCGCCCGGAAAGTGGAAAATTGTGGCCAGTTCTTCCGTATTTAAAATAAAATGTTGTCTTTCTTCGGGCGGATAAAAGGAAGAACGATTGATATAGCCATTTAAAATTTTTCTTTTGAGTCTTGGCTCGTAAATAGATTGAAAATATTCCGAAGCCGCTCTGTTTATGCCTTTAAAACCGTTCATGTTTAAAGCGCTAAACTGCTTTATGGCGCTTGCCATAGAAGCGATGTTGATGGAATTAAATTTATCCTTTCTTGCGATATAACAAAATCTTATGCTGACATCGTAGGCTACCTTGGAAACATTCCTTTCTATGGCTTCTATGATTTGTCTTTCCCCGGGGGAAAGAAGCAGGGCGCCAAAATTCAAAACTTCCGTTTTGGCAATATCTCTTTTCATCAGTTGATCAATCAATGCTTTGGCTTCTGTTTTCCATTTTTTGTTTTTGGTCGTTCTTATCATTATTTGAAACCACGCATGTTCTCCGGCTTTCATAGAGCCAAAAAATTCTATCAAGGAGGTGATGGGATCCGTTTTTTGTTCTTCTTTGGTTGCCAAATTATCCAAGCCGTAATCAATATAAGTTTTTATTGGATACACGTCCTGTTCGTTCAAAATAAACTCCATTCCGTCGATGTTGTAATCCGGATGAAGCTTGCCGTCTTTGATGAAAGGTTTGGTGTAATCTTCCACTTCATTTATTTCTATGTCTGGGTATTGACCATAAAATTGAGCAACTACCAACCTTACCAGAGGTTTTACCACCCTAACGTAGAAATGAACATGGCCTTCAAAGGAGACAATTTCCAAACTATACCAGGAACGAAGAAAACCGTCGCGGTACCTTTCTAAAAAATTTCCGTCTTTGGCGACGCTGATGCCATTTAGGACCACTTCCATAGCTTGAGGTCCTTTAAAAATTTCTCTGGGAATTTTTACCTCAAGCGTTACCCAGGGCGCTTTTGCAACAAATTTATAACGAACGTAATATATCCAGAATCTCCAAGCCACATAACCCAAAATTATCGGCAACCAAAAATAAGCCGTGTTTAAAACTGCGTTAGACAAAAAAATTTCAAAAAAGGCCGAAGCCGGAGTCATTAACCTATATTATACCTTCTGTTGGCATCTCGTCTAAAAAAATCCTTGTTTTGGAGATTTACAAGGATGGTATTTTCCTTTACATAGCGTTCTTTTAACACGCGCTTTATTATTTCTTCTTTTGTCAGAGGACCGCTTAACTTAATAATTTCCTTAATGACATCTCTTATTACTCCGGGCTTGTAACCCCACTCATTTAAGGCATAAAGACCGCGACCAACAAGTACAAAGCGCTTATCTTTTATAAGCTCGTTGTGCACGGTTTCCGAGTGTGCCTTGCGAGAAAAAAGATTTTTAATGTAATTGGCGACTTCGGAAAAATGAAGCGGAGAGCCGTGTTTTTTTAACACTAAATAGGCCAGATCTTTCATGCCTTTTGGTCGGATAATCGGAGAATTTACGCTTCCCCATTCACCCAGAATATTTTTATCCACAGCTTTAGAAATGTGTAGCCACGAACGAAGGTTTTCTTCTTCCGGAACACTATTATATTTATCGGTAATATTTTTCTTCAAGAAATTAAAGAGCTCTTCTTCCGAAATTATCTCTTCTTTTTCTATCTTTTTATGCAAAGCCTGAAGTATGTTATGGATAGTCAGAGCTTTCTCTTTTTCCGTTGTCCAAGTATGGTGAAGGTCGTCTTCTTCTTTTATTTTTACAAAAGGTTCACCCAAAACCAACAAAAAGTGGATATGATTTTTCGTTTGCTTGTCATCGGCCAATGACCCTAGAAAATGATGCTCCGCCGCCACGGCGCCGTTTTCTTCCTCAAGAATATCTTTTAATTCATCAAAGACAGGGCGGGAGAGTTCGAAAACAGAGTGCTTTCTAATGGCGTCTATGGATGAATTTTCTATCTGGCGAACGCGCTCACGAGTGATTCCGTAAAGATCCCCTATGGATTCCAAGGTTTTTCTTTCCGGGGAATCTCCAATACCAAAGCGAGACTGAATTACAATGCGGGCTCTTTCGTCTAGGGGGAGTATTAATTTTCTTGAAATACCGGCTGGTTTAAAACTAAGCGTAACCATGTTTTTATTTTATTACTGAATCAATTAAAATTTAATAATTAAGTTTTTTCTGTACAAACAATTATTGGTGAGAGAATAACATATAAGAATAAAATAGTCAACACGAAAACAAAACTAGAGGACAAAACTTATCGCTCGTCCTTCCGCATAAAAAATCTTTTTTATTTGTTTATTTCGAAACAACACAGAAAATCTCGGGTTTGTTTTTACGAGATTGACAATATCTTCCTCAGAAATTTTCTTGTCTGCAAAAACAGTTCCCTTTACTTTTCCGTTTATCTGCACCACAACAGAAACCTCTCCTTTTTCTAATTTATCCGCTTCATATTTTGGCCAGAGTTCTCGCGACAAGGTTTTTTTGTTTCCAAGATTCTCCCAAATTTCCTCCGTTATATGCGGAGCAAATGGAGAAAGTAATAGCAGAAATTTCTCAAAACTATTTCTTGAGAGAGATTTTTCTTTTTCAAAAGTATTTACCAAAATCATAAGCACGGAAATAGCTGTATTGAATTTCATGAATTCAATATCCTCCCCCACTTTTTTAATTGCTTGGTCTAGATCCACCGCTGATACTTCCATTTTTGATTTTTTCTCCACTTTCTCTTGAAGTTTCCATACCCTGTCTAGAAATCTTCTCGCCCCCATAAGGCTCTCCGTACTCCAAGCAATAGCTTGTCCGAATGGACCCATGAACATTTCGTAAACACGGAGCGTATCGGCCCCGTAATTTTTTACAATTTCGTCAGGATTAACAAC
The DNA here is from genome assembly GCA_964372755.1 of uncultured Candidatus Saccharibacteria bacterium. Taxonomy (GTDB): domain Bacteria; phylum Patescibacteriota; class Minisyncoccia; order UBA9983; family UBA9983; genus CAYJQX01. The sequence goes on from CAYJQX010000002.1 coordinate 60,727, forward strand.
ATTGCCTTTGGATTTGGACATCTTCTCCCCTTTGCCTGCCAATATCAGGCCGTGCGAAGTGCGTTTGGCATAAGGCTCGGAGGTGGACAAAACACCGATGTCGAATAAAAATTTATGCCAAAAGCGCGAATACAGGAGGTGCAAAGTAGTGTGCTCCATTCCCCCATTGTACCAATCTACCGGAAGCCACTTCTTTACAACATTTTTAAATTTTGAACTTTTGACTTGTTTGGAAATCAAAGCCGATGATTTTAGATCTTTTGCTATTAAGTACCCCCAATAATACCAGCTGGAACCAGCCCAGTTTGGCATAGTATCGGTCTCTCTTCTTGCTTTGCCTCCGCAAACGGGACATGGAACATTCAGCCATTTATTGAGGTGAGCAAGAGGAGAATCTCCATTTTCTGTCGGTCTGTATTCTTTTACCTCTGGTAATTTGAGTGGCAAATCTTGTTCATTGATCGGCACCCAACCTTGCCCTGTTTTTTCGGCGCAATTTTTACAATAAACCATCGGAATCGGCTCTCCCCAATATCTCTGACGGGAAAAAACCCAATCGCGGAGTTTGTATTGAGTAATCGGCCTGCCAAAATCTCTCGTAATTTTTTTTGAGGCTTCTTCGCTTGATAAGCCGGAATAATTTTGAGAATTAACAAGCTTGTTGTCTTTTATCACCTCAACTATTGGCAGATTAAATTTTTTAGCAAAGTCAAAATCGCGATCATCATGAGCTGGCACGCCCATGATGGCTCCTGTGCCCACATTTCCCAAAACATAGTTTGTAATCCAAACAGGCGTTTCTTTGCCGTTTGACGGATTTATCGCGACAATACCCGAATCAATTCCTTTTTTCTCCGGATCCTCTTTTAAAGTTTCCTTATCTTTCAATTGAAGAGTTTTGGCAATAAATTTTTTGACATCTGCGCTGGCCTGCCAACCAACATCAAGCCATTTTTTTGCAAGTTCCGGCGAGATAGCCACAAAAGTTGCCCCGAAGATAGTTTCCGGGCGAGTAGTAAAAATTTCCACCTTGTGCTTATTCGGCTGGTTTGGTACTTTAAGTGGCCAAAAAATAGACGCTCCTTCGCTTTTCCCGATCCAGTTTTTTTGTTGTTGCCCAATGTGTTCTTGGAAATCAACATTATTTAAGTCTTTATCTAATCTGTCGGCGTATTTGGTGATAGCCAGCATCCACTGGTCTTTTTCTCTTTTTTCTGTCTCTCCTCCGCAACGCTCGCATTTATCGCCTATTACTTCCTCATTAGCCAAACCGATTTTGCAAGATAAGCACCAATTAATGCTCATCTTGGCCTTATAAGCCAGACCATGTTTAAAAAGTTGGATAAAGATCCACTGTGTCCATTTGTAATAACTCGGATCGGTGGTGTTTATTTCTCTGGACCAATCGAAAGAAACTCCAAGGGATTGGATTTGCCTTCTGAAATTGTCCGTATTTTTTTTGGTAACAATTTTGGGATGGATGCCTGTTTTTACCGCGTAGTTTTCTGTCGGCAAGCCAAAAGCGTCCCATCCGATCGGATACAAAACATTAAATCCCTCCATCCGTCGCTTGCGGGCGATCACATCCAAAGCTATATAAGGGCGGGGATGCCCAACATGCAAACCCTCTCCCGATGGATATGGAAATTCAATCAATCCGTAGAATTTCTTTTTCTTTGAATTGAGATTCGGTTCAAAGGTTTTTTGCTCTTTCCATCTTTTTTGCCACTTTTTTTCTATCTTTTGATGATCGTATTTCATTCTGTATTTATCCCCTCTCCAATGATAGACGTCCGACGTCTATCATTGGATTTATTTGAAAATTTTTTAATTTAATCCTAGTCTTTCATTTTTTTTACGCCAAACCAAATGAGTATAGCAAGAGCTACTCCCAAAACAATAAAACGCAAATATTCGTCCATGGCCGACCAGTATCTCATGGTGCCCACTACAAGCGACAAAAGACCGCCAAAAGAAAGTCCTAGAGACACCGCCTCAGCGCTTATCAAAAGAAAACCGGCGATTATGGATATAACGCCCAAAGAAACAAGAACAATAAAAACATTTCTGTTGTAGAGATCGCGCACGGCAGTGTATTCGTCCGAACACTCTTTTTGTTTTTTTGCTATCTCCGTTTGCTCTTTTTCATAAGCTTCAATGGCCACTTTGTCCTTGGGATCTGCGGGATATGGTTTTGGCGCGAAACGGTAGTAATCATCCGTGCAAAAATCATTGTATTTAGGTTCGCTATAAAAAGCTCTCACCCCGAAATTAAAAAAAAGATTCAAAACCACGATAATCCCGACAACAAGAATAAATTTTCTATAATTCCTTGATGTTTTTTTGATGTTTTCCATGCCTTTCATTATGGCACAAGTAATCTTAAAAGACAAAATAAGCGTAATATCCCAATAGCTTGGAATCACTCTTATGAAGTCCGACTTCGTTAGACTTCGTTAGACAAACTATCTGTATCCATCCACCGCATTCGAAAAGAACTCTCGGGAAGTCGGACTTCCCGAGAGTTCTTTTGCAATACACAAAGGGTGAGTTTATTTTCTTGTATTTCCTTATATCCGCATCTCACCATACTTTTTTGGAAAATAAAAAACCGGACGCAAGTTTTGAGACAAAATAATCTCAATAATTCACGTCCGGTAAAACTCAATCCGATCCTACTCTTCTAACTCTTCTCTAATATCCAGAAGTCGCAAAAATCGATCTACACGACCTCTGTAGCTACGAAGAAGAGGTGTTCCTTCCTTTTCTTCCATTCGCTGCCTATACCAGTCTCCCCTATTAACGGTCGTATGGACATACCTATCTATTGAATGTCGCCGATAGGCCGCCGCCTTGCAGGCGTTTGGCTCAAAAATCACATACTCCAGCTCTCTATCTGTCCGTTCCCGCAAGACAAAGTCGAGCTCGAGATTTGCGACGATTTCCTTAACAATAAATAGAGCTTCCTCACATTCTTTGTCCGTTATATGATTACAAATATGAACCTCAATATGGCTTCCAACCATTCTAGTGGAAACAGTCTTCCGTTTTGGATCGCCTTGACGCCATCGCCGATTGAGAGACAAAATAATATCTCCCTCTTTCAATAAATACAGATGGCCCATCCATCTATTACGGTGGACTGAAAACCTGTCCCACATAATCGTGATGAATGAAAGTTTTTTCTCTTGCTCTGACATAACGGATCTCCCTTCAAGGAGTAACGCATGCAAAAAACAAACAATGAATGAAGGGCGTTTCAATCCGTTGCCGGAATCTTTTTACCAAACATGTTCAATGCTCTGTAATCCGTTTCCGAAAGGTGTTAGCGAGCATTTATAGTCTGTTTGGATACTGCGCGTCCGTTGCCGGAATCAGTGTTTATTGGTGTTCCGCAAAAAAGAGAGCTTATGATACCTCCTTATGTTAATGTTAGATTTTTGCGATTTAGAAAGAGCGATTGCCTAGTCATGAATGTATCACACCCCGAAGAATCTGTCAATTTTCGCGTAATATCCCAATAGCTTGGAATCACTCTTATGAAGTCCGACTTCGTTAGATGAGCTGAAAAAAGATACAGAAGTCAGAGAGCTAATATCAAAAATAAAAAATCCAATACGTGAAATACCTAAATGAACGACGTCGGACGTCTCTCATTGATTAATCATTGTTAAATCTTAAACTCTATAACATCGCCGTCTTTGACGATATAGTCTTTGCCTTCAAGTCGGAGGAGGCCGAGTTCTCGGGCTTTGGCATATGAGCCGGCTTCAATTAACTTTTGCCAATTTATCACTTCGGCGCGGATAAATTTATCTTTAAAATCCGTGTGAATGGCCATGCCGGCAACGGGCGCGGTGGAATTTTCCTTTATCGTCCACGCCCGCGTCTCCCCGCCCGAACGTGCCGAATCACGTTCGGTACGGGCGGGATCTTCACCGGTTGTAAAATATGTCATGAGCCCAAGCAATTTATAACTTTCACGAATTAAATCATCTACGCCATCATTGATGTTAAGTTCATCTCTCATTGTTTTCGCTTCCTCCGGAGAAAGTTCCATTAAATCTTCTTCAGTTTTAATATCCAAAAAAACATGGTTTTTGCTTTTAAGGCCTTCAAGGATCTCAGCATTATTACTGGAGATATTGTAAATATAGATTACCGGCTTCATTGTAATTAAATGGAGCTCGCGCGCTAAAGCTTTTTCTTCAGTTGTTAGGTTAACATCTCTTGCCGACATTCCTTTTTCCAGAACCTCTTTCAATTTCACGAAAACGTCATTTTTGGCTTGAGCTTCTTTCTCTCCTCCCCTTATTTCCCGTGTCATATTCGCCAAGCGTTTTGTAACCGTATCCAAATCTGCCAAAATTAATTCCGTTTCAATTATGGAGACATCGTTTTGTGGATCTATAGTGTTGTGCACGTGAATAACATCGCCATTTTTGAAAACTCGCACCACTTCGGCGATAGCATCCACTTCGCGGATATGGCTTAAAAATTTATTACCCAATCCTTCACCTTCCGAGGCACCTTTTACCAGCCCCGCGATATCCACAAACTCCACCACGGCCGGAATTCTTTTTTTGGAGTGCGAAAAATCCGCGAGCTTGCCCACCCGCTCATCCGGCACAACAACCACACCCACATTCGGATCGATGGTGCAGAAAGGGTAATTTTGGATATCTACCTGTTTTTTGGTCAAAACTTTGAATAAACTGGATTTCCCCACATTTGGCAGGCCGACTATGCCGATTGAAAGAGACATAATAATCAGTATTACGCATCAAGAATTAAGTAGCAAGGGTCATATAAATAGCGTATAATCTGGACATATGACAAAAATCGGCTGTCACGTATCAATTGCCGGCGGAGTGGACAAAGCACCCGAGAGGGCCAAGGTTTTGGGCTGTGAGGTAATGCAGATCTTCACCCGATCGCCCCAAGGGGGACCGGCGCCAAAACTTACTCCTGAAATTTTGGCAAATTTCAAATCACAAATATCAAAAAACAAAATTAGCGATACTTACATCCACACGCCTTATTACATAAACTTTGCCTCCAGCAATCCGCGGATAAAATTTGGTTCGGCAAGTGTAATCCGCGACGAGCTTGAACGCGGATCTTTACTTGGTGCGAAATATGTTATGACCCATCTGGGGAGCGCCAAAGAATCCGGCGCGGAGGAAGGATCAAAAATGGTCATTGAGGGAATTAGAAAAGCTCTTGACGGCTACAAGGGCACAACAAAGCTATTGCTAGAAAACAGCGCCGGTTCGGGAGATGTTATCGGCTCAAATTTTATTGATTTAGCCAAAATTTTGAAAGCTCTGAAAACGGAAAAGGCTTTAGCTGGAATTTGTATGGACACACAGCACGCTTGGGCAAGCGGATATGATTGGGTGAATGACTTTCAAAACACATTAAAGAGAATAGATAAAGAAATTGGGATTAAAAACATAAAATTAATTCACGCCAACGACAGCAAGCCCGAATTTAACGAGCGGAAAGATAGACACGAACACATTGGCAAAGGCACGATAGGGCTCAAAGGTTTCAAAGATATTATGACTTTTGTGCAAAAACTAAATATAGACATGCTCCTCGAGACCGAGCATCCGGAAGTAGAGACAGATATAAAGATTCTTAAAAAGTTGAGAGGGAAATAAAAAAACCGTCCGTGCTTATATGAAAACACACGAACGGTTTTGTTTTTTATTGGTCTCTATGAGAGACGTCCGACGTCTCTCATACGTCTATTGATCATTAAGACCGAAAACTTCGCGGATTCCAGGGATCATTGCAACCGCGCAACGCTCCCCTCTCGCCGGACAGATCATATCCGGATTTAATCCGTCCAGCGCCGAGCATTGGCACGAGAACATCCTCGGCTCAAGCTCTCCTTCTCGAAGAAAAGCATTCGTAAATACTCGAACGCCTTCCTTTTCCTGTAAAATAGTTGTAGAGGGAGCGGGAGGGATTTTCCTCGAAGCTTCCATAAGTTTCTGGAAGTTTCTGGGAAAATTCCTGTTATCTTCAAACTTTAAACGGCACACCCTACCCACTGTCTCCTCGCCATTTTTCAGGTAGATAGCCATCTCTATCCCTGAATTTTTCGCTCGAGACATTCTCTCGGGTATCGCTACCCGAACATGAGAAGGGATACCGCCGAAAGTTTGAATCTCCCTTCTGACAGAAAAACTACGGACATCGCTTACCGGAATATCCGCCTCAGCCAAAAAATTGGACGCGGCAATCCCTATCCGGTCTTTCAGAGAGCTGTAAGGAACAGAGCTCCGCATAGTGCGACCTCCTTGCTTAAAAAAGTTATTGGTTAAAAAAAAATAAAGAACACAAAACGCTGTTTAAGAGAATACTACTAGCAAGAAAAAAGTCAACCTAGATAAACATGTGGAAAACTTTCAAAGTTTGTGGTATAAAGCACTTATGGGAAATAACTTGTTGAAAAAATCTTTAGAGAAGAAATACTTTAACCTCTACGACAAATTTATCAAAAAAGAATTAGAAAAGAAATCCTTGCTTCATTGTTTTTACGGCCATACTCACATTTCAAGATCGGGAGACTTTTTTACCAACATTGGAAGTTACAAGGATGGATACTTCGCAAAAACGGAAAGCGGACTTGTTCTTTCCGATGTTCACTTAGGCCTCTTCCCTTACTCAAAAAAAGAACTCTCGGAATTAAAAAGAATAATATCCGCAGAAGAAAAAATTATTCTTCTTGGAGATTTTTTTGATCTTTTCTATGATAGGCCTTCAGACATAGCCCTTCGTTTTGCCGATATAATAAAAATTATCCGGCAGAAAATCAAAAGAGATTCTCTTGTCTACATCAGAGGCAACCACGACTGGCACGCAAAAAAACATTTAGATTTGGAAACTGTGGACTGGTACTCTGAAAAAAATAATCTTTTTATCCATGGCCACAAACAAGATCCGCTGATGAGTGTTTTCCCTCTTAAAATGTTTTATTCGGCAAGAATGAGCCTCGGATATAAATGGCCTGTCCACACAAAGAAGATATATTCTCGCTATCTTTCTTCCCAAAAAATAAATAGTTAGTTTTTTCTAAGACAAAAATTTCGTCGGAAACATTTCTCCATATGGTCATTTACCGAACCTGTTGCTTGCATATGGGCGTAAGCGATAGTGGGACCGAAAAACTTAAATCCCCTTCTCTTCATATCGGCCGACAAAGCCTCGGCTTCTTTGATTGTCACCTTATAATCTTTTTTGGTTTTTATCTTATGAACAATTTGTTTATTCTTCAGAAACCCCCACATGTATTTAGAAAAACTGCCGAACTCTTTTTGGATTTTTAGGAAAGCCCGCGCGTTTGAAATAGTAGCTTTTATTTTGAGGCGGTTTCGGATTATCTGCTCATTTTTCATTAACCTCTCTACATCATGTTCATTCATTTTCGCTACTTTTACCACGTCAAAATTTTTAAAGGCTTTTTTGTATCCTTCTCTTTTTTTTAAAATTGTCTCCCATGAAAGTCCCGCTTGTGCGCTTTCTAACACGATAAATTCAAAAAGTTTTGTGTTGTCATAAACAGGTACACCCCACTCCGTATCATGGTACTTTTCGTATAATGCATTACCCTTCGGCACCCAGCCACAACGCTTTTTTTCCATACACGGATTTTATCATTTTAATATACCCACCACAAAACAATTTCTCCGAGTCGATGGATGGTCACAAATCCATAACCCCAAATAAGAGGCAACCAGTATGGTACTCCTAAAAAGGAGGCATTTTCCCAGTGTTGTGTTCGCAATACTAGACCTAACCCGACCTCAATTATGATTCCCAAAAGAAGCCCAATCATAAGTAGTAAACTCTCTCCAAGAATATTAGTGGACTGGTATAAAGCAAATCCTATAAACGCCAAGACAATCATGGCTAGGGGTATTTCTCTATTGACAGCGACCTGAACAATAAAAAATATAAGGAACGGAAGAATTATTAAAATAATAGATAGTATCATAGACCATAATTTAATTATGTAGTTATCATACTAGACATTATTAATTTTTGCTCTATTATAAATCTGCCAATCACGGCAACCGATTGGGTGAACCGCCACCCAACGGGCGACGAGGAAGCGAAAGCCCCTAACTAGCCTCGCGCGAGCAAAAAAATGGGGCCGTCCAGCTTATTCTGTCCCGACGCAAGCTGGGCAAAGAAAGTCGGGATTTCAAAGAGGGTTTGCTGTTTATAAACACAAACCCTCTCTTTTTTGTCTGATAAATTTAGTGGAGACTGATGAATGACATTAGAACCTATATCTTGGAACCAGATATGTGTTCTTCCCTTAAGATCGTTCAATCGTGGTAATGGTTGAGGGACACTAGAATCCTCTCAGTGGATAGTTTACTCCCTTGGTTGGTATTTCCACCACTTTGAATAGAACCATCCTTACACCCCATTCTCCAGGATGTTAACGAAGTTAATGATGTTCACTAACTCAATAAAAAAAAGAGGCCTGAAAAAGTGCCTATGGGGTGGCGGATACTTTTCGCGAAAAAAGCCCAGAATCTACTAACCCTCAAGCTCTAAATCGCCCAACGATGCAATCATGGGGAGTAGTGTAGGTGAGATTGCCTTTGAGAAGTTAAGAATCTTTTCGTAAATCGATGAGTCGTCATTGGAAGTTGCGTGCTTCTCTTTCTTTTTCCTCTCCTCAAAATCGAGCAAAGATATACCGAGTAATACCATACCGTATTTGAAGCGAGCCTCAAGCAGTCTCGGGTCTATTTTGGTGTTTTCTTTAATTTCCATCTGGAGAAACACATTATCCATATTGATGAAGAAGTCGTAACCAGTATCTTCTCCAGCATCAACCACTTTTAATGCGCTTTTTTCGTCGAAGTCGTACCTACTCCATTCAGTTCGTCTCACTTCTATAGCGTTAGGAATATCAAGATAGGATGGTTTTTGTCGCGTCGCACCTTTTTCCTTGCTTGGTGGTTCTTTTCGTTCTCCTTTTTTATGTCCATCAGTTTTGGTTTCTGGCTCTTCAACTTTAATACAGAATTCACTCACAATAGCTTCTACACGAGTGTGGTCAACCACATTCGTTTGGAAGGATAAAACATCCCCAGTTTTTGTATTGCTTGGTAGTCCAACGGTTAGCGTCGCTAAACCATTCCAAAGATTAAGAGAGTAGTCTTCAATCGGTGTGCCGTTTACTGTTAGCGTGAGCTCTCCCGGTTCCTTGTCGCGATTAAAGTAGTCATTGTTGGCATCTGTCTCATATTGTATTCGGAATTTTCTATTGATAGGGCAAGCTTTTGGCTTTTCCTTCGGGTATTCTTTTGTTGGGGTGAAGTATGTCGGGAAAGTCTTGCCTTTAAATTCTCCAAGTTCAGTAGTTCCCATCAGGTTGAATGGGTTTTTGATTCTTACACCCTGCATAAAAAGGCTGGAGAGCGAGGGAGATTTTTTGATTATGTTTTCAAGAACATCAGCTAATGGTTTTGAGTCTTGTAGTTTATTTTCAATATCCTCCCTTCGGCGTCTTTCACGGAGAGCTTTTAGACCAGGATGATTTTTAATTACATCCTCCAGTTGGCTTTCTATCTCATCTTGTAAGGGTCCTCCCGCGAGACGATCTCGGCTATTCATAAATAGTTTCTCTTGCATTCCTCGGTCCAGTCTCGTGCAGTCTACTAGGACTAAGATACTATCGGATAAATAGGACATACCCACAGCTTTTCGTTCAAAGAAACTTTTCGCTATAGAGCCGTGCACCTGACCATTTACTGTAAAAATAACGCCTTCGTTTCGTGCGTATTTTTCCCTCTGTCCTTTCTGAAAAGCATAAATCAAAAAGTCCATTTTCTGGCCTCTAACAGTTAGTTCTCCAGAACTCGGAAAATTCTCCTCAAGATTTTCACTTTTATCTTCATCTAGTCGTACACTCAACCCTGAAAGGACAATATGATGTGTCGCCCCCTTATATCCCTCCCTTCTTTCAAAAAGAGTCACCGGGAGAGCAATGTTTGGCATCAATAAAGAAAGACGGTAGTACAAATCAAACTTTACATTTGTTTTTAGCCCCGTGAGTTCATACTCATATATTTTTATAAAAGTTCCGTGCTCAAGCGCCCCCTGATACATTTTAGGATAATCACCTGGTAGTAGTGGAAGAGATTGAGCAGAAAATGAAAGGACTTTACCGTTGGGGGCAAGGTATCTCAAAACAGAGCTTCGCATGCTTCCAGTAGGGGGTACTCGCTTAATAACAGTGACACCCCATTGGTCACCATTGTTTCCCATTGTAATCTTCGGGTCCCTCTTTGAAATTATTAGTTGTAAGTTATGTTCAGGACTACCAAATCTAAATATACCCGTGCCACCCATCCCGAACTTACCTTGCACAAACTGTACGCGAGCTTTATTTGATTTCGTAAGTGAAAGAAATGTGTTTGAAAAATGGTCGGGGTTTTGTCCCTCACCTAAGTCAATGATGGAATATGAGGGGTTTACCCCATAACCTTTTCCACCTGTTGCAACTAAATATATATTTTCAGCGAGCCGAGTCCTTTCTCTAGCATCGACACTTGAAAGTTTTCCATTATAGATGCCAAAATATTTCTTTTGTGCTTCCGCAATGCTTTTGGGCGCATCAATGCTGTCTGGCTCAAAACCCTCTCTGCGGCACTCTCGCATTAGCACAGCGTCGACGGAATTGATTATCTTTTCAACCAGTGCAGAGTCAGCGCCACTCTGTTGGTTCCCACCAACAGACCAGTTTCCATCGTTATTGTCCAAATCTTTCCATGAATCTGAGTCTGCCCACAGATGAGCTTTTTCTAGAATATTAACTACCTCTTTTTCAGTCTCTGCTTTTGCAAGAGACAAGGCCAGTTTTTTTGTTTCTTCATTACTCATAGTTTAAAGTCGCGTCTCTTAGGGAAGTGGAACTTTGCCTTAGTGTTTTTAACAGCTCTCTCTATCTCGGAGAATATTTTGTTGATGTCTTCTTCTGTGTAGTCATAAGCACTTCGATTCGAGCAGTTGCCAAGGACTTTTAGGCGTTTTAGCACGACATTAGTCCGGAGTGTGCCTAATCTGATAAAACGGTCTCTTTTTGTCTCTTTTTCTTTCATATTGATCTATGTATACAAGGATTGACTTATTTTTGCAAGGGTGTATCGTATTTATGTAGGGTAGCGTATACTGATGCAAAAGTAAAGTCAATAGATATGAAAATCAAAAATATCACAATAGAAAACTACAGAAGTATTAAAGACACTGTTGTGTTGGATGTTGCGCCAATAGGTGGAAAGCAGACTTTTATGCTTCTTGGCATAAATGAGAGCGGTAAGAGCAATATTCTAGAAGCCATAGCGTTGCTAGATGAAGACAGAGAGTTTGACTACAGTAGAGATTGTCACTCAAAAAATGAAGATGAGAACAAAGATATCTCCGTATCGTACGAGTTAGATATTGCTCCAGCGATAGACTTCTACAGAGAAGAGTTTTCTAAAGAAAAGATGCCCAAAAATCTTTCGGGTATCATTGATATAACTAAAATTGAACGAAAAGTATCTATAGATTCGGATGATGAAAGAAGTGATTTTTTTCATGTGTGGGTAAAAGATAAGAAAAAAGATTTTTCTAAATATGTTGTTGTCTCAGAACCAGTCACTCAAAATGGAGTCGCGAAGGAGATTAAGAAAATAGCGGAAAAAACAGCTGAAAATACCAAAACCGATACTGACGGTAACGAAACTAATGTTCTGGACAAGGAGAAATTAGAGGAGTTTTTACAAGACGAATTTTACGATCTATTTGATAACAATGTGCCAGAAGTGATTTTTTGGAAATATGAAGACACTTACCTCATCAAAGACAAAATTAACCTTGAGGAATTTAAGAAAAAAACAAGCATATCGACTCCCTTAAAAAATTGTTTTGCTATCGCCGGTATTAAAGATGAGAATATCGAAAACAGAATCACTTCTATTATTGGAAATTCCACAAAGAAATCCAAACTAACTAAACTGCTTGGGGACAAGGTAACGGAACACATTAATAAAATCTGGAAAGAACACAAAGTAAAGATAGAATTCGACATAGACAATATGCAACTATCTTTTCACGTTAAAGATATCGGGGATGAGTCTGAAAGTTACGGTGTAATACAAAGAAGTGATGGGTTTAAGCACTTCGTTTCAATTTTGTTGAATCTTTCGGCGGAAAATGAAACTGGCTACTTAACTAATAAGCTCATTATTTTAGATGAGCCGGAAGTGCATTTGCACCCAAGCGGTGAGAAGTATCTTAGGGACGAGTTACTCAACATATCCAAAAAGAATCTTGTTGTCTTAGCCACTCACTCGATTTTCATTGTAGATAAGCGTTCGCTGGACAGGCACTTCAGCGTCGAGAAAACTGGAGTCGAAACTAGTGCACATCAAATTGAAAGAGATAATCCTTTCAGAGAAGAAGTGCTTTACGAAGCGCTGGGCACATCCATCTTGGAACATGTTGAAAATAAAGTCCTTCTTTTTGAGGGAAAGACTGACAGAGATATATTTGATCTCTTCAAAAAGAAATTCAAAAAGGAAATTAAACTCCCCAACATTTCTCTAATATCAGCAGATGGTGTAGAAAATATCATTAAATATACGAAGTTTTTTAACAACAAACTAGTTGCAGGGTTTGTTCTTGTTGATTCAGATAATGACGGTGTCGCACAGAAAACGAAAATCTTGAGTGAGGATACTTATGACAAAAACAACACTTTTGAAATAAACGAGCTGTTGAATACCAAGAAACAATCGACTTTGGAAGATTTGTTTGATAAAAAATATTTAGTCGAATCTGTCACTGAAGTATTTGAGGGGATGTCTATAACCCTTGATGACAGCAAACCTTACATGGAACAAATTATCCAGTTTTGTAAAGACAACGGAAAATATGTGAACAACAAAACATACCAAGAAAAGGAGAAGGCTATGAAGAAAAGTTTCTTTCAGAAAGTCAGCAGGTTGAAAAAGGAAGATCTGCAAAAAGAAAAGTACTACAAATTTTTTGAGCAAATACAGAAAAAATTGTCAGCGTAGTAGTTTACTTTTCGGGGGTCAGGTAATACCATGTAAATACAACTGAATAAGTTGGATGGCCTAAACCAATAGCATTTGCTGTTGGCATGGTCTGAAATCGTAAGCCATAGAAAACCCGTCATTCAGGGCGTGGCTTACGTTATAGGGGGAAACTCCTATAGAGGCCGCAAGGCCTTCCTGGTGGCGGGTTTTGTGTATCCCACCAGGAAGTGCATTAAGTTCACTTCATTCATTATGAAAAAAATAATCTGGTGGGGCATAGAAGCATTTTTAGTATTTATGATAGGGGTATATTTTTTCGGGTGGTGGAAAGATATACCTGGTCTTGAATTCCTTGGGAATAAAGAGGAGCGTATGAATTGCCCGGAAGAAGTGACGGGTCTGACTACTCCTCAAACGAATAGCTCGAAGCAGTTGCAGTTAGTCGGAATTAAAATGAATCGAGTGTCGTATCCCCTCAACAAGAAAGAAGCGATGTTGGAGTATTGTGTGACAGTTGAGAACTTCTCATCCAGTTTAGGAAATATCGGATTGCAAGTGCAATTTTTGGATAAGGATGAAAATGTGCTTGCTGAAGTTGCAGACAACATCATAGACGTTCCAGGGAAGCGATCAAAAACGATTTACGGGTCTACTTTTGTATCAACTCAAATTTCGAAAGAAGTGACGAGCGTTCAAGTCTCTGGTGTGCGATGGGGTCTCTGATGATTTCACTCGTTTTGGATTGTTCTCACACTGTGTAAAGAAACTGGGCACAGCATGCTTTCTGGGTAATAACACTAGGGGCGTAGGTACTTCGATGGTGCTGCAAAGTTCTGTGGTCCTATCTGAGACACTTTCAGTAAGAAGTTAATAGTTTATATATCTTTGAGTCACCAAACACCCTCACAAGGGCGTTTTTTATTTTCTCCTGTGGATAACTCAAAAATGGCGAAATGGCTTAAACAAAGGTTTTTCTTTTTTCTAAAAGTAGAGATGTATCTATATGCGTCTATAAAATTACACATCGTGCACGTTTCGGTGTCAAGAGTTACTGGGTAAGCTTGAAGAATGCAGTTTACGCAAAGGTCGATTCAAAACTTTCAAAGATTGTATCTCCAGAATTTCGGTGAGCAACTTTCTGATGACGAAGCAAAACAGAAAGCGGAGTATCTCCTAGAAGTTTACAGAATCATTTTTGGACTGCCAAGCGTTGAGGAGTTCTTTGACAACAAAATAGACGATGAAAAAGCGGAGTGAGTTAGTCACTATCTGGGAGTGTGTGTCGAATATTCCCGGATGGTTAAGAGTGCTGTGGCTGACGAAGCTGTACACGGATGAAGAACTGGATGAGTTGGAACGGATTGACGATGAATTTCGTGCTTTTGCCAGAGAGGCGGAAATCAAACATCGGAAGTGGTTGCGGGAGAATCTCCCTCGGACTACGGATGAGTGGCTGAAAATCTTTCCAGAGGCGAAACATCTGGTGAAGCCGGTCTCTCAACAACAGAAGAAATTCGATGAGCAGTTGGAAGTTGCTCGGAGCGTAGATCTGGAGTCGGTGGTTGAGCAGTATGTGGACTTGAAACGGAGCGGTGTGTATCGGTTGGTCGGGCTGTGTCCTTTCCACACTGAAAAGACACCCTCATTCGTCGTGTTCACGGACGAACCCCATTACTACTGTTTTGGGTGTCATGAGCACGGAGATGTCATCAAATTTATTAGACAAGTCGAAAAATTAACATTTAAGCAAGCCGTGAGTACCCTCTACAGGTTCTCACGGGGCGATTAAAAAATTACAAATATGAGCAAAGATAAAAAATCGAAAGACGAAAATCCCATCAAGAAAATTGCGAAGGAAGAGAAGGTGAAAAAAGATGAGACTGCTAAAAAACAAGAAGAGGGGCAGGATAAGTTCAGGGTTGGAGTGTCATATATTCTTCCAGACGAGTCTCCTGTCGAGATGATATACGATGAGGCAAATCTCAAGACGAAGCTGGCAGTCTATAAGGACGGTGTAGTAACACTAGAAGACAAAATCAAGATTGCTGACAGTCTGTGGTTGGTTCCACTTCAACCAACCAATAGTCTTCTTACAAAAAATTTCATCCTGTTTCCCTCGGAGGTCGGTGATTACATCGACAACAAAGCTCTCTATGAGGAGATTCGTTCATTCATAGATAGGTATGTTGAGCTTCCGACGGCGTTTCTGTCGGTTGCAACGGTGTATGTGATGATGAGTTGGCTGTACGATCGATTCTCGAATTGTCCCTACTTGAAGGTATGCGGACTCTACGGAACTGGGAAGACACGAGTGTTGGAGGTCGTAGGTCACCTAGCGTATAAATCGATTCTAGCGGGAGGGTCAACGACTCCAGCGGCATTGTTCCGAACACTCGATAGATACAACGGAAGTCTGATTTTCGATGAGGCCGATCTATCGAACATTGACACAAAAGACATCTTGCAAATTCTTAGGCAGGGGTACAACAAGAATTTTCCTGTGACGAGAATGGAGCCCTTACCGAATGGTGACTACCGAACTCGTACATTCGCGGTGTTTGGTCCAAAAGTAATGGCTTCTCAATCAAAATCAAATGACAATGCATTCGAAAGCAGATGTATGACTCAACACATGTATCCAGTCGTTGAAAATACGAGACCGATTGAGTTGAGTCCTCAATTCAAAAAAGAAGCAATGAGTCTAAGAAACAAGTTGCTGATGTTCCGGTTTCGGAATCTCAACAATGTGGTTGTGGATGAAAAATCTGTTGACGCTATTAAGCTTCCTCGGTTGAAGCAGACAGGACTATCTGTGGTGACGATTGCGAAGATGGTGAGTAAGGCTGCGCTCGATGATGTGGTGGAGTTTCTGCTTGGGTATGAAGTCGAGCTAGGTATCGAACAAGCGGATACTGTCGAAAACGATATTTTGCGTGCCGTCTTGGATCTTCTAACAGAAAGATACATTCAAGAGTCTGGAAAGATTCGAGTAGGTCATGATTTAGCGGAGAGGTTTAATAGCATGAGCTATGAAGATTACTCGGAAAGGAGGCCGTCGAGCATGTACAGTGTGATGTCGTCAACAACTCACAAAACATCTCCCAAGAAAATCGGGGCGTTTCTTCGTAGGATGGGTATTCGTGTTGAGCGGGACAATGGTGGTTTCTACATTCTGATTGCAAAGGAGTATCCCAAGATTCGGTTGCTGTCGAAGCGATACGGGCTTGAGAAGCTCTACACTCTTCCAGACGACATGAATCAGATTAAAGAAATAAAACCCAAGGTTCTGAGAAAGAAGAAGGAGGAGAAGATTGAGAAGAAAGTGGTGGAGCATACGCCGTTGTCCGACGAAGCGTACAAAGAGATATTCGGAGATGATTCGCTGTCAAAGGATTCTCCAATTCAAAGTTAACTTGTTAATGATGTTCACATTGAGATGAGTATAGTCACCTACTTTTGTCAGTGAGTGACTTCTCATTGTGAGAAGTTGTTAACACTCTGGGATTATTAACCTATACATATATAGAATAGTGTGGTATAATATATTTATGAAAATAAAGTATTTAAGCCATATTTTCTAAATTGTATGGATTTCGAGTCACTCAAAGATTGTGTAATCGTAGACATGATTGAGAAAGTCAAAAGAATGACTCGGGATGAACTTGAGAGACGGGTGATCGATTTTGAATCTCGAAAAATCGAAACTCTCAAAACCTTAAATGAAGTAATAGATTATGGAAACAAAAACAAAACTTAGATATGTAGCGTATGCTCGTAAGTCGACTGACCAGGAAGAGAAACAAATCACTTCCATTGAAGATCAGTTGCGGGAAATTGAGCGAATAGGTACAGGTTGTCACATCACAAAGAAACTCACGGAGAAGCGGACTGCTAAAACTCTCGGTCGTCCTGTTTTTGCTGAGATGTTGCAGTTGATACTGGATAAGAAAGTGGATGGGATAGTTTGTTGGAAGCTGAATCGGTTGGCGAGAAATCCAATAGACGGAGGGCAGATAATCTGGATGTTGCAAAATGGAGTCATCAAAGAAATCAGGACTGATGATGGTATCTATACTCCAGAGAGTGACATGATAATGCTTCACATCCACTTCGGGATGGCTCACCAGTTTAGTCTGAATCTCAGTAAAGATATCAAGAGAGGGTTGCAGGGTCGTCTTCGTGAGGGTGTTCGTCCCTCAATTGCCCCCATCGGGTACAAAAACAGCCAGTATCACATCAAACGGATGGAGGAAATCTTGGTTGATGAGGAGCGATTCCCAAAAGTAAGAAAGGTATTCGAGCTAATGCTTTCTGGGCAATACTCTCCCCTCAAGTTGGTTGAGATTGCGGATAAGCAACTTCATCTGGAGACAAGGGGGACGAAGAAATGGCCAAGAAAAGCCATGAGCAAGTCGAATATGTATCGGGTTCTCACATCACCTTTCTACTACGGGGAATTTGAGTTTCCAGAGGGTAGTGGAAACTGGCATGTCGGGAAACATACACCCATGATTACCAGAGATGAGTATGACAAAATCCAATCTCTTCTTGGTCGTGAGGGTAGACCGAGACCGAAGACTCACATCTTTGCGTACACTGGATTGATGCGGTGTGCGGGTTGCGGTGCAAGGATTACAGCTGAAGAAAAATGGAAGCACCAACAAAACGGAAACAGTCACCACTACATCTACTATCGGTGTACTGGCAGTCAGGGTCCGGAGTGTACGGAGAAGTCGGTTGAGGTGAAAGTATTGGAGAAACAAATTGATGACTTCCTCTCCAAGATTCAAATCCCTCCAGAGTTCCATGAGTGGGCTGTTGAGGAGTTGAAGAAGCTCCATGAAAAAGAGAAGGGTGATAGAAACTCCTTGATTCTGAAGCATGAACAGGAATACAAGGACTGTGTATTCAAGTTGGATCAGTTGATGGAGCTTCGGTTGGAGGGCAAAGTGTCGGAAGAAATGTTTTCTCAGAAAGAATCACAACTCTTGAAGCAGAAGCAGGATTTGAAGCGGTTGATTGATGGAGATGATAAGCGGGTAGATGACTGGTTGGTTCGTCTTGAAAGCACCCTTACCTTTGCTGAGAGGGCTAGAGAGGAGTTTGCGAAGGGTGATATTGCGAAGAGAAGGCAAATTCTAACTGCTCTGGGTAGTGAGCATATCCTCAAAGACAGGGCAATACATATTCAAACGGAAAAACCACTCCTTGTACTTCAAGAAGTGGTTTCCGTGAGCAATCAACTCTTAGATAAGTTAGAACCTCCCAAAAGTGTTGGAAACAATGGGCGGATTAAACAAATCTATGCTGAAAGTTCATCAATGTGGACCTGAGGAGAGTCGAACTCCTGACCTTCGCTTTGCAAAAGCGCTGCTCTACCAACTGAGCTACAGGCCCGATTTTTAGTTTACTAGATGTTAATTTAGTAAAAATACCAACAAAAACCACTAGCCTAGAATAGCTTTTTTAAAAGAGGGAGTAAAGAGCTTGTTTGACAATTTTTGTTAGAAAATGTACTTTGTCAGACAGACAAATCCCTTATTTCTTCATATTTCTTAAATCCACAAAAAAGGAGGAAAGGATGTCATCGCGAAATAAACCTTTCGAACAAGGTTGTTTTGAGATGTGCCCTTGTGACATTGAAGAAATTCATGGGCACATAAGTTTTTTTGAGAAAAGCGAGTGTCTAGGAACACTGCCTCCGATTTTCTCCAAGAAGCGCGGTCTGGCTATAATTCAGAGCGCCTTATTAGCTCAAGAGATGACAAGAAAATGCGGGGAAAATATTTTACGGGAGATTATAGAATCTAATCTTCCGGAGGAAGAAACAGAAATGGATCGTAAAATAGGCATTATGCTTGGATTTCTCGGGATTTTTAGCAGTTTGATGGATCTTTTCCAAGACAAGGAGGAGAACAAAAAAGACTTCTCTATGTACAACTAAAAAACTAAACGAGTCTCAGTCTGGGGACTCGTTTTTATTTGTTCAAGACTTTAACGCTTGCCCCCAAATTATTTAATCTCTCTGCCAGATCTTCGTAACCCCGAGCGATAGAATACACGTTTCTCAAAATAGACGTGCCTTCGGAGGCAAGCATAGAAATTAAAATAATGGCGGCGGGACGCAAAGCGGGAGGACATACAATCTCTGTGGCTTTTAATTTTGTTGGCCCTTCTATGAAAACTCTGTGCGGATCGGCCAAAATTATATCGGCGCCTAATTTATTAAGCTCCATATAATAAATGGCACGATTTTCATAAACCCAATCATGGATAAGGGTTTTTCCCTTGGCTTGGGTAGCAATCGGCACAAAAAAAGGAAGATTATCTATATTTAGACCCGGATAAGGAAGAGGATGTATCTTTTCTTCCAAAGCTGTGAGCTTGGAAAATTTTGTTTCAATATCCACTAAATTCGTGCGCCCATTCAAAGATTTATATGGTTTTGAAATTTTATATTTAAAACCCATTTTTTCTATTTTCAAAAGTTCCAAAGACAAAAAATCTATGGGGCATCTTTCTATTTTGAAAGCCGAATTTGTCGTTGCGGCAATGGCTAGAAATAGCATGGATTCTATCGGGTCTTCGCTGGGAAAATAAACAATGTCTTTTTTGATTTCTTTCACTCCGTGAATTATCAAAGTAGACGTGCCGATACCCTCTATCTTTACACCCAAATCAGAGAGAAAAAAACACAATTCCTGAACCATATAATTTGATCCGGCAAAACGAATAGTGGATTTGCCCGAGATAAGCGCGGCGGCCATAATGGCGTTTTCCGTGGCCGTGTCTCCGGACTCATACATTGTTACTTCCGCTGGTTTCAGTTTTTTGACCCAAACATCGTAATCTTTGGAAGTCGCTTCTATTCTCACTCCGAAATTTTCCAAAGCAAAAAGATGGGGGCGGACAGTCCGGCTCCCCAGCTTGCAACCCCCCGCTTGAGGAATTTTAAAAGAAGAAAAAAGATGGACCAGCGGCCCGAGAAAAAGAATGATGCTTCTGGTTTTTTCCGCCGAAACTCTGTTTATTCTGGCAAGAGAAATTTTTTTCGGCACAAAAACAGAAACATCGTTAGTGTTTTCCCATTTTACTTCCACGCCTATGCTTTGGAGGACTTCCATAATTCGGGAAACTTCTTCTATGCGAGGCATGTTTTTAAGCGTCGTTTGGCCCTTGTTTAAAAGAGAGGCGCAAAGCAAAACCACGGCCGCATTTTTTGAGGTTTTCGTAACAGCCGTACCGGTTAATTTTCTGCCTCCTTCAATCTGAAAATCCATAGCTACATAAGAGTAGCATTTTGTGCTATAGTCTTCAAATAATGAGTTTTTCATATCTAAAGAAAGTTTCTCTCGCGAAACATTGCACCCTCCGCATTGGCGGGCAAGCTCGTTTTTTCTCTAAAATTAAATCCCAAAAAGATCTTCTAAAAGGCCTGCAATTTGCCAAAGAAAAAAAGATTCCTGTTTTTATTTTGGGGCACGGCAGTAATGTCGTAATAAAAGACGGCGAATTCGCAGGTCTTGTTATGAAAATGGAAATCAAAGGAATGAAATTCTATAAAAATGGAGAAGCTAAGATTGGAGCCGGTGTTTCTTGGGATAAATTCGTGGAAGAAGCGGTAAAAAGAAACCTCGGTGGCGCGGAATGCCTCTCTGCTATTCCCGGCACGGTAGGCACAGCGCCCGTTCAAAACATAGGCGCTTATGGGGTAGAGGTAGAAAGCATTATTAAGGAAGTCCATGCCATAGACAGAAATAATTTAAAAGAAGTCATTTTGCGAAAAAAAGATCTTGGGTTTGAGTACAGAAAAAGCATTTTTAATACGAAAAATAAAAATAGATATATTATTACAGAAGTAATTTTCGAGCTTATACCGGAAGGCAAGCCATATATTGTTTACGAAGACCTTATAAACTATTTTGCGGGTAAAAACCCAACTCTTCAGGAAGTGAGGGAAGCCGTTGTTGAAATAAGGACAAAGAAAGGCCACGTGGCCCCCGACTTTGTTAAAGCTTCGCCGAGCAAGCCCCTTATCCATCGGAGCGTCGGTTCTTTTTTTAAGAATCCGATTGTAACAAAAAAAGACTTTGAAAAAATAAAAGATAAGGTAAAAAATAAAAGTGGCAACTGGTTTTGGGAAACCGACAATAAGAAAATAAAAATTTCTGGCGCAAGACTGATAGAAGAGGCGGGGTTTGAAAAGGGCCAGATTTTTGGAAATGTGGGAATTTCCCCTTTTCATTCTCTAGTGCTCGTAACCTATAAAAACGCCACATCATCGGAACTTTTGGATTTAGCCGATGAAATCCGTAAAAAAATAAAAAGCCGGTTCAATATCCAATTGGATATTGAACCGGAAATTATCTAGCTTTTATTTTCTTTCCTCTTTATGGCTTTCTCCTTCGCCACAGAAGAGGACAATTCCGTTTTTCCGTGCAGTAATGCTTTATTTTGCCTTGGCCGGGATTTTTTCCCCGGCCGCATTTATATTCAAACACTTCAAAATTCAGTTGTTCGTGGGTATGGATTTGCCTTCTCTTATTACTTTTCCCCGGTTTTAAAATTCCCCGAGGCCTTGGAGCTCCATGATTAATCATGAGAAAATCTCCGTGGGTGAAGGTTTATAAATAAATCCAACAAGAGTCCTAGAGGGGATTATAGCAAAGAAAAAATTTCTTAAAAAGACTACTTCCCACTCAAAGACAAAGAAACAATATGGTCAAGAAAGTGTTCTTGATTGGCTCCTACGGCGTCCAAAGCTTTTGGAAAAAGAGAAGATGCCGTCATTCCCGGTAAAGTATTAATCTCCAGCGTATAAATATTCCCTCTTCTATCCACCATAAAATCCGTTCTGGAATAATGTCTGGCCCCGATAGACTGATGAGCAAGGATGGCCGAGTGAGCCAGTTTTTTTCTTAAAACCTCGTCAATTTTTGCCGGACAAATTTCGACAGCAAAACCTCCATATTTGGCCTCATAGTCAAAAAAAGATTTATTTTTATGGGGAATAATCTCCACCGCCGGCAAAGCATAATGTTTTTCTTCCCTGAAGTGGTCGATTACGCCACAGGTAAATTCCCTGCCAGAAATGGCTTCCTCTACCAAAATTTTTTTGGAAAATCCAAAGGCATGTTTGATGGACTCAATAAGTTCGGTAAAATTTTTGGCTAATTTTACACCCAAGGAAGATCCTCCCGAGATAGGCTTGACCACCCAGTAGGGAGGCATATTTTTAAAAATGATTTTAGCCGATTCTTCAAGATCTTCCTCCTCTTCCACCACTATACCCCTAGGAATCAAGAGACCGATATCTTCAAAAGCTTTCCTTGAAAAAATTTTATTCATCCCCAAAAACGAAGCATGGGACAGAGAACCGGTAAAAGGGATTTTATGGGTCTCCAATATCCTCTGCACTTCTCCGTCTTCTCCATATTTTCCGTGCAAAGCCACAAAAGCCACGTCAGACATTCTTAGAGCCTTCTCAGGCAAAACAGGCACATCCTTCAATGTCCACTCTCCGTTTTTACGAATTAGAATATCAAGCGGAGAATATTTTTTTGTTCGAGAAAAAGCGTCTATTACAGATTGACCGCTTGCAAGAGAAACTTCGTGTTCAAATGAAGGGCCTCCGCGTAAAACTGCTACTCTCAATTGCGCCATAGAAGTTTATTCTATCATTTTTTTTGAAATCAAGGCGAGAAGAAAAAAAACAGAGGCGCTGACAACCATCATTGGTCCCGTTGGCAAAGAAAAGATATTCGCCAACAACATGCCCAGAGCAACGCTCAAAAGCCCAAAAATCATTGAGGTCCAAACATAATTTTTTATGCTATTGCTCACCATTCTTGAAGCCGTGGCTGGTATGATAAGTAGTGCCCCAACAAGCAACGCGCCGGCAAACTTTATGCCTAAAGCTACCATTATCCCTATTGAAACAAGGTATAAAAATTTATAGAAATTTGTTTTTATTCCTTCAGCTTTGGCTAGATCTTCCGAAAGAGTCAGAAGAGTTATTTTTTTAAAAATTGTTTTGACAATTATAAAAACAACCGATGAAAGAAGAATAATAAACACAGCTTCTTTCTTTCCTAGATTATCAATGTCGCCGATTAGAGCTTCTTCCAGCTCTTCGTGGGGAATAAAAAGCAAAGCAACCGCAAGGCTGGTGGTAAAAAGAACTCCTATCAAAGCCTCAAAAGGAAGCCTTGTTCCTTTCTCTAACATCCAAATTATCACCACTCCTATTGCAAGAGAAAGCAGTGCTCCGCCGATAACATTAAAATCATAAAGAATGGCCAAAGCTACCCCCGGCAAAGCCACGTGCCCCAGGGCATCTCCAACTAAGGCCATGCGCTTGGTAATAAGCAAAGAACCCAGATAACCGGAAACAACTCCGATAAATAAAGAGGCTGTTAAAATTAAAATGTTATTTTCCATTGTGGTTATGGCTGTAGAGAGAAATTTTCTCCCCGTAAAGCTTATGGAGCGTCTCTGGTGTTAACGCTATCTCCGGAGCGCCAAAACACACAGATTCTTTGTTTAAACATAAAACATTGTCCGCGAAAGAATGAACCACCGATAAATCATGTGTAACTAGAATACTGGCCAAATTCTTTTCTTTGCTTATTCTTCCTAAAAGGGAGTAAATATCTTCTTCTCCCTTTGTGTCAATTCCCGAGGTAGGTTCGTCAAAAATTAGAATATCCGGATCACCCATCAAACTCCAAACGATCATCAACCGCTGGAATTCTCCGCCTGAAAGATTGGCTATCTTTTTCTTTAAAATTTTTTCGTCCAATCCCACTTCTTCCAGTTTTTCTTTCAAGAACTTATGGCTGTTGTTTTTTAAATTTAAAAATTCTAAAGAAGTTATCGGCATTTCCGCTCCGGGTAAAAATCCTTGGGGGATATAAGAAGTTTTAATGTTTGTCTTCCACACGACTTCCCCGTTCTTTTTTGGCAGAAGATTTAAAATAGATTTAATCAAAATAGATTTACCCGCTCCATTAGGACCAACGATCATTAGATTTTCTCCCTTTTTTATATCAAAAGAAATATTTTCAAGAATTGTTTCTCCTTGAATCATGACGGACAGATTTTTCACCGAGAGGATTGTATCTTTCATGGGAACAAAGCTATCTTAACAAAAATAAGCCCTTCTGCAAAAGCAGAGGGCTTATTTTTTTCGCAAAAACGGAAAGATTAACGACGGTAAGGACGATCTCCGCCCCTTCTGTCATCATCAGACTTAGGTCGAGCCTCGTTAACAACGAGAGCTCTTCCGCCTGAATCCTTGCCGTTCATGGCTTGAACTGCTTCATCAGCCTCGGTATCGTCAGACATTTCAACAAAACCAAAACCTCTTGAGCGTCCAGTCATGCGATCCATTACTACGGAAGCCGAAGTAATGGAAGAGTAGGCTGAGAAAAGCTCGCGCAATTCCTCATCCCGCACAGTGTAGGGAAGATTCCCCACGTACAACTTCTTCATGGCTATAACACTTAAAACTCTTTGTAGGAGACCTATCTTGAAGCCGTACGCGAAACTCGCAACCTCTTCCCAAGAACCCTACCAAGCTAATACATGGGAGTATAGCATACCAATCAGAAAAAAGCAAGTGCAAAAAAATACCTGTGTATTACCTCATTATTTCCTTCAAAGAACAATAATTGCATTTTGCGTCTCCGCACCTCTTATTTTGAAAAGATAAGCTCAAGATTTCGCCAGACACCTCTTTTATTTCTTTATTCACTTTTTCCGTATCCTCACCTGATACCATAAATAATTCTTTTTTGTAATTCCCCCTCTCGTTTGGTTCAATGAAATCCACCTCCGCCGAAATCATTTTGTACTTTCCACCAGCATATTTATCCAATAAAATTTTATAAAATATAATCTGGCGTTTAATGTTGCCTTTTGAATTTTTTGTTTTTCCCTCTATCTCATTTCTGGATTTAGGAATACCAGTTTTATAATCAACCACGTTTACTTCCAGTGAATCAGAGAGTATTTCTACTTTATCCAGCTTGCCGGTTAATCTAGTTCCTTCGGAAAAATCCACCCCCCTGATATCCAATTCCGTAAAAACCCTCGTGCGCCATTTGCCCTCGTATTCGTCGTAATATCCGGAAAGAGCGGATCGGCCTCTCTCAAGCGAAGCTTCATAATCCGCCTCCAAGATCGGCTGTTTATTCAAAGCGTCCTGAAACAAAGTGAGAAGAAATTCTTTACTTGCCACGCCACTGGAATTTAATTTCTGGAAAAATCCGGCCAAGCTTTCATGGATAGCCGTGCCATAGAGCTGATGCATTGCTTTGGCTTGAGGCAAACGAAGAAGGTTTACAAAAAAATATTTCCACGGGCATTCTAAATAATTGTTTAAACCTGTCACCGATAAACCGCGGGCAGAAAAAAGTTCCTTCACAAAAAATAAGTCTTTCTTTTTCGCGCTTTTTTTGGGTTCAAAAACAAAATCAAAGAAAGGATTCAGTCTCACCGTTTCGTCAAAATAATTCGTATCTTTTTTTTGGATTAATTCTTCCCGTATTTCCTGAATAAATCTTGACGGAAGCTTTTCTTCTCCCGTGTCGCTTCTCGAGGAATAAGAAATTGTTACCGTTTTTTTCGCTCTGGTTAGCGCCACATAGAATAGTCTTCTTTCATCGTCGTCGTTTATTTCATCAAGACCAATAAGATTGGTCTTGATTTCAGGAATCTTCAGGCTGTTTAAACGTCGGCGGTTTCCCCAATGCCCATCAAAGCATCTGACAATATAAACATAATCAAATTCCATTCCCTTTGATTTGTGAGCTGTTAAAAGTTTTACAGCCTGAAAATTTTTTGTTTGGTTTTTAGCCTTGATAGGAACATTGTGCTCGTAGAGAGTGTCGATATACAAAAGAAAATCCGCTAACTTATGATTCTTGTGTCTTTCAGAAACAGATTTTATTTCCTTAAAAAAAGCGTTGAGTTTTTCTAGGGCAGGTATGGGATTCTCCGAACTCATTATAGAGTTTAATATTTTCGATTCTTTAACTATTTTTTCAAAAAGCTCCGCCAAAGAATGGAATGAAGCATATTTTTTGCATTTTGATAGAAATTTTATGTAAGAAACTATGGCTTTTTCATTTTTCAATCCTATTTTTTTCAAATTTTCCTCGCTGTTTAAAATTTTAAAAAACGACTTCCCTGTTTTTAAAGATTCTTGGCCTATAAAGGCTATATCACTCGGCTCGACTTCAAAAAAATCCACCAGAAGAGCGTTAGAGAGGTATTCATCGTTATCCAGATTTTCTATTGCTTTCAATACAGAAACAATTTTTTTCACCCCCGCATCATGCAAAACATTCTCATCAGACTGGATAACGACGGGAATACCGGATCGTGAAAAAGTTGAGGCAAAGGAAAAAGCATCGGCATTATCCCTATAAATAACAGCCACATCAGGGAAAGATTCATCACCCTCCTCTAATTTTGTTTCCTCAATCAGTTTCTCGATATCTTTTACCAAAAAAAATCTTTCCGAAGCATCGGAATCAAAGCCTAAAATATTGATAGGATTCTCCTTCAGACCGGATAAAGCTTTTAACTTCTTTAAAGGCTTGGCAGAGTCAACATGCGGTTTGTTTTTCTCCGCCAAAGAATGAGCTGCGTCTAGTATTGTTTGGGTGGAGCGATAATTGTCTTCTAAATAGATGATTTTTGCCGAAGGATAAAGTTTTTGGAATTCCAGAAAGTTATTCAAAGATGCCCCTTGAAATCTGAAAATGGCTTGTTTTTCGTCTCCGACAATAAAAATATTGGGATTTTCATGATAGCTGGATAAAAGCTCCAAGATTTTATTCTGGCCATTATTGGCGTCTTGATGTTCATCGGCTAAAAGATATTGATACTGTTCCTGCAACGAGAGAAGCAGGCTGGGATCCTTCTTTAAAGCTCGCACCACTTCTATGATCATGTCGTTATAATCGTAAAGTTTTTGCTCGGACAAAATTTTTTCATAATGGCGATAGGCCATAATCATTTCTTTCGACTTTTCAATTTGTTTCGCTTCCCGTTCATATTTCACCTTCATTTTATTCTCCGATCCTTTTTTTGAACTAAAAATATCCGGGTTTGCCAAAAATTCCTTTTCAATTTCTGAGACACGCTTCTCTAATTCTTCTGTTTCAAGATTTTCTCTCTTCATCTCGTTTAATATCTGAAGAAAAGGTTTTACATAATAAAATCTATCGCCGTAGGGGGCTAGATGTTTAAAATTGGAATCCTCAATTATTTTTTTGATAATGGCAATTTGCTCTACTTCAGTGATATTTGTCGAGCCGATAATCTTGGGAAAATCCTCCGGGTAATCCTTTATGATTTTGTTGGCAAAACCATGAAAGGTGAAAATAGATGCTCTGTAAGCCCTTGAGCCAATAATCTCCGCTAATCTTTTGCGCATGGAATAAACTCCGGAATCGGTAAAAGTCAATGCTAGAATAGATTCCGGTTCGGCATCGGTCATTTTTAAAATATTGGCAATACGCAAAGTGAGAATTTGTGTTTTTCCCGTGCCGGGGCCGGCAACAACCATCACCGGTCCTTCGATAGTGTCCACCGCTTCCTGCTGACGCGGATTAAGTTTTGAGTATAAATATTCAAAAGAATTATCTCTTGCCATTTGCGAAGTAATTATACATTAAAAAAACCGCTGAATCCCTTCAGCGGTTGGTTTAGGATGATTCCTCAGTCATAAACTCGAGAGCTCTTCCTTTTTCCAATACGTATCCCCTTCGACCATCCTTGGCCGTGAAAGGAAATACGACTTCCTTGTCTCGGAGGGGG
Source organism: uncultured Candidatus Saccharibacteria bacterium (assembly GCA_964372755.1). Taxonomy (GTDB): domain Bacteria; phylum Patescibacteriota; class Minisyncoccia; order UBA9983; family UBA9983; genus CAYJQX01. The sequence goes on from CAYJQX010000002.1 coordinate 88,635, forward strand.
AATTCCTCTCCGTTTTCGAAAACAAGCAAGGCCAACCCGGATACCGCCAAATCATAGACGGCACACAGATGGCCTTTTTTCAGAGGCTCGGCCTCTAGAGATCTCTCCGCTGCTTTTCGTAACTGTGGTGAGATCTCAAACAGAGCCATATTCCCTCCTTTCTTGATCGGGTCTAGTTTCATACTATAATGTTATTTAAAAATAAAGTCAAGTGAGTACTTTAGCCTTTAAAACAAGTTTGTTTATGTAAGGCACTATTTCTCCATCTCTTGGCATATTACGACCAGCCGTCTCATATATCTCATGTTCGTCGTGACTCACTGTTTCTTTGGCATCTCCGAAATCTATTATATAGACTACTCTCTCCTCTCCAACTATAAAAACATTTCGAGGATCCAAATCCCGATGATAAAGGCCGACATTATTTGCAATCTTAATCTGTTTACTTAGATCTTGGGTAATCCTTAGCCATTCTTGACTGCTAATTTTTACAGAGTGAGATAACATGTCCGAGATCAAACTACTTAAATCTTGCCCTTCTAAAAACTCCATAGCTATGTGCTCGTTAACACTTCCTTCCTTCTTCCACCAACGTGAAAAGGCCATTGGCATCGGCACCCTGACTCCGGCATCATAAAAACGGCTTTGCAACTCATACTCTCTCTCAAGAGTGTTCGCCGACTTACCCTCTGAGTGAATAGTTTTCATGCAAATTCTTTCAGGAATAGATTCGTCTGAAGCTATCCATATTTCACCAGACTTACCTTGGTCTATGTGCCTTCTTCTATCAAATTGACTCTCCAAGACCTCTGCGTTACGAAAGAGTTGCTCTAAGGTTTCGTTTTTTATCCCCCTTTTTTCGCTTCTTGGAGATATGTTAGTTATGTGGTCAGGGTATCTTTCTAAAGTCATCTTTAAAAAAGTTTTGTTAAGTAAAAAGCTAAGAAGATTATGCCCGCTTGCATTGCCGGGCCGATTAAAAAACGACCGTTAAAATGTTTCTTGGCATGGATCCACATATGAAATTTTTGCAAAAAAAGAGGATGTTTTGTCTTCCAGTAAACAAATTGCAAGATATCCGGCGCAATACCTCCCAAAGCCCCGAAAACAACCGGCCAAGAAAAAGAAAAAAGCAGAAGCGGCAAAATTATTCCAGCAGAAAAGTCCAACCCTATTTTCAGGATACTGAGAAAATTTTTTCTTCCGAGAGAAAATTCTTTTTGGAGCGGATCGGCTTTTTTTTCCGTGGAGATATGATAATCCCAATGAGGAATCATATCCATCAGAAAATGGCTGAAGAAGCCGAAGACAAAAGCCAAGTAAGGATTGGCTGTAAACAAAACTTTGGCTAAAGCCCCGCCAATGAATCCGTGTGTCACTAAAATCATGTCTTACTTTTTTTAAATCCGTGAACAAATTCGCGGAAAACCGGAATTAACGACAAAAAGATAATACCAAATATTATAGGCAGAAGATATTTATCAATATTCGGAACAAAAGATCCTAAAGAATAACCTAAAATTATAAGACCGAATGACCAAACAAATCCACCAATGACGTTGTAAGTAAAAAAAGTTTTATAAGGCATAGAACCGACACCGGCCAAGATTGGAGCGAAGGTTCTTATTATAGGTATAAACCTCGCTAAAATAATGGTTTTTTTTCCATGTTTTTCATAAAAATGCTGGGCGCGGGAAATATGGTCTTTATGAAAAAAGAAGGAATCTTCCCGGGTAAAAATTTTTATTCCCACTCTTCGGCCGAAAGTATAGCCCACATTGTCACCCAAAACGGCAGCCAAAAAAACAAGAGGAGTGAGGAGATAAACATTTAAAAAACCTTGAGACGCCAAAAGCCCGGCGGTAAAAAGCAAGGAATCACCGGGCAGAAAGAAACCGAAAAAAAGACCCGATTCCACAAAAACCACAACAAAAATACCCAAAATTCCTAAGGCGTTTATCAAGTTCACCGGATCCAAAATCAAAAGAAAGTCTTTAAACATTATTTCCTGTTATTCGATCAAAAAAGCTTTGTTGATAGAAATGGCCTGTACCGGTCTGTCGCTTGGCCCGACCTCGCTTAAAGCAATCGCATCCACCACTTCAAAACCGGAAATCACTTTTCCAAAAATAGTGTAGTTGTGAGGCAACGGATAATCTTTATGCATTATGAAAAACTGGCTTCCGTTGGTATTGGGACCGGAATTGGCCATAGCCACTACTCCCTTTTTATAACCCTCTTTGGCGCTTGGAGTTGTAGGATCAAGCTCGTCGGCAAATTGGTATCCGGGACCGCCTGTGCCACAAGGGCCGGAGGGAATTTTGGATGAGTCTGCCAAATTGCCGCAATTAGGATCTCCTCCTTGTATCATAAATCCGCTGATTATCCGATGAAATGTTAAACCGTTATAAAAACCTTTCTTTATCAGATCGCGAAAATTTTCCGCGGTCTTTGGAGCGTCTTTATCGTACAGTTCAATTTTTATTGAACCCAGATTAGTTTCCAAAACAGCCATGTTTTCTTTTGCTTTGTTCTGCTCTTCCATATTGTTTGTTTGCGTGTCTATGTTTATATTATTTGAAGTGTTAATTTCTTGGGCGCTCTCCACAACGCCCCCCGTCTCTTCCTTTGGGGAATTTTTATAAGCCAGAAGACTTATCGCGCCAAAACCTCCTATCAAAATAACTGCCAAAATAATTTTTTTAATCATAAAGAATCAACTATGTAACTGATATTCTATATCTTTCCAAGCTTTTTGGCTAATTTTTCAGTTTCTTCCAAAAAAGATTTTGTTTCTTCTATTCCCGTTTTCCAGAAATTGGGTTCTTCGATATTTAAACCAACGTCAAAGAAAATTTCTTGCGGGGATTTAGAGGTTCCTGCTGAAAAAATTTCTTTTGTCTGATTAATAAAATCTTTATCTTTTTTCACTCTCAACTGAAGGGCTTTTGAAATAAGCAATCCGCTTACATACGAATAAACATAGAAAAAATTACGGAAATGACTCCAATAAACCCACCAATTTTCCACTCCATCTCCTAATTCCACTGAGGAACCTAAATAATTTTCCATATGTTTCAAAAAAAGCTTGTTTATTTCTCTTCCAGAAACAAAACCTTTTTTTCTGAAGAGAAGATGCAGTTCCCTCTCAAAATTATACGCGGCTGTTTGCCTGAAAATAGTGGCCATATCGTCATCAAGTTTTGCCACCATCAAGGCCAGCCTTGTTTCCTCATCCACTTCTTGTCCGAGTTTTGCCAACACAAAATCTTCCATAAAAGTGCTCGCCACCTCCGCAATCGCCAAACTGGTATCGCAATTTAGGGCATTCTGCTTTTTTCGCATCAGTTCGTTATTGATGGCGTGCCCGGCTTCATGGGAGAGAGTCAGCACATCATGAAGACGATTGGTGTGATTTAATAAAATATAGGTCGGCAGTTTCGGAAGCGAGTGAGCGCAAAAAGCTCCGCTTGATTTCCCTTTTTTTGGAAAAACGTCAATTCTGCCTTCCGAATTAAGTTTTTCCAATATTTGAGAAAATTCTCCGTCCATTTCTCGAAAAACTTTATTCACAAGATTAAAGGATTTTTTGTAATCGTATTTTTGGTTTGCTTTCCCGTAAGTCATGGCCCTTTCGTGATAAGCCAATTTTTTGACTTTAAAAAGCCGGGCTTTAAGTGAATAAAATCTGTGAGCAACAGAAAAATTCGCTGTCACCGTTTTTATTAAAGTGTCAACTATCTTAGTATCAATATCGTCGGAGAGATGGCGGCCGGCATCGGGGCGAGTAAACCCTCGTAAATTATCTTCTGTTTTTTTGTAAAGAAGAATAGAATTCATTTCCGCAACAGCCATTTCGGATTTTTCTTCCATTATTTTTGTTACTTCCTTGTTTGCCTCGTCTCTTGTTTTTTTATCCTTGTCCGTGATCAAATTCAAAAGTTCTGAAAAAGAAAAAACTTTCTTTTTGTTTTTTACGGATGCTAATTTTCTTGTTTCTTTGGCCAGAGCGCCCTCTGTCATTATTGTCCAGTTTTCATAGGCGGGGGTTTCCATCAAAGAAAGAAGGTTTTCTTCTTTCTCGGATAAAAGATATTTTGCTTCGGCAAAAATCCTTTCAAGATAATGCCTGTATGGGAAAAGCGGCGCATAGGAGAGAAATTTTTGCTGGATTTGGGAATCGATTTTTGACAAACGGAGAGAAAAAAACCTGATTGAATTAGACAAATGTTTGGCTCTCTCTAGCGCTTGCTGATAACCGGCTTTGATTTCCGTATTTTCTTGATTTTCTTCGAATCTAAGAGAAAAATAATAAACCTCCCTGCTGTGCGCTCCATATTCCCTTTTCCATCTCTCGTATTCATTCAAAGCTTCAAGAAGGGCCTCCGGATTATATAGATAATCTTCTCGTTCTTTCCATTTTTTGATAAACGCTTCAGTTCTCTTTTCTGTTTCCAACCTCAATTTTTTGAAGTTTAAGCCTTTGTCGTTTTTTACGACATCGGAAAAATCCCACAAGGTTTTAACTTTTATCTCTGTTTTTTTATTTTCTTTTTTATTCTTCATAGGCGTCAATGAGTATAACAAAAAAAATCCTCTCAAGCGACACCTTGCTTTGAGAGGATTGTTTTTTTACGGCGCGTGGTCATATAGTCCGCGCGCGCTCTTCTCCTTCGCCTCAAATACCTTGAGAAGGCGAAGGGCTTCGCGGTCATCTACTCTCCGGAATCTCCGTCCGGAAAGCTCTCTTCTTTTCCGAAGGAAGTTTTTTATCTTCTCTTCCGTTTCGGAAAAAAGAAAACCCGCTGTTTCAAACTCTTCCTGAGCAAGGATGTTGAGACATCCCGCCCAGCGAACCCATACCCTAGGGGTGGCCGGGTTATTTATGAGATCAGAAAAATAATCCCCCAGCTGATTTTTCAACGCTAAATAAGCCATCTCCCACCTCCTTACATACATCACCTTAAAAATTTGATAAACGAAAGGAGCAGATATCTGTCCTCTATTATATCACAAAAGAAAACAAAGTCAAAAATAACTTGAAATCAGACTACTTTAGGGTTAGAAAAAGCAATCTGTCCCCTCGGGGAGACAACCAACCGTCTTTTGGCCCTTGTTTCTATATCGGCAACAATTCTTACTCTCAAATCGGAAAAAAGAAAATCCAGAAAAAATGCCCTTCCTTCCACAACCACTGCTCGCGAACCAAGCTCGTTTCTTTTTAGCCTTTCAATTTCATTTTTTATAAACCTCAAAACAATTCCTTGTGAGGTTTTCGCCACATTGGGCACTTCCTTGTTTACTGCCTCTGTCCTTAACTCTCTGGCAAAAGTTTTTGCTATTTCTTGATCTCTGTAAAGACAAACAATTTCTTTGTCGACAACGAAATAACTTAATTCGGAAATTATCTCTTCCACATTTTCACCCGATAATTTCCGAAAAGTAAGAAATCTGAAAATTTCCCCCGCGGAAAAAACTACCCCGCCTAATTTTTCCGCCAAAACTCTGGCTGTCGAGCTTTTCCCGACGCCAGAGAGGCCTTCAACCGAAATTACCTCCGGCCTAATATTTATTCCGTTTATTCTTTTTTTAATTTCATCGACTACATTTTCCACTCCGTCAATCCGGCCTCCGTCAATTTCTATAAAATTTAAAGGTTTAAAAAAAATAAACCCTTCTTGTAAAAGTCGGGTTCTTACTTCTTGATCCATAGCCAAATCTTTCCTGTCGCGTTCCAAAATTTCTTCTTTTATTTTTTCTATCTCTTGAGACACTAAAGATAATTGTACTATATTTCTTTGCCGAAAGAAAACCGGCAGAAGTGAATTATCCTTCTGCCGGCAAAAATTTCATTTTTTTGATTCTCCGCAATAAGCGTCAAAGCGAGAACTTCCTTTCATGGGAATTCCAAGCCCAGTGCGAAAAACAGGCAACGGACGAGGATCCTTTTTCTGATTCAAGCGACCCTGAAGATATCGGTGGGACCTCTCCCTCAAAGCCTTCACCCGCTCATTCCAAAGTTTTTGGGGGATTTTTTTCTTTATCACACTTAAGCCATGCCGACTAATACCAAAAAATTTGCAGATTTCTGCATTAGTCATCAGTTTCCCTTCCATTCTGCCTTTTTGTTCTTTACAGAGGAGAAATTCTTGGATTTCTTCAGTTACGTATTCAATGATACGGGAACAAAATTCTTTGTTCTCTTCCATTTTTATACGCCTTTCTTTGTCTGGTTAAAAAATGAAAGAACGATGGCCTGACAAGAAAAATAACATTTCTAATCTTCATTTACAAGATCTCTTTTATTTTGAACTAGCCAAGAAAATATAAAAATATTTGTAGCCGTCATGAGAGAGATAAGGCAATACAGGCATAATTCTTTTATCACAAAAATTTGAAGATACAAAAAATACAAAGAGGTTAAAAAACCGGCCAAAGTCAAAATAAACACGGCTTTCTCCAGTATTTGCCGCTTAAAAAAAATAAAGACGCAAAAAACCAAAACGATAAAATAAAAAAGAAGACCCAGCAGAGCCACCGGCACGCCAAAAAAAACAGCATACTGGCTGTTTAAAACAACATCACAGCCCTCCAAAACAGAACAGACAACATTTTGATTTTCAAAATGTTTGTAAGTCAGATACAGAGAATCTGTTAGTCCGGCCAAAACAAAGCAAATCCGCAAAATTTGATATTTTACCATTATTTATTTTTTCTCTCACAAAATTACTGAATGCCCTTTTCTGGCTCTTCAATGGGCACGGAGTGTTCATGGTCTGGGCCTCCTGTATGATCTAAGTCAAAAGCGCCCATATGATTTCCGTCTTCACAATGGCAAAGAGAAAGCTCTTCTCCCCTCCTACCACATGTCTCATTCCCGCAAACTTTCAAAGAATCGGACTCTCCCTTACAGCCCCCTGTGCATATGTAGTGTTCCATAAATCTTATTTAAAAATATTTATCCTGCTAATAAGCCAACCTTTTGTTAATTTTTTGCATTTTTGTCCAAAAATTCAAGGTTTTCCATGATGGTGCGACTATCTACTTTTTTATGCGGATTAAAAATGTTTTCCGGATCAAAAATTTTTTTCGTTCCCGCAAAAATATTATACATTTTTTCTCCGAACATTTCCTTAAGAAAAGGCGTGCGAATAAGCCCGTCATTGTGTTCAGCCGACATAGAGCCTCCGAAGGAAAAAACCAAATTCGTGACTTCTCCCATCAGTTTAGAAATAATATCTTTCGCGTTTGAGTCGCTCGTTCTCATTAAGGGGATAATGTGGAAATTGCCGTCTCCCACATGGCCAGCTACTGTGTAGGTAAGTTCTTGTTTTTCCAGAATCCCGTAAAGTTTTGGCAAAAATTCCCCGAGTTTATCCGGAGAAATAATAATATCGTCTATAAAAGGAGCCGTTCTCAACCCTTTGATATGCTTTCTCAAAAGGTTAAAACTCTCTCGTCTCATCGCCCAATATTTGCTGGCTTCCCACGCGCTTTTAGTTGTTTTAGACTCTAAGTTTAGATCCGCGAGTTTTTCTCTGGCTTCTTCGGCCAATTGGTAGGCTTCTTCTCCTGTCTTAGCCGTAAATTCAGCCATTAAAACCATCTCCGGCAACCCGCCCTTTATAGCCATCCAAAATTCAGGCAGAAACTTAAGCCCTAAGGTAAAAAGGTTTCCTGACATGTGCTTAATAAGTTCTGGTACAAACCTCAACGCCACCGAAAAAGTATGCTTATCATAGGATTCAAAACTTTCGGGGGTTTTTGAAAGCACTCTGGAGGTCACTTCCGGCAAAATTTTCAAATCATTTAAAAAAATAACCAGCATTCTTGAATGATTTTCCGGATTAACGAGGCGGAATTTTATCTCCGTGATAATTCCCAGAGTCCCCTGTGAACCAACAATCAATTTAGCTAAATTAAAAGTTTTCTTTTCTTTGTTGGAAACATTCCAAAGATAATAACCGGACGAGTTTTTAGAAACTCTCGGCTTTTTTTCTTGGATAAAATCTTTATTTTCATCTATCAAGGAATAAATCTCGCGATAAATTTGCCCTTCAAGAGTATTCAGCGATTTTTTTCTTTCTAATTCAGGCAGACTCAAAGAACTGAAGGTGTATTCTTCTCCATCCATACAAATCATCTTCACGGCCAAAAGATAATCTTCCGTCTTGCCATAGCGGAGAGTTTTTTCTCCGCCCGAATTATTAGCCACCATTCCTCCGACCGTGCAAATTTCCCTTGAAGCAGGATAACTTGGAAGGAAAAGGTTCTTCTTGCGGGTTTCTTTGTCAAAATCACGGTAAAAAACACCCGGTTGAACAATCGCGTAATCGTTCCCCACTTCTTTTATTTTGTTCATATACTTCGTCATATCGACAACCAGAGAGTCGGTAAGAGGGCCTCCGGTCATATCTGTACCTCCGGAACGAGCTGTTAAGGAAAAGTTCCCGCCTTCCTTGTTGGCTTTTTTGACGTTTAAGACAAGGGTTTTGATATCTTCACTATCTTTTGGCGCAAAAATTCCTTTTGGAAGAACAAAAAATAAACTTGCGTCTCTAGCGTATTTTTCTAAATCTTTTTCTGTAAAATAAAAATCTCCCCGAAAAGACTCTCTTAAAATATTGAGGAATTTCTCTTCCATGTCTTCTTAATTATATCAGAAAAACCTAAAACAGCCCCAAACGGGCTGTTTTAGGTTGAAAAAATTGAAAAAACAAATTACATTTTTTTCATCCCGGAATCACAGTCCTTGCAACGTCCTTTGTGGGTAGCAAGGTCGTAAAGAGCAGAAACACCGACAAGAATATAAATGGTTTTTGCCGCCATGCCTGTCATACCATCAGGCAGGTAGCTTCCAATTTCCATTCCTAGAAGGCCAAAAGCCAACCAATTCAATCCTCCAATTATAAGAAGAATGGAAGTAATTTTATGCATCATTTTTTTATAAAAACAAAATTTAAAAATTGTTAAAGAGTCGACCTTCTCACTTCTTTATTATACATCTGAAGAAATCCAAAAAGAAAAGTTTATGTTAATAAAAAAACCGTCCGGATTTTGTCCGGACGGGAAGTTGTCTCATATCTCTTTCACTCCACGAAAATCAAGGGTGGCGATTCTCTCCCCCGTTCCCCCAATCCTTTCGGAAAAGATTTTGTCTTCCGGAATCATGTGATTGTCAAAAACATATTCGGCGTCTTTCTGGTCATATGGAACCGAAGGGGAAAAAGGCATCTGGGTTACCGTAAGTTGTCCCAAAAGACCTCCGGACAAAAAAGACCCGAGCCCTTTTCTGCCTCCCTCATAACGGATGTTTTTTTCTTTCCCTAGAGATTGGATAAATGCTTGCGTGTCCAAAATTTCCTCTCCAAAAGAGTAAACCTCTGCCCGTCCGAATCTTCCGTTCGGAAACTTCTCCTTTTTCGTTTTTTCATTGGTTACGACAAAAACGGGAGATTTACCCGTGTAAAAAATCAAAGCGTTGGGATTTAGCTCTCCTGAGTTAGTCATGAAATAAACGCCAGGATATTCTTCTTTTCCAAGAGATTTTCTCAAAGAAGACATTTCTTCTCTTATTTCATTAAACTCTTTCATTTGAGGATAACCAAAAACAGTCTGGAAGCCCCAGCCAGTGGTATTTGGCTCAGCGTTTACGGTGCCGGCCGTGAGGATAATAAAATCGGCAAAAACCCTACCGAGCGAGAGAGTAAAAGCGTCGGCTTTGGAATTTTGGGCGATAACTTCCGGTCCGTACCCTTTTACGGAGTAAATACCTTCTTTGCTTATCACGTAACTTGAAGAAACGGCCTCAGGCACAAAAAAATAATCTCCTCCGTATATCTCTTTCAAAAGCGCCGGCAAAGATACTTGAGAGAATTTTTTTGAACCGTAAACGGGCTCTTTAAGAAGAGTCATTTTCATCTCCGAAATTTGTTTTTGTTGGTCAGGCATTTTTTCCTCCGCAAACATTGTGGTTGTTTTTATTATTCATAGAACTCTCCAGAGAAAAAGATTATGTTATAGGATTGTAAGAGTCAAGCCAAGTTTTACTCGCCTTTTGGCACGATTAGGCTGGCAACAATGTAAGCCATAATTCCGCCGACAAAACCGGTAAAAGCGGTGGCCACTATCCAAACAACCCTAACAAGTATCGGATCTATGCCGAAATATTCTCCCAATCCACCCAAGAGACCAAAAATTTTTTTATTTTTTTGACTTAAAAAGATTTTTTTGTGATGCTCCATAGTGCCTATATTATAGCATAAGAATCAAAAAATTACCTCTTTTGAGGTAATTTTTTGATTCTTATTTGCCCGCCTTTTTTGGTTTCTTTTTTTCTTTTCTGCGAGAATCATTTCCCTTGGCCATAATACTTATTTAAGTCTTGAGCTTATAATAACTAATATTATACAGGTTCCGGTTATTTTTATAAAAGCTCGCCTGTTAATTCTTTTACACCTGTCTTTTCTTTTGCCGATAAATAAATAATTTTGTGTTCGGCAAATATTTTTTCTATTTGCTCCATTTGTTTCTGGCGTTCACTTTTTTTGAGCTTATCGATTTTATTAGCCACAATAACTATTTCCTTCTTTGTCTCTTTGAGATTTTCCAAAACTTCCAGGTCTGCCGTGGTTCCTCCCAAAAAAGCGTCTATGATTAGAAAAATTTTTTTCTGGTCATATCCTGATTCAAACAAATACCATCTTATAAGTTTACGGGTTTTTTCTCTTTCTTTAAGAGAGGTTTTGGCATAACCGTATCCTGGCAAATCGACTAAGTAAAAAGAGTCATTCACCAGATAAAAATTTATCTCCGCCGTCCGCCCAGGATAAGAGCTTGTCTTTGCTAAATTTTTTTGATTCAGAAGGGTATTAATAAGGCTGGATTTACCGACGTTAGATCTGCCGACAAAAGCCACTTGAGGAATTTTGTTTTCAAAAATCTTATTGGAGCCAATGATTCCCCGCACAAATTTAGCCGAGGTTATCTTCATTTGATTTTATTTTGTTTTTTAATTTATTCTTTTTTCTTGTCCAACTTATCAAGGCCAATTACCTTGACTCCGAAATAAACCACTCCCGCTATGACCATAAAATCTATCAGGGTATTTATGAAATCTCCGTACATAATCTTGGCCGAACCAATTTGAAAATAAGCTTCTTTAAGGCCTCCGGCTAATCCCAAAACCACTCCCAAAAGAGGATTAACAATATCGGTAATAACAGCCGTCACCACTTTTGACACAGCTCCACCTAAAATAAAACCGACGGCCAAACCCACCACCCCCTGCTCCCTGATAAATTTAAGAAATCCTTGCATATGTTTATATTGAAGCAATTTGTCCCGCATTTTCTTTTTTTAATTCTATGGAAAATTGGCAATTCTTTGAGCAAAAAACGCCTTCTTTTTTTGTGCAATTTTCACAAGATAAAAAATGTAAGTGACAAAAATTATTAGCGCAATTTACATAGTTTTCCGTTTTTTCTCCGCATAATCTGCACTCTCCGATTATTGTTCTCTCTCCTCCGAAGTTAATAACCACTCTCTGGTCAAAAGTATAGAGGGTGCCCAAAAAATCTTTGCCCGGATAACTCTCCATATAGCTGTGAATGCCACCATCAAGCTGATAAACCTTTTTAAAGCCTTTATTCAATAAATAAGCAGACATTTTTTCACATCTCACTCCGCCGGTGCAAACAGTAAGGATTGTTTTTTCTTTTATTGGTTCAATTTTTGAAACTGCTTTCGGCAGGTCTCTTGAAGCTTTCATGCCCAAATCTATGGCGTTGGCGAAATGTCCGGAGGCATATTCATAATCATTTCTCATATCCACCACGACAAAATCCTTATTATTTTGATACCACGAGCGCAGTTCTTGAGGAGTAATTTTTTCGGCTGTTTTCATCCTCGGATCGGCTTCTTTGCTTGGAATTTGTGTTCCCACTATTTCGTTGCGAACTTTGACAGAAAGTTTAGGAAAAGTTTTTCCGTCTCCTTTGCTTTTTTTAACTTGAATATCTCTGAATTTCTCTTCAGAGACAAGCCAGAGAAGAAATTTTTCTATCTCGGATTCTAAACCTTCCAAAGTAACGTTAAAACCTTCTTCGGAAACAATAACGCGTCCTTTTAAATTAAGTTTTTGGCATAGCACGCGAATATCTCCCGAAATTTTTTCAGGATCGGCGATAGTGATGTATTTATAAAAAAGTATAACCAAGTAATTCATCTCTTTATAGGGAGAATAGCACGAATTTTTGGATTATTCCAGTTTCAAAATAAATTTTTCTTCCCGATTAAAAGATTATATTTCTTAACTTTTTTCTAAGAAGAAAATATTGAGGGGTTGTTTGGGAAACCAATTTCCAAAATTCAGGCGAATGATTAAATTCCTTCAAATGACACAATTCATGAACCACTATATAATCCCTGATTTCACTCGGAAGAAAGATAAGTTTGTAATTAAAATTTAAATTCCTGTTTTTAGAACAGCTCCCCCATCTTGTTTTCTGGTTCCCTACGCTTATGGCCTTATATTCGTAGTGATAAAATTTATTGAAATACTCCACTCTCTCCCTAATCAAATCCAAGGCATTTTTCTTTTTTGCCAAAAAATTTTTCCTCGTATATTTGCTTTTGTTTCTATAAGAAAATGTTTTTACAAGATCAAGTTTTTTTATAATCCACGAGGTTTTTTTGACAAGAAAATCTTCCACTATGCTTTCCTTTATATTTTTCGGGCAACTTACCAAAAGAAGTTTTCTGGGACGAACCGTAAGTCGTATATTTCTGGCTCTGTCGTTTAAACGCAACAAATATTCTATTTTTTTGCCGCCAATTTGAATTTCCTTCTTTTTTAATTGGAACATGATATTAAAAATTACTGCTCCAAAAACCAAAATTTTTTCCGACTTTTCTATATCTTCCGATTTTTGTTCGATGGATAGAAAACGCCAATCCGCAAGATTTTAATTTTTCGGCAATCATTGGAGCAAGAGAACGTATATAAGTGCCTGTGCCAACGACTACTCCAAATTTCAGAATTTGAAACTCGGCTCTTTCTTTAAGAAAAAAAGTTTGCCAGTTTTTAATCACTTCATCTTTTCTAAAATCATTCTCCGGTCTTGATTTTTTAGCAGATATTTTTAAAAGATTGATTTTATCAATAATTCTTCTTTCTAATTGGCTTGCATCCAAAAAATAAGATTCCAAAAAAGTTATTTTTTTTATCTTTATGGAAGTATAGGGAATATCTTCTTTTTTCATGCTTTTTTGAAGCGCGTGCCAAAATAAAGGCTTGCCTTTAAAAACTTTTGATGAGAAAACAGGATATGGTATCCGGTGTTTTCCAAGAAAAGATTGACCCGCCTCATGAGCCTCCTCTATGCTTGTATCTTTTTTGGAATCGGCAGAACAATTACAAACCAGACCAAGCACATCTCCTGTGTCGCTTTTTACTCCTAAGAGAATTTCAAATTCATATTCTTTATCCAGATTGTCATATTTCTTTCTTTTCTTGCACTCTTCTCCGGACAAGATCAAAAGCTTGCCGGAAGCCATTGGATCTAGACGTCCGGCATAAGTAAGTGGCAAATCTTTATACTCAATATTGTTTGATTTAAAAGTTAGAAGAGCCTGCAGGGGCGTTTCTCCCACTAATTTTTCTATCACAAAAAACTTTCGTCTCATTTTAGGTTCTTTAAAAAATTTTCCGTTATTTCCTCCACCTCGCTTGCGTTTTTGGCTTCCAACAATTGGCTTCTTAATTCTTTTGAGCCGTCAAAACCCGCAACATAAGCCTTATAATGTTTTTTCATTATCGCAAAACTTTTTATATCTCCGAGCTTTTTTTCAAAAAGACGCGTATGTTCCATCATCACTTTCAATTTATCTCTCGTTTTGATTTCTTCTTTTTTAATTTTCCTATCAAACAACCAAGGATTGCCGAAAATAGCCCTGCCTAGCATCACTCCGTCGCATCCCGATTCTTTAATTTTTTTTTCTCCATCTTCTAAATCCAAAACATCGCCGTTACCAATTATTTTAGTACCCAAACCACTAGCAAGCTCCAGGATACGAGGCATTAGTTCCCAGTGAGCTGGCACAAGAGACATTTCCTTTCGAGTACGAAGATGGACAGTTAAAGCCGGTAGCCCTAAAGACAGCAACTCGGCAATCCATTCTTCGGTTTGGTCTTTATTGTAACCAATACGGGTTTTAACAGAAACAGGTAAACCACCTCCACCTTTTATTGCTGACTCGATAATTTTCTTGGCAAGAGTCGGATTTTTTATCATCGCTGCGCCAGATAATTGTTTTTCTATACTTCTATCTGGACAACCCATGTTGATATCAATACCGTCAAAACCAAGATTTTTTACAATGGCCGAGGCTTCTTCCATTTTTTCCGGATTACTGCCGAATAATTGAGCCACAATCGGTCGCTCATTCTCGGTGTATTCTAAATCGCGTCTTAAAACTTCCCTACCAGCGCTCGCTAAACCATCGGCGGAAACAAACTCAGTCCAAAAAACATCTGGCCCGCCGTAAGACTGGCCATGCGCGCTGTATTTTGCGATAAGCTCCCGAAAAGCCGTGTCGGTCACATCCGCCAGTGGAGCCAGCACAAAAAACGGCTTTTTTATTTTTTCCCAGAAACCAATATTCATATTCCCAAAGGTATCATAAAAAATGATAGAATAAGAAGGTGAAGAAAAATAAAACGCAAAAATATCTTTTATTTGTGGTTATTTTCATTGGAGGCTTTTTTCTTTTCTCCAATGAAAAAATATTAGCCGAAAGAACCGCCAAAACTACCGCTCCCCTTGAAATAGCCGGCTGGGTGCCTTATTGGCGCACAGCCACAGGCACAGAGGACGCCATTGCCCACATAGATTCTTTCAAAGAAATAAGCCCCTTCGGCTACACAGTAAAAAAAGACGGTTCTCTTTATGACGCCATGAATATAGAAAGCGAACCTTGGCAGAATTTAATAAAAAAAGCCAAAGAAAAAAAAGTAAGGGTAATACCTACCGTGATGTGGAGTGATACCGAAAATATAGATAAAGTTTTACGGGATCCCGTGCTTAGAAAAAACCATATTACCGCAATAATGGCTATGGTTGGTAAACATAATTTTGACGGCGTAGACATAGACTATGAAAGCAAGAAAGCCGAGACAAAAAACTATTTTTCTCTATTTTTGAAAGAACTGTACAAGGCGGCGGGTAAAAAATTTGTTATTTGCACGATAGAACCGCGCACTCCGCTTATCGACAGATTTAATGTCATTCCCAAAGATATCGCTTTTGCAAACGATTATGCAGAGATAAATAAATATTGCGATCGAGTGCGTATCATGGCTTATGACCAAAGACGGATAGATCTGCGTTTAAATGAGAAAATCACCGGCCTGTATAGCCCGGTTGCCGATGTTAGGTGGGTGGAAAAAGTGATTCGTCTGGCCATGAAAGAAATAGACAAGAAAAAAATTGTTATCGGCATCCCCACCTATGGCTACGAATACAAAGTAACACCACTGGAGAAAGGTTTTTCTTATGATCTTCTTTGGTCATTCAATCCCCGATACGGTTTGGATATTGCCAACCAATACAAAATTACTCCCACCAGAAATGAGGCCAACGAATTAAGTCTGGCCTATATTCCAATAGTCAGTGGACAAGCAATGGAAAAAGAAAACGCCCGTGAGATCTCCGACGATGCAATTAGTTTGTCTTCAAATAAATCTGAGACAACGAAAAATTATGGTCCTTCTTTCAATCTAATGTGGTGGAGCGACGCCAAAGCCATAAAAACCAAGGTGGACTTGGCTAAAAAACTTGGCGTGCGAGGAGTGGCAATATTCAAAATAGACGGTGGCGAAGATCCGGCGATGTGGGATATCCTCAAATAGGAAAAGATGTATAATCTGATTTGATGAACAAAAAAGAAATTGCGGTCTTGGGCGGGGGATGTTTTTGGTGCACGGAGGCGGTTTTTAAAATGCTAAAAGGAGTTATTTCCGTTTCCTCGGGTTACGCCGGAGGGAAAACAAAAAATCCGACCTATGAGGAAGTTTCCCTCGGCAACACAGGTCATGCCGAAGTAATAAGAATAGAATATGATCCTTCTCTTGTCTCATACAAAACTTTACTTACCGTTTTTTTTGGTTCACACGACCCGACGACACTAAACAGGCAAGGCGCGGATGTGGGCTCGCAGTATCGTTCCGTGATATTCTATTCAACGGATGACCAGAAAAAAGAATCGGAAGATTTTATTAAAGATATAAATAATTCTAATCTCAGTGGATCCCCGATTATTACTGAAATTTCCCCCCTTGAGGTCTTTTATCCGGCCGAAGATTACCACCAAAATTATTATGAAAACAACAAACAGGCCGGCTATTGCCAGATTGTCATCAATCCAAAATTAGAAAAAGTAAAAAAAGAATTCGCGCGGTTATTAAATAATCAATGATAGACGTCCGACGTCTATCATAAGTCAATCGTAAAAAATATGAACAATAAAAATATACCAAAGACAGAGGGTGAGTGGATGAGTAAACTCTCTGAAGAGGAATATAAAGTTTTAAGGCAAAAAGGAACAGAAGCGCCTTTTTCCGGAGAATATGTTCACGAAAAAAGTAGAGGCACTTATAATTGCAAGGCTTGCGGTAATCCCCTCTTTTCATCTGATTCAAAGTTTGACTCGAGCACCGGCTGGCCGTCTTTTGATCAAGCCCTCCCGGGAGCTACCAAGCAAGTGGAAGATAATTCCCACGGCATGAGGCGCACGGAGGTCGTTTGCGCCAAATGCGATTCCCATCTCGGCCATGTCTTTGACGACGGACCAAAGACTACCGGCAAGCGATATTGCATGAATTCCGTCTGTTTAGATTTAGAGAAAAATAATTAATGGAACTAAAAATGAAGAAAATATATTTAAATAGCATATTATTCATTGTTATCCCTTGTCTTTTTTTGATACCTTATTATTTTGTTGCTAGCGAAGAAATTGAAGAAACTTTAGATCCTGCTGAAAATATAAAAAAATATTTTCGCCAAGATCTTTCCGAACCAGAATATAGCTCCCCTGATATATATGAAGGTCTTTCACCAGAAGACAAGGAAGCAATAGGAAGTTTCGAAAACTTTTTTCCCGGATTATCGGAGTTATCAAAAATGCTTTCCGGCAGTGATTTTTGTTACACCTTTTCAAAAAATATCAAGGTACAAAACTCTGAGACAGATAATTATGACTGGGCCTCGCTAGATCCAGATATTATTGCCTTAACTTCAGCTCTAGAAGTTTTGGGACTATATAAAGGAGGTCTTCGTTCTTCTGACCAATCATGGATAACGGATTCGACAAAGGAGCAACCTGTACCAGATTTTTCCTTTCATCGCAAAAGTCCTCTCGTAGAAGCCGCGATAAAATTTCAAAAACAATATGGTAACCTTGATTCTCAAGACGGCAATGTTGGGCCAAAAAGCATAAAGAAGCTAAACCAGTTGTTTAAATGCGATGATCCTCTGCGAATAGCCAGAAGGCGGGTAGCCATCTCTGAATTTTATCAGACAATTTTAGGGAAGATTCCAAGTGAAGAAAGAATTATCGAACTGGCTAAGGGCGATATTTCTATCAATGAATTACAAAGAGAACTTCTTTTAACAGAAAAAGGTCAGACCTTTTTCAAAAAAATTTCCCAGTCTTCAAAAAAGCCCGCGCTCCAAATAGTGACACCAAAAGATAACGAAGAAATGGAGATAGGTTCTATCCAGCTCCTCAGTTGGCTCTCATATAACACCCAAGGAATTCCGCTTTCCATAGAAATTTTCAGTCAAGAAGAAAATAAAACTTATATTATCCAAGATAAAATCTACCATAATGGTTCTTTTATCTGGAACATAAATCAAACTCTTGACAACAAAATTATTAAGCCAGGTTACTATATTCTCTTCATCTCCCACTATGATAAAAATGGAGAAAGATTTGCTTTATCCAGTAAAAATATACTTTTGAAAGATGTTCAGAGACCTGAACCAAAGACAGATAATTTATTCAAAAAAATTTTCCAGAAAATCTCTGGGACTGAAAACCAAAAAGAAGAACAAAATCCACTTGAGCAAAACACTAATGTTTCTTTTTTCAAAAAAATTTTGAACGTAATATCTACCCCATTTAGATGGTTTGGTTTGTAGGTAAAATATTTTACCTACATGCAATGATTGTTTTGGAGATAAAAATGTTTGTACCTTTAGAGCCCTTTTAATTTATCCAGACTTAGAAGCATCTCCCATGTATTGCCTTTGTCGTTAGACTTCCAAACACGCGCTTGGTCGGCATTTATATAGATGACACCGTTGTCAACCGGATCAAAGACTATGTTCGATACTCTATGGTCGTTGGTGACACCCCGCGGAAGCTTCCCGACAACACTCCATGTTTTTCCGCCATCAAGACTTTCAAAAAGATCATTTGGTTGCGCGTGAATATTTATTCCTATTAAACGCATGCCGTTTTTGTCGTGCGGATCGTATCGCGCAAAATTTACCATCATATTGCTCGGCTCCTTGAGCGTGCCGTCAACCGAATAATAAACTTTGTCTGTATTATCTTTGCTTGCCATCAAATAAAAATGGTTTAGGTTTGATGGCGAAACATCCAGATTTCTTATTCCGATACCAATCGTGCTGTCCATTTTTATCCATGTTCGTCCGGAATCGTTAGTTTCCAAAAATCCCCACTGTTCTTTTGTGGTTTTTTTATCAATATTTGTCCCGGACGGTAGTCCAAAAGTGGCAAGCCGGAGTTTTTTGGGATTTTGCGCGTCAATAAAAATTCCAGGGACCCTTAGGTTCTCAAAAAATCCCGTAGGGAGCTCTTCCCATGTTTTACCGCCATTTATTGTTTTATACAAAACTCCTTTTGAGACAAACATCTTTCCTTTGTCCGGACCATCCATGCCTTGTGGCATAGATGATGTTGTAACATAAACTATAGCCGTATTTGTTGGGTCTATAATAACGCTTTCCGTATAAGCGCTCATCTCGCTCGTGAATAACTGGCGCCATGTCGCACCACGATCCAAACTTTCAGATAGCCCTCCAAGACCTTCTCCCACTCTTCCGGGCGCACTGCCACCTGGCGCCAGAAGGCGATCGGGGTTTGAGGAATCTATGTATAGATGAAAACGAAGCTCATGGCAAGGTTTGGACGAATCATCATTTTTCGGCAACCCCTTGAGTCCTTTTCCCGAAAAAACCCAGGCATTTCCGCCGTCGATGCTTTTGTAAAGACCCTTGTACTCTACATTAATGTACATCTCCTTATTGTTCTTTGGATTTATTACAAAAGTTTTCTCGGTTCTATAGTTGTCGAAACCTAATCTAGGGTAGCAGTTGACTGGATAGCCTTGAACAATATCACTGTTTGATGTCGTTTGAGGTTTATCGGAAAAAGACATTTTATTGTCGGGCATAACCGATTCTGGAACATCTTTGTGTCTCCCGCTTTCTTCAATATCCTGGATATTTCCAAAAATATCTTGCGACTCATCTGTTGTTTTATCTTTTTTTTCTTTTATATCTTCTGTTGTTTGATTTGAAGAATGAAAACTGCCCGCCCAAAAAACGGCAACAGCAATTAATATTCCCGCAATTAAAACAGAAGTGAGACCTTTAATAACTCTAATCATTCAATTAAAATGTCCGACTCAAGTTAATTATTTTATTGCCCATACCACTGACGATACCAACTTCGCATGGAATTGATCTCTCTGGTTTGAGCATCGATGATATTTTTTGCAAGCTGTTTCATTTCGGCACGATCAGTAGTACGCTCAAGCATTTGTGCCATCATTACTGCCGTTTGATGATGAGGAACCATTTTTTCAATGAATACTTTATCAAAATAGACAGCAGTCTTCAGTGATTCAATGTCTGTAGTGTCTCCCATCATACCCATATGGATCACTCCAGAACCCATGCCGTGGCTCGTTCCTGAGAATACATCCGGTACGTCATTGTCGAACCAGTTTTTGTACCATTCTCGCATTTGCGCGATTTCTTCGCTCTGTGTTCTTTTGATATCTTGCGCCAGGCTTCTGATTTCCTGATACTTAGATTTTTCTAGAGCAATTTCAGCCATAGTTATCGCGTCTTCATGATGCGGAATCATTTGTTCGATAAAATGGGAATCGATCGCCCCCATCATCTGGTTTCCGCCCGTTATGTTATTGGGACCCATCATCGGGTTCCGATAACTCATCATTCCACCCCACATTGGCGTAATAAGCCAAGTAATAATAAATCCAATAAGCACACCGACCAAACCTGATACTAAATTTTCATTTTTCATATTCATATTTTAACACATTTAAATTTTAATGATTCAAGATTGTCTGTTGTTCGTATAGAACTAATAATTGGTTACAGAAATATCATTTTTAGTTTGTACCCTAATGTATTAAAGACCTTCTGAACGTCATAAAAGTCCAGCTTCTAAAAACATAATATTAACAGCGGGAAAAAACTACGGCGTCAGTTTCTCCACTATTTTCTTAGTTATAAGTTTTTGTATTTCTTCTGTGGAAAGACTTAAAAGATCAACACCGCTTAAATCAATATCATTGATCGTCAAGTCGTATTCGCCGAGCTGTTTGGCAATTTCTTGTTGAATCACCTGCATTCTCACTTCAGAGGCCGTCGGCGTGCCTTTGATTTTGTAATCGTCTGGGTTAAGGCCCGCCTTTTCAATTTCTTTGTTTGTCACGTATTCCCGTACGTTCCAGGGAGCCACTCCTCTTAAATCGTAGTCATCGGGATTAAGCCCTGCTTTGATAATCCTCTCTCGAATAATCTCCTGCGCGATTTTGTCGTAAACAGGTAGCCCAAAATAAACTATAAATCCAACAAGCACAAGGACACCAACCGTATACAAAATCTTTTTTTTCATAAAAAAAATTATATTACTTTGATAATATATATGTTTAGCGAGTTTTTAATAACTTTTCCGCATTTTTGTGCGCAAATCTTTCTTGCACGGAAGGGTCAAGACGTCCGATGAAAGCTCTTGAATATTCTTCTATGAGCGCGCTTATTTCCTTATCGTAATGCGGTCTAAATTGACGATCCGTCTCATACAGGAAACGCTCTGGATATGCCTCAATCACGTCTTTAGACCAACTAACACCCCGCTCCACGCTTTCACTTAACTTAGATTTTAGGTGTGGCAGTAATTCCTCTTTAGGTACAGCCGTACCCATGTGTCTCTTCAACCACCCGTATGTTGGAAAATTTCCGCGAATAGAATAGTAGACGTTATCATTATTTGCGATAAGCTCCTTCAGCCACTCGCGATTATCTATAACTGGCGCATTACCACCTTCGCTTATATGGTCCATGCCATGAAAAATAAATATTACATCGTTATATCGCTGGACGATTTTCTCCACGTCGGCTTTGTGGTGGTTGAAAGGATGCATCATCACGATAAGATTGTATTCCCGCGCAAGGTCGAGCAGGGCGAGCACGTACGGATCGTCCGGCTCTTTTCCATCAAACATCTTTAGCTCTCCCATACCACTGAAGAGACCAGGATTTTCTTCAAGCGCTTTTTTGATCGAGCTCACACTGGGGTCGATGACAGAATTTATCATCGTCGGCATAAGAAAATGGACAATCATTCCCGGATACTGTTTCTCTATTTCTTTGGCTTTGTTAACTTCCGCATTCACTGAAAACTTGGTAAGCAGATGGAAACCATACACGCGCGATGTTCCCTCACGTCCCAAAAGACAATCAAGATATTTGAGATCCAATTCGCTATCCCACGCTGGTGTCGGTTGGCCAACCTTTATTGAAGCCTCGCTAACAGCTTTTGAAGCAGTAGGGAGGTGCAAGTGAGAGTCTAGAAGCTCTCCGTCATAATAAGGCCCCGCCTCCATAGTTGGAGAAAAAGAAGGCGGACAAGCTCTGGTCTGATTTAAACCAAGAGAATTTTGTAATATATTTTTGTTATCGTTATTTGTGAAAAAGAAAATTCCAATACTTATTATAACAACTATCACAATAATGCCTATAATCTTTTTTTTCGCAACGCCCATTAGATAGAGTATATCAATACTTAATATAGAGATCAAAATACAACTACAAAAAATAATCCCCGTCTGGTGTTGTACTAAAAAAATCAATTGGTCAATTTCTCTGCAATGTCAAACACCGAGTGTTTGACATTGCAACGCAACTTTTTACTTAACTGCGTGTTATAAATAATATAATGACTGACAATGTGTCCATAAAAGTATTGGCCGTTGCCGTTGTAGGCGGTGTTTGTTTTGTGGCGAGCCTTCTTGTAATGGGGCTTACGGCCGAGAGGCAAGACAGGGCTAAAGAGGCTCAAGAAGAAATCGCAAGAGGTTGGGGAGAACGCCAAACTTTTGTCGGGCCATTGCTTGTCGCGGAGACGCCTGTGATACAAGGCGCGCAAACCCACATTGAGAAGGCGTACGTCCTTCCAAAAACTTTGCGCTACGAAACGACACTGGTCCCGGAAATACGTTCCCGCGGTATCTTTAGATCGGTGGTTTACACAAGTAAAGTCAAAGTATCGGGTGAATTCTCCGCTGATGACATGCGCACGCTAACATTGAGCGGCATTCGCATCGCCACACTCGCGGTGGTACGAGTACATCCAATCCAGTATCTTCTTGTTGGTTCGGCACTTGCGCTCTTTTATCTTCTCCTGCTCTCCCTTGCAGAACAGATCGGGTTTATGTTGGCTTATCTCCTGTCCACTATTACTACAGCTTTCCTTATAACCGCCTACAGTTCATTTGTTTTGAAAAGCAGCCGACGCGCCTTCCCTATTTTTGCGCTTCTCGCCGTACTCTACGCTTACCTTTACTTTATTCTTGGTCTCGAAGATTACTCGCTCCTCGCTGGCTCGATCTTCCTCTTTTTGCTTATCGCCACGATAATGTATTCAACTCGCAACACAGAGTGGTTTACATTGGGAAAGAAAGAGTAGACTACTGACTAGCTTTTTCTAGATGGGCGATATTAAGCTTTGTCATCTCAAGCATGACTTTCATGACTGCCTCGGCTTTAATTGGATCGGGGTCAGTCAATAGCTTATCGAGCACGTTTGGGACAATCTGCCAGGTAACGCCGAATTTATCGTAATCTATCCAGCCGCATTGGCCGGTCTTCCCGCCTTCGGAGAGTTTGTCCCAAAAGTAATCTATTTCTTCTTGTGTTTTACAACTGACTATAAATGAGGTGGCTGGGCTAAATTTAAATATCGATCCGCCATTGAGGCCGAGAAAGCTCTGGCCGTCCATCTCAAATTCCACGGTTAACACCGAACCTTCCGGCTGGCCGGAGGCTTTTGCCGAAGATTCGCTATAATGTAAAATCTTGCCGATCTTGGCACTACGTCCACCCTCGGTAAAAACCTTTACATAAAAATTGGCCGCTTCCTCGGCTTTGTTATCAAACCATAAGCATGCGGTGATATTGGACATAGTGTTTATTTCTTTTCCTCCTTGCCCGCCACAGCTTCAGCGTCGGCGGGGTGATAGTTAACCATCCACCGAATGCCGAATTTATCCGTACACATACCAAAGTAATCACCCCAAAACTGCATGGCCATGGGCATTGTTACCTTGCCTCCTTCGGATAATAAGCCGAACATGCGGTCTGCCTCTTCCTTGCTGTCCGGATGGAGCGACACATGGATTTGCGTGCCCATGATCACGGTATTGTCCTGCCCCTCTGGCGCATCGGAGATCATAAGCGTATCGTTGCCGATCTGAAAACCGGCGTGGATAATGCGCTCCCCGCCTGATTCCGAAAGTTTTGGCATACCCTCTTGCGGAGGCATGTCTTTAAACTTTGAAACAGATGACGGCTCACTCTTAAAAACTTTTTTATACAACTCAATGGCCTGCGCGGCCGTGCCGGGGAGCGTGAGATATGGGTTGAGTTTTGTCATGGTTCGATTTTACTCACCATGACCCTGAGTGTTAATCGAAGGGTCATATTTTTGTAGTTAATGTTATTTACTTTTTATTTTCGACGTATTTTTTGAAATTATCCAAAATTGCCTGCCAGCCCTGGCGTTGCATTTCTTCCGAGTTTTCGTTTTCCGGATCAAAGGTAGTGGTAATCTGCACGCCCTCCGGTGTTTCTTTTCCGCCAAAGGCGGATCCGCCTTTGGCGGAAAATTCAACTTTCACATGCCGTTTCATTCCTTTCTCGCCTTTGAGGGACAGAGATTCATCCATATCATACTCAATCAGCTCATTTTCTCGAACTACGATGTAAGTTCCTGTGAAATCAAAGCCCTCCGCCTGCCCTGAGCCTGCTTGCGGTGAGCCTGTCGAACCAGTCGAAGGGTCTTTCGCTTGCATCCGCGTCTTGAATTTTCCTCCCACGCGCAGGTCATTCTCCGCGCTTGGTGCCTCCCAATCGTCGGAAGCAAATGCCCAGCCAGTAATGTGCTCCGGCTTGTTCCAACATTCCCACACTTTTGCTATGGGTGCTTTTACAACAGTTTGTATGGTAATGGGATTCATATTTTTTAATAAGTTACTATTTCGCCGCGCAACCCTCCTTCGCTTCCACCTTCGCCAAGGCTTCGGCGGACAAGAAAGCTATGGACGGGCACAGTACAGATCATTGATCCGTTTGGTCGTGGTGCGGTAAACGTAGCCCGTGCCTTTTTGGATTGCCCAGGGACCGAGAACAATACCGGAATGCTTTTCTTGGAACGCTCGGACAGCGGCATCGGTCGCATCATCAAAGATGCCATTTACCTGCACGCTGGTAAATCCTTCCTGCTCGAGGAGAAATGATTGCAGTTTACTTACTTCCACCGGATCGTTATTCGCGCCCTTTCTCATGAACTGGGTGATATGTGCTCGGCAGAAATTTTCGGTGTCCGCGCAAACAGTGACATGTTCTTTCACCACAATACGCTTGGGAATGTTTTCAGTTGTGGCCGGATTTGTCCAGAGCGTTATATCTTTTTCCATTTCACCGTCACCCAGAATCTGCAGATGTACCACGTACCGCGCGCCAACTTGCGAATCCATTACGGTGGCGATAAACGAGCGGTGGCCTTCGTCATTTACTCGTACCGCTAAATCATTAAAATCATTGTCCGTGCCAAGCTCAAAATCATAACGGATCACCGCGTCGGCAATCACCGTCTTTTTTGCTGATTTCGCGCTCGTGAACACCGTGCCATTCGGGCTTACGACATAGACTTTGTATCCAATCTCGGCTGGAGTATAACAGCTCTCGCTATATGGACTGGAATCAAGCCGACTTAAGATGCCATCCCCATCGTCCTCATTGTCGGCCACGTCTTTCTTGCCGTCCTTATCCAAGTCGCGGATATTGGATTCTTTGTAATCCGGCAGGGTGTCCTTGTCAGTATCGCCTTTCTCGTTTTTGGTCAGGATATTATCCCGGTCGTCATCGGTATCCAGATAATCCGGAATGCCGTCGCGGTCGGTATCTATGGGCGAGATGTAATAATATCCGCCTCCACCTCTCGAAGACCCTGAGCTTGTCGAAGGGCTCCCGCCACTTTCAGTTATGGTTGGCACGGTGTCACCGTCATCATCGCTATCTGCGTTGTTGGTAAGGCCGTCTTGGTCGCTGTCTACATCGTTTGGCTCCTCAAAATCGGGGATTGAATCGCCGTCCGTGTCGTCATCGAGCACGCTGCCGTCGTTGTTGGTGTCTTCCTTTTTGGTCGGTATACCGTCCCCATCATCATCCGGATCAAGCGCGTTAGGAATGCCGTCGTTATCAGTATCAACAACAGCTTCATCTACGGCAGTGTCCGTATCAGAAGTATCGGTAATTACTTCATCAATTGTAGACACTGTATCGCCATCGTCATCGGGGTCGCTTACGTTGGGAGTTCCATCTTTGTCAGTGTCGGTAGTATTGGGCTCAAGGTAGTTTGGAACGGTATCGCTATCAGTATCGGTCGCTACAGGATCGGTCGAAGCCGTTTCTTCGCCTGCAGTGAGAATCGCATCGCCGTCATCGTTTGAATCTAAATAGTTTGGCGCGCCGTCGTTATCGGTATCAACCGGCTCTACAGGATTATTCGTAACCGTGCCGTCGTCAATCGTCGGCACGGTGTCACCGTCATCATCCGGATCGAGGTTATTGGTTGTGCCGTCACCATCCGTGTCGGTCGTGTTCGGCTCAAGATAATCAGGCACGGAGTCCGCATCCGTATCTACAATGGTCTCCTCCGTGGAAGTAGAAGTTGTTGTGTCTGGAGTAGTCGTAGCTGTTCCGTCTGTTGTCGATGTAGAAGTGGCTTGCCCTGAGCCTGCTTGCGGTGAATTTATCGAAGGGGTGTTTTCCGTTTCGGTGGGAATACCGTCGCCGTCGTCATCAGGATCGAGGTAGTTAGGGGTGCCGTCGCCGTCAGTGTCAGGGAGCGGCTCGGGGTCAGTGATGTTAGCTTCAGGACTCGATTCTTCTGTAACCCCAGTACCAATCTCTTCGGTATCCGATACGCCGTCTCCGTCGGAGTCAGTTGCAATCGGCTCCGTAGCTGTTTCCACTTCGGTGGTAAAGGTATGACTGCAGGAGCTTGCCTTGTTGCCGGCCGGATCAGTCGCATGAATACAGTAGTGATAAGTGGTATTCGGAGAAAGTCCGGTAAGCATCGCAGTATGGGCAAGAAGTGCTGTCACCGGCAAAGATGCCGACTGGCCGTAGGCATTGGTAGCACCATATTCGAGAGTAGAAACTGCTGCCTCGTCGGTTGACCAAACAATAGTGACTTCATTTATACCAACAGATGTCACGGCGACGCCAGAAATAATCGGGGCGGTAGTATCAGCCGGAGCAACTATTTCCTCTGTTGGATCAACTTCAGGCGCCGGTGCAAGTTGCGCTGCTACAGGCGAGACATTAAAAAAGACGAGGGAAAAGATTGTAAAAATGCTAAAGATTTTTATTGTCATAAATTTATCTTTCCCAAATTTTATCATCGGGAGCAAAATCTACTTGATACTCTGGTATGCCAAGCGAAATGCCATAGCGTTTTGCTTCGTCATATTGTTCTTTGCTTTTTCGGTCTATGAAAAAAACTTTATCGCGGAAAATAATGTAATGATGAGTGTCATTTTTGAAATCAGCATACCAGTTATGCTCGGAATCTAGTGCTTTACTAATTTTTTCCGCAACACTACCAACTTGGTTTTCTGGAATTTCAACAGTGTGCAAAGTCCATTGTTTTATCCACGGAGTTTTATGTTCCTCCACGACTTCCTCAACTTTGGTCTCCAAAATTTTAACATCTTTGAGAATGTCTTTATCTTCTAAACTTTCTTCAATTATTACGCCTTTGTAGTTCATAGTGTTTATTTTTTCGCAATGGCTTCCATTTTGAGAAGCTTCTTGGCTACTAGCATGGATTACATAAGATTATTTTTTACTTGTCCTGAGCTTGTTGAAGGGTCGCTCGATATTCACGATTAATCCCAAAAACAAGAAATAAAACAGTGCTTCCAAAAAGGATCCCTGTGACATTTAAAAGAAAGATATACCCGGCTCGAATAGCCAAATCGTTGGCCGGATCAAAGAGGCCGATGCCGGTAGCGACCAGGGGCGGCATCAACGATACCGCGATTCCGATTCCGGTCATAGCCGATCCGACTTTTGAGCGGATGAGACCGTAGGCGGCTATCGCGCCGGAGACAACAGCAATAAGAAGATCGAAGAAAACATTTGGAAAGAAAGAAATAAGCACGCGCTCTGCCGTCTCGAAATTACTCTTTACAAAAAGTGAGAAAAGACCGCCCACTACAATGGCAAGAACTATGGCGATAACGAGCATAGAAAATGCCCGCAGGAAAAGTTTTCCATCTCCGGCGACAGTGGCAAGGCCCAAAGAAAGAATCGGGTAT
Source organism: uncultured Candidatus Saccharibacteria bacterium (assembly GCA_964372755.1). GTDB lineage: Bacteria > Patescibacteriota > Minisyncoccia > UBA9983 > UBA9983 > CAYJQX01. Next base: position 116,581 of record CAYJQX010000002.1, read on the forward strand.
GCGAGCGGAGCGACGATCATGCTCGCGATGAGTATCGGAATACTGTCGACCAATATTCCGGAGGCGGCAAGAATGATTGCGCCGATGACCAAAAGATAAAAGTCTCTGTCTGGGACGGTATTCTCCAGAAGGTCTTTAACCGCTTGCTGTTTGTTATCTTTTAAAAATGACCGTGGAGCGTATATAAATTTCACCCATTCAGTATAGCATCCCAGTGTCGGTTTTAAAATAAACACCAGCTTTCGCTGATGCTCATCCTATCTGGCTCCCGAGGTAGGATTCGAACCTACGACCAACTCGTTACACTTATTCCTAATTTTCATTAGGGCGTGGACTATATCATGTTCCGACAATTTTATCGGAACCAAGGCGCTTCCCTATCGACCCCTCAATAAATTTCGGGGTAAAAAGGTACTCCCATAAAGGGATAGTCTCTACACCTGCCTTTGCTAAAAAATTTAGCAAAAGATTGGCTCGGGATCGTCTCGTCTTATTTAGACAGGGATTTCCCCGAATTCACCTTGTTTTTCAATTCGCCTTGCGACGGAAAGCTGCGTAACTTCACAGCGAGCTGCTCTACCGCTGAGCTACTCGGGAATATTTATCTTTTCAAAGAACAATGAAATTATAGCTTAAAACGATTCTTAATCAAGTTAATTTAGTCTATTTAGAGGCCCTTTTTGGGGCTATCCACAACAAGAAAAAACTCTATTGAAAATTGACTTCACAAGTATATAATTACTTCACTATGAAAACAAAAACAATAAAACAGACGGCTGTTTTTAAAGCTAGTCCGCTTGAAGTTTATGAAGCTTTGATGGACTCAAAAAAACACGCCAAACTTACAGGCGAACCGGCGAAAATAAGCCAGAAGGAAGGAGGAGCGTTCAGCACTTATTCCGGATATGCCACAGGCAAAAACATCAAACTCACCCCGGGAAAAATCATCGTCCAAGAGTGGCGAGCCAGCGACTGGCCGGAAAAACATTACTCCGAAATTTCTTTTGAATTTAAAAAAGAAGGCAAAAACACGAAAATGACTTTTGTCCAAAAAGGAATACCGGCTGAGAAATGCGAAGACATCAAAAAAGGATGGAAAGACTACTACTGGGAGCCGATGAAAAAAATGCTTGAAGATAAAAAATAAACACAAAAAATATCCCGTGTCTTCCAGAGAAAATAAGACACGGGATTTTTTTATTGTTCACAGCATATCCTCCTCTTCGCCTTCAACGGGCAAAAATCTGCTGATGGTCGCTTGCCCCCAAATCCTGCGATCGTCTTCCATTTCAAAATTCAGTAAAACATCTACGGGGCATTGCAATTTAACCAAATCAAAGGCTTTGCGAGAGAGATTATTTAGAATAACTCTCTTATGTTTTCCGTCCTCCACAAGGATAGCGCGCATATTTTTCTCCTTTCTTGGAAAAAGAACAAAGAAACGCTCCTGAGAACAATTATAGTTCTTTTTTAGAAACTCTCAAAGAAAAAATCTTAGTAATTTTCCAGTCTGTGGATTTTTTCGTGGAGGCGGATTTTTTCTATGGCTTTGGCCTCAATCTGGCGAATACGCTCGCGGGTCACGCCAAACTCCTTGCCTACTTCTTCCAAGGTATAAGTCACCCCGTCGCCCAAACCAAAACGCATTTTTAATATCTTATACTCCTTCGGGGTCAGATCGTTCATAATGTCTTCTATCTGGCTAGCCAAAAGAGACTGGGCCACCTGTTGGGAAGGCGAGAGAATTTTATCTTCTTTGATAAATTCTCCCAAAGTGGAATCTTCTTCGTCGTCCCCCACCGGAGTTTCCAAAGATACGGTATCCTGATCTATTTTTTGGATCTGATGAATCTTGTCCACGTCCATATTCATTTCGGTGGCGATTTCCTCCGGCATCGGATCGCGCCCTAAATCTTGCGTTAACCTTCTGTAAACTCTTTTATATTTGGAAATTGTCTCCACCATATGCACAGGGATGCGGATGGTTTTGGCCTGATCGGCAATAGCCCGAGTGATGGCTTGGCGAATCCACCAAGTGGCATAAGTGGAAAATTTATAACCCTTGCGCCAATCAAATTTCTCGACCGCGCGAAACAAACCAAAATTACCTTCTTGGATTAAATCAAGGATGGTGAGATCGGGGCTTCTCCCCACATATTTTTTACCAATAGAAACAACGAGGCGAAGATTGGCCTTGACCAACAAATTTTTGGCTTCTTCATCTCCAAGCTCGATTCTCTTGGCCAGCTCTTTTTCTTGAGCGGCTTTGATAAGAGGATACTTGCCTATTTCCCGAAGATAAGCCTGCACCGCATCGAGAGATTGCTTATCGAGGTTTATTTCATCATACCGGCTTACAACACCACCTTCCCCTTTCTTCTTGTCTCCAACAACATCCAAAAGCTCCTTCCCTTCCAATACATCAATACTGGCTTCTTGGAAACGATCGTAAATGTTTTCCAAAAAAAGAATATCTTCCTCGATTCTAGGAAATTCTTTCAGGATTTCGCTGTAAGTCACAAAGCCTCTGGTTTTCCCTTTTTTCAGCAAAAGCTGGATTTGTTCTTCTAAAATTTCAGCCTTGCTTTTTTTCTTCTCCTTTAAAACTTTAACTTTAGGAGGAGGAGATATTTTTTTCTTCGGTTTTAGAATTTTCTTTTTGGCTGAAATTTTTATCTTTCTCTTTGTCTTAAAATTTTTCTTTTTGACCTTCACTTTTTTGGATTTTAAAATTTTCCCTTTTTTTGTTTTCTTTTTATTTTTTTTCATTATTTAGAAAGATTGTTTAATTTTTTAATAAGTTCACCGGTTTTTTGCAATAAAAATTTTATATCTTCTTCAGCTTGCCGATTTTCGGCCAATCTGATTTTATGTTCTGTTTCTATAAGCTCCTCCCGAATTGCTTCTTTCTCCGCCTCTTTATCTAAATTAACGATTTCCCGTATCAAATTATTTGAACTCATGCCCTGATAAGCAATCTCGGCCTCAAAAACAACACGAGAAAGTATGCCGTTGTCATTTTGATAAGAAGAAAAATCATCTTTTCTTTTATTGAAAATTTCTTCCCTTTTAGCCTTCACTTCCTCGTCTTCAATATTTTCCAAAAACATCAAAAGCCCAAAGAGGCGATCGAGCAAAACCGAATATCTTCGAGAGGGGCCATTTGGAGCAGACTCTGTCTTTGCCTCGGATGTTTTAACATCCGTCGAGTGAAAATCACGCCTGGTACTTTTTTTGACTTCGGCCCAAATGGAGTCTTCTCCCAAGCCGAGTCTCCCGGCGATTTGCTTAACATAATATGCCGTATCCATAGAATTTTCAAGGAAAGCAAGATAAGGGATCACCAGTTCCCTCACTTTTTTTATCAGAATTTGCTTGTCTTTGTGCTCTTCTTCAAGTTGATTCAAATAAAAAATGATGAAGTCCTCCGGATTAGAAACCGCTTTTTTCCATTCTTCTGGATTGTTTTTCGCAATATCAGCCGGATCTTGCCCCTTTGGCAATACCACCGCTTTCACGAAAAAACCTTTGGCAATTGCTAATTCAATGCCTCTCTTCGATGCCTCAAAGCCCGCTTTGTCTCCGTCAAAAGCTATCAATAAATTAGAGGTTAGTCTTTTTATATTCTCCAAGTGATTTTCTGTGAGAGCCGTGCCGGAAACGGCCACCGCGTTTTTTACGCCTGCTTGATGAGACATAATAACGTCCATCTGCCCTTCCACTAAAACACAAAAATCATCCGTGCGAATGGCTTGCTTGGCCAAATCAAAGCCATAAAGCACTCTGGATTTGTCGTAGAGAATGGTTTGCGGAGAATTAATATATTTACCTCCTGTCTCCTCCACACTTTGCGACAAATCTTCTTTTTTTCCCGCGGAAACAAAAATCCTTCCGCTAAAACCCACAATTTGCCCGGAACCGTTTTTAAGCGGAAACATAATGCGAGAACGAAATCTGTCATACCAGCCCTTGGGGCTTTTTATAATCATACCCGATTTTTCCAGAGCCTCTCTGCGTTTACCGCGAACAACAAGATATTCTAGTAAATTTCTCCACCCGTCTGGAGCGAATCCTATTCCGAATTCTTTGGCTGATTCTCCCGTTACTCCGCGAGATTTTAAATAATCCACCACCTGTGTATTCTTGGTTAGTTGAATTCGAAAAAATTTCTCGCTTTCGTCCAAAATTTCCCGCAATTCCGAAGTTTCTCCTTTCGCTTCTTGTTCGGTAAAGCTAATCTCCACCCCCGCGCGAGAAGAGAGCACTTTTAAAGCTTCGCTAAAATCCAAGCCCTCCATTTCCATGACAAAAGAAAAAATATCGCCAGATTTCTGACATCCAAAACAATGAAAAGACTCCCTTGTCGGCGAGACAAAAAAAGAAGGCGTTTTTTCATTATGAAAAGGACAAACAGCTTTGTAATTGGAGCCGGCTTTTTGAAGCTTTAGATAGCTCGAAACGACATCGACAATGCCAAGACGAGATTTTATCTGTTCAACATGAGAAGACATAAAGGTATTTAATACCGATCTAGAAAAAATACGCGATAAAAAAGATCAAAACGATATGGCTATTCCGGAGTATAGGCTCCTTCTATTTTGCAATTGAATCTTCTTTTCCGTTTATTTTTCTTCTACCACCTCCTCTCTTGTTACGGCTGATTTTTTAAATCCCGTTCCCGCTGGAATAAGGCGTCCAATGATAACATTTTCCCTAATGCCACGAAGTTTGTCTTCCCCGCCGGATAAAGCAGTACGAATAAGTATTCTTGTCGTGTCTTGGAAAGAAGCCGCGGAGAGAAAACTTGAGGTATACAACGAAACTTTACTGATCGGCAAAACAAGTTGAATGGCCTTAGCTTCAGTTTTACCATTTTCTCTAGCTTCTTCGTTTTCTTCACGCAACTCCATTTCATCCGCAATATCGCCTTTATTGAATTTTGTTTCTCCTTCTTCCCTGATACGGAAACGGGAAAACATCTTTCGAATAATAACCTCCAAGTGTTTTTCATTGATGGTGGCTCCCTGCATGGAATAAACTTTACCGATTTCGTTTAAAATGTAATCTTCTGCTTTTTCTTTTCCCGCAATAGCGAAGTAATTTTTTATTTCCACGGAACCGTCTGTAAGAAGGTCGCCTTTTTTGATTAAATCACCTTTTTTGACAACAATAGTGCGTCCGTAAGCGATAGCATATTCTTCTGTTTCCTTTTTTTCTTTTGTTGGATCATTCAAGAGGATAGTGATTTTTCTGTTTTCACGGTCTTTGTCGTCCACTTCCAAAATTGTTCCGTCGTGTTCGCATATAACTGCCGGATTTTTTATATTCCTCAATTCAAAAATTTCTTCCACGCGAGGAAGACCCATTGTAATATCACCGCCACCGGCAATACCGCCCGTGTGGAAGGTACGCAAAGTAAGCTGAGTACCCGGCTCACCAATAGCTTGAGCCGCCACCACTCCGACAGCAGCGCCAATTTTAACTTTTTTCTTATATGCCATGTCGTAGCCATAGCATTTTATACAAACTCCTCTTAGAGATTTGCAGGAGATCGGAGAAAAAATGCTGATAAACTTAAGGGATTTATCCGCTTCTATTTCTTTTGCGTCATAAATGGTAAGAAGGTGGCCTTTTTTGAATTTTAAAATATCCTCCGCCAGCACTCTCCCTTCAAGTCGGGTAGAAAGTTTTTTGCCATACATTTCCACCTGTTCTCTCTGAATTACAATGCCTTTCTTTTCGAGACAATCTTCTTCAACCACAATAACGTCATCGGCCACATTGACCAATCGGCGGGTAAGATAACCCGCTTTAGCTGTCTTCAAAGCTGTGTCCGCTTCACCTTTTCTCGCGCCGTGAGTGGTAATAAAGTATTCAAGCACGCTTAAGCCTTCTTTATAAGAAGAGAGGACGGGAAAATCTATAATGCGTCCGGAAGGGTTGACCATAAGACCTTTCATGCCAGCCATCTGGCCGACCTGCGCCCAAGTACCGCGCGCGCCGGAGGAAACCATCTCGCTTACAGACCCCATCGAATCAAGCGCTTTCGGCACCAGAGCTTCTATTTTATTTTTCGCCTCTTGCCATATTTCAATAAACTTGCTGTATCTTTCATGGCGCGTGATAAGACCTTCGTCAAAATTGTTTTCCAACTTCTCCATTTCTTTTTGGGCGCTCGCGATAATTTCCGGTTTTTCAACAGGCAATTGAAGATCGTCCATACCCCAGGTGATGGCTGATCTTGTCGCATAGCGAAAACCAAATTCCTTAATTTTATCCAAAAAAGGAGGAATTATTTTTGCGTCATAACTCTCTATCATCAAAGAAACAATGTTTTCTAGGGCTTTTTTATTTAATTCTTCATTGATATAGGAAAAATCATCGGGAAAAACGGTGTTAAAAAGCAAACGGCCCACAGTTGTTTCAATGATATCTCCTTCAATTTTTTTGTATTTATCGGTCTTTGGTTTTAAGACTTTGATTTTTGCCCGAATATCCACCTCTCTAAAGTCGTACCCCAAAATAGCTTCGTTGGGAGAAGAAAAATATCTACCCTCACCCTTGGCTCCGGGTTTTTCTTTCATCATCCAAAAACAGCCTACGATAATTTCACGAGAAGGATTCACGATCGGATCACCGCTACCTGGGCGCAAAAGGTTGTTTGAAGAAGCAATAATTTCTTTGGCTTCTTTCTGCGCTTCTTCGGAAAGCGGAAGATGTATGGCCATCTGGTCCCCGTCAAAGTCCGCGTTAAAAGCGGTACAAACAAGCGGATGAAGCTGAATAGCGTTGCCTTCAATAAGAAGAGGCTGGAAAGCCTGAATACCCATTCTATGCAAAGTAGGCGCTCTGTTTAGAAGAACAAATTTGTTTTTTATCACTTCCTCCAAAATAGCCCAGACTTCCGGTATTCCTTCTTCCATAAGACGCGTGGCTCCGCGAATATTATAGGCCAATTCATTTTTTAAAAGTTTTGAAATAACAAAAGGTTTAAAAAGTTCTAGAGCCATATGCTTAGGCAAACCGCACTGATTCATCTTGAGTTCGGGTCCAACAACGATAACCGAGCGGCCAGAATAATCAACACGCTTTCCAAGCAAGTTCTGGCGAAAACGCCCGTGCTTGCCTTTTAACATATCCGCAAGCGATTTAAGCGGTCTTCTTTGCGCTTGGCTGGTAGCCACATTTTGGCCGTGCCTGATGGAATTATCGATAAGCGCGTCCACCGCTTCTTGCAAAATACGCTTCTCGTTCCTGCAAATGACTTCCGGCGCGCGGATCTCCACTAATTTTTTCAAGCGGTTGTTTCTGTTGATAACTCTTCTGTATAAATCATTCACATCGGAAGTAGCGTGCCTTCCTCCTTCCAAAGCCACCATCGGACGCAAAGCCGGCGGGATAACGGGAATAACACTCATAAACATCCACTCCGGTCTGACGAGAGAAGTGCGCATCGCCCGCAAAAGATTCATTCTCTTTAGAGCCTTAGGTTTTTCCGCCGTGCTGGCTGTCTCGTATAAGCCTTTTACCTCCTCATACATTTTTTCGAGGTTTAAATTTTTGAAAATTTGAAACAACGCCTCGGCGCCAATACCCACCTCAAAAATATCCGCGTATTTAAGACTCAAGTGGTAATAGTCGGCTTCGTTTAGGACTTTATAAAGACGAATGTCTTCAAGTTCGTTTTTGGTTCTCACATAAGAAGCCTTAAGCTCATCTTTGGCTTCTTTGGTTTCCATCATTTTTATTTTCGTCTTGTATTCCGTTTCAAGATTTTTGAGATACTCGGCTCTTGGCTCTTCGCTTACTTTGGTGATGATATAGCCGGTAAAATAAACCACGCGTTCAACATCGGCCATGGTTAAGTCCAACATCAAGCCGATTCTGCTTGGAATTCCCCGCACAAACCAGATATGCGCCACCGGAGTAGCTAAGGCGATATGCCCCATTCGCTCTCTTCGCACAATTGATCGAGTTACTTCCACGCCACACTTTTCACAAATGATTCCCCGATAACGGATTTTTCTATACTTTCCGCAATAACATTCATAATCTTTTTCCGGACCAAAAATGCGTTCGTCAAACAAACCGTTTCTTTCGGCCCTTTGCGTGCGATAATTTATAGTTTCCGGCTTGGTGACTTCGCCATGAGACCAACCTAAAATCCTCTCCGGTGAGGCCAATTTTAAAAGTATGGATTTAAAATCCGTTACTTTCGTATCCATTGTTGCTTGTTCTTTGCTCATATGATTGTTTCTTTTTAGATTTTAGGGAAAATTTTAACGTCTTCTGTCATTAAAATTATCTCTCTCTTCGGGCGACCTTTCTATAAGATCTTTAAGCTCCACATCCAAGCCAATACCTTTCATTTCGTTTAATAGCACCTGAAAAACCGCCGGCAAATTTGGACTTTTGAAATTTTCTCCGCGGATAATAGAGTCATAAGCGGCTACGCGTCCCGTAATATCATCGGATTTGATTGTAAGCATTTCTTGCAAAATGTGCGCCGCGCCATAGCCTTCAAGAGCCCACACTTCCATCTCTCCAAAACGCTGGCCGCCTTCCTGAGCTTTTCCGCCCAACGGCTGTTGGGTAATCAAAGAATACGGGCCGATGGATCGCATATGAATCTTGTCTTCCACCATATGATCCAATTTCATCATATACATCACACCTACGGTAACAGGCTGTTCAAAAGCTTCGCCTGTGAGACCGTCATAAATTTTTCTCTTACCGGATTCTGGCAATCCGGCTTCTTTAAGTTCTGCTTTAATTTCCTCTTCCGTCACCCCGGATAAGACCGGCGTGATTGCTTGGTAATTTAGAGTTTGGGCGGCGATACCGAGATGAGTCTCTAAAATTTGACCAATGTTCATGCGAGAAGCCACACCAAGAGGATTTAAAATAACATCAACAGGCGTTCCATCTTCCAAATAAGGCATATCCTGTTCTGGCACAATTCTTGAAATAACACCTTTGTTGCCATGACGTCCGGAAAGTTTATCTCCCACGGAAACATCCCTAATTTGGGCAATTTCTACTTGAATTTGTTTCAAAATACCCGGCTCTAATTTGTCTCCTCTTTCTTCGGAGAAAACTTTCACCCCTACCACGCGTCCGCGTTTACCATGATCCAAGCGAAGAGAAGTATCTTTCACGTCCAGAGCTTTTTCACCGAAGATGGATCGCAGAAGACGCTCCTCCGGCGTTAACTCCACTTCTCCTTTAGGAGAAATTTTTCCCACAAGAATATCGCCTTCCTCCACATAAGCGCCAATACGGACAATGCCTTCTTCATCCAAGTCTTTCAGTTTTTCCTCACCAACGTTTGGAATGTCGTAAGTGTTGATTTCCGGCCCGAGTTTTGTGTCACGGACATTGACCGTGAATTCTTCAATGCGCACGGAACTAAACTTGCTTTTCTTCAGAAGCCTTTCGGAAATAATAATAGCGTCTTCAAAATTGTATCCGCGCCACGCCATAAAAGCCACCAAAACATTCTGCCCCAGAGCCATCTGACCTTCTTCGGAAGAATAATTATCGCTTAAAGCTTGTCCTTTTTTTACTTTTTGACCAATGGAAACAGAAGGCCGCTGATGCATCACTGTAAAAGCGTTGGTGCGCATAAAATTTATAAGATTATAAGTGTGAGTTTTGCCAGACTCACCTTTTACCACAACCTTAGTGCCGTCTAAACCGACAACCTCTCCGTCTTCTTCACAAATGGTAAGCCGGCCGGTGTCTCGCGCCGCTTTTCCTTCTATCCCAGTTGCGACAATAGGCGCTTCAGGAGAAATACAAGGCACGGCTTGTTTCTGCATGTTCGAACCCATCAACGCTCTCGTAGCGTCATCGTGTTCCAGAAAAGGAATCATGCTCGTTGCCACACTAAAAGCCTGATTGGTAGAAACATCCATGTAGTCAATCTTTTCTCTTTCCATAAGACCCGGTTTGGACTGCACCCTCGCTTCCACTTTCAGATCCAGAATTTCTTTGGTTTTCGGATCGACATTTATACCCGCATGGGCAATATTATGTTTACCCTCATCAAGAGCGTTAAGATAAACTATTTCATCCGTAACAATTTTATTCTTCACTTTGCGATAAGGAGTTTCCAAAATGCCATATTTATTTAAGCGGGCATAATTGGAAAAATGAATAACCAAACCGATGTTCGGACCTTCCGGTGTTTCAATCGGACAAATACGCCCATAATGAGAAACGTGCACATCGCGCACTTCAAAACCAGCGCGACCGCGAGATAAACCGCCGGGACCAAGCGCGGATAATCTTCGCAAATGCTCGAGTTCGTCCAGAATATTTTTTTGACTCATAAATTGCGAGAGCTGGTTGGTGGCAAAAAATTCTTTAACCACAGCGGAAAAAGGCCTGTTGTTTACAAGTTGAGTCGGAGAAAGGGTTTCTGGCTCCAAAGTAGACATTCTGTCTTGAATGTTTTTCTTCATGCGCACCATACCCACGCGAAGCCTTTGTTGAAGAAGCTCGCCTACGCCTCTCACGCGCCTTGAACCAAGATGATCAATATCGTCGGGCTCTGAGGCGGAATTATTATTCAAACTTATTATCTCTGAAATAGTGGCAATCAAATCTTCCAAAGTAATAACTCGAGAAGCCTCTTCTATCTTATTTAAAGGAAAACCCAGACGATGATTAACTCTATAACGGCCAGCTTCAGAAAAATCGTAATGACTGAAGCTGAACATGTCGTCTAGATAACTTTTTGCGTTTTCATAAGTCGCCATTTCCCCCGGACGAATACGGCGATATATTTCAATATAAGATTCTTCAGTCCCTTTGGCTAAATCTTTTTCAAGCGTTTTAGAAATAAATTCTACCTCTCCTTTATCTACTTTAGAAAAAAGAGATTTCATTTTATCAGCGCTCTCTACTCCAAACATCCGCAGAAGCGAAGTAACGGCTATTTTTCTTTTTCTGTCGATTCTCGCATAAATGGCTCCGTCCGGATTTGTTTCAAATTCTATCCAAGCTCCACGGGCAGGAATAATTTTCGCGCCAAAATATTTTCGTCCATTAGTGATAGTTGCCGTAAAATAAACGCCATAAGAACGCGCCAACTGAGGAACAATCACTCTTTCAATGCCGTTTATGACAAAAGATCCGTGTGATGTCATGACAGGAAAATCAGCCAGAAAAACCTCCTGTTCTTTACCATGCTTGATACTTTTATTTGTCAGACGCACTCTTATTTTAAGAGGAGCTTCATAAGAAAGATTATTTTTCTTGGCGTAATATTCGTCAAACTTAGCCTCGCCCACGGAATAATCTAGAAATTCCAAAGTGAATTCTTTTCCCGCATAATCTTCAATTGGAGAAAATTCTTTAAACAATTCTCCCAATCCTTCCTTTATAAGCCACTTATAAGAATCCAGTTGGGTTTCTGTAAGGTTAGGGTAAGGGATACCCGGCTCTTTGTATCGAGAAAATGTTTTTTGTCGCATACACAAATTTTATCCCCTGCGTCTCAAGAACAAGACCAGAGGCATATTTATTTTTTATAATGGATTATTTTTTAGACGATTGAGGCAAAATTTTTTTCTTTTATACTCCAGTGCAATTTCTATATTTTAGAGGCCACAGAAATGTTACCAGAATACGTCCGGCCGAGTTTTTAATATGTAAACAAGACAAATGGGTGGCCGGGCTTTAAAACCAATAAAAGTCCCTTTTTCTGCCGAAACTCAATCATTCAGGTACGCCCCGCATTATACACGGATATTTTTTGCTGTCAAATGTCAATATATAGGATGTGGATAAGCCATATTAGCTTTGGTGTTTTGAAAACCTCTGCGAGCTCGGCTGGAGCGAGCACGAGGAATTTATAAGCCAGAAAAATATCCGCGTTTTTAAAACATTGAAACTAAAACTAAGGAAACAGTGGGTTAAACCCCGATAAATTTGTACTTGCTTGGAGTGCCCGTTTATATATTACTCTCGCTAAGTATAAAAGTTATTTAAACAACTTGCCTGCCTCTTCCCAAAAATCAGATCGGCCGTTTATTTTTTCGTAATACCACCATTCGGCTCCCCAAAGATATTGAGATTCAAAACCGGCTCTCTTGGCAAAAGCGATTATTTCCCGAAATCTTTCCATATTCATCACTTTTCTTGTTTCGGAAAAATTTGTTTCAACAATAGGTTTCAAAAGCCAAGGTTCGGCCGAAAGCTCGATAAGAATCTTCGGTTTATTGTCATAAAAAATATCCATCAAGTTTTGTTTAATTTTGAAAAAGGAAGGAGGGACAGGATACCGAATCGGCCCAAGATAATGGCTCCAAACATAGAGATACATAGAGGTTCCAAAAGCATCTCCTAATTTATAAGGTTTATACCATCTACCAAACTCTCCGCTGTCTGTAATAAGAATCGGATGATTTGGGTCTGTTTTGCGGACTAAATCAATTTCCCTCTTTATATAATCCTCTTTCGTGAGAGGTTTATCTATATCCTTCTCGCAATGGTATTTTCCAAAAAATCCCAAGAAAAATTCGTTTTCTACTTGCCAGTACTCTAGATTGGAATAATTTTTATACCTGTTTACCACTGCTTCCACGTATCGAAAAATTCTTTTTTCTTTTTCCTCCGCTGTCAGCCCTCTGGCCCACTCCGGTTCATGGCATTCCGGCCAACTCGGCAGTCTTCTCCCTACTGCCAAAATAACTTCGGCATTTTTTTCTCTCGCCTTATTCATTTGATAATCCAATTCCGCAAAAGAAAATACCCCGTCTTTGGGTTCTATCATCGGCCAATGAGCCACCAGACGAAACTTTCTCACGCCTAATTCATTTAAAATAGCGTCGTAAGTTTTTTTCCAATCCAAGTTTAATTCTTCCGCCCTAAATTTAGAAAAAGACACCCCATAACTAAATGTTTCTGGGTTTTTCCTTATTGAGAGGAATACAACCAACAAAACAAAAAGGCCTATTGCATAAACGATTTTCCTCTTCAAACCTTTTTTCTTTCTTTGTTTTTTAATATCCGCCATTTTGTTGAAAAAGGAGAAGGAAACCAAAAACAATAAAAATTGTAGCTATTATTTTATAGAAAAAAAAGTTTCTCGGGTGGGTAACTCTCCCATCATAATCTCTTTTCTCATGGACTGTTTCAAAATATTCCGACATGTATTTTGGAAAAAAATGAGCTAAAGCCAACAAAAAAACAAATTGCATGCCTCCTAAAGCGTTTACTATCGGCGCCGAAGATAATTTTATTGCGGTAAGAGAAAGAAAAGATGCGCCTCCTGCTATAATCTTGTTTAAAAATACCAAAGAGGTTGTGCCACGTTTTGTTGTTTTCAAGGCTTTGACAATAATTCTCCTATTTAGAGGAATAGCCAAGAGAAGGAGGGCGCCTAAGACATTGGCCATTCGCGACCAAAAAAAAGCATTCGCAAAAGTTGTCATTTCAAAAAGCAGTTTAAGAAAAACTGAAGAATAGCCAAAAAATATTCCTGCTATCAGCACATAAACAATGGATTTCTTACTGAATCTAAAATAAGACATCAAAGCTGTCCCAAAAACAAGAAGAAAGAAAGCCAACGGATTGAAATGGACAGAGATTGTATTTAATAAAAATTTGCCAAAAAATAAAGCCGATAAAGCCGACATAGCGCCTAAAACGGGCGCAACATCGGAAGCATCGGAAATTTGCAGGGATTTATAAAAATAAATTATGGAAATCATGTATCCGAATCCCACAACCAACGATATCGCAAGAACGGTAAAAGAAGGCAAGGTCACCGAACCAAATGGAACCATCACTAAAACCACTCCGGAGAGAATACCAATATAAAAAGCGTAAACTTCCGACCGACCGATAGCGCGAGGTCCAACCAAATATTTATCAAGCAAAACAACAAAGGCCCCAAGCAAGTTCGCGATTAAAACCAGATAGAGCCAAGTCATCTATGATATTATAGCGTTTTCTTTAATAATTTTCGTGTAAAACTCTGAAGAGGGTCGCGGGATTCTTTCCAACGTTTCGTAATTTACTTCGGCCAGTCCAAAACGAGGGCCAAAACCTTCCGCCCACTCATAATTGTCAATCAAAGACCAGTACAAATATCCTTTTATATCCACGCCTTTTTGAATCGCATTCCAAACAGCTTCCAAATGATTCTTTATAAAATCCGTTCTTAGCTTGTCCGAAGAATCGGCCAAGCCGTTTTCTGTCACATAAATCGGTTTCCCGTATTTGCTTGCTTCCAAAAGGACACTAACCAATCCGTCCGGCGTAATAGGCCAGCTCATATCCGTCCTCGCTCCCACATAGGCCAAACCAAAAATTTTTTGGAAATAGTAATTAATGCCAATAAAATCCAGCTCGTTTTGAGTGGCCTCCAGAAATTTTTTATTCCATATGGCTCGAGAAATTTTTGCCAAAAAAACATTCAACGGATTCCAGTTAGCCTTAAAATCCATATTATTTTTAGCTATTCCGATTTGGAGCCGAGAATGCACGGATTTCATTTCTTTGTAGGCCAACCGGTGAGCCAAGATCAAATTATTTACTACGCGCCAAAATTTAAATGGATTCTTTTTAAAAGGAGGCCAGGTGCCTCTCAAATACCCATTTGAAGAATAAACCATCGGCTCATTAATGGTAAGCCAGTAAAGAGCTTCTTCGCCAAGCTCTTCCACCACTTTTTTGGCGTAACGAGCAAAAATTTCTGGAGCCTCGGGGTTCAAAAACCCTCCCTTTTTGGAAAACCACAAAGGCAGAGTGAAATGCCAAATAGTGACAAATGGGCGAATGCTTCTCTCTCGCAAAGCCGTCAAAACCGCTCGGTAATGATGAAAGGCTTCTATGCTAAATTGTCCTTCTTCCGGTTCTATGCGCGACCACTCCAAAGAAAGGCGATGAGCGTTGTGCCCCATATTTTTAGCCAAGTCAAAATCTTTTTCATACAAACGATATTGGTCGGCTCCCTGACCCGCTTTCGGCACTCTGCCCTCGCGCGAGGCTTCCGCCCAATCGTTATTTTCTATTCCACCCTCCACCTGGAAAGAGGCGGTCGATGCCCCCCAGAGAAAACCATTTGGAAATTTTTTTATTTTATTTTCGTCCATTTTTTTCTCTCCACTCGTTAATTTTTTTATGGTCTCCGCTCATCAGAACTTTTGGCACGACATATTTTCTGTTGTTCCATTCAAAAACCTCCGGCCGAGTATATTGCGATATGCCGAATCCTCCCACTTGGCCTTGTTGGCTCCGCGGGACAAGTCCTTTATTGTTCTTGTATCTATTTTCTTCGATTGATTCTTCGTTACCAAGCACCCCTTTGATGTGGCGAGAGACGGCATCTGTCATTACCACCGCCGGCAATTCCCCGCCGGTTAGGACATATGGTCCTATAGAGATTTCTTCCGCCTTTAAAATTTTTTTTACTCTCGCATCCACTCCCTCATATCTCCCGGCAATAAAAATAAAGTTGTCATATTTTTTCGCCCAATTTTTTGCCAACTCTTTTGTGAATTGTTTCCCTGTTGCAGAAGTTAGAACTATTTTGGTTTTTGCTTGCCCCGCGAAGCTCTTTGAGCGAAGTGGGGTTACATTTTTTAAAGCGGTTTCTACCGCTTTTAATATCGGTTCCGCCTTCATCACCATCCCCGGACCTCCTCCAAAAGGCTTGTCGTCTGTCACCCTGTGTTTATCTTCGGTAAAATTTCGTGGATTTAAAATATCAAAAGAAAGCAGACCTCCCTCCTCGGCTCTCTTTAAAATAGAAGACTTTAAATAACCTTCGATAGACTCTGGAAACAACGTGATAATGGCAAATTTTTTCATTAAGTATAATAGTCTAATGCCTATGATTTAGAGGTGTATTTAATCTCTAGTCTTAAAGTCTCCATATAAGCCCCTAGAAAAACAATTGCGTCTTCGACTCCGAGGTCGCTCAGACTCGAGGAGAGCGTGACTGACGCGAGTGTTAGGAATTATAAGCCAAAAAAATATCCGTGTTTCTCGGAGCTTATGTAAAATAAACCCCATAGAGAAAAATATCAACAAAAACAAAACCCACGCTACTATAGTGTAGCATGGGTTTCTGCTTGTTTAAAACAAAATTTTGTATTCTTTCGCGTAGTTTCGCGTTTAGTTCGCAAGTTTCGCGTCCTAAATCTTCAAGTCCTCCATTGCTTCATCAACGGTTTTGATCTGACGCTCCACTCTCCCCCCTTCTGGTTCCTCAATCTTCAGATTTACTCGAGCGTTGTTTTTCATTCCAACCACTCGAAGTAGGGTGCGGATAGCCTTTGCCGTATTACCGCTTCGACCGATAATCTTGCCCATATCGGCAGGATCGAGGCGAAGAGTAATTAAAACTCCCATCTCATCAACCTTGCGGTCAATCATAACCTTATCGGGGTTATCAACAAGAGCTTTAACGACATATTCCAAGAACTCTTTATCGTGTTCAACCATTTTTCTGAAATTCTAAAGATACCCTGTTAAATTTTAACAACCTAAGCAGTTTCGACCGGTACTCTACCCTGCTTGCTCAAATTCTTTGCTTTGATTCTATCATGAAAAAGCACATCTCTCTTCTTTCCTTCCAACACGCCTTGTTTTATCAAAAGATTGTGCACGGTATCGGAGAGTTTGGCGCCTTTTCCCATCCATTCTTTGATTTTTTCTGTTTTTAAAATTGGTTCGCCTTTTTGGGCATTGTAAGAACCGAGATTTTCGTTAAAAGCTCCGCTCTTTGTGGATTTTCTAGAATCAATAAGAGCAACCCGATAGCTCGGGTCGTGTTTTTTACCTATTCTTTGTAAGCGGATCATCAACATAATTGTTCTATCATACTAGCAGATGGAGAAATGAGTGTCAAAAAAAACAGCCCCGATTCTTGGTCGGGACTGGGAGTAACACTCGTCATTATCATTTTCGAAAATACCGTTTAAACATGGCCCAGAGTGTTATCTGGTTGTAGTAAATCGGTATATTACCACGATCACCAGAAGATTGTCGCCTGTCTGCTTCAAAACCAACTCTTTCGAGAGTTTCTATAAACTCTCGCGTTACAGGCTTCTCTTCTACAGTATCCATAAGATACTCACCTCCTTTCTGTTTACAATAATACTACTTGTTATTTTACTAGTCCAATGAGAGACGTCGGACGTCTCTCATTGAGGTAATTTCGTCAATTCGTCAATCTTGGAGGCTAAAATAAAATCATTATGCGACAAACCCCCAACCGCGTGCGTCCAGAGGTCAATTGTCACTTTGTTATAAAAAATATGGATATCGGGATGATGCCCCTCGGCTTCGGCCACCTCCGCCACTTTGTTTACAAAAACCATCGCTTCTTTAAAATCTTTAAACCGAAAATTTTTAAAGATTTTTCTGTATTCTTCCGTTTCCCAACTTTGTATTTGAGTCATCAATTCCTCTACCTCGTTATGATTTAACGCATCTCCCCCTTCCTCACACGGCACACAATGTTTGTTTTTTAAATCGTTCATAAGAAAATTCTAATAAACTTCGTTGTGAGTACCTATATCTATAAAGATAGCAGTAATACTGTTAAGAAAAATGAATTTTATTCTGTAGTGATAATCAATCCAAAAGGCCCACGACTCTTTATCTTTTCCGTGGAGTTTGTGAGTTCGTAGACGAGGGTCAAAAGCGTTTGTTTTAAAAATAATTTCTTTCTTTTCCGCTTGCTTTACAATTTGTTTTGGCAAACGAGAGAGGTGTTTCAAAAAACGAGCAGAATAATCTACTTTAGCGATTACTCTTTCGGTCATAAATTTTTAACGCTTCCTTGATTGAACCTGCTTTAATAGTTTTTCCATCACGGTAATCTTTCAACGCTTGCTTTACCTCTCTGTCTAATTTCAAGGCATCTTTGCCGGTGAGATAATAAGTAGGAATCGCTTGCTCTTGAAGCTTTTGATATTCTTTAATAGACAAAATAACTAAACCGCCAGATTTTTGAACTTTGTTTTTTGATATATTTATTGAGTTTTTAAAAGTTGTACTCATGATGTTTTTATATTAACACTTTTTAGTCTTTGGGGCAAACACCCCGCTTTTGATAATTCGCGTCATTCGTGTTCATTTGCGTATTGGTGTCGGATTACCCTCTCCCTGCATAGGTCTCCGCTTCTTCAAACTTTATTGATAATAATTTGGAAACACTGTCCGCCCCCATGGTCACGCCATACAAAATTCCCGCTTGCTTCATTGTTTCGCGATTATGGGTGATAACAATCAGTTGGGTTTTCTGAGAAAGATTTTTGAGAGTCTCTCCGTATCTTTTGGAATTTGCTTCGTCTAATGCTGCGTCTGTTTCGTCTAAAATCAAAAATGGAGGAGGGTTTACTTGGGTCATAGCAAAGAGAACGGCAATGGAAGTAAGAGCCCTTTCCCCGCCAGAGAGCATTTGCAATGAACTTATCTTTTTTCGAGAAAAACTCACAGCTATTTCTACCCCTTCTTCTTCTTTATTCTCTTCTTCCAAATCATTATCTTCATGTAAGTTTTCGGAATCTTTCTTCTTTTTCTTCAAAGAAGAAATTTTTAGTTCGGCTCTTCCGCCATTGAACATTCCACCGAAAAACTCTCCCAGTCCGGCATTGATTTTATTTACCCCTTCTCCAAATTCTAAATCCACCTTTTCTCCTAATTCCGCCATCATTTTTTCTAACTCCTCATCAGTCTCGCGAAGGTCGTGGAGTTCCTTTTCCAAAAACTCGTCTCTCTTTTTTACATCTTCATATTCACGCACGGTTTCTTCTCCGATACCTCCCAAATCCTCTAATTTTATTTTAATCCGCTCTATTTTTCCCCGCAAAGTTTCTCTTTCCCCAGCAGAAAATTTTCTTAAAAGTACGGATTCCGGGCAAGCAGGTTTTTCTCCCAAGATAGCTTTGGCAATTTCGGCATCTCTTGTAAATTCACTGAGTTTAAATAAGTATTTTTCTTCCTCGTATTCAAAAAGTTTTAGCGAATTTCTAAGGTCGCTTAAGCGGATCTCCAGATTTGTTTTGTTTTTTTCCATAGATAAAATATCTGCTTCTTTTTTAGCAATCGCGGTAAGAAAAAAATTAATTTCCTCAGAGAGCAACACAAGCCCTTTTTTCACTTCGTCGCTTTCTTTTTTTAACTTCTCCAGAGAATCGTTAAGTTCCAACAGATTCGGCATTCCCGCTTCTTTGGAAACCATACCTATTTTTTCTTTTATTTCTTTCAGGGCTGTTTTTAGACCCTCCGCCAATTTTCTGATTTCCGAAAAATCGGAAGTAAACAGCATACTCTCCAAAGATTTTTCTATTTTTTCTAAAAATCCGCGCACGCTTGAAACCGGCAAAACATCGGGAGTTCCGGCATTTTGGCCCCTTTTCGTCTCCAGCTCTACCATTCCTTCAAACCTTCCAGCTTCTCTTTCTATGGAAATCTCCCGAGCTCTCAAATCCAATCTCATATTCTCTTTTTCCTTCAAAACTTCCTTCATTTTGTCTATTTCTTTTGAGGCGTGAATAGAAAGCGATTGTCCGGCAGTATCTCTCAACTCTCTTTCCAGTCTAGCGATTTCATATTCCGGTTTTATTTTTTTCTCGTCTATTTGTTTTCTTAAAGATTTTATCTCCTCCTCTTCCTTAGCCAGATATTCTCCGTATAAGAATTTAAGATTTTCTTTTACAGAAATAGCTTCTTCCGCTTTTCCTATTTGGCGTTTCAAAAAATTAAGGTGAGGCTGGATTTCTCTTTTCACCGCTTCTACCTTATCCATATTTTCCCTTGTTTTTTTAAGCTTCCGAAAAGCTTCCTCTTTTTTCATTTCATATAAGGTCAAACCCAGAGCGTCCTCAATCATCTGCCTTCTTTCTTTTGGATTGGCATTTAAAATCCTGTCTGATTCGCCTTGGCTTATAATATGATGCCCCGAAGCCCCCAGTCCGACATGGCTCATCAAATCCAAAACATCCTTCAAGCGGACAACTGAATTGTTCAAAGAATATTCGTTCACGCCATCGCGATAAACGGTGCGAGTAACAATAACTTCTTCAAATTCCACAGGGAAAATTTTTTCACCATTATCAAAAACCAAAGAAACAGAGGCCTTACTGCTTCTTGGCAGTGTGGAAGAGCCGTTCCAGATCAAATCTTCGCCTTTTTTGCCACGAAGAGATTTCATGGATTGCTCGCCCAAAACCCAGCGAACGGCCTCGGCTACATTGGATTTTCCAGAACCATTTGGACCGACGATAGCAGAAACAGGAGCATCAAAATCGAGCTTTGTATTTTTAGCAAAGGATTTAAAGCCGTTTAATTCAAGACGCTTAAGACGCATTTGAGAACTTCTCTTTTGGATTTTTAAAAACCGTTTTAGTTTTTTGTTTTTCCTACCTGCCAACAATTAATAAGATGTCTAAATTGATCCTCGTACCCATCAGTAAAAATCAATCCTTTATTCTCACTTAATTCAGACATAACGTTTTGTCTAGCCCCTATAGGTATTTTTTCTCCTAAATTTTTATTGTACCTCAGCCAGGACACTCTTTTTCCGCAGGGATTATTAATCTCCGTTGCACTTATAATACCGACAACATGACCGCGAACTCCAAAAAGGTGCATAAGTTCATGGGAAATAATTATGTTATTCCCCGCGTCAGAATAGTAAATATTTGACGCTGGTATAACCATAGCATCATTACCAACCAAAGCGTATCCCCGGAACCACCGACTGATTCCAAGAACTTTTTCAAAAACTCCATCAACCACAAAAATAGTCACTCCGTCTTTTTTTGGAGGATAAGATTTAAGAATCAACCCGTCTTGTACGCCAATTTCGAAGTGATAAAAGAAAGGATCAGCCACTTTTTTCACATTTCGCAAATATAATTCAAGAGATCCTTTAAAGTTTTTGTTTGTTTCTTCAATATAAAAGCGCAGGTTTTCCTCGGTCAAAGGCTCTTTAGCATCAGGACCTTCTTTAAATTTATCCGTGTGGAAAATAAAGATATCCACGGGTATTTTTTCAGTTTTTTTCTCGCTCGAAATGAAACTTGTTCCAAAAGAAGAAAAGCATTTCTCTTTCTTTGTTTGATCCCAATCACAAAACAATCCTTGTTTTTCTGCATCCTTACAACTACTTGCCTCTGTAAATTCGGAACAAGAGATGGATAGCACAACATTACTCGTTAAATGAGCTGGATCAATAGCCCCGTATCGCCAATTTTCAAAAAAAGTAAATCCTCCAAAAATTATGATGATTGCTGATATTGCAATAATATACCCACGATATTTAGCCATTTATTTTATATTTAAAATCTAATAAAAAATAAGCGTAGACTATACCCAACCTTTTGCGGCAAGTCCGTTTCGCGCGGCATCGGTTTCCGCTTCTTGTTTAGAAGAACCAACTCCCTCCGCGATTATTTCATCTCCTAAATAAACACCAATAGTAAAATTTTTGGCATGATCCGGACCAGACTCAGAAATAACTTTATAAGAAGGAGTTATTCCCGACATCTCTTGGGCTTTCTCTTGAAACAGACTTTTAGCATCCACCCAAAGTTTTTTCTCATCGACATCGGTAATTCTGGGAATCAAAAAATTCTCAATGAAAATTTTTGCCTCATCATATCCTTTATCTAAAAAAATAGCCCCCACTACGGCCTCAAAAGTATTAGCCAGAATAAATTGTCTTGCTTTGCCCGTATCTTTTGACTCTCCGCGGGAAAGAAGCAGATAATCCCCCATATTCAAACTGCGGGCGATTTCCGACAACATCACAGAATTTACCAAAGCGGCTCGAAAGCTGGTTAGCTCTCCTTCGGGTTTTTCCGGATATTTTTTGTATAGAAAATTCGTAATAATCAGCTCTAAAACAGCATCACCCAAAAATTCCAGTCTTTCATTGTGCTCCAAAGCCAGCCCGGGATTCTCGTTCAAATAAGACCTGTGAGTAAAGGCCTGCTTTAATAAATTTTTATCCGAAAAGACAACACCCGAGTTTTCTTCAAAATTTTTGATATCTTTCACCATTGAAATTACGCGTTTATTTTTTCTTTAAGAAGAGTGACGGCCCGAGTGATGACGGGAATAATATCATCATACATTTCAAGCTCTGAAACATCCTCCAGTAAAAACCATTTGGCATCGGTTAGTCCTCCCGTTTCTTTGAGATGCAAATTTGTTTCTTTTGTGGACATGAGAAAATATGTCACCACTTTGCGGATTTTCCCTTTTTCAGGATCGGAAGCCGTGTAAGCATTATTCCCGATTTCGGCTTCTATTGCGCCGTTTATGTCTATTTCTTCTTTTATTTCGCGCAAAGCTGTGTCGCGAACATTTTCCCCTTCCCGAACTTTGCCTTTAGAAAGAGTCCATCGCCCAAAAACATCATGGACAAAGGCCAGATATATTTTATTATTTTCCCCTATGCGATAAACAACTGCTCCGGCAAGCAATTCCTTGGGAAGTTTTTCCGGATCTACTTCTCCTCTGGTTTTTCTTTTACTTGGAGCATCTTTATCCGGTTCGCCCAATTCTTTGTAAACTGTTCCCAAAACACCGTTTACAAACCTGCCAGAAGAGGCTCCGCCAAAAGTCTTGGCCAATTCGATGGATTCATTTATGGCCACTTTGGAAGGCACCTCCCCTTTATCTCCAAAGAGGATTTCATAAAGACCTATGCGCAATATGTTCCTATCCACTATGGCAATTTGCGCAATAGGCCAGTCCGGTGCCGCTTTTTCCATTATTTCATCAACCTTCTCTCGATTTTCGAGAATACCTTGAGCCATATTCTTGATGAATTTTGTATCATCAATGCCAGGCGCAAATTCTTCTATGTTTCTCTCAAGAATTTCGGAGAAATCAATTTTCGGATTAGCTCCCTTAAAATCCCACTCAAAGAGTGCTTGTAAAACTACGCTTCGAGAAAGATGTCGATTGGCCATAAAATAATAATATCAAAGATTATGTTTCTTTAAAGAATCAAGGGACTAAAAGAAGGTTTCCAAAATACGTTCCAGAAATTTAATCAAAAAATATACCTGCGAAATTTCTCTTTAACTTTCCAAGCCTTTTCTATGCAAAAAATCCAGCGCCAACAAAAAATCGGACTTTACTCCTCTTTTTTATTTTCTTCTTTATGTTCGTGAACTTCTGTTTTTCTTTTCTTGTTTTTCTTCTCTATCTTCTCTGCCTTCTTGTTAACATTTATAAGGCTGTTCTTTTTATAAATACCGCAAGACATGCAAACCCTGTGGGAAAGTTTCGGAGCTTTGCATTCCGCGCATATCTGAAAAGAACCCGTCTGCACTCTGTGGTGAGAACGACGATTAGCGGTATGTCTGCTTGTGTGCCTCATTCGAACTGACATAGTCTTGATAGACTAATATAGAAAAGCCTTTTTTGCAAGCTCTTCATAAAATCCACAGCTATTCAGATTTGGTGTTCGTCTAATCCTCAACACCTTCGCAACACTTCAAGCGGAGTCTGATAATTGATTCC
>CAYJQX010000003.1:0-55315 GCA_964372755.1 uncultured Candidatus Saccharibacteria bacterium
ATATAAATGAAATAGCTTGGATGGGCACAAATGTTTCGGCTAATCATGAGTGGATAGAATTAATAAATGACGGCGCGGAAACTGTTTCTTTGGAGGGTTGGATACTTGAAGCGCAAGATGGCCAGCCAAAAATCAATCTTGAAGGAACTGTTGCTGGCGGTTCCTTTTTTCTTTTAGAGAGGACAAGCGAGGAGAGTGTTCCAAATATTACGGCTAACCAAATTTATACCGGTTCATTATCTAATGCCGGCGAGATTTTAATTTTAAAAGATTTTAGTGGTAGCGTGGTAGACAAAATAGACGGCTCGGATAACTGGTCTAATATTGGTGGAAACAACGAAACAAAAGAAACGGCGCAAAGGACAGAATTTCTTTCTTGGATTACAGCCAGCCCAACTCCGAAGGCTAAAAATGTTTCCGTTGGAATTTCACTTACTGAAAGTAACGACAACTCTCCTTCAAACTCAGACGAAAACAAAATTTCCGCTCCGGTTTCGCAAATTATTCCAAAAGAAACCACTCTGCCTCGTATTTACGCGGAAGCCGGAGGAGATCGCACTGCTATTTCCGGAGCGGATGTTGTTTTCTCCGGTGTTGCTTATGGTTACAAAAAAGAAATTTTAGAAAAGGCAGACTATTTATGGAATTTTGGAGACGGAAGTTTTTCTAAAGGAGAAAAAGTTTTGCACGCCTATGTTTACCCGGGAGTTTATATCGTGAGTTTGAGTGTTTCTTCTCTCAAAGACAGCGCCACGGATTATTTTACTATGACAATTATTCCAAATGAGCTTGTTATTTCTTCAGTTGGTGCGGATTACATTGCTATAAAAAACGGTTCGCCGATCAGGCTGGATATTTCTAATTGGGTGTTAGAGAGTTCGGGGAAGAGGTTTGTTTTCCCACAAGGAACGATGATAAAAGAAAAAACGGAAATTTTTGTGCCAGCCTCTATTTCTGGGCTTAACTCTAAAGAGGAAGAATCTGTTTTTTTCCTTTATCCAAACGGCAGAATAGCCCACACTTTTAAAAACTCTTCTCTTGCGGAGGTACAGACAAAATCTTTACCGAAAACATCTGTAATCGCCCAAACTCAGAAAACTTCCAGTGCAAATCCAATTGCTCAAAAAATAATAACTACTTCTTTTGTTCAAGATAGCTTCCCCGAGCCTGGCATAATTGAAGAAGTAGAAAAAGAAAATGATAATTTCAAAGAGAAGCCTACGGAAAACAACAATATCGCTTCTGTTGGATTTTCAGATTTTTCCTTCAACTGGATTTTCGTGATCTTGGGATTGGGAATTTTGGGCGGTGGAGGAGCTATCATAGCCCGTAGATTTCTTTAGTTCGGTCAAACATTTGGGAGAAGGAAAATTTAGCCAAGATTATTTTACGGGCGTTTTGTCCCATTTGAAGCACGGAAATTTTTCCTGAAGATATTTCATGGATGGCATCAATAATACTCTGGCTATTTTTTCTCTCAATAAGGAATCCCGTTTGTCCGTCTTCAACTATTTCAGGGATTCCGCCAACTTTAGTTGCTATCACAGGAACTTGGGCAAGACCTGTTTCAAGGAGAACATAAGGCAAGCCTTCTTTTATAGATGGCATTACAAAAACATCAAAGGCCTTAAGATAAAGATAAGCTTCGGGAAAATTATTTATAATAAAAAAACGCCCGCCTAGGTTATTTTGAGAAGCTAATTCGCGAAGTTTTTTCTCTTCCTCGCCGTAACCGATTAAAATCGTTTGTGCTGTGTCTTCGCCGGCTTTTTTTAAGGCTTCTATGAGGTAGTGATATCCTTTATTGGCAGTAAACTCTCCTATCGCTCCAAACCAAAAAGAATCTTTTTTTAGGGAATGGTTGCCCGAGAGAGAGATAATTTTTTCTCTGGCTTCTTCTTTGGAGAAAAAATTATAGGAGGAAACATTTATGCCGTTCCATATTTGAACAAGCTTATTTTTTGCGGTGATTTTGTTTTTCAAGGCAGACTCATAGTCAAATTTTGAAACGCAAATTATTTTGTCATAAAAAAGGCAAATAACGTGGCTGGTTTGCTTGATAAGAAATTTTTGCCAGAGGGGGCGGTCTTCCAGATACGTCCAGCCGTGAGGAGTATAAACGGATCTTGTTTTTTTGAAAGAAAAAAGCAGAAAGATTTTATAAAAAAACCAGGCCAGGCCAGCAAGCCCTCCAGCTTTTGGGCTGGAAACGTGAATGATATCCGGATGGGTTTTAAGTAGAAGGTTGAATATTTCAAAAAAAGCCAGAATATCGCGCAAGATACTGATATCTCGGGAAAAATTTTTTACCATAAAATATGGTATTTTTTCTGCTTCCGTTTTTTCGGCCATGTAGCCATAACCGCCAGAGGCGATCATCGTGTGATAGCCAAAATTTTTCATTGCTTGAGCGAGTTCAAAAGTATATTTTTGAGCTCCGCCCCAAACAGATTTTGTAACAATATAGAGGATTTTTTTATTTGAGTTTTCGTTCATTTTTGTTATTATAATTAGTGTGACTTGTGCGCCTAGAGATGAGTTTATGAAAGTCTAATATTTCCCTCCGGAGGTTTCTTATTGTGTAACCTCTGAAAAACACGGATATTTTCTTGCTAGAAAATTCCTAATACTCGCGTCAGTCACGCTCGTAGTTGTTTTTCAGAGATTACACGGAGATTTGAAGAAAAGGAAATTAATAAATACATATATATAATAATAACATTATCACAATGATGAATAGTTCTAAACACAAGACGGCTTTGGTGACGGGAGGGGCCGGATTTATCGGCTCCAATTTAGTTGACGTGCTAATTGATAGAGGATACGAGGTTCGTGTTTTGGATAATTTCTCGACGGGGAAGAGAGAAAATTTAAACATTAAAGCGAAACTCTTTGAGGCTGACATCAGGAATCTTGATTCTATCAGGCCTGTTTTTGGTGGAGTGGATTATGTATTTCACACGGCGGCTTTGGCGAGAGTTCAGCCGTCCATTGAAGATCCGATTACTTTCAACGATGTAAATATAAGGGGTACGCTGAATGTTCTTGTGGCTTCTCGGGACGCAAAAGTAAAAAAAGTGATTTATTCCGCCTCATCATCGGCTTATGGAGATCAAAAAGAAATGCCACTCCGGGAAGATATGAAAACAAACCCTCTTAGTCCTTATGGATTGCAAAAACTTGTCGGAGAAGAATACTGCCGAGTTTTTTCAAAAGTTTATGGTTTGCCGTCGGCTTGCTTGCGATATTTTAATGTTTATGGAAAAAGGCAATCTCTAGAAGGAGCATACCGACTAGTTTTAGGGATTTTTCTTAGTCAAAAGATGAAGAAAGAACCATTGTCCATTGCAGGTGACGGAAAAAACAAAAGAGACTACACCTTTGTGGGAGACGTAGTAGAAGCAAATATTTTGGCGGCAGAAAGCGATATAGAAGACGGAAGGCCTTTCAACATTGGTCGGGGAAGAAGTTATTCCGTAAATGAAGTGGCGGAAATGATAGGGGGACCGGTAACTTACACAGAAGCGCGTATCGAACCCAGAGAGACTTTGGCAGATAATACTTTGGCGAGGGAGGTTCTTGGTTGGGAGCCGAAGATGAATTTGCTTGACTGGATTAAAGAGGAAAAAAAACGTTTACAAATTGATTAAAAAATGAAGAGGGTAGTTGTTTTTACCACCTCCTATTTCCCATTTATTGGTGGAGCAGAGATGGCCATAAGGGAAATTACGAGCCGACTTAACGGCTCTTTTGATTTTGTAATAATCACTGCAAAGAGAAATAAAAATTTGCCGACTTTAGAAAAATTTTCGGAAGCGTTGGTTTATCGCGTGGGCTTTGGCAATGCTCTGGATAAGTGGATTCTTATGTTTTTTGGTCCGATATTGGCGAAAAAATATTTTAAAAATAGCGAGACTGTTATTTGGGGAATGGATATTTCCCAAGGTTCTTTTGCAGCTTCCGTCCTGAAGTTTTTCCATAAAAAAATCCCTTTTGTCCTCTCGGTTCAATATGGGGAAAGCGAGAAGTATCTGCAAAAAGGAAGAGGCGGTTTTATCGGCCGGTCTTTTAAATTTATGCTAAGTCAATCCGACAAAGTAACGGCTATCTCAATTTATTTGATAGACTTGGTAAAAAAATACGGTTTCAAAAAAGAAATATTTCTTATACCCAACGGAGTATCTTTAGAAAAATTCGAAATTCGAAATTCTCGCCTCCGCCTATTGGCTACGGACGAGCAGGCGAAATTCGAAACAAAGAAGGAGGGAAATAAAAAAATAGTTATTACTGTTTCCAGATTGGTGGATAAAAATGGGGTAGGAGATTTGATTGAAGCTATGAAGCACTTACCAGAAAATGTTTTTCTCTGGATCGTTGGGGGAGGGCCCCTGGAGACAAATTTGAAGTTAAAAGTGCAATTATCAAAACTTGACGAAAAAGTGATATTTTGGGGTAATATGGAAAATAAGGAAGCAATGAGAAAAATGAACCAAGCCGATGTTTTTGTCCGCCCATCTTACTCGGAAGGCTTAGGAAATGCCTTTTTAGAGGCTATGAGAGCCTCTGTGCCCATTGTTGGCACTAGGGCTGGTGGTATACCAGATTTTCTCAAAAATGGCGAAACGGGGCTTTTTTGCGAAATCGGCAATCCGCAGGATATTGCTCTAAAAATCAGGGAGATTTTGGATAATACTTCTTTACAAGAGAGACTAGTAAAAAACGGTCTGAGGCTGGTTGAAGAAAAATACAACTGGGACAATATTGCTCGAGAAATGAGAAAAGTTTTTGAATTCTAAAATGATTAAATTACTTAGATTTTTGGAAGGGAAAATATTGGTTAGATATTTAGTTGCCGGTGGCACGGCGGCTTTTACCGATCTACTTCTACTTCACATTTTTACGGATTATTTTGGAATATGGTATGTCCTCTCCGCCGCATTGGCTTTTTCCGTGGCTTTCTTTGTCAGCTTTTTTTTGCAGAAATATTGGACTTTTAAAGATAAGGAAAATAAAGGCCAAAAAAGACAAATGCTGTATTATTTTTTTATTGCTGTTTTTAATTTACTTCTCAACACCATTTCTATTTATTTTGTTGTTGAATTTTTTGAAATTCATTATCTATTAGCTCAAATAATTGTGGGAATGTTGATAGCCATGGAAAGTTTTGTATTGTATGGGATTTTTGTTTTTAAAAAAAAAGAAAAATCTAAAAAGTTGAAAATAATAATTGCCAGCAATTCTTTATATGTAGGAGAGGGTAGTGTCGGCGGTAATTACACTAAGAACATAAAAGATAGACTAAATGCTAGGGGTATTGAGGTGGGGGTTGTTCTCTATAAGAAAAAGAGGTTCTCTAGCGTACTTAACCAATGTTCTTATTTATATCGTCTGATTTTATCAGGATTAAATGGTGATGCAGTTATCGCTCTGGATACTTTCAGTGTCGGGTTACCCTCTGTTATTTTCGGAAAGATTTTCCAGAAAAAAGTTATCCTAAGAATAGGAGGAGACTTTTTATGGGAAAAATATGTTGAAGAGACAGGTAATTTAATTACCCTTAAACAATTTTACAAAAGAATTGAAAGAATCCCGTTTGCTTATAAAATAGTTTTTTATATTTCTGGTTTTGTGATGAAGAATGCTTCCGCCCTGGTTTTCAACACTTCTTGGCAAAAAACTATTTTTGTTCGTGAATACGGCCTAAAGGATGAAAAATGCTTTGTCGTGGAAAATTTTTACGGTGAGAAAAATTCTGCGCTTCTGCCGATCAAGAAGAATTTTTTGTTTGTGGGTCGGCCAATTAAATTAAAAAATATTGATATGCTTAAGGAGTGCGTGGAGGAGGCACGGATAGTGGATAATGACATATCTCTAGAAATAGCGATGGGGGTTGGGCGTGAAGAGGTTTTTGACTTGATCAGAAGATGTTATGCTCTTGTTTTGCCTTCGCTTAGCGATGTTGCTCCTAATGTTGTTTTGGAAGCTCTTTCCTTTGGAAAACCTGTGATTGTTAGTAAAGAAATAGGAATCATTGACCGTGTTGGGGAATCGGTTGTACTTGTTGATCCTCTTGATAAAAAAAGTATTACAGAAGGAATACTTTTTTTGTCAGATAAAAAAAATTACGATTATTATTGTGCTAAGGCCGAAGTCTTTTCCTTCAGGCATTCTTGGGAAGATATTTCTCAGGAATTTATTTCTATAATTAATAATCAATGAACGTTTTAAGCATTGGCTCTGATCGAAGTTTGTTTAATAGGGAATCTGAAGCTAGAAAGCGTATTACTGAGTACAGTGAGCTTTTCGAATCTCTTCAGATCGTGGTTTTTTCTAAAAGAAAGAGTGGTTTTAAGATAACCGTTCTTTCAGAGTTGCTTTCTCTTTATCCGACCAATTCTTTGGCTAAAATTTTCTATGTTAGTGATGCTATAAAGATTGGCACAAAAATAATAAAAAATGGCGCTGGTAAAAATTGGGTTATCACTGCCCAAGACCCATTTGAATCTGGTCTGGTGGCGTATATTTTGGGAAAAAGATTTTCTGTTCCTGTTCAGATCCAAATTCACACAGATTTTCTTTCTACATATTTTTTGAAAGAATCTTTTTTAAATAGATTTCGTGTTTTTATAGCTAAAATAATTTTGCCGAGGGCAGACGGTATTCGTGTGGTCAGCGAAAGGATAAAAAAGTCCCTGATTGAAAAACTTAATATTCCCGAGAGTAAAATTACTATATTGCCCATTTTTGTGGATACGGAGAAAATCAAAAATGCACCGATTGTGACCGATCTTCATAAAAAATATCCAAACTACGACAAAATTATCTTGATGGCTTCTCGTCTCACGCGCGAAAAAAATATCCCGTTGGCGCTTGAAGCTATGCGGGAAATTGTGAAAAAATTTCCCAAAACATTATTACTAATAGTGGGAGAGGGGCCGGAAACAGAAAATCTCAAATCTCAAATCTCAAATTTCAAATTAGGAAACAACGTAATCCTTGAGCCGTGGACAGACGATCTGAGTTCTTACTACAAAACGGCCGATCTATTTCTTCTGACCTCAAACTACGAGGGTTACGGGAGAACACTAGCTGAAGCTATTATTTGTGATTGTAAAGTAGTGACGTCTGATGTTGGTCTAGTAGGTGAGCCTATTTTTAGAAAAACTTACTTAGATGTCTTTCAAATAGGTCAGTCAGTGGAATTGGTGGAAATTTTAGATAAAACACTGAGCGGGGCTTTTTCTGATCATAATAAAAAAAGAGACATAGGAGAAATACATTTTATAGACAGAGATAAATATTTAAAAAATTACAAGCAATCTTTGGAGTTAAGCGGTAATCAAACTTGTTCTAAAAACAATGGGAAGACAGTAGTCTTTGCTATAAATGATTTAGATTATGGAGGAGGCCAAACGACTGTAATAAATCAAGCGAACATTCTTTTTTTGAGAGGATATAATGTACACGTTTTCATTACTCTTTCAAAAAAAAATCACAATCTTATTGTTGCTTTGAAAATCCCCAATCACAATCTACATTATATTGGTTTTAAATCATTTTTTGATTTAGGTGCCTACCGCAGACTTTTTTTAATCCTTAAAAGAATTAACCCCCAAGTAATTTTAAGTAATTTGTTTTTTACCAATCTAGTAATTAGATCCGTAAAATTATTTTTTCCAAAGATTCGCGTTATTGTAAGAGAGGGTAATATTCCGGTTGAGAAGAGCTTATTTGTAAAAATTTTTGATTACCTAGCCTCGTTGCTAACTTACAAGATAATTGTAAATGCTGAAGTTATTAAACAATGTTTAGTGAAGGGATTAAAAATAAAAGAAAACAAAATTATTACTATATATAATGGAATTGATGATGTTTTTTTCAAAAATAAAGAGATTTTAAGCAGATCCCATATAGGATTTTCTATGGAAGATTTTGTTATCATTGCTGTTGGTAGCATGAGTTCACATAAGAAAGGTTTTGATTTTTTAATTGATGCGATGAGAATAGTTGTAGATATAAAGCCTATCAAAGTTAAACTAGTGTTGATTGGGGAAGGTTCTAATAGAACAGCACTTGAAAAAAAGGTTAAGGACCTTGGGCTTTCTGACAATATCTATTTTGTTGGTAATAGAAACAACATTGAAAATTGGTTTGATGAGTCTGATTTATTTGTGCTTTCTTCTCTGTGGGAAGGAATGCCGAATGTTATGTTAGAGGCAATGGCTTGTGGTTTGCCTGTCATTGCATCAAAGGTTGGTGGTGTAGAAGAAATGATAAGTGATGGGGAGAATGGCGTATTAGTACCCCCTGGAAATTCAAAAGCCTTAGCTAATGCTATTATAAAAATTATTGATAATTATGATCAAGCGAGGATTTTTGGTGATCTGGCAAGAAAAACCGTGCTTGATCTTAAATGGAGTAACCATGTGGATAAAATAGAAAAAATAATATGTGCGGAATAGCTGGTTTTAATTTTAGAGATGACCAACTTATTAAAAAAATGTTATCCGTTCAAGCCCATCGGGGTCCGGATTGTAGTATGTCGTATTCAGACGACCAAATATCTATTGGCCACAACCGTCTTTCTATCATAGATTTATCTGAAAATGGCATACAACCAATGTGGGATAGTGATAATCACTACGCCATTGTTTTTAATGGTGAAATCTATAATTTTAAAACAATAAAAGAAGAATTGTCTAAAAAATATATTTTTAAAAGTGGAACAGATACGGAAGTTGTACTTTTTGGATATAAAGAATACGGTGACAAAATTTTTGGTATGTTGGAGGGAATGTGGTCTCTTGCTATATACGATAAAATAAAAAAAGAATTAATTATTAGTCGCGATTATGCCGGAATTAAACCACTTTTTTACAGTTTAACTGATAAAAGATTAATTTTTGCTTCGGAAATGAAGACCTTACTTGCGTCCGGTTATTCTTTTGAAGTTGATGAGGGTTCAATAACAACTTTCCTTTCCTTTGGTTTTATTCCTTCTCCATTTTCAATCTACAAAAATGTAAAAAAAGTTATGCCAGGAGAGATAATTCATTTCTTACTAGATGATCTAAGTATTAGAAAAAATAAATTGTTCATCATAAAAGATGACTTAAATAATGAAGAGGATTCTTTTTTAATAAAAAAGGGCAAGGAAATTATTTTTCAAAGTGTGGAGCGTCACCTTATGTCGGATGTTCCAATTGGTTTGTTTATGTCTGGGGGAATAGACTCTAGTCTTATAGCCGTTGCTTTAAAAGATCTAGGTATCGACATACCGTTTTTTTGTCTGGATATCGACGGTCGCAAAGATGCTTATTATGCGAAAGAAATAGCCAAAAGAATAGGAAGCAAGATAGAGATTCTCAAAGTTGACCCTAAAAGCTTTGAAGATGTATACGAGAAAATCTTTGATTCGATAAAAGAACCATTGGCGGATACGGCTATTTTTACATCATATTTACTCTCGTCTTTAGCAAAAGGAAAAGTAAAGGTTGTTTTATCGGGAGAAGGTGGCGATGAACTTTTTGGAGGTTATTTTACCCATAAACATCTTTCTTCTATTAAAAAACCCAAATGGAAAATATCAAACCGTGTTGATATTTTACTGAAAACCACCCCTAATTTTAGAGGCAAGAAAATTATCGCAGACTGGATTTATGCCAAAGAGAGAGATGCTCTCGGGTTGTATTTAAACAATTTATCTACTGCGTATTTGTATGATTATAATGTTGCTAGAAAATATTTTAATAAACTTGAATTTATCAGTCCTTTTTTATATGATTTGAACTCATATCTTCCAGACAGACTACTCTCTAAATTAGACAGCACAACAATGTTTTTTTCTCTGGAAGGTCGAGTCCCGTTTTTGGATAAAAAACTGATTCAATTTGCCACTAGCGACAAGGTAAAAAAATATTCCATGGAAAATCCAGGTAAGCATATGTTAAAAACCATATTATCGGCTTATTTACCAAAAGAGTTGATAAATCGACCAAAAGAAGGATTTAGTGCTCCAATGGGATTATATTTTTCCAAAATGCCTATTTTCCAGTCAGATTATAAAAAATCCTTAAAATGGCTTAAAGACAACTTTGATATGACCAAGACGCAAGTAGAACGAGCGGGAAAGAAAACACCTTATAATTTAGTTTCTCTTTACAGGGCATTACTATAAGGCAAATATTGTATGAAAACCCTCTCTATTGTTATCCCTGTTTATAATGAGAAAAACACAATATTTACTATGCTGGATTGCATAGAGAAAAATAAGTTACCTGGGATTTCCTATGAAATTATTATCATTGATGATGCTTCTACTGATGGAACCAGAGAAAAAATAGAATCTTTAGCTGGTAAACCTAGGTACCGTTTGTTTTTTCATGATAAAAATAAAGGCAAGGGAGCGGCTATTAGATTAGGTTTTGCTAATGCAACAGGAGATTTTATTATTATTCAAGACGCTGATCTTGAATATAGTCCAGCCGAATACGGTTCTATGATTACTCCTCTTGTTTCTGGAGAAGCAGACGTTGTTTATGGTTCCAGATTTGTTGGAGATAAGCCCCATCGAGTTTTGTTTTTCTGGCATTATTTAGCCAATAAATTTTTAACTAGCCTCTCCAACATTTTTACAAATTTGAACCTGACCGACATGGAAACTTGTTACAAGGCTTTTACGATGAAAGCTCTTCGTTCTTTTGCTTCTGAATTAAAATCAAATCGTTTTGGTATTGAGCCAGAAATAACGGCTCTCGTTGCAAAAAAGAAACTTCGTATTTACGAGGTGGGAATTTCTTATTCCGGCCGAACATATGAAGAAGGAAAAAAAATAAACTGGAAAGATGGTTTCTCCGCTCTATGGTCTATTATTAAGTTTAATCTTTTTTCTTAATGTTTATGTTTAAAAGTTCTAAATCTAAAATAATTCTGGTTTTAGTGTTAGCCATGTTCTCTTCTCTTTTTTATTCCTTTTATTTTTCTATTTCTCCAATGGTTGATGCACAAGCCTATAACAATATTGCCTGGAATCTTGTAAGTGGTAAAGGATATGCCGAGACCCCGGAAATACCAAGATTACAGGATTTTAGTATTGGTCGAGTTGGTCCTGGATATGAGTTTTTTTTGGCTTTTATTTATTCTTTCTTTGGACAAAATTTTCAGATTGTTTGGATAATTCAGGCACTGTTACATTTAGGCAGTGGAGCTCTTGTTTTCTTAATAAGTAAAAATCTTTTTTCTGAGGACAGAGAAAAAATCGGTATTATTGGGGCAGCGCTTTTTGTTTTTTTTATCGATACAATTGAGCTTAACGCCATGCTTATGACGGAAACGTTAATGCTTTTTCTTTTGATTTTATCGATCTATTTATTTATTAAGTTTTATTATAAACCAACCACGACTAATGTTATTTTACTGGCTGTTGCTGGCACTCTAGCTTCTCTTGTTAGGCCGACTTTACTACTTATTCTTGGGGTTTTTCTTGTCTTTTCTTTGTCTAGACGTTTTTATAAGCAAGCGGGTATTTTTGTTGTATGTTCTTTTTTGGTTTTCACTCCTTGGGTGGTTCGTAATTATATAGTTTTCGACCAGTTTATTTTAACTACGGCTATTGGAGGTTATGATTTGTGGGTCGGTAATAATCCGCTTGCTAATGGCGAACTTGACCCATCTACTTATATAAGAGATTTCTCAAGTACTCATAACGTTCTTGAAACTAGTGAGAAGGGAATTAATGAAGTTTTATCTTTTGTTCTAGAAAAGCCATTCGAAGAATTAAAATTACTAGCCACTAAAACATCAATTTATTTTAGTTTTGCTCGCCCTGCCGCTTTTTGGTTCCATCTTCATGGATTAGACAGGGTCGTTACTATTATTTTATCAAGTAGTTTTGCTTTTATTCTTTTTACTTTTGGTTTGAGTGGGGTTTGGTATGCATGGAAAGAGCGAGATGCACTAAAGAGGTGGATTATTGTTATCGCTCTAACTATGCCCTTGTCGGTTATTCCTATTGTGGTGGAAACTCGTTATCGATACTCGTTCTATCCTTTTCTGGCTTTTTTCACTGGTTATTTTATTTTTTTACTTAAACGAAAAGTGGATCCTTATTCAAATTTAAATCAAAAACTTAAAACATATATTTTGGTTACGATTATTTTGTCAGCGAATACAATCTTTGACTTTTTTAAAAATTTGGAAATAGTGAAAGAAAAGCTTTTCGGGTAAGTATATCTTAAAAATCTAATTTAAACGGTAGACCTCAATAAATGGTCCAAATTTTTCAAGGGAAGGGAGTTTTGTTATTGGACCAAATTCGCCACTTTCCACGGAAAAATATTTTTGGTTTTGGCCAAATGTTTTTATTAGCGTGGATTTTTTTCTCAACTCGTTAAATGCCACCATTCTGTCATGTGGCATATCTTCCATAAAAGGATCAAAGATGAGATATTCATAATTTTGATCTTTAGCGTATTTTTCGATTTTCAGAAAAAAGGAATTATTATCTACAGTGTAAAGATTTAAAACATGAAATCGTTTTAGACCTTGAGGATTATTTTCAAAACTTTGCTCGGCGTAGTCAACTTGTCGTAAAGATTTCGGATCTATATTTTCTTGTTCTTTTATCGCTCCTTTGGTTGCCGATAGGCGGGTAAGTCTTACTCCCAAAAGAATTTTTGAATTTTCTGGGATTGTTTTTTCGACCCACTCTCTTAATTCAATTCTGGAATCATTCTTTCTTACTATCGTTATTATAAAAAGGGAAGAAAGGATAGGTAAAAGTATTAATAACGATATAGGAAGATACTTCCATTTCGATTCGAACTTCTCATGAATTTTCTTCAAACCATAACCAGCCAAAATGGAGATAAGAGGAAAGAGATAAATTGTGAAGCGGGGATGGTAATGATAAGTAAAGTAAAAAATTATTTCGTATAATGAAATAAAAGAAACTATTACCCAGAAAAATTTTCTTAGATCTTTATATATGGCAATTAACCCTAAAATGGCGGTAATAATAAAAGCTGGTTCTGATTTTAAAATAGGGATAAAGAAATAGTAAATCATCTCAAAAAAAGAAATAACAGATTTTGGATTACTTATTGAAGTATAGTGGGCGAAGACAAATCCAAATGGGAAAACCAGAACAGAAACAATAGAGAGACCAAGAAAAATAAAAAGTGAGACGTAAAGTATTTTTTCTCTAAAAATATCCATAATGGTATGTTTTTCGTAAAAGAGGTACCAAAGTAGCATGAAGAGCATAATGAACCCGCTGATAAGGCTAATACCAAAGGCAAAGCCGGCAATAATGGCTCCGGTTAGAAATCGCATTTTAAAACTCATTTTTGGTTTTGTTAAGAAATATAAAACAAGAGCAAACAAAAAAGTTGCTGGCACCCAATCTCTTCCCACAAAGGACAAGTCAATGTGGAGTAGACTGAAAGCCAGAAAAAACGAAGAAAAAATAGATGTTTCCTTGTCTTGAAATATGTTTTTTGTGATTAGGTAAACAAGCCATACAGTTATTGTACCTAAAATGACGTTCAGGATTCTGGCAAATAGAAAAAAAATCGACGGATCCAAGATTAAAAAATTTTTAAATTGCTCGAAACCACCAGTCCAAAAGATATATTTTATTCCAATAATCAAAGAAAAAGGTAGTAGATATATGTATGACAAATAAGGAGGGAAATAAATTATCTGTTTGAAGGTTTCCTCGTGCAAAACAGGTAGGAGAGTTTTGAGTTCTAGCATTTTTAAAGCGGCCGCTGTAAACGGCGGTTCGTCCGAAATAAGCCAAAGCGGTAGACCAAAATTAACTCCCAATATTCGAATCAAAAAAGCTGCAACTATAATACTGGCTAGAATTTTTTTTGTATGTTTGTCAAAAAATGATATTTTTTGATTTGAAATTGGCTCTACTAGTACTTCCATTTTCTACAATAATCACACAAATGAATTTTAAAAGCAAACTTGAATGATTATGTTTCTATTAGTATAATCACTAAGATTTTAAAGTTTAAAAAATGATGCAAATCAGCTCGTCTCCAGTTGGAAAAATGGCCTATGATTATATGTACAGGCGTTTTCCTCGTGCCTCTGAAGAGGAAATTATTAGGATGATAAAAGATTGGGAGCTAAAAATAATTAAGGCCAGAGGGGTTGTTTCCGATTTTAAAAAACGAATTGGCGACGTTAACGGCCTAAAAATTATTGATATTGGTTGTGGAAATGGAGGCCTTTCCATTGCTTTTTCTGAGTCCGGAGCGGAGGTTACTGGAGTTGATATCGAAACGGAACTTATTAACATAGCCACCAAAAACGCTGAAACGATTGGTCGAGTTGTAAAGTTCATTAAATATGATGGCAATATTTTGCCGTTCCCCGATAATTTTTTTGATGCGGCAGTATCAGTCAGTGTTCTTGAACATGTAGATAATCCTATTTTGTATCTTTCCCAAGTGCTAAGGGTTCTTAAGCCCGGTGGCTGTTTTTATCTGGCCTTCCCAAATCGTTTTTGGCCCAAAGAAACTCATACCGGACTTTTTTTCTTGGGTTACTTACCTGAAAGAGCTCGAGATTTCATGGTAAAAATATTTGGGAAAAACCCCCTTAGGGATAATAACCTCCATTTTTACTCTTATTACGAACTGATGAAAATTTTGAACAAGATTAAAGAAAATACATCATTTTTTTTTGCCATCAAAGAAGAAAGAGGGAATAGTAAAAATCCTCTTAAAGTTGTGACAAAATTTTTTTTTAATCTCTTAGGATTTCCTCATCAATCTTTGTTGCCACATATTATGCTTATTTTAAATAAAACGACTTCCAAATCCTGATTCCAGATATGAAAATGCTTTATTTGGCTAACGCCAGAATTCCTACGGAAAAGGCCCATGGTATTCAGATTATGAAAATGTGTGAAGCTTTTGCTGAGAACGGCCTAGATGTTGAACTGGTTATTCCTAAAAGGTTGGATGGACGAGGCGGGAATTTATTTGCTTTCTATGAAGTGAGGAGTAATTTTAAGATAAGAAAAATATTTAACTTAGATTTGTACATTTTAGGGAAATTTGGTTATTGGATTCGAGCTATTTCTTTTGCTTTTTTTGCTTCTTTCTACGCTTTAAAACATCAAGCTGATTTTATATATTCTAGAGATGAATTACCTCTTTTTATCCTTTGTTTTTTTAAAAAGAACATTTATTTTGAGGTCCACACAAGTAAATATAATTTTTTTATTAAAGAAGTTTTGAAAAAATCATCTGGAATCATTTCCATATCTCATGGTTTGTGTCATTATTTTACGGAAAAAGGTTTTCAGGAAGAAAAATTTTTTCTAGCATCCGATGCCGTTGATCTGGAAATTTTTTATAAAATAAAAGAAACAAAACTAGAGTTAAAAAGAGAACTTGGTCTACCAGAACACGGTAAGGTTGTAGGATATGTTGGAAAATATAAGACAATGGGTAAAGGTAAAGGAGTAGATCTTCTCATCAGAATTTTTCCGAAAGTTCTTCAAATGGAAAAAACAGCCTTTCTTCTTTTGGTGGGTGTTTACGATGATGAATTAAAGGAGGTTTGCAATATTTTCGATTCTTTAAACATTCCACCAAAAAAATATAAAATTGTTACTCATGTCAAACAAAACCTAGCTATGCGATACGTGAAGGCATCGGATGTTCTCGTGATGAATTACCCTAATATTTCACACTATGCTTTTTTTATGTCCCCATTAAAGCTTTTTGAATATATGGCTAGTGGCAATCCGATCATTTCAACCGATCTGCCAAGTGTAAGAGAAGTTTTAAACGAAAGAAACGCTATTCTTGTCAAATCGGATGATCAGAACGAACTTTTAAAGGGGATTTTGAGATTCTTCGGTAATCAGGAAGAGTCTTCTAAATTGGCCGAACAAGCCTCGCGCGATATCCTTGAGCATTCTTGGACTAAAAGGGCTATGAGGATTATTAATTTTATAAAGAGTAAACAATAAATTGGTGGCGCATAATTACGCACTGTATTTTTAGTGAATTAAGAAATTCTATGAAAAAAATAAAAGTTGCTATCATGTCTGATGCAATGGATCGTCGCCCTGAAAGGACTCTGGTTACGAAGCGTTTTGTGGAACAGATAATACAAATGTCTGATTTGGAAGTGTCTCTCGTGCACTTTAAAAAGATGCCTGACGAGCCTCTTTACGAAAAAACGAATGAGATAATTATTAATCTTTTGCCTTTGCCGTGGGGTGCTCATTTTTTTTCCTTTCTATGGTTTTGTTTAACAACAAAAGAGAGATTTGACATCTTCCATTGGTTTGTTCCAAGATTGTATCCTTTTTTTTGGTTAGTGCCTGCTAAAAAACTAGTAGTGACAGCTCATGGCGGGGGTTCAGTAACAGCCCCTGGAATTTTTACGTTTCCTAATATGGTTTTTAATCTGATTTTAAGATATTGCAATAAGTATTTATCAGCAGTCATAGGCGTTTCGTTTTTTGGTAGCAAGGAAATAATTTATGCCTATCATGTTGATCCCGAGAAGGTTTTCTCTGTCTACAACGGTGTAGATTCCATATATGAAAGAGTTTTCGGTGATAAAGCCAGAGAAGTCATTGAAAGATATGGCATAGACA
The DNA here is from genome assembly GCA_964372755.1 of uncultured Candidatus Saccharibacteria bacterium. GTDB lineage: Bacteria > Patescibacteriota > Minisyncoccia > UBA9983 > UBA9983 > CAYJQX01. The sequence continues at coordinate 16,634 of CAYJQX010000003.1, forward strand.
AAGGTCCTTATTTTCTCTGTGTTTGTGGAATGCAGACTCATAAAAATGTTGGACGTCTAATAGATTCCTATACTTTATTTCGTGAAAGAAATGAAATGTCTAAGGAAAAACTGGTAATCCTAGGGAGAAGTTCTTATGGATTCAAAGAAGTAGAAGAAAGACTTTGTAAAAGTTTATACAGAAAAGATATAATTTTAATTAATTTTGTTAAACTTAATGATATGCCTGCTTTTTATAGTTTTGCTACAGCTTTAATACATCCCTCTTTGAATGAAGGTTTTGGATTACCTTTAGTTGAAGCTATGGCTTGTGGCACTCCTGTCATCGCCTCAGATATTACCTCAATACCAGAAGTAGTTGACGTTGCTGCCATCCTTTTTAATCCGTATGATGTTAAAGATATTGCTCTGGCTTTGGAGAAAATTACGAAGGATGAAAACCTTAAAAAAGAACTTTCTTTGAAGGGCATCGAGAGAGCTTCTTTTTTTACTTGGAAGAAAAATGCGGAAGAAGTTGTCAAAATATACAAAAAAATTCTTTGCCAAAATAACCACGGCTAAATTTCATTTTATGATTAGTAAAAAAACTTTGAAAATACTCATTTTTGGCCCAGACGGTCTTTTAGGACGAGAGCTGATTAATATTCTTGAATCAAAAAAAAAGTTTTTACTACGTGGAGTTTCTCATCGGCGGGCGGATATCGCTGATATTAAAGCGGTAAAGCGTGAACTTTCTAAATTTAAGCCGGACGTGATTATAAATGCCGCGGCCCTTATTGGAGTTGAGTATTGCGATAGTCACCCTACTGAAGCTCTTAACGCAAATGCCTTGGGGCCTGGCATTATTATGAGAGCAATTAAAGAAAAAAAACTCCATCGTTCGGCGTTAATCCATGTCAGTACGTCAGAAGTTTTTGGAAACGAAAAAAACAAATTTACCGAATCAGATATTCCTAATCCACTAAACATTTACGGTTTTTCCAAACTTGGTGGAGAAAAACTGATTGAAGCGGAAGCTCGGGGAACAAAAATTAAATATTTTATAGCCAGAACTTCGTGGCTCTATGGCAGTTATCGGGATACTTTTGTTGATATGGTTGTTAAAGCTTTAAAGGACAAAAAAAAATTTCCTGTTGTTAAAGACCAATTTGGTGTGCCTACTTGTGCCCATGATCTTGTCAAAGGAATATATTTTTTAATTCAAAAAAGAAATTCTCTGGATTCCGGTATTTATCATCTGGTAAATGAGGGTGCATACGGAGTTAGTAAATATGAGATTGCCTTACAAATAGCGAAAAGTTTGAAGTTAAACCCAAAATACTTGAAAGGAGTTTCTAAGAAGTATATATTTGATATAAACCGTCCTAAGAATGCTACTTTAGTGAATTCCAAAATCCCCAAATTTATATCGTGGCGTGAATCGCTACATGACTACTTACTGGTTAAATATGGAAGAGAAAAATAACAACATAATCAAAAAAGCTTTGATAATTGGGATTACCGGACAGGACGGCTCTTATTTAGCCGACCTTCTTTTGTCTAAGGGATATGAAGTCCACGGGATTGTCAGACGTTCTAGCACCTTTAATCGAGATAGAATTTCTCATTTATATCAAGATGCTCAACATACGACCAAAATCTTTTTGCATTACGGCGATTTGTCCGATTCCGGCAATCTTGTGCGATTAATAGATGAAATAAATCCCGCAGAAATATATAATCTTGGAGCTCAGAGCCATGTTGGAATAAGTTTTGAGGTGCCGGAATATACGGCTAATATTACTGGCTTGGGTACGTTGCGACTTTTGGAGGCCATACGTGAGACAAAATCAAAAACTAGATTTTATCAGGCTTCTTCTTCTGAGATGTATGGAAAAGTTCAAGAAACGCCACAAAGCGAGAAAACCCCTTTTTATCCTAGAAGTCCTTATGCTGTTTCCAAAGTTTTTGCATATTGGACAGTGGTGAATTACAGAGAAGCTTATGGTATTCACGCTTCAAACGGAATATTGTTTAATCACGAATCGCCAAGGCGCGGAGAGAATTTTGTGACCAGAAAAGTGTCTATTGGCATATCGGAAATTCTTGCCGGCAAGCGAGATAAAATTTATATGGGTAATCTTGACGCCAAGAGGGATTGGGGATATGCCCCAGAATATGTTGAAGTTATGTGGCGGATGGTTCAACAGGATACTTCGGATGATTATGTTATTGCTACCGGAGAAACTCACAGTGTTCAAGACTTTGTGGAAGAAGCTTTTAGGCAAGCGGGAATATCCGATTGGAAAAGATATATAGAATTTGATGAACGCTATACTCGACCATCGGAGGTAGATCTTCTTATCGGGGATTCTTCCAAGGCTAAAGAAAAATTAGGCTGGTCTCCGTCGGTTAAATTTTCTGAACTGGTAAAAATAATGCTCAAAGCCGATTGTGAAAGACTTGGGGTAAAATTTCCCGGACAATGATAAAATTAGTTAAATCTGCTTTTTTCAAAGAAAAACAAACAAGGAAAAAGTTGGTTGATTTTATTGTAAAGGCCGATACTTTAAGTATGGGTCGGGAGTGTTTTAAATTTGAAAAAGCTTTTGCAAAAAGACAGGGACGCAAGAGAGGAGTTTTTGTTAATAGTGGAAGTAGCGCTAATTTACTTTTACTGCAATCTTTGTATAACTTGGGTTGTCTGAAAAAAGGGGATCCCGTTGGATTTTCTGCTCTCACTTGGCCGACCAATGTCATGCCCATGATTCAATTAGGTTTTCTACCGGTGGCGATTGATTGTGAAATAAACACATTAAATATTTCTCCGAATACCTTACAAAAAAAAGTCAAAAAAATTAAAGCTTTGTTTCTGACTAATGTCTTAGGTTTATCTGATGATATAGAAGAAATTGCTGATATTTGTAGAAAAAATAAAATAATCCTTCTTGAAGATAATTGTGAGGCACTTGGATCGAAAGTTGGTGGCAGAATGCTAGGTAATTTTGGTTTAGCATCAACTTTCTCTTTTTATGTTGGACATCATTTATCCACCATCGAAGGGGGAATGATTTCTACCGATAACTATGTTTTGGATGCGATGCTACGGATGTCTCGAGCCCATGGTTGGGACAGATCTCTTGCTCTGAAAGAAGCCTCCTTGTTAAGAAGAAAAAATAAAGTAGATGAATTTTTTGATAAGTATACATTTTACGATCTAGCCTATAATTTTAGACCAACCGAAATACAAGGTTTTTTGGGTAATGAACAATTAAAATATTGGGATATTATTGTAAGTAAGCGCCAGAAAAATTTTCTTTTAATTAATGAAGTCGTAAAAAAGAACAAAGATCTTATTCCAATAAAATCAATCTACCTTGATGTTGTCTCTAATTTTTCTTTTCCGGTGATTTGCAAAGAGGAAAAAAAATTCAAAATTTACAGAAATAGATTTAATAAGGCTAAAGTAGAGATTAGACCCATTATTGCCGGAAATATGGCTCGACAACCCTTCTATAAAAAATATGTTCAACAAAAAGATTTTTGTCCTAATGCCGATTTTATTCACCGCCAGGCTTTCTATTTTGGGAATAATCCAGATATTACAAAGGAGGAGATAAATTTATTTTGTAAACTTCTTTCTCCTATTTAGTTTCTAGAAGAATGCCAATTTCTAATTGGGATATGTTTGGGAATTTTATTAAAAAACACAAAAAATATTTTTTACTGGCTCCTATATTCTTGGGCGTTTTTTTTCTTAGTACTTACGAACTAACAGAGAGTCCTCCACCATGGAGAGATGAGGGTATTTTTACCCAAGTTGCTAAAAATTTTGCCGAGCAAGGTGTATATGGAGTCCAAATTTCTCCAGGTCATTTTATTTCTACTGGTTTTATAACAACTGGTTACCCAGTTATTTATCCCGTCGCGCTATCATTTTTTCTCTTTGGAGCCAATATTTTTACAGCTCGCCTTGTAATGGTTTTATTTATTTTTTTACTCTTTGTTTCTCTCTACTTTTTGATTAAAAAAGAATCTTCTTTTTTCTATGCTGTTCTGTCTCTTTTATTGATTGTTAGCTTTGCTCCGATTTACGGACAAGGGAAAAATGTTATCGGGGAAGTGCCAGGCACAGCCTTACTTTTACTTTTGTTGTTTTTGTTTTCTTGTGCAGAGAATAGTTCGAAAATTTCCAAAACATCTACTATTTTGCTGGGTCTTCTGTCTGGTTTAGTTATGGCTACCAAGCCAATTTTTCTTATAGTCCTTATTCCATCAATTACAATTGGATTCTTATTTTTTAAACCACTTCATTTTTTCAAGGAAAGGCGTTTGTTTTTTCTTTATCTAATAACGTCGATAGTACCTATCCTGTTTTGGATTTTTACGAATTTTCATGGAGATTCCTTGAAAGAGATTACAAACATTTATTCGGGGAACCAAGAAGATATCAATGTTTTTTCCTTATTGTTTAAGAATATAATCCATGTGGTGACGAACATAGAAACAATCTATTTTTTCGGATTAATTTTTTTATGGATGGTAAGTATTTTTTTGTCGAAGAAGTTTGATTACAAGATTTCTTTTACAGAGAAGATTTCCTTTATTTTTTCATTATTAATGTCTATGGCTTATCTTGTTAGTATTGGTTACTATCGGTATTTTTTTCCGGCCGAGGTTATAGCTCTTGCCTATCTCCCGTTAATACTCTCCCGAATTATTATCCCTTTTTTTAAAAAAAAACTATCTCTTTATTCTTCTTCCCAAACAATATTAGTTATTTTAATTATGGGACTTTTTCTTTTTCAAATGAAACAAACCCTTTTTCATTCATTCGTCTCCGATTTTTATGGAAGTAAAAGAACTAGTATGTTGAAACATAATTTAGGCAATCTCGACGGAGAAAAAATCCTTGTTTTTGATGTTCCGGAAGCCGTTATTTTCCTGCCGGATAATAATTATTTTCAATATTTTCAGTTTTCTAATACTCGAAGAGGTGAAGAGCAATTACAAAATATTTTGCCTTCAAAAATACCAGATAAAATCATTAGCCATTCTCTTAGTTGGCAAAAAGAACCGGATATCGTCCAAAACTACGAACTTGAGATTCACCTAGGTAAATACGATATTTTAAAAAAAAAGTAATTTTTTTTGACCTTTAATGTTGTGAAAGATAATATAAACAAAATCAAACAGGTTGCCAAATAATCAAAAAATTATGCCTAATCACCATATTCTTTCTATTATTCTTCCTTGCTTTAACGAGAGAGAAAATATAAAAGTATTTATTCCTCCAGTCATTCAAGTGTTGTCTGATCTTAATTTAGAGATTATTTTTGTTGATGATGGGTCGACGGATGGAACGATCGATGAGATTAAAAGTCTTCAATTGGAAATGCCGACGATTAGATTGATTGAGCGAGGAAAATTGATGGGCCTTGGATCGGCGCTTAGAGATGGATATGATTCAGCCAAAGGTGATTTTATTCTCTCTTTTGATTGTGATTCACCTATTCCAATAGAAAACATAAAAAAAGTTGTTGATACTCTTCTCACGGGTCGATACGATCTTGTTTTGGGTTCGCGATATCTAAAAGGTTCTTTTTACGAAACGCCCAATGATCATATTAAAAAGAAAAAAATGTTGAGCAGTTTTGCCAATTCTTTTTTTAGAATCGCTACTCTTATTCCAGTGACTGATTTTTCTTTCAATTGTCGAGGTTTAAAAAACGAAGCTTGGAAGAAAATAAAGCCACAAAGTAGTAATAACTTTTTTTTATTCGAAATGATCTGGCGGGCGAGCATGAAGGGGCTTTCTATTAAAGAAATTCCAGTCAAGTTTTTTGACAGAAAAGCCGGAGAATCGAAGTTGAAGTTTAGAAGCGAGATGATAAAATACATCTTACAGTTTTTCAAACTCCAGGGTAAATATTTATTCAGGAAAGTTGATTAAGGGAGAAAGTTTTAGAGAGCATATAATCGATCGTCTATTTTTTTTAGGTTAACTAGACTAAAGTCATTGTGTAGCACTCCTTTTTTACCTGAAAAAATCCAGAGGACCTGTTTGTTTGGAAGTTTGAAAAAACAGGTTAGATGTTCGAGAGAACTTATTAAAAGAGAAATAATCAAAAATAATCTCGAACTGGCAATTTTGTGATGACCTAAGTTACCTTTGCGCTCGAATAATCTTTCGTACAAGGAACTAATACTGTTTTTGTAATAAAGAGTTTTAGTTTTATCGAAATTATTCTTAATTTTTTCCATTTCTTCCTCGTCTAATAATCCAAGTGTGTATTGTATAACAAGCGTTCCTCCGGGCTCTGTTATTCTCTGAAGAGAGAAGACCACCTCCACGGCTTCTTTTTTAGATAAATGGTCAAGGGTGTTGGTACTTACCACCGCCTTCATGCTTCCCGGAGGGATATTTCTCATATCTCTTAGGTCCCCCAAAATCCCGACGCATTTGTCATCTCCGGGAAATTTTTGTAAGCCAGTCTGAAGAGAGGGTTGATCTCTGTCAAAACCAAAATAATAATCTGTTCTAAAAAAAGAACGGTTCTTGAAATTAGCCGAAGCGGCGTCAAAAGCTTTTCTTCCTTTTATTTTTGTTAATTCCTTTTTTAGGACATTAAAAAAAAATGTTTTTGATGGTCTGGCGTAGAAAGTCATTTTTTTAAAATTATTTTTGTTGCTTTATATAAAAAACTAAAAAAAACAAAACCCAAAAATGATGTTCTTTTTCCTCCCAAAAAACTATGGCGATGGAATTTATATTTATTGAAAAAGAAAACCGGCAAAGACATTAGATGTTTATATTTTCTAGTAAACTGATTAATCCCTTCAGCCATTTTCTTATCAGCTGAAAGACGGGGATTATCGTGCACTCTGTGTATGACCTGATTATCTCCGAGAACAACCGGCGTGATGCCTATTCTTAAAAGTTCTAAGATTAGACTTTTATCTTCTGATGGCGGTAATTTTGGATCAAACCCTCCCACCTCAAAAAATTTTTCCGTGGAGATGACGGTATTCGATCCAGTAATACCTGGATTGTAAGTGAGTAAATTTTCTATTGAAACAAATCCGTCGGCGTTTTTATATGGTCTGATTTTGTCACAATCTAGCTTGTCGAGTCGGCTGATGACACATTTAGTGTCTTTCTGAAGCGACCTCTCTACCTTTTCCAGGTATTCCGGGTTCCAAAGATCGTCGTCATCGAGGAAAGCAAGATAATCGTTTTTTGCCACGCAAGCTCCGAAGTTGCGTGCTTGAGCAACTCCGGCATGAACCATAATATTGAAAACTTTAATTTTTTCCGTCACCTGTTCCGGCAAACTAACTTTCTCTGCGCCGTTATTAACAACAATAATTTCATTCGGCTTTCTAGTTTGAGCAATAACGGAATCAACCGTTTTTGGAAGAAAGTCGGGGCGATCACAGGTAGGAATAATTACACTTATTTTAATGATCTCTGAATTTGTCATTTTATTTTTACAAATTAAGACAACTTTCTATCTCTTTTTGGTAAAACAACCAAAGCGAATTTCTTTTATCTTTGTTTTTTCCTCTCTCCCATATTCCAATATAATTTTCCTCAAGCCCGGTGTCGTAAGCGGCGGCAACAAAATTCTCCAAGCGTCTTTCGTGCTCTAACGAGTCTGGTTTTTCCGAAAGTGACAAAACAATCTCTTTTGAGAGAGTTGTCATGTCTGTGTGTTTTTTTACTCCCGGAAGAATTAAGGTTGTTCCGAGATTACCAAGTTGGATAACAGGCTTACCCAAAAGACTGGCTTCTGCTACTGTGGTACCGTTTTGACAAATAACGATATCGCAGCCTTTGATGACAGTTTCGCTTGGTATTCTATAATCCACCAGCTTTACGTTTGGCGTCCGGTCTATTTTCTCTAAATAAGATGGAGAACGAAGTCCAACCATGGCCGGGTGTTCTCGAACCACGAGGGTATAGTCATCCGGAAGAGACATGGCAATTTGACGAGCTGTTTCTATTTGATTACTGAAGAAAGGCGAGTATACGTCTATGGCTTCTTCCGGCTGGACTTGGAGAGGTAAATAGGCGTATTTTTTTATCTTTTCTAGGGGATAGTATTTAAAATTGTTTGCGAATTTTCGATAGCGTTTATAAGCATAATGGTCACGCAGAATAATTGATGGTGGTCTATAGTCTATTGTTACACCAATGCTTTCCCAATGATTTTTAGACTTGTTTGTATACCATTTAAGAGAATGATAATACGGGGATAATGCTGACCTTAGTTTTTCTTTCCACGGACGTTTTTTATTTCCTGGGTTAAAAAATTCCGCTCCTTCTGGGGCTTTAAAATTTTTTCGAAATTCCTTGATATATTTCCTAGCTTTATCGAGGTTTTCAGAATAAGCAATTTTTTCATTGAGATCTTTTACTCGATTATGAAAAGAACCGGTTGAATAATTATAATCATGCGAAAATATATATACTCCGCGCACTTTCGAATCGGTTAGGGCAATCATCGGCACACCTCTTTTGTGAGCGTAGTAGTAAAACATCAGATGATGAAGGGTCGGAAAATTTGGTGTGATAATCAATTCAGGCCCAAATTTATCAAAAACATCTTTAATGCACTTATAGACAGCTTGGACGTATAATATGATATTTTCGTCTGAAACGTTTTGTTTAAAACCATAATAATATTTGTCTTTATATGAACGTACATGGTTTCTTGCTCCAGCCACTAATGGCCAAATGGACAAGATTCCTAAGTCTGCGCAGATTTTTTCCATTGAATATTGTTCCCCATTAAGGTATAAGTCAGGACGGCTTTTTACCTCATCGCTTGAAATTATATATTCATATTTAATTTCTTTTTGCTTGGTTATAAATTCATGAGTTGTTGCCTTAGCTGTTAAAGCTCCCAAAACAACCCCCTCTTCCTGAAGTTTTTGGGCTAAAAAATGACCAACATTTATAGCCCACCCTCGTTGTTGAAAAATTAAAATTTTTTTTCCTTTAAGTTTCGACATATTAGTTTTTAGTATTGACTGTAATTTTTTGTCTCACCTAATAATAGGTGATTTTGACACCTGTTGACACCTGTTGACACTGTATTATACTCAAAGATATGAGTCAAGAACTTAAAGAAAATGGTGTCTATACTACCGGAGAACTGGGAAAAATGCTTAAAATAAGCCCTTCCACGGTTAAGCGTCTTTTGAAGGTCGGTATTATTCGAGCCAACAAAGTGGGTGGTCAGTATCGAGTTTTGGGTAAGGAAATTCTTCGGATTTTATCTCCTCGGGCGGAAAAGATAGCGACTGTTTCTTATATGCGATTAAAGAATAAAGCAGTCAACACTATAAACAAATGGTAAAAACTTTTTTTAAAAAATACCGTTTATATTTACTCCTTGATACTTTGTATCATGGATTTAGAAACTACAGAAAGCATATAACCGCTTTGATTTTTCTGGGATTTGCCGGTAGCCTTTTTGAGGCTGTGGGAATCAATTCTTTCTTGCCTCTCTTTTCTTTTGTTACCGGAAAAGAGCGAACAGATGATCTCATTTCTGCCTATGTGGAAAAAGGTTTTTTGTATTTTAATATTCCCTTTGTGTTGTCTTACTTAATTATTTTTATTTGTTCACTTTTCATATTAAGAGCCGGTTTACTCATTATCGCTAATTACATAACGACCATCATTTCCGCCGACTATGAAGAAAAAACCCGGCGTGATCTTTTTGAAAAAACATTGGATGCCGAATGGCTTTATCTTTTAAAACAGCGTCTTGGCCACTTAGAGACGGTCATTATGACTAATGTTCAATACGGACAATTGCTTTTAAGTCATGCCAGTAATGTCATTGTCATTACTATCAGTTTGATCGTCTATATTGTTGTTGCCTTCTTTATTTCCATGCCAGTCACTATTGCCACCCTCATCTTCGGATCAATTCTTATGTTTTTGTATAAACCGATTGTTTTTCGGGTAAAAAAAATTGCTTACGATGTTGAGGCAATTAACAGACAAGTTTCTCATCATATTAACGAACAAGTTGTGGGAATGAAAACCATCAAAATTACTCTCGCTTCTAAAAAAGTTTTTTCGGCCGGAGCTGTTTTTTTTGCCACTCTTAAAAGACTTAAGATAAAAATTTCCCTGCTTAAAAGTATTCCCGACGCTTTAATGCAACCGATCGGCCTTTTTTTTATCTCGGGTGTTTTTTTAGTTAGTTATCATTACTCCGATTTTAATCTAGCTGTTTTGGCGGCTGTTTTTTATCTGATTCAAAAAATGTTTGTTTACGTCTCCCAGCTCCAGAGTCATTTCAGTGTTATAGGAGAATCCCTTCCTTATTTTCGAGAGATTCTTCGCTTAGAGAAAGAGGCGGTTTCGCACAAAGAAATATCAGAAGATGGCTCCAGATTTTCTTTTAGTCAAGAATTGAAATTTCAAAATGTTTCCTTTAATTATCCCGAAAGTAAAGCAGGAGTTTTCACTATCAATTTTTCTTTGAAACGGGGTGAGATTCTTGGGTTGATTGGCCCGTCGGGTTCCGGTAAGACCACTATCGCTGATTTACTTCTTAGGCTTCTTAATCCAAGTGAAGGAGAAATTATTATGGATAGTCGATCAATTAATTCTATTAATCTTTATGAGTGGCGTCGGAACGTGGGTTATGTTTCTCAAGATGTATTTTTGGCCAACGATTCAGTTTTAAACAATATTAGATTTTATGATCCCTCAGTAAGAGACGATGATATAAAAAAAGCTGTTGAAATGGCGCATGCCGATTCTTTTATAAAACAATTGCCGAATGACTATAAAACAATTGTTGGCGAAGGAGGTAACCTTCTTTCTGTTGGGCAACGTCAGCGGATTATTATTGCCCGAGTGTTGGCCAGGAAACCCAGTCTTTTGATTTTAGATGAAGCAACGAGCGCTTTGGACAATGCCTCGGAATCCGCTATCCAAAAAGTGATCGAAGATTTGAAAGGAAAACTGACAGTGGTGATTATTGCTCATCGTTTGTCTACTATTTCGGTGGCTGATCGCCTGATTGCTCTTGAGGGTGGCCGTATTGTTGAAGAAGGAACTCCTGAGGAGCTTCTGGAAAGAAAAGGATCTTACTTTACATCGGTGTATCGTTTGATGAGTTAAAAAGGTTACAATATATGTATAAGATGCTAATTATCAAAAAAATTACAAATAATCAATCCCAATGAAATACGACCACTTAAAAAATAAAATAATCTTAGTTACAGGCGGAACGGGTTCTTTTGGTCGAAAGTTTGCAACAGAGTTGGTGAAATCTGGGCTACCTAAAAAAATTATAATTTTTAGTCGGGATGAATTCAAACAGCACGATATGAAAATATCAGTACAAGACCCTAAAAATAAATTGCGTTTTTTTCTGGGAGATATCAGAGACCTCTCAAGACTACAAAGAGCTTTTGCTGGAGTAGATGTTGTTGTCCACGCGGCTGCTTTGAAACAAGTTCCCGCGCTTGAATACAATCCGATGGAAGCTATTAAGACAAACATTAATGGTACCCAAAATGTTATTGACGCTGCTCTGGATAATGGAGTTAGACAAGTTGTCTTTGTTTCGACGGATAAAGCGGTTAACCCCGCCAATCTTTATGGTGCTTCTAAATTGTGTGCGGAAAGGCTTATTATCGCCGCCAATGCTTACCGCAAAAACTCTCAATTAACTGCTTTTAGTGCGGTTCGATACGGGAATGTCCTTGGTAGTCGAGGAAGTATTGTTGAGGTTTTGGAAAAACAACGACAAAACGGTATGGTGACATTGACGGATGAAAGAATGACTCGTTTTTTTATAACCTTGGATGGTGCTGTGCGTTTGGTTATGGAAGCTTTGTTCGAAATGAAAGGCGGTGAAATATTTGTTCCGAAAATTAAGTCGCTCAAGATTATTGATCTTATCAAACATTTTGCTCCCGATTGTAAGGTCAAAGTTACTGGTATCCGTCCCGGAGAAAAAATTCACGAACGTCTTTTTGGTGACGATGAAGCTCGACATGCTTTCGAGAATCGTAATCATTACATTGTCGAGCCAGAACATGATTGGTGGGATAATTCTCATTTGATAAAATCGGCAAAGAGAGTTCCCCATGATTTTATTTATTCAAGTGACCTGATCGGATCGTATTCCAGAGAAGAAATTACAGAAATGTTAAAAATAAAAAAATGATTCCTTACGGAAAACAATCCATAGATGATAGCGATGTAAAAGCAGTTCTGGATGTTTTAAAATCGGATTGGCTTACGCAAGGTCCGAAAGTTCAGGAATTTGAAGAGGCCATTGCCAAGTATTGCGGAACGAAATATGCTGTCGTTTTTTCAAACGGCACGGCTGCGCTCCATGGTTCTTACTTCTCCGCTGGACTTAAACATGGAGATGAGTTTATTACCTCTCCTCTTACTTTTGCCGCCACAGCAAACGCCGGCCTTTATTTGGGAGCAAAACCGGTTTTTGCCGATATCAATGAGTACGGTAATCTTGATCCTCACGAAACAGAGAAAAAAATTAATTCTAAAACAAAACTCATTTCAGTCGTGGACTACACCGGCAATCCGGCCAACCTTTCGGCTTTTAAGAAACTGGCCAAAAAATACAAACTTATCTTAATTGAAGATGCCTGCCAAGCGCTTGGCGCGGAATATAAGGGCGAAAAAATCGGCTCTATCAGCGATATGACTGTTTTTAGTTTTCATCCTGTAAAATCCATTACCACTGGCGAAGGTGGCGCTGTTACCACAAACAGCAAAGAATTTTATGAGAAACTTCTCCTTTTCAGGAATCATGGAATTACTAAAGATCCTAAAAAATTTAAAAAACCCTCTTCGATGGGCTGGTATATGGAAATGCAGGCTCTCGGATACAACTACCGTCTAACAGATATTCAGTCGGCTCTTGGTCTGAGTCAGCTCAAAAGAATAGATGATTTTTTGAGGGCCAGAAGAATTATTGCGAAAAAATATACCGAAGCTTTTTCGGGGCTGGTCGATTTGGTTGAACTGCCAAAAGAGTCGGAAGGCGCTCTTTCCGCTTGGCATATTTACGTTGTGCATTTAAGAGGTAGGCTTAAAAATAAGCGAGGGGAGATTTTTGAGACTCTTCGCAAGCAAGGTATCGGCGTGCAAGTTCATCACATCCCAGTTTATTATCATCCGTATTATGAAGAGCTTGGCTATAAAAAAGGTTTGTACCCTAAAGCTGAAGCTTTTTATGACACTTGCTTCTCTTTACCGATTTTTCCCTCTCTTAACAATGATGATCAAGAGGAGGTGATTCGTGTTTTTAAAAATATTGTTCAATCGGATAGTATATGAAAATTCTTATCACTGGAGTTGGCTCTATTGGTTTACGCCACTTTAAAAACCTTTTAAATTTGGGCTATCATGACTTGGTTGCGGTTGATGGCGATAAAAAAGCGCTGGAGGCTGTTTTAAAAATTAAAAAAATTCCAGTCTTTCAAGAATTATCTGTTGCACTTACTAAAGAAAAACCAGATGTTGTGTTTATCTGCACTAACACGGCTTCGCATGTACCGCTTCTTAAAAAAGCCATTAGCTCTGGTGCCGATGTTTTTGTTGAAAAACCTCTTTCTCACACTCTTGCCGGTGTAAAGGAAGTGGTGGTTTTGGCGAGAAAGAAAAAAAGAATCGTTATGGTGGGATGTAATTATCTTTTCCATCAAGGAATTAAAAAATTAAACTCAATTTTAAAAAATAATGTTTACGGAAAACCTGTTTTTTATCGGGTGGCTATCGGTTATTATCTTCCTGATGCACGAAAAAACAAAAACTACAAGGAAATTTATGCAGCTAAAAAAAATGAAGGGGGGGTCTTAATGGATTCTGGAATTCATGCGGTAAGTTATTTATGTTCTTTTTTTGGTCCGGTAAAAAAAATCTTCAATCTCAAGAAAAATCTTGGTATTATCGGCATTCAGAGTGAAGAAATTACCCATATGTTTTTGGAGCACAATAGTGGTGTGACTGGAAACGTGACTTTAGATTATGTAAGTAAAAAAGCAATTCATCTTATTGAAATTACTACTGAAAAAGGAAGACTTGTCCTTGATGTTCAAAAAAATTCCCTGCTTTATTTTAGCGGAAAAGGGACACCAATATCTTTGTATGATGGTAGGAAAGATCAAAATAGAATGTTTTTGGATGAGTTAAAACATTTTTTTTCTTGCTCGAGATCTAGAAAAAAACCATTACAAACAATAATCCAGGCAGAACAGATGTTGAAAATCGTTCTTGAAAAAATATGATGCACGTGCTATCCTATAGCAGGATCTAATGGAAGATTAAATTACCATAAAACCTTAAAAATATGAGGGGAAAATGAGTAGGGAAAGCTTTAAAGAAAAAACTCGCTTTGTCAAAAAGCATGAGAGAGAAATTTTGCCTCTTTCTGAAGAGAAGAACTTAAGTACTCTTGGTCCAAGAGAATTGGAAAACGTTCTTGAAATTTTCGAGACAAAACTTTTTTTTCATGAAAAGAAAACTGACGGTAGTCATATTCTTCTTACTTCTGATAACCCAGGTTCATATAGCGCTATACAACCTCTACTAAGAGAATTAGAAGATGATCCTTCTTGTGGGGCGTTGTCAATCATCATATCTGGTATTGCTGAGAAAAAATTTCTCCATGATTTCGGATATCTCTATAAGGGTATTAGAAAAGAACATCACCTGATTGGAGATTTATTAACCCAAGCGTCCCAAAAACCAATTGATATAATCTTGGCTTCAGTCAGTTCTGAAAATGGTCCGGAGAGCATAGCTCTTTTTGGAGGAAAAAGTTCTCTTGGAAGCCAGAAAATATTTTTCATCAGTGAAGGATGGTCAGGACTAGGAAGTGCTTTCATGGTAAATTCCGAGAGGATGGATGATATTAATGGTATATTTTGCAACGATGAGCTAGCAAAAAAGATAATTTTGTATCAAATACCTAATTTTCCCAAAGAGAAAATTTTAGTGACAGGAACGCCTGTTTTGGATACTCTAGAGTTTTCTAGGGCAGAAGAATATCGTGCAGAAACGAGGGAAAATCTGCAAATAACAAAGGATACTTTTACTTTTCTCTATCTCGGAGATGTTTCAGGAAGCTATGAAGAAATAGGCGTACAGTCTGATTTCAATGAAAAAACTTTTCTATTCTCTTTAGAATCCTTGAGGACTGTTGCTAGGAAAAGGAAAGACAAGAAACTTGCTTTTGTTTTTAGACCTCATCCTCGTGATCCTAGAAAGGAAAATTTTTATCGGCTTGTTAAGGATTTTCAACTACCTGATAATATGAGTATTCACGAAGGCGGGTCTGCTTTTAGTATTAATCAAGTATCTTACGGAGCCGATGTGATTTCTAGTATTGTAAGTACAGAGAATCATTTTGCTTCCTTGCGCGGACCTAAGGCGATTTTTTTAGGATATGAAGAAATGGGAGAAAAAATTTTGGAATCGGTTTATGGAGATAAAATATTGGAAGAGATAAGACAAACCCAGAATATTTCCGTAGTTTCAAATTCAGAGGAACTTGAAGATACCCTCATGGGTTTAATTGATGAGAATTTTACAGAAATTTCAAACAATCCAAAAGTCCCAACGAAAGGTTCTGTTACAGAAAAGGTATTAAATGTAATATTTAATAGATGACATAATAGGTCAGGTTTTGAGTAAAAATCAAGACCTGGCCTGTTTTTATGATAATTTAGATGTTTAAAAAACAAAGAATAAACAAAATAAACAGCACTAAAGGAGTGGTCTTGTGGAAAAAAGCGAAAAAAATTATTCCTGGCGGGAGTCAGCTCCTTTCAAAGCGCTCGGAAATGTTTTTACCGGAGTTTTGGCCTTCTTATTACAAAAAAGCGAAAGGGATCGAGATTATCGATCTCGATGGAAAGAAATATATAGATATGTCTATTATGAGTGTGGGGGCGTGCACTCTAGGGTATGCCGATCCTGACGTAAATTTGGCGGTAAAAAAAGTGGTTGAAGACGGCTCCATATCGACTCTTAATGCTCCTGAAGAAGTGGAATTAGCGGAGCTTTTGATAAAAATTCATCCTTGGGCGAAAATGGTGCGTTACGCAAGAACTGGTGGGGAGGCCATGGCGATTGCGGTACGCATTGCCAGAGCCTATTCCGGAAAAGACAAGGTTGTTTTTTGTGGTTATCATGGATGGGCTGATTGGTATCTGGCTGCAAATCTCGGAGATGATAAAAGTCTTGACGGGCATCTCCTCCCCGGCCTTCTGCCTTTAGGAGTGCCTTCTTCTTTACGTGGCACGTCGCGCACTTTTTCTTACAACCATGTAGAAGAGTTGGAAAAAATCGTCTCTGAGAATAAAGATATTGGTGTTATTGTTTTGGAACCATTTCGCCACCAAGAACCGACGGATAATTTCTTGGAAAAAGTAAAAACAATTGCCAAAAAAATAAACGCAGTTTTGATTTTTGATGAAATTACAATCGCCTGGCGATTAAATGTGGGAGGTGTCCATCTTCTCTATGGAGTTTCGCCAGATATTGCTGTTTTAGGGAAAGCGATGAGTAACGGTTATCCGATGGCAGCTATTATTGGAAGAGAAGAAGTAATGCAGGCCACGCAGAAAACATTTATCAGCAGTACCTATTGGACCGAAAAAATTGGCCCGACGGCGGCGCTGGCCACCATAAGAAAAATGCGAAAAAATAATGTACCTAAACACTTGAAAAAAATAGGGGCTTTGATAGGCGATGGTTGGAAAAAATTGGCTAAAAAAAATGACCTAGATATTTTTGTTACCGGTCCAGAATCGCTCATCACTTTTTCTTTTAATTATGGAGAAAATAGCCAAATCCTTAAGACCTTCTTTACTCAAGAGATGTTACGTCTTGGATATCTTGCGTCAGGCAGTGTTTATGTTTCCTATGCCCACAAGGAAAGTCACGTGATTGAATATCTTAAGGCGGTAGACAAAACCTTCAGCGTGATTAAAAAAGCCATTAATAACAAATCAATCCATAAACTCCTTACAGGCCCAGTTGCACACAGCGGTTTTAGACGTCTAACGTAAATCATATTTATATGACAGGAATAATAATACAAGCCAGAATGGGAGCGAAGCGTTTACCAGGCAAGGTGCTGAAAAAAATAAGCGGAAAAACTATGCTTGAGTGGGTTATTTTTCGCGCACAAAAAATATCTCTAGTTGATAAGGTTATTGTTGCTACTACCGAAAATAAATCCGATGATGCCATTGTCTCATTATGTAATCGTTTAGGCACCCCTGTTTTTAGGGGTTCTGAAAAAGATGTTCTTGACCGGTATTATCAAGCAGCTAAAAAATTTTCTCTTGATGTGATCGTCAGAATAACGGCAGATTGTCCCTTAATTGACCCGAAAATAATTGGGGATGTTATTGCTTTCTATAATGCAAATCATAAAAAGTATGATCTTGTCGGAAATGTTTATCCTCCCACATTTCCGGACGGGATGGATGTGGAGATAATGCCTTTTCGTACTTTAAACACAGTATGGAAAGAGGCGAAATCTTCACACGATAGAGAACATGTGACACTTTATATGAGAAATCGTCCAAGAAAGTTTAGAACAGGAAACTTCCCTTATCATGAAGATATTTCTCGGGTGAGACTTACTGTCGACAATAAAGAAGACTTGCTTCTAGTGAGAAAATTATTTTCGATTCTGATTAAAAATAATTCTGTATTTGATCTTAAAGATATTCTCCTAGTTTTGGAAAAAAAGCCGGAATTACTTATGCTAAACAAGCATATTCCTCCTCACGAAGGATATGCCCGTTACCTTAAATTTAATGCTAAAACTATTAACTGATGTTAGTATCTTAATATCATTATGGTAGTAATTATTGATTACGGAATGGGGAATGTCGGTTCGGTACAAAATGCTTTAGAAGCGTTGGCTTATAATGCCACCATCTCTTCTCTAGAGGAAGATATTGCAAAAGCCGACCATTTAATTCTTCCCGGGGTTGGTGCATTTGGGGATGGGATGAAAAATTTACAACAAGCCAATCTTGCGGAGATTCTTACGAAAGAAGTTTTGGTAAACAAAAAACCTATTTTGGGCATTTGTTTGGGAATGCAAATGATGGCCACTTTCGGAGAAGAAGGGGGTACTCACGATGGTTTAGGCTGGATTCGGGGCACCACAAGAAAATTTTCTCTCGATGAAAATACTTTTAAAGTTCCTCATGTTGGCTGGAATGATGTAAAAAATTTTGGGGAATCAGTGCTACTGGAAAATATCCAAAATCCTATTTTTTATTTTGTGCATAGCTATCACCTTGTTCCGGAAGATAAAAGTGTTATTCGTGGCACGACTGATTATGGGGAAGAATTTGTTTCTGTTCTGGAGCAAGGGAATATTTTCGGCGTTCAATTCCACCCCGAAAAAAGTCAAAAGGCAGGTTTGGATCTACTCAATAATTTTTTACAGTATGGAAAATAAATTTGCTAATACCTTTATTGGGAATAATCTGCGGAGATGCACACGATGCACTTTGCCGGAAACACACGAAACGATTGTTTTTGATAAAGACGGGGTGTGTAATGTTTGTCTTAACGCTGAGATAAAAAAAGAGAAAATTGATTGGTCGGTCAGGCTCTTGGAACTAAAAAAACTAGCCGATGATTACAGAGGCAAAGGAACATATGATTGTATTATCCCTTTTAGTGGTGGCAAAGATTCCACCTTTACCCTTTGGTATGCGGTAAAAGAACTTGGCTTAAGGCCCCTTGTCGCTAGTTTTGACCACGGTTTTTATCGTCCTCGGACAATTGAAAACAATGAGCGAACCCAAAGAAAACTCGGTGTTGATTTCCTTAAATTTCGCACTAATTGGAAAGCGGTAAAAAGGCTAATGCTTGAATCCTTGAAGAGAAAAGGGGATTTTGACTGGCACGCCCATGTTGGTTCTTTCGTTTATCCTATGCAAGTTGCCGTGCATTATAAAATCCCTTTTGTTTTATGGGGGGAGTCGAGTGCCGAGTACACAGCCTATTATGATTTTGACAAAATCGAAGAAGTGGACGAAAGACGGAACAATAGGATTAATAATCTGGGTATTACAGCCGAAGATATGGCCGGCTTTGTCAAAGACGACGTTAATCCTAGAGATCTTGAGCCTTATATTTATCCATCACTTGCGAGTCTTAACGCCATAAAGGTTCGTTCCGTCTGTCTCGGCTCTTATATTCCCTGGGACGTTAAAAATAATTATGACATTATTTCAAAAGAATTAGATTGGCAAGGCGATAGAGTAGAGGGAGTTCCTCCTCGGTATCCCTATGAGAAGATAGAATATCAATTACAAGGTGCTCGAGACTATCTTAAATACATAAAAAGAGGATATGCTCGCACTACTCATTTAACGAGTATTGACATTAGGAATGGCCGTATGACAAGAAATGAAGCGGCAAAACTTATTAACGAATATGAAGGCAAAAGACCGGAAAGTTTGGATTATCTTTTCCCAATTCTTGGCATAGATGAAAAGGAGTGGAGAGAAATCGCCCTGGCCCAAGCTATTCCGCCATATGGACATGATTTCTCAAGAGAAAAAAGAGATAAACCGTTGTGGGATATGAAAATGTGGGAGTGGAATCCGTCATAATTTATGCTAAGAACCAGACTTATTCCAGTGCTTCTTTTGAGAAATGGCCGTCTTGTGAAGCCGAAACGTTTTGGCGAGAACGGCGAACGCGATGTCGGTTCGCCGGTTACGACCGCCAGGATTTATAATTCCCAAGATGCCGATGAGCTGATTTTTTTGGATATTTCCGCCACTAACGAAGGAAGAAATTTTCTTCTTGAAACTTTGCGCGAGGTGGCAAAAAATTGTTTTATTCCGCTTACGGCCGGAGGTGGAATAAAAACAATCGAAGATGTTCAAGAATTACTCCAAAACGGCGCGGATAAAGTATCAATAAACACCTCTGCGGTAGAAAATCCTAGTCTTATTGCTGAAATTGCTGATAAATTTGGTCGTCAATGTGTTGTTGTTTCAATAGACGTAAAAGAAAACCAAGGAGGTGTTTATGAGGTTTTTACTCATAGCGGTAAAAATAATACCGGGTTAAACGCCCTGTTATGGGCTAAAGAAGCCTATAAAAATGGCGCCGGAGAAATACTTATTACTTCAATTGATAAAGAAGGAACCATGACTGGATATGATATTAAACTTCTTAAGTCAGTTTCCGGTAGTGTGCCAATACCAATTATTGCAAATGGCGGAGCGGGGACAAGGCAGGATTTTGTAGATGCCATTAAAACAGGTGGCGTCTCTGCTGTGGCGGCTTCTTCTGTTTTTCATTTTTCCGATTCTAATTTGACTCAAGTCAAATCTTTTCTGATTAATGGTGGTGTTCCAATGAGACCAATAAATTAATATGAAAAAACAAATCCAGGCTCAAATAACGTATAAAGGTTTTGACAAGCTGATTCTTTTCGGCGGTTCTTTTCTTATGGCCAGTCTTGTCCGACGCTTACAAAAAGAAAAATTTTCTATTGTTGTTTTTTCGGCCGAAAGACACTTGGATGGTATTGTTACGGAAAGGAAGGAAACTCTTCGGAAGATACTGACAGAGAGTAATGTACGTTTTTTTGGAAGCGAAAATATTAATCAGGACAAAAATCTTTTGACGGAAATAACACCACAAAGTCTTGGCATTGCTCTTGGCGCTGCCTGGCTTTTTGACAAAGAAACGGTTTCTTTGTTTAAGTCTGGCCACTTGATTGATTTTATGGGGGTGGATCTACCTAGATATCGAGGTGGAGCCCATTATTCTTGGCAGATTCTGCATGACAACCGAAAAGGATCAGCCAATCTTCAGATTATCTTGGGAGGAAAAGAGACTTTTCATCGGGGACCGGTCATTTCATCCGAATTTTATGATATTCCCAAAACGGTAAAAACACCCCTAGATTACTTTAATTTTTTGGGACAAAAAGAAAACGATATGTTAGTTTCTTTTATAAAAACGATTAAAAAAGGGAGTACATTCAATCCCCGTTTCCTTGATGAAGGGGAAAGCTCTTTCTATCCGCCTCTTTCTACTATGCACCACGGGTTTATTGATTGGTCTTGGACGGGCGAGGAAATTTGTCTATTTGTGAGAGCTTTCGACGAGCCATATTTCGGAGCTTCTACTTTTATACTAAAAAAACGCGTTTTTCTTAAAAATGTGGAAATTCAAAAGGCTGAAGAAAAATATCATCCTTTTACTTCCGGCCTTGTTGTAAGAAAAACAGATAAAGAAATTTTTGTAGCTACCATGGGCGCCCTTCTGCGTATTGGACAAGTTTTTGATGAAAAAGGGAAAGACATATTACAGACAGTCAACTCCGGTTTTCGTTTTCACACTCCCCGCCAAACTCTTGATGATGCTCGGTCTTTCGTTTCCGATTATAATCCTTCAGGATTGTCTAAAAAATAAACACTATGGATTGGATGATGAATATATTAAAAAAAATTAATGGCTTGCCGATTCGACCAGTCTCCGACGGTGCCGACAAGCAGAACGATATTTTATTGAAAGAACTACCCTTCAAGGTTCTCAAATATAAAAGTGGACGGGAACACAATGGATGGATTGTTCCTGATAAATGGGAGGTCGAAAAGGCTCTGATAAAAAAAGATGGGAAAATAATTTATGACGGGACTAAGCATCCTTTGGGGGTCTTTGGATATGCGACTTCTTTTTCCGGACGGGTCTCTCTTGAGGAATTAAAAAATCATCTGGTTTCCAAAGAAAATACTCCTAACGCCATTCTTAACCATTTGGATTTTTACTATAAACCTTTTGCTCGAACGTGGGGTTTTTCAATACCTCATTCCTTATATAAGAATCTTTCGACTGGGATGTATGATGTTGAACTAAAAACCAGTTCCATTAAAGGGGAGATGAAGGTTTTGGAATACACCCATAAAGGTTTATCTGATAATTTAATTGTTTTTAATGCTCACAATTGTCATGCCGCCCAACTTAATGATGGTCCGGCTGGCTACATTGTTTTTATGGAAGCTCTTCGTCGTTTACATGGTCGAAAAACCAAATATTCTTATCGGCTAGTGATAGCGCCGGAACATTTAGGTACGGTTTTTTATCTTGCTGATTTACCGAAAAAAGAGATCAAAAAAATGAAATATGGTGTTTTTATGGAAATGGTGGGACACAAAGAGCCAAGATTTGCTTTGCAAGAAAGTTTTATCGGAACAAGTCGAATAGATCGGATTGCTCACCATGTGTTGAGCCACAAGAGCCAAGGTTACAGAAGTGCGCCGTTTCGAAAAATAGTGGGAAATGACGAAACAGTTTGGGAAGCGCCAGGAATAGAAATTCCTTTTATCTCATTATCGCGTTGTACCGAAACTCCGTTTCTTTTTAAAGAATATCATCTCTCCACTGATAATTATTCAATCATAAAAAAAGAACAATTGGAGGAAGCGGTAGATGTTCTTCTCACTATTATTAATATCCTCGAAAGAGATTGTTCCTATGAGCGCCTGTTTACAGGTCTTATTGCTCTCTCCAACCCCAAATATGATCTTTATAAATCTCCAGGGACTGATCCTTCCATGAAAGAAAAATCATCGGAAGTGCGACAGAGATGGAATTATTTGATGGATTGTCTCCCACGCTATTTTGACGGCAAAATGAAGGTGTTAGAGATCGCCGAAAAGCATGGACTTCCATTTGACGAAGTCCTCGCCTATATCGAAAACTTTGAGCGTAAAGGCCTAGTGAAGAAAATTTCTTCTTACCAAATAAATTAAGATTGGCCAAATGATTTACAAAGAAAGAATATATTTAAGACCGCTTACTACAGAAGACGTGACGGAAAAATATCTGTCATGGCTGAATGACTCCGAAACTAATAAGTTTTTGGAGACGAGAAAAGAAACGATGGAAGGTCTGAAATCCTATGTAGCGGAACGTATAAACCGAAAGGATGTTTTTTTCGCTGGTGTTTTTGACAAAGAAACCAATGAACATATCGGCAATATTAAGCTGGAACCGATAGACTGGATAAAAAAGCGTGCTGTCTTCGGTATCTTGATTGGCAACAAAAATTTTCGTGGCAAGGGGATTGGCACAGAAGCGACAAAACTTACCGTTAAAATCGCATTCGAGATTTTCGAACTAGACAAGGTAGAGTTGGGAGTGATAAGCGACAATATCGCCGCTACCAAAGCTTACGAAAAGGCTGGTTTTAAAGTTCGGGAAGTCAAGAAAGGAGCTATTAATCACGAAGGAGTACTTTATGATGAGATTATTATGATTGTTAGAAAGCAAGATTTTTAAAAAATGAATAAATCCACAAAATTGGGAGAGAGAATATTTGGCGATAATAACCCTTGTTTTATCGTCGCTGAAATGTCCGGAAACCATAATCAAGATTTTAACACGGCAGTGGCTTTGGTTCATTCGGCAAAAAATGCGGGAGCGGACGCCATTAAACTTCAGACTTATACACCAGATACTATCACCCTCAACTCAAATAAAAAATGGTTTATGGAGCGCGGGGAAGGTAACCCTAACTCGTGGAAAGGCAAGTCTCTTTATGAACTTTACGAGACGGCTTATACGCCATGGGACTGGCATCCAAAACTTCAAAAAATCGCCGAAGAACTAGGGCTAATTTTTTTCTCTTCGCCGTTTGATGATACAGCTGTGGATTTTTTGGAAAGCCTGAATGTGCCGTGTTACAAAATCGCTGCTTACGAGGCAACTGATATTCCACTTCTCAAAAAAGTCGCTTCCACTAAAAAGCCCGTTATTATGTCTGTTGGATTTTCCACCAAAGATGAGGTGGCTCTGGCGGTAAAAACTTTACGTGAAAATGGAACGAAGGATATTGTTTTACTTCATTGTCTGACTTCATACTCCGACTCGCTGGACATAAACGACGCTCACCTTTCCACAATGAACGATTTACGAGAAAGTTTTGATACCCTTGTTGGTTTTTCCGATAATAATACAGGAACCGAAATCGCGACAATTGCTTCGGCCATGGGCGCGTCAGTTATTGAAAAACATATTATGTTGGATAATCAATCCGTGGGCCCCGACACAAAATTTTCTCTGGGAGAGAGCGAATTTAAAAAAATGGTGGATGCGATTCGTCGAGTGGAAAAAATAAAAGGAGATGTTGTTTACGGACCGAGAAATGAAAATGAAAAAGAAAATTTACGCTTCAGACGGTCTTTGTTTGTCACGAAAAATATCAAAAAAGGTGAGAAATTTACAAAAGAAAACGTTCGTTCCGTCCGCCCTTCGGATGGGCTGGAGACAAAATATTACGAAGAAATTTTAGGTAAAACGGCAAGACAAGACATTGAAGAAGCGACCCCTTTTTCTTGGGGTATGATAGAGAATAATTCTAACGTCTAGATTGACTTTTTTATTATGTTAAGATATAATGTTTTTGGAATGTTTTCTCGTCATCCATACTTTTTTAGAGAGGATTAATCATGAAAAAAACGATTGTAGTATTGGGTGGAGGTATGAGACAAGATGAGACCGGCCGCTGGCGAACGGTTGGTTTTCGAGAAGGCGGTGATGGGCACGCGCTTACAAATGACAGGTGGCGGGTGGATGCCGCTTATTATCTCTGGAGGGACGACAAAAACTCAATTATTATTGCCTCTGGAGGGAAAGGGCAATTTTTTAAAGACATCATAGGCGCTCCAACTCTCTCTGAGATAATCAAAAGAGAGCTTATGGAGCTTGGTATTCCCGAGGCGAATATTGTTGAAGAGTCCGAGTCTGGAAATACATATCAACAGCTTCTCGCCGTTGAAAAAATGATTCAAGAAAGTTTCGTTGAAGATGTTGATGAAGCGAAGATTATTTCTAACAACTATCACTTAGAGCGAATTCAAGCTATGATGCATTTTGCTCCTGGCATTGTATTCTTGCTTAGACGTGCTGTGCTTGTTGGGGCGGAAGACGTTCTCCTAGCCCACGATCCAGCAAAATGGGCAAGAGTGATTAAAGAGGCTGATGAAAGTCTCGAAATGGCGGAAAGAATTCGTCTTGAAAAACAGGGTACGAAACAAATAAAAAACGGTACATATCAGTTTGTGACAAATTGATATGTACGACCCCCCCCGAGGCTTAGAAATCTCGGGGGATCGCTATTTTTGATAATTAATATAAACTAATTTTATGAGATTTAGACGAGCAAATTTAGATGACGCCAAAATCCTTCTCAAGTGGCGAAATGATCCTGATACTAGAGTCAATTCCATAAATATGGATGAAGTTTTTTGGGAAAACCATTTGTCGTGGCTGGAAAAAACTCTCAAAAATCCTTCACGATTTCTTTTTGTGGCTGAAGAGAGGGGAACTCCGATCGGCACCGTTCGAGCCGATATGAGCGAAGATGGCAAAGAATTTGAACTTTCCTGGACTGTGGCTCCAGAAGAACGCGGAAAAGGAATAGGCAAAAGAATGGTCTCTCTTATTTTGTCCGAAGATTTTTTACTTGGTAAAAAGCTTAAAGCGGAAATAAAAGAAAAAAATATTCCATCAATAAAAATTGCCAAATCTTTGGGATTTCAAAAAGAAGAAGTTTCGGACGGTCTTTTTATGTGGACTAAAGAAAATTAATTTACAAAGATGATCCTCTACGAGTTTGAAGGGAAGAAAATCTTAAATGACGGCGGAATCAGGATTCCAAAAGCGGAGCTGGTTTTTTCTTCTAATGATCATATTAGTTTGGATTTACCGATAATGCTAAAAGCCCAAACTCTTTCCGGTAGGCGGGGTGTTTCTGGCGGGGTTGTTTCAATTTCTAACGAAGTTGAATTGGAAGAGAACTTAAGACGTCTTTTCGAAGATCCTGTAAACGGCGAAAAAATAAAATCGGTTTTGGTGGAAGAAAAAATTCAACATGATAAGAAAGATGAATTTTATCTTTCTTTTTCTTACGATTCGGAAACTCGTTCACCCATTTTGTCTTTTTCGAAAAAAGGCGGAATCAATATAGAAAACGAAAAACTGGAAATTTTTAAAGTAAGTCCAATAAGAGATGATTTACCGGAGATCAAGATTCCTAAACAAATTCTTCAATCTTTAAAGAGTATTTTTTTTGGAAATGATTGTCTTCTTTTGGAAATTAACCCGATAGTAAAAAAAGACGATGAGTGGATTGCGCTCGATGCCAAAATAAAACTGGATGATAGCGCCCTGAGTCGTCACAGCGAATGGAATTTTCCGGCGAGGGTTATTCCAGGCAGGGAAACAACAGAACGCGAGATTCTGGCGAGAAAAATAGATGATGGTGATCATCGGGGTACGGCGGGTTCGTCGTATTTTGATATGGATGGTGACATTGCAGTTTTGGCATCAGGCGGAGGCGCCTCCCTTGTTGCCATGGATGCTTTTTTAAAAAGTGGCGTAGAGCCGGCAAATTATACGGAATATTCCGGTAATCCGCCGAGAGAAAAGGTGGAAAAATTAACCGAGATTGTTCTCTCTAAGCCAAATATTCACGGTCTTTGGGTCGGTGGGGCGGTGGCTAATTTCACAGACATTTTTGAGACGATGACGGGGTTTATAGAAGGCTTGCGGAACGTTGAGAAAAAAACAGGCCAAAAAATTTCTTTTCCGATTGTGATTCGCAGAGGTGGTCCGCGCGACAAAGAAGCTTTTGAATTTTTAAATACGGTCAAGGATTTTGATCTTCATGTTTTTGGGCAAGAAATTTCCATTACTCGTTCGGCAGAAATTATGGTAGATTTGGCAAAAAAATATGCTTCTTCTAAATAAAGAAATGAAAATAATTGGTCAAGGAATTACCGGTCATGAAGGTAAGACCGCTTTGCCTTGGATGATAAACTATGGTACGCAAATAGTAGCTGGGGTCACGCCTAATAAGGGTGGACAAACCATAGAGGGGTTATCTATTTTTAATAACGTAAAAGAGGCTGTAAATGACAGAGAAGGCATTGAAGCCTCAGTTTTGTACGTACCTCCGCTTGCTGTTTTGGGAGCTGTAAAAGAAGCGCTTGAAGCTGGAATTAAATTTATTTTAATCGGGGCAGAAAAAGTGCCGACAAAAGACGCTTCCATCATTTACGAACTCTCAAAAAAATATAACGCTTCTATTGTCGGTCCCAGCTCGGTTGGGATGATTATTCCTCACAAGCAAATTAAAATCGGTTCTATTGGCGGAGCTAATCCGGAGAGGGTTTTTGCAAGTGGCGAAGTGGCGATTATTTCCAAGTCCGGTGGCATGACTTCGGAAATTGCGCTCCATTTAAAAAACAACGGTCTTGGAATTTCTATGGCGGTTGGTATTGGTGGAGACAGAATCATTTGTTCGGACTTTGCCGATTTTTTGCTGGAGTTAGAAAAAGACGAAAATACGAAAGCCACGGTAATTTTTGGCGAGCTGGGCGGAACTTCTGAAGAAAAAGTGGCAGAACTCTTGAAGTCAAAAAAAATCAAAAAACCGGTTATTGCTTTTATTGTTGGCGATTTTACAGCCCTGCTTCCGTCAAATGTGCAATTTGGTCATGCTGGCGCTATTATTGAGGGCGATAAAGGCAAGCCGGAATATAAAAAGAAAATATTAAGAGATGCCGGCGCGCATGTAGTGGAAAGTTTTGACGATATTGCGGAAACGATTAAAAGTGTAATGAAATAAAATAATGGCCAAATTAGTAACCCATAAAGACAACATTCCATTTTTTGGCGAAGAGAAACTGGTAAAAGTTTCGGAGAGAAAAAACTTTTCCGATATGGTTTTTGAGCTTTTGTCCGAACGAGAGCCAACCACAAGCGAAAGTAAAATTTTTAATTTAATTTTAAATATTAGTATTGACCATGGTCCCGACACCCCGTCCTCAAAAGTGGTTATAGAAAGCGCAAAAAAGGGTGAACCGATCGGCAAGGCGATTGGAAAAGGTGTAGAAGAAATTAATGATACTCACGGTGGAGCGGGTGAAAAAGCGATGGAAATGTTCTATGAAATTAAGCGCGAAGGTAAGTTACCAGCCGATTTTGTAAAAAACATCTTGGAAAAAGGAGAAAAAATTTATGGTTACGGCCATCGTATTTACAAAAAAGACCCGCGCGCGGAAGCCATTTTAAATTTACTCAAAAAAGAAAATTTGGCAGGTGATTATATCGATATTGCTCGCGAAACAGAATCGGAATTATCGGCACAAAAAGGGATTAATTTGCCGATAAACATAGATGGAGCGATAGCCGTAGCTTTCTGTTCTTTTGGCTTAGAACCAAAATTAGCCAAGGCTGTTTTTGTCATTTCTCGAACGATTGGGCTCTGTGGACATTACCTTAATAATTATTCTTGAAAAAATAATTAATAGAAAAAGGTTTTTCGTGTTATTTATTGGATTAGTTAATTTTTAGTTTTTTGCCTAATCACTTGTTTAAGAATCATGACATTATGAGCGAACTCTATACTAACTTTTTAAGTTAGTATGCTTGGTTAATAAAAATTTGATTTGAATCAAAGCGAATACAACATAAGCCATGTAAAAAAGCGAAACAGGCATGCGGAATCTCGCGTTCATGCCGAAGCCGGTGGAAAGACTGGCGAGCATGAAATACAAAATCATTAAAAGTAAAAGAGTATCACGGGCGCGATTTTCTTTATTTCGGAGCGAAAGGAAAGCTCCCGCAAGAAATATTGGAAAAAGCGCGATCCAAATAAGGCGTCCTGTGATAAAGAGAAAAAACATGGGATCTTGGACAACCAGACTAGGTATTTTCCGAAGAGAATTTCCCAAATCCAGAAACGTAAGAGGGGAAGTGTTGTAATTTTGATAAAAGTTGAGATGTTTAGCGAGATCGTAATATCCATCCATTGTAAAAAACTTCCAGGAGTTCATAATATCTAGTTTCAAAAAGGCAATCGGATGTTCACGGATTATTTTTAATCCTTCCTGGACCATAAAATCTTTGGCAAAAAGACTATCCGAGACACCATAACCTTGTTCAAATAATTTGCTACTGGTGATTTTCTGTGCTTCGTTGAAGGGAATATTATTTTCGATGGCGAGAATGGATCCGCCGTGCCAGACAAAAATATTGTAATAAGGAACAGCCGAGAGTTCCCACGATCGGAATTGAGAAAAATTCCGATACATCCACGGTAAAACGACAATTGCTGCCGTTAAAATAAAAGTGGCGACGTAAACCCAAGCTTGTTTTTTTCGCCATCCGTTTTTCCAGATGAAATGAATGGCGAACAAAGCCAAGACGTAAAAGCCGACTGGTCTCACCAATGTTGCTATTCCCCAAAAAAAAGCCGA
This sequence comes from uncultured Candidatus Saccharibacteria bacterium, assembly GCA_964372755.1. Lineage (GTDB taxonomy): Bacteria > Patescibacteriota > Minisyncoccia > UBA9983 > UBA9983 > CAYJQX01. The sequence goes on from CAYJQX010000003.1 coordinate 45,952, forward strand.
AAGTATCAATATACTTATACGTTTAGAGTTGTAGTATTCAAGATAGAACAGCCATGACAAAAGAAAAATAAAAATAAAAAGAATTTCACTAACGGCAAAAACACTAAAAGAGGTTTGTAGGGGTTCAAAAGCGACAATGACAGAGACGACAATAGCGATTGTTTTGGAGAAATCGAGACGTCGTAAAATTTCATAAACGAGAAATGGTAAAAAGGCTCCAAGTAAAAGGAGAAGGAAAATAGCGGGGAAAATCGTATTTGATATTAGAAAAGATGTGGCAATGAAAATCGGAAACCCAGGCGTTCTTATACTGTCCGGTAAATATGGAGCATTCTCTGCCATACTGAAACCGTTTCCATGAAGAATGTTTTGAGCCAGAGTGACATATTCTCCAGAATCAGAAAAAGTCATGAAATAATTTCCTCCCGAATTTAGGTATCCAATCCCAAAGATAACCAGACGGAGTAATATTCCCGCGATAAAAATTACCGCTAATTTTTTTTGGGTGGAGTCGGTGCGACAATATAGCATCATTAGTTAATGTTTTTGTAACTCTCGTTACTATTTCCTAAGTTCTAAAAGTACCATACCTAAGACTAAAGGATGCAGAAAAAATACGCGATGATTGGGGGTGATTTTCTTCCCAATGTCACGAAGCATTTTTTTGGTGAAAAAAATTTGACTCACATCACCCCAAAGCCAGAGCCGTCGAAGAAGTTTTGGGCGGCTTAGGGTGTACCAGAGGTTGTGATAAGAGTAAAAATAAGGAACGGCAATAAGCACTCTACCACCCGGTTTTACCGCCTTGAAATGTTCTCGTGCGATTAGTTCCGGATTCTCAAAATGTTCAAGTAATCCATTACTCCAAACAAAATCAAATTGGTTTTCAAATTGTACATTTTTACAGTCTCCAAGAATGAATTCCATATTTTTTACTCTCGCTAATCGTGCGTTTTCTCGCGAAATAGAAAGGGATATTTCTGAAGTGTCCAGCCCGACTATTTTTCTTGCTTGACTTGCCATTAATATAGACAAAGCGGATGTACCACACCCGAGCTCAAGCATCTCGGCCTCAGGAGAAAGATATTTTTTTAATATCCGTTGAAAAAAATATTTATAAATATTTCGGCCAAAATTTACAATCTGTGTGGAGATGTTTTTGTTTCTCCATACGGAATCCCATTCCTTTTCTTGAGAATGTTCAAGCCCGGTTTTTTTTATAACCATCATTTTTTAATTTATATGGGAATTTTTTTGATAACAAAAAAATGGCTTGTTACCATTATTAATATTCATAAATTTGTTTGACATACCTAAATATACAGGAAATGAGTTAAAATAACAACATAAACTTGAATCCAACTTATCTTCTATGTTATTGTTCTTTATGTCTTTGGAAACTATGAAAAAACCGATCGTAACAGAGAATAAAACATGTTATGTTTGCAAGTTTGGGTCACTAACCCCAATTCTTTCTTTAGGGGATCTTTATGTTTCTAACTTTATTGACGACGGGGCTCTCCACAGACAGCAAAAACTTCCTTTGGAGCTCGTTCTTTGCAATAAAAGGGAGGGGGGCTGCGGTCTTCTTCAATTGAGACACTCTGTGTCCCACGAGCTTATGTATAGAAAGTATTGGTACCGCTCGGGAGTAAACAAAACGATGACTAAAGAACTTCAGGGAATTGTAAAAACCATTGAGGCGATGGTTAAGTTAAATAAAGATGATTTTGTTATTGATATCGGTTCAAACGATAGCACTCTTCTGCGAGCATATTCACAAAATGAATTAAAACGCATAGGTTTTGAACCAGCAAGAAATCTTATGTCTTATGCTAAACAAGGAACAACAAAAATTTTCAATGAATTTTTCAATTTCTCCGACTGGAATAAAGCTTTTGGAAAAACAAAAGCCAAAGTTATTACGGCAATCGCCATGTTTTATGACCTTGAAGATCCGAATACTTTTGTTTCGCATATAGCTAAATGTTTGGATGACGATGGTATTTTTATTATCCAGATGGCTTATCTACCATCAATGCTTTCTAAAAATGCTTTTGATAACATCTGTCACGAGCATGTTCAGTATTATTCCTTACTTTCCTTGGAACATTTACTCTTAAGACATAAATTAGAAGTTTTCGATGTTATTTTAAACGATATAAATGGGGGAAGTTATAGGACTTATATTAGACACACTGGAAAGGGTAAGAATATTAAGGTTCCAAATGGCGCTTCAAAACGTGTTCGCGACCTTCGTTCTTTTGAAAAAAAGCTGGGTCTTGATGAACGAAAAATCTACGATGATTTTGTAAAGCGGATAATAGATCTTCGAGATAAGCTTAATATTTTTGTAAAAAAAGAAGTTGAGAAAGGGAAGAAAATTTATGTTTATGGTGCTTCCACTAAAGGAAACACGCTCCTTCAATTTTATAATCTTACAAATAAGCTGATTCCGGCGGCCGCCGAACGGAATCCGGAGAAGTGGGGAAAACTCACTATTGGCACCTCTATTCCCATTATTTCCGAAGAACAGGCTCGAGCTGAAAGACCCGACTACTTTTTAGTACTTCCTTGGCATTTCTTAAAAGAGTTCAAGGAACGCGAAAAAGAATTTCTCCTTGCTGGCGGTAAACTTATAGTCCCTTTACCAAAATTCAGAGTCATCGGAAAAACGAAACGATAGCCCTTTCATTTTCTTCTAGATGTTACTCAAAAATAAAAAAATACTAGTAACAGGTGGAACTGGTTTCGTAGGAACTTTTGTCGTGCGAGAGCTGATTAATCGTGGAGTTCCCGAAAGCCTTATTACCGTCCCACGTTCTAAAGACTGTGACCTAAGGAAATTTTCAGATGCCATAAAAGCCGTGAAAAGGAAGGATATTGTTATTCATCTTGCGGCGATGACCGGTGGAATTGAATTTCATAAAAATAATCCGGGCGTGGCTATTTACGATAACGCGCAGATGAATATCAATGTTCTTGAAGCGTCTCGGCGGGTGGGGATAAAAAAATTTATTTCTATAGGAAGCGCCGCTTTATATTCTAAAGAAGACTCGTTGCCTTACTGTGAGGAGTCTTTCGGTAGAAATATTGACCTTGATTCGCTCCATGCTCCCTATAATTTTGCAAAAATTCTCCTCTTCATTCATGGACAAGCGTACAGGAAACAGTATGGAATGGATTTTATTTACCTAATCCCGACAAATATGTATGGACCGGGAGATACAGGAAAAACAGGCTATGTTATTCCAAGCTTAATTCAAAGAATTCTTATCGCAAAGGAATCAAAATCTTCGACACTTGAAGTGTGGGGAACGGGAAAGGCAACACGGGATTTTCTTTATATGGAAGATGCTGCTTCAGGCATTGTCTCTGCGCTGCTAAAGTATGATAAGCCAGAACCGGTAAACCTCGCGTCAGGAAAAGAAGTTTCTATGAAAAATTTAGCGGAAACACTTTGCCAATTAATGCAATTTAAAGGAAAAATCGTTTGGGTTATAAATAAACCAGAAGGTGAACCTCGGAGAGTTCTTGATACACGTAAAGCAAAGAAAGAATTTGGTTTTGAAGCGAAGACTTCTCTTGAAGATGGCCTTCGAAAAACAATTGAGTGGTATGAAAAAAGTGTTTATAAAGCATAGAGTCCAGTTGCATTGACAAATATATAATAAAGATGTATAATTGATACAGGAAGCAAAAGATAGACACAAATACAAATAGCCAAAGGAGGTGTATTTTGACAAAAGAGGATAAGCAGCTACTAGCGGATTTGCTTCACAGGATGGTAGGGGAGAGCGAAGAACCAAGTCCTGATGAGCCACAAGGTAGGCCAGCGGGGTTTATTCCCGAAGTTTGTCTTAAACCGTTTTATAAAGCTACACGAACTCCCTTCGTGGAGCTCATTATTTATCGAAAACATCAGGGTCGATTTGAGTATTTTTACCAGAGTCGGCGCGATAGATCGTGGGACGGCTTTTGTGCGTTTGGCGGGATGGTGAGAAGTAATTTTCCAGCCACTCCGGTCGAGATCGCACAGAAACTTATTGACCGGGAGTTCAAGGATTACGAGTTGATTGTTGAGACTGTGCAAATAGTTTCGGCGGTCAATTGGCAACAACATCCGTGGTGTAATCCATACGCCATTGTGGAGTTGGTCGAAATTTCCGGAGAAATTCCTCAATCGAAAGGAGTGTGGCTCTCCGCGGACAACATCCCGAAAGAAATGGTCCAGTATCATGGCGACTACATTCGTCAGTGTGAATATTTTTTGCATCATGGGGCGCTTGTGTTCACACGAGAGCATCCCTTTGGGATTTGACCCAGTATTTTTAAAGAAAGGAACATGAAATGACCTTGTGTTGTCTAGCAAACACAGGGTTATTTATTTTATTTGCGCTGAGCAAATACCAATAATTTTAGCCATAATTCAATAATAGCTTATTGAATACGCTAAACGTCAGTGATAGAATTTTCCTATGAGCGAAAATGCCATAGATCTGTCAATCGTCCTGCCCACATATAAAGAAAAGGAAAATCTTTCAATTTTAATTCCTCAAATTGAGGAGGGGTTTCGTGGGATTTCCTTTGAAATAATCATTGTGGATGATAGCTCTAAAGATGGTACTCGGGAACTCGTCGAAGATTTAAATAAGCATTATGGAAATATAAAACTTATTGAACGCTCTGGCCTGCTTGGCATTGGTTCCGCGCTACGCGTGGGTTATAACGCAACGCGAGGAATTTTTATTCTTTCTTCTGATGCCGATTTGTCATTTTCTGTGTCTGATATGCAATCTTTGCATAAAAAAATCCAAGAAGGTTATGACATCGTTTTGGGATACAAAGTGGAATATGATCCAGAAGGACAAAAAGAAAAAAAACAGAAATCTTTTTCCATCGCTTTGAAAAATTTTCTTAGTGAATTGGGAAATTGGTTGATCCGCTTGTTGAGTGGAATGGGGAAAATCAGAAATTTTAATACAAACTTTCGTATTATAAGGAATTCAACATGGAAATCCATAAAAACAAATGAAGACAGAAATTTTTTTCTTTTTGAAACAATCATAAAGGCCCAAAAAACAGGTGCTAAAATTACGGAGATTCCGGTGACTTTTTATAACCGAAAATTTGGTCAGTCTAAACTTAATTTTTTTAAAGAAGCGCCAAAATATTTTTCTAAACTCGTTCTTTATACATTCTTCAAAAAATAAGTTTATAATTTTTTGAGGTGTTATTGTTATTTCTTATCGCCCTTCTCTCCTAAACAAAATAAAGATGGTTTTTAGTATTATTCCTACCTCAAGTGCCAAGGAGCGATTTTTGATGTAATATAAGTCGTATTGTAATTTTTCCAGTGCATCGTTAGCGGAGGCGGTGGAAAAATAAATTTGTCCCCAACCGGTTACCCCCGGTTTTACTATTTGGCGGATGGTATAATGGGGAATTTGTTTTTCTAGTTCCATTACAAACTCCGGTCTTTCTGGACGAGGTCCGACAATGGACATTTCTCCCTTTAGGATATTCCAAAATTGGGGGAGTTCATCTATTCTTGTTTTCCGCAATATTTTACCTATAAAAGTTATTCTCTTGTCGTTTGCCTCAAGCTTAGTCCACCCCTTATATTCTCCAGATTCTGCGTCTACTGTCATGGAACGAAATTTTATAAGTTCAAAAATTTTACCTCTTTTACCTACTCTTTTTTGCCGGAAAAAAATGGGACCGCTACTGGTAGCTTTTATTGCTATTGCTACCAAAGGTGTTATTGCTAAGGTAAAAAATATGCCTACTAGCGAAAGTAAAATATCAAACATTCTTTTGAATGTTTCAAATGCCCCTTTGTTTATTTCAATAAGGTTTTCTAAAAACCAACCCTTGTCAATGGAGTAAACAGGTACTTTACCTACAACGGCCTCATAAAAGTTTGAGAAGCTTAGTACGGTTTTTCCTTTGAAAATATCAGAATAAAGTCTGCCAATTATTTCTTTGTTTTTTCTGGACTCCTCCGAAAGGATAACTAATTGGGCTTCTTCTTGATCGTTAACAACTCTGTAGCCAAGCTGAGGCCTGTCTTCCAAAAGTTTTTTGAACAAATCTAATTCTTTTTTGCCTATTTCCCCTTCGCTATCTTTAACAAAGAAAACCCTTAACTTAATTCTTTCTTTGGCAAAAATAAAAACCCATCGATGTAATACCCAAACAAAAAAAGTGGTTATTATGGAATCTAAAATTAAAATAGTTTTAGGCGTAATACCGAAAGCGGGGATTATGTAAAAAATAACAATCGCTACGGCTCCAGAAGAGAGCATAGTATTAAATATTCGTCCGCGAAGTTCTTTGAGAGATAGAAAATGCTCTACTTCATACAAACCGGCAATATAAAAAATTAAAAGCCAAATGGCAAAAATTAGGCTAAAGGCAAAAAAATGGGTATCTAAAGAATAATCGATTCCAAAAAGGGTATTCCTTATCTCTAGGGTTAAAATAAGAGACAAATAAAATATACCCAAATCCGCCAGCATTAAATTAATCCGTCTGAAGCGATATTTGTTTACCATGTTCTGGATTTAGAACAATTCTAGCATGTTGTGGGTTTTTATGGTATCTTCTTAGACATTATGATTTCAGTAAAAAATTTGGCCAAGTATTGCATAATTGGACTTTTGTTTCTGTCTCTTTTTACCCCTCTTTTTGTTTCCCAATCCCTTTTCTTTCCTTTTATTACGAGCAAGAATTTCTTTTTTAGGATTGTTGTGGAGTTGGCTTTCGGCCTTTGGGCAATTCTTGCTCTTTTTGACCAATCCGTTCGGCCGAAGCGTAATAAAATATTCTGGCTTGTTTTAGCTCTTGCTTTTGTTACCGGACTCTCTACTTTTTTTGGCGCCAATTCTTATCGCAGTTTTTGGTCTAATTTCGAGCGAATGGAGGGTTTTGTGACAACTCTTCACCTGACGGCTTATTTTATTGTGTTAGTATCAGTCCTAAATACCAAAAAGATTTGGGATTATTTTTTAAACACTTCCCTTGGTATCAGCGCTATTTTAGTGATTTACGGTTTTTTTCAGTTGGCAGGCAAGCTTGATATTCACCAAAGTGGTACCAGACTAGACGCTACTCTCGGCAACGCTTCTTACTTGGGAATTTATATGCTCGTGCATACTTTTCTTTCTCTTTTTCTTTTTTTTAGGACGGAGAAATTTTACCGGTGGATTTATATAATTTTGGCGATATTACAAGGTTTTATTTTGTATAACACCGCTACCAGAGGTTCTATCTTGGGTTTTTTGGGCGGAATCACCATATCAGGCATCATACTTGCTTTCGCTTCAAAAAAGAGGCGGTTTAAGGTGGGCGCTGTCGGCTTTCTGGCTTTGATAATAGTCTTTACGGGTATTTTCTGGAGTTTTCGCAAAAGCGATTTCATCCAAAAAAGCCCCGTTCTTTCGAGGTTTTCCGATCTCTCTTTCACAGAGAGAACAGTGCAATCTCGTTTTTTTATCTGGAAACTTGCTTGGGAGGGATCTAAAGAAAGGCCGATTTTAGGCTGGGGACCCGAAAATTTCAATCTAGTTTTCAACAAATATTACGAGCCAATTCTCTATAAACAGGAGGTTTGGTTTGACCGTGCCCACAATATAATTATGGATAGACTTTCAACGACAGGATTTCTCGGTCTAGGGGTTTACCTGTCTTTATTCGGGTTGGCGATGTTTTCCCTCTGGCGTAAAAATAAGGAGCACAAAAATTCAGAGGGTGAATATGTTTTCTCCAGAGAAGAGGCTTCCGTTTTAACAGGTCTTCTTTTGGGATATTTTTTCCACAATCTTTTTGTTTTTGACAACATTACGAGTTCTCTGATTTTTTATTTCCTTTTGGCTTATATCGCTTTCAGAACTTCATGGGGTGTCCAATCCCGCTCTGAAATTTCTCAAATTTCAAATGAAGGCGGATATTCCAAATATTCTCTGGCTCTCGTTTTTGGCATTATCACCTTATTTATAATCTATGTTGTAAATGTGTCTGCCTACTTGACTTCAAAAACTTTGATAGAAGCTTTTGGCAAATCGGCCCAGTCTAAGTTCGACGAAACATCGGCGCTTTTTCAAAAAGCCATTGCCTATGAATCATTCGGCACGACAGAATCCCGAGAACATTTCTCCAGTTTTGCTTTCCAGCTTGCTAAAAGCCAACATCCATCTGCTACGGAGAAAATAAAACAAGAAGCTTATTCCAAAGCTACATCTCAAATGGCCATGCAAGTAGAGAGAACCCCGAATGATATTAGATACTTGCTTTTTTTGGCCACTCTTCAAAACGGCATTGACCAATACGAGGAGGGGATAAAAAATTTAGTGAAAGCTATTGAAATCTCTCCAAAAAAGCAAATTTTGCTTTTTGAGCTTGCAAGCGCTTATATTAATCAAAAAAATTACCCCAAAGCGGTCGAGATCGGGAAAAAAGTGTTTGAGCTTGAGCCTTCCTTTGAGGATGCCAGAAAAATTTACGCCATCGCTTCAATTTACAATGGCGATGTGGCAATGGCCGATTCTCTTTTTATGGAGATTTATAAAAAACCCGTTGTTGCTGACCAGAGATTGATTAATGCCTACATCGCTCAAAAAAAATATGACCGAGTAGTTCAAACTTGGGAGGTCTTAGTGGAGCAAAATCCTGGTAATGTTCAGTATCGCGTGAGCTTGGCCGCATCTTATTATTTATTTTTTAATCGGACCAATGATGCTTTGAAGGAGCTTGAAATGGCCAAAAAAATAAACCCTTCCTCCAGCGCAGAAATTGACAGGTATATTACTCAAATCCGTTCCGGGCAGAGATAAAATAATATTTATCCACAGCCTTGATTATAAGAACTTAGTTTTTTTGTATATAAGCGTATCCTCTAAGGTAGAGGGGATTTTACTCTGTTTGGTTAAGGGTTAAGCCCTTTCTAGATTATTAATTAGCAGAATATTTTAGATTAAAAATATGATAAACAACAAATACGTTGTTTCGATTCTGGTATCAATTGTAGTAGCCTTTGGTTTTGTGGCGATAACGACCTACTCGGCTACCACCATTAGTACTAATATAAACACCGGTGGAACTCTGACGGTAACAGGAGCGTCAACTTTAACAGGCCTTACCACAATGGTTTACGCTTCCTCTACGGGCATCTCTCTTTCGGGTAATTTAATGGTCAATGGTATGGCAACGACAACCGGTAGTACCGGAAATATTGCCACACAAGGTACGCTAACGGTCGTAGGAGCCACAAGTCTTACAGGTCTTACTACATTAGTCTATGCTTCCACGACGGGCATCTCTCTTTCGGGTAATTTAATGGTCAATGGTATGGCAACGACAACCG
>CAYJQX010000003.1:55415-91773 GCA_964372755.1 uncultured Candidatus Saccharibacteria bacterium
GTAGCACTGGGAATATAGCAACACAGGGTACCTTGACTGTAACAGGAGCCACAGATCTTACCGGTCTTACTACTTTGGTCAACGCTTCTACTACTAGAGTTTCTGTTTCCAGTAATTTAATGGTCAATGGCATGGCGACGACAACCGGTAGCACCGGAAATATTGCCACACAGGGTTCTATTGGCTCTGGTACCTCTACCCCGTCCACGGAGTTGGCGGTTACAAGTTCTGCTACTACAACGCTGTATCTAAACTCATCTGGCTCTGGTAAGGGTTCCTGCATACAGCTTACAACTCCTACTGGGGCGCAGGTCAGGCTTTATGCTACGAGCACAGGAGCCAACTTGGTCGGCGCTTTAATAGCCGAAGCTGGATCTTGTAAATAAGTTGTAAGTTTAATTATATAAATTCCGTGAAAAATAAAATTTTGGTCGTTCTCGCGGTCTTTCTGGGTATGCCTTTTATGGCAGGCGCCGCCTACAACGATGTTTCTTTGACCACTACCGAGGCGGTTCTTAATGTAAACGGAGTCGACATCCTTATATCGGGTGGTAATGGTGCTAATGTAGAGTCCATTGTTGTCAATGGTGATAACTTTGTGGCAACAATGCCGCCCGGTTCTTATCTTAAAGTTTCTTCAGCTGACAGAAGATCTTTTTCCTTGAGCGGGACGGGGGCGGCTAGACTGGCTTCCACCTGTGAAAGCTCTATTTCTACACAGGAGATAGATTATCCTTCTGGTTTAGGAGACTCCGCCACTTTGTCTGTTACAGTCACGGTTTCCGGCAGTTCTTGCGCTGTGGGAGGAGGTAGCGGAAGTTCCGGAGGAGGAGCATCACCCGGTTCTGTTAGTATATCTTCCTCCGGAGGAGGGGGAGGAGGCTCTTCCTCGTCCGTAGCTTCTTCTCCTGTTTCTAGTCCTGTTACAACTCCTGTTTCCGTTCCTTCTCCTTCATCTTCTCCTTCCGTCTCCTCTGTTTTCACTAAACCCCTTTCCATTGGCTCGACCAACGAAGATGTGACAAGATTGCAAACTCTCTTGGCTACTGACCCGTCTGTTTATCCCGAAGCCATAGTTTCTGGCTACTTCGGTTCTCTTACCAAAAAAGCCATCCAGCGTTTTCAGGTTAAACATGGCGTGACCACGGCTGATGGTCCCGGTTACGGAGTCTTTGGTCCAGCCACAAGAGCAAAGATGCAGGAGGTGTTTAAATCAGCTACACCATCAACACAGTCTCCCGAGACATCAACTTCTGTAAGTCCTGTAAGTTCCAACCCGAGTACAGTTTCTTCTCTTTCTTCCGTCTCCTCTGTTTTCACTAAACCCCTTTCCATTGGCTCGACCAACGAAGATGTGACAAGATTGCAAACTCTCTTGGCTACTGACCCGTCTGTTTATCCCGAAGCCATAGTTTCTGGCTACTTCGGTTCTCTTACCAAAAAAGCCATCCAGCGTTTTCAGGTTAAACATGGCGTGACCACGGCTGATGGTCCCGGTTACGGAGTCTTTGGTCCAGCCACAAGAGCAAAGATGCAGGAGGTGTTTAAATAGTGTCTGATCGCTTGTTGGCTACAAGTTCACTCCGTATTTTTGCTTGTTGTTGACTTTTACTATGGTTTTTGCTAGAATCATACCTATATGAGTGTTCTCGGCCTTCCTCACGGAAAAAAGAGAGTACAAAATATGTCGCAAAAGACTCGTCGCAAGACGAGTTTTTTGTTTTTGCTTTTCTTTCTTTTCTTTCAAAAATAAGCTATAGTATTATTACTTTCCTTTTTTGAGTGTGGTTGGTTGAATGCACTCATATAAAAGACATATTTTGGAGTATAGCTTCGCCAGCCACACTCAGGAAGGGAATAGGAAAAAAATATGCGTCATATTTGGATTACTGTCTCTATCTTTGCTCTGTGGCTTTCTTCTGCCTTGCTTTTTACTTCTATCCGGATAAATAATATTACTCCTCTTTTTTACGTCTTGATGGCGTTTACTGTTGTTCTTGCTTATCTTGGGTTTCGCAGTCACACAAAATATCTTTGGGCGTCTTTGTCTCTTGTTATTGTTTGGTTTGGCACGTCTTTTATTATTCTTTCTCGTTCTCAACTGGAAATTTACAAGCTTCTTATGGCTATGTTTTTCGGAACAATTATAATGGCCATTATCGGATTCAGATCCGGGAAGATTAACAATTAATCTGTCGAAAAACGAATTTTCGGCTCAACTTCAACCGCTTTTTCATTTTAAATTACCATGTCGTTTTTGCGTTCATTTTTTGGTTCTATGGGCGGAGGCTCGCTTTCTTCCTATGATCCGATTATAAAAAAAACCGCTTCTTTTGAAGAAGCTTTTTCTCACCTGTCTCCTGAAGAGTTAAAAAATAAAACTAATGAATTCAGAGAAAGACTGAAAAACGGAGAAGACGAGTCTTCCATTTTACCTGAAGCTTTTGCGGTAGTGAGAGAAGCCTCAAAACGCACTTTAGGCTTGAGGCATTTTGATGTGCAAATTTTGGGAGGAATAGTTTTGCATGAAGGTAAAATTGCTGAGATGAAGACAGGCGAAGGCAAGACTCTCGTGGCCACTTTGCCTGCTTACCTGAATGCTTTAAAAGGGGAGGGTGTCCATATTGTTACCGTAAACGATTATCTTTCAAGGAGGGATGCTGTTTGGATGGGGCAAATTTTTTCTGTCCTCGGTCTCACTGTTGGCTGTATTAACAACAGAACTTCTTATTTATATGATCCGACACATTCTGAAAAAGATAAGGAAAGAGACCAAACAGGTTCTTTCCGTGTTCTTCATGAATTTTTGCGCCCCGTAACTCGCAGAGAAGCTTACAAGGCTGATATCACTTATGGCACAAACAATGAATTTGGTTTTGATTATCTTCGCGACAACCTTTCTTATGAAGAAAGCCAGCTTTCCCAACGAGGACATCATTATGCCATCGTGGACGAAATAGATTCTATTTTAATAGACGAAGCGCGCACGCCTCTTATTATTTCCGCGCCTCATGCCGAACCAAGCGAGTATTATAAAAACTTTGCCAAAATTGCCAGAGACTTAACCCAAGAAAAAGATTACAAGGTGGATGAAAAATTAAAAGCCATTACTTTAACCGATGAAGGGATAGAGTCGGTGGAAAAAATTTTGGGAATAGAAAATCTATATGCCGAAAAAGGCGTGAAATATATCCACCACTTGGAAACCGCTGTCCGCGCCAAAGCGCTTTTTCATAAAGACAAAGAATATGTGGTGAAGCCCGCCCGACCGGACGAATCCGGTCGTTCGGGCGGGAATAACGAGGTGATAATCGTGGACGAATTTACGGGCCGGCTTATGCCTGGCAGGCGCTGGTCTGACGGGCTTCATCAGGCGGTGGAAGCCAAAGAAGGCGTTCGTATCCAGGAAGAATCCCGCACGTACGCTTCTATTACTTTCCAGAATTATTTTAAGCTTTATAAAAAATTATCGGGCATGACCGGTACGGCCATTACTTCGGCTGAAGAGTTTTCCAAGGTTTATAACTTGGAAACGGTTTCAGTTCCGCCAAACAAACCGATTGTGAGGAAAGATTTGGGAGATCTTATTTTCCAAACCGAAGAAGGAAAATTCAAGGCGGTTTCAAGAAAGATAAAAGAATTACATGAATTAGGTCAGCCTGTTTTGGTGGGAACCGTTTCCATAAAAAAAAATGAAAAACTATCGGCTGTTCTCTCAAAGGAAAAAATTCCCCATCAGATACTGAACGCCAAAAATCATGAAGCGGAGGGAGAAATTATTGCTCAAGCAGGGAAGTATCAGGGAGTAACTATTGCTACCAATATGGCTGGTCGCGGCGTGGATATTGTTTTAGGGGGTAATCCTCCGGACTTGGAAAAACGAGAAAAAGTTTTATCCGCTGGCGGTTTGTTTGTGCTAGGCACAGAGCGCCACGAAGCTCGGCGCATTGATAACCAGCTTCGGGGTAGGGCTGGTAGGCAAGGGGATCCCGGCGCCACCCAGTTCTATGTTTCGCTTGAAGACGATCTTATGCGTATTTTCGGTTCTGACAAAATTAAATCTATGATGGGTCGTTTTGGCATACCGGAAGATGAGCCGATAGAAAACCGTCTGGTGAGCAGGGCCATAGAATCAGCCCAAGAAAAAATAGAAGGTTTTAACTTTGACGCCAGAAAACATCTCTTGGATTATGACAACGTTATCAATGCCCAGAGAACAAAAATTTATTTTCGCAGGCGCGCTGTTCTTTTGGGAGATAAAAATTTTATCAATGAGGAAATCGAGAGATATTTCAATGAAAGCAATGTTGAAAAAAGCGAATTAGAAAAGCGTCGGAGCGAACTGGGAGAGGAAGAATTTTCAAGGTTGGCAAGAAATTTGATATTGCAAGCTGTTGACTCGGCATGGGTGGACCATTTGGAGTTGATGGATTATGCGCGTTCTTCGGTGCGTTTGCGCGCTTACGGCCAGCGAGATCCTTTGGTGGAATATAAAAACGAGGGCGTGAGGCTCTTCAGAGAACTTGAGGAAACTATTCGTAATACAATCATTCGCTTCGCGCCCCTCTTGGGGGTTTCCGTAGACCAGCATAACAAAAATATAGAGCGTCAGGCGGAAAATATCGTCACATCTTCACAAGGTTTGAGCATTTCTGCGTCGGAAGTTGGCCGAAATGATCCATGTCCATGCGGAGCGATTAATCCCTTAAATGGAGAGGTTTACAAATACAAGAAATGCGGACTTGTGAATGCCCCGCACCATAACCAAAAATAAGCGAAGTCCTGTCCGAAGCTTTCCCAAGCGAAGGAGGACGGAAGCGGGAAAAAATATAAAAAATGCGGACTGGTTAACTCGGAAGAACATCAAAAAAACACCGCAAAATAGGAAACATAAAATATATGGCTAGCTTAATTATGCAAAAAATTAGAGAAGACAGTTTTTATTCTTGCGTTGTTCTTTTTAATTCAAAAAGAAAGGAAGTTCTTTTGCAGAAAAGGGATTCTAAGGCCCCTGTTAATCCAAACATCTGGTCTTTTTTTGGTGGTGGAAGCGAAAAAGGGGAAAACCCGGAAGATTGCCTCTGTCGTGAAATTAAAGAGGAAATCGGGGTGTCTGTAGACAGAAATAAACTAAAATTTTTTCGGTCTTACGTGAATCAAGATATGCTCTCCTTACGTCATGTTTTTTTCTTGGATTTTGATTTGAAAAAAGAAGAAATGACTTTGGGCGAGGGGGAAGATTTTGATTGGATTCCTTTAGATAGAGTCTTTGACTTGGAACTCACTAAGTATACGAGAGTAGATTTGGAGTTTTTTGTTAGTAAAATTAAAATGACAAAAAGCGTTGGCGGAGTGGTAATAAATAAAAAAGGAGAAGTGGTTGTGGTTAATCAAAATGGAAATTCCTGGTCCTTACCCAAAGGGCATGTAGAATCAGGAGAAACCGAACTTGAAACTGCAATAAGGGAAATAAGAGAAGAAACAGGCCTTACTCAAATGAATCTCCTTGAGGATCTAGGGCGCTATGAAAGATACAAGATTTCTCTGGATGGCGGAGATGATATTACCGAACGCAAAGAAATTCAGATGTTTCTTTTTGAAACAGAGGAGGAACATCTTTTACCGGAAGACGCTTCAAATCCGGAAGCACGGTGGGTTAAAACAGAAGAAGTTTCGCACATATTAACTCACCCAAAAGATAAAGAATTTTTTCTCTCCGTTTTGCCTAAAATAGAAAAGATGAAAAATGAAAAAAGTTCAAAATAAAGAAAATGAGCCCAACGAATTGGAGGCCTACATCAAAAAATCTCTTTCTGCTATCAAGAAGGGAGTGGAAGGAAATCAAGGTTTTTCTGTGAATGGCTTGATAGAGTTTGATTTGGCGATTACGAAAATGCGAACAGGGGAGGGGAAATTCAAAATTTTCGTGGCAGACTTAAAAGGGATCAAAAAATCAGAAACCATTTCTCGTTTGAAATTTAGAGTAAAAATGTTGGATACGGATAAGAAGGTATGAAAATGCCATATATGCGTGCATATTATCGTATCTTTGATTATTTTAGATGTTTGTTGTATAATATTATATATGAAATTCGCTGAATTTGCCGTTTTTGCTTTAGTTGTTTTTTTCTTTATCGCTGTTTTTTCTGCTTTTACTCATCGTCCGCCGGAGGATTACGCCAATGCAATTATTCCTGAAGAAGTAATAGTGGAAGCAGGCTCTCTTTTGAAATTACCAGAAAAAGAAGGGGAATCAGGTGATTTACTGAATGGCAAAAAGAAATTAGAAGAAAATGATCTCGCGCTGAAAACTCAAAATCCGGTCCAATTTTGTAGAAAAAAAGACGCGGAAGGGGTTTTTATCAATCCGTGGTTTTGTCGCTACCACCTTTGGCCTAAATAAAACACAAAATAAAGGATGATTAATCTCGTAAAAAGAATATGGAAAGTTTTTTGGGTTTGGTATGAGAGAAATTACTTTTTAACTCTAGGCATTACTACGGGAATTTTTGTTTTACAGGTCATACATCTCTATTGGCTCGGCGCCGATGTATTATCGGAAAGAATCATTAGACGTTCTTTTTTTAATCTGTCGGGATTTTGGCAATACGTCATTGTAGCGTTGGATTATACGGAGATACCTTCCCTTGTGGGAATATCTCTCGTCTATGTCTATGAGCTGAGAAAAAAACTTACGGCTAGAAATATTTTATTTCTTTTGCTGGTTAATACCCAATGGCTTCATCTTTTTTGGATCACCGATGAATTTGTGGTCTCTTCTTTGGGGGGTAATATTGTTGATTTACCTCTATGGCTGGCTCTGGTCGCTATTTTGATAGATTATTTAGAGGTTCCCGTAATGATAGATGCCTCTGTTAAGTTTATAAGAAAGGCAAAGAAAAGGGCTTTCCTAACACAAAATTTTAATTAGTAAAATATGGCCTTAAATATGAATAAAATATTAAAACAATTTGACAAAAAATAATCCAAGTGACTTAATCTTGACTTTTTCTGGCATTGTGATAGAGTGATAAGGTCAGCTTCAATAGCTGGCCTTTTATTTAAACCGAGCTGTCTGTCTATGGTTTTTAAAAACCATAAAGATTGTCTGAGACGAGTGTTGGCGGAGCCTTACAACCGCCCTTGAATGGATAAACAAAATCTAAAAAGATTCGCCGGATCTCTTATTATTATTCCATTTCTGACTACCGCCTTACCATTTGGCGCTGTCGGGCAAGATAAAGTAATTGATCTTAAGGCGATGAACATACAGGAGAAAGTGCGTTTTGAGCGCGCTAAATCGGTGGATACTTATTTCAAAGAAAGAAACATGCCCTTGGAGGGGCTAGGTGAGAAGTTTGTTCTTGAAGCGGAAAGGCATGATCTGGATTGGAGGCTTCTCCCGGCTATTGCGGTAAGAGAATCTTCTGGGGGAAAACAAGCCTGCGGGAGCAATCCTTTCGGATGGGCTTCTTGCAAAAAAACTTTCAAGAGTTTTGAAGAGTCCATTGAGATAGTGGCTATGAACCTCGGAGGGAAAAATCCTAAGACGGCCAGCTATTATGGAGAAAACGATACTTATGAAAAGCTTTACAGATACAATGGTACTGTCATCAAGACTTACCCTAATGAAGTGATCGCTATCATGGAAAAAATCGGGTCTTATGAGTAAAAACAATCCTGGTTTGATAAAAACCGGGGTTGTTTTTTATTTTGCTGGCATTTTTAGCAAAAAACCTGTGATATAATCTCTAGGATGACTAATATTTTGATACGCAAGGCGTCCGGCGTTGAGGAACCATTTTCAGAGGAAAAACTTGTTTCTTCTCTTGGACGGGCAGGAGCTTCTTCTGCAGTGATTTCTTCTATTCTCGATCATATAAGAGGCGAGCTTCAGGATGGAATGACGACGGAGGAGATATACAATCATGCGTTTACTCTTTTGAAAAAGAGCGAGTTTCGCTCAGCTTCTCGATACAATCTCAAAAGAGCCTTAATGCAACTAGGGCCTTCCGGCCATCCTTTTGAGACTTTAATAGGGGCAGTGATGGAAAAAGCGGGATTCTCGGTAAAAGTGGCTACCGTTGTAAGAGGGATGTGCGTGGATCACGAAGTGGATATACTGGCTTTAAAAGATGAAATTTTAAGGATTGTGGAAGCGAAATACCATAATGACCCTGGCATCAAGTCCGATGTTAAAGTGGTTCTCTATGTCCATGCTCGTTTTATGGATATCGAGAAAGAATCTAGGCGGGACAAGGCTAGAGCCTCCATTATTCATGAGCCATGGATAATTACAAACACAAAATTTACCACAGATGCAATCGAATATGGAAAGTGCGCGGGTCTTAGCTTGATAGGCTGGAATTATCCCCAAGACGGAAATCTTCAGGATATGATAGAAGAATCCGGCCTCCACCCCATCTCTTCTTTGTTGTCCCTCACCAACAGTCAGAAAAATCTGCTCCTTGAAAAAGGAATTGTTCTTTGTCGGGATATTGAAAGAGAGCCGCAACTCCTGGATTTCTTGGGTGTTAAAAATTCACAAAAAAAAGTAATTTTAGACGAGATTCACATGCTCTCTTGAATATAGACAATCTTTAATTAAACATTAATCGATTAAACCAATATGGATTATATCCCCACAATAGGACTTGAAATTCATGTAGAACTCAAAACAAAAACCAAAATGTTTTGTGATTCTCCGAATAAACCGGAGGAAACCACCCCTAATATTAATGTCTGCCCTGTTTGTTTGGGATATCCCGGCACTCTTCCTGTTATAAACAAAGAAGCCGTTTTAGCTGTTTTTAAAGTTGGAAAATCTCTCGGGGCAAAACTCCAAGAGGAAGCTTATTTTGATAGAAAAAGTTACTTTTATCCCGATCTGCCCAAGGGTTATCAAATCTCGCAATATAAACACCCGCTAGTCTTGGGAGGAGGATTAAAAGGTGTGGCGATAACTCGTATACACCTAGAGGAAGATACGGGGAAACTCATTCACGACAAAGAGAGCGGAAACTCTTTGATTGATTATAATCGCGCGGGGGTGCCCTTGATGGAGTTGGTAACCGAGCCGGTCATTAGAAGTGGTAGGGAGGCAAAAAATTTTGCCGAAGAATTGCAGAAAATTTTGCGTTATTTGGAAGTCTCGGATGCGGATATGGAGCATGGTCTTATGCGCCTTGAAGCAAACATTAGTTTATCTAATGATCCACAAAAGATGGGTGTGAAAACAGAAGTTAAAAATTTAAACTCGTTTCGATCCGTGGAAAATGCGATAGAATTTGAAATAAAAAGACAAACAAAAATTCTTAAGGAGGGTGGTTTTATACTGCAGGAAACTCGTGGGTGGGACGAGATAAAAAACGAAACTTTTTCTCAAAGAGAAAAAGAAGAAGCCCATGATTATCGTTATTTGAGAGATCCCGATCTGCCCGTAATTTTTCTCAAAAGTTTCGAAGAAAATTTAGAGGAACTTCCTGAATTGCCAGAAGAGAAAAGAAAAAG
The DNA here is from genome assembly GCA_964372755.1 of uncultured Candidatus Saccharibacteria bacterium. Taxonomy (GTDB): domain Bacteria; phylum Patescibacteriota; class Minisyncoccia; order UBA9983; family UBA9983; genus CAYJQX01. Next base: position 64,926 of record CAYJQX010000003.1, read on the forward strand.
ATATACAAAAAACTTTGATTTGAAAGAAGAAGTCATTGAAGCAATTACCGGAGACAAAAAAATTTCTTCTTTTTTTGAAGACACTTTAGAAAAACTAGAAAATAAGTCCAGTCATAATATTTCTCTTGTTGCCAACTATCTTGCCAACGATATTTTTGGTTTTCTAAAAAAAGAAAATAAGTCTATTGCAGAGGTTAAGATTTCGCCAGAAAAATTCTCTAGTCTTATTGGTTTAATCAGTGAAGAAAAGATTAATTCCAGATCCGCCAAGACAATTTTAGAAGAAGTTTTCAGAACAGGGAATGATCCTGTAAACATAGCCACAAGTATGGATCTATTGCAACAGAGCGATAGCGAAGAAATGGAAAAATTGGTGAAACAAATTATAGAAGAAAACCAGGATGCGTTCAATCAATTTATTAGTGGGAATATGGCAACATTGCAGTTTTTAATTGGTCAGGCTATGAAAGTATCAAAAGGTAAAATAAATCCCATTCTTATTGAAAAAGCCTTTAGAAATAAGATATCTCGGGAATAGTTTTATTATTCTATATCAAGGTTTATAAATCTCTTGTTTATCAAAATAAAATCTATCCGCGAGACGGATAGATTTTATTTTGATGAACTGTAATTTTTTCTAAGAAAATCTCAAAAACATCATCTTAATTTGGTTGTTTTCTAAAAATAGGAGAAATGTCATTTTTCGATTTCAACGGTGCCAGATTTTTGCAAAAATTTCGTTCCAATAATTTTCTTGGAGTTTTCCACATTTTTTCTATAAAAAGAGTGTTTCTTATTTCCGATATTGGAGAGAGAAATATATAATTAATCTATCACTTGAAAGTTGCCATGTCAGAAGAAGAAATATATTTATCTGGAAAAAAGCTTATCTCGTTACAACGAGCTCACGAAGCCACCGGCTATGCCAAAGACTACATTGGCCAACTTTGTCGTCTGGGTAAAATTAAAGCAGAGAGGATTGGACGAGATTGGTTTGTAAATCTCGCGGATTTAAATGAACACAAAAAACTTCAAAAAGAGAAAAGATCGGAAAGTTTCAAAAAAAGTTTGAAGCAAAATAAGGATATCTCGTTAAGCCGAGATATCGCTAAAGAAATCGAAAAAGAAATCAACTCCCTTGACGCCTTCTCCAACGATATTTTTTCACAAAAAACTTTAGCCATTAAATATGTCTCGGGAGGCTTGGCTTTTATTGTTTTGAGTTTCTTTATTTTTTTTGGTTCTAATCACGCGGAAGCTTCTTTCTATAAGTGGGCCAAAGAAGCCACCGATGGGTTGGTGGGAAAAACTATTTTTTCCCTTCATTCCAATTTGAAAAAATCCTTGGATTTTTCTTCCGACCTCATTATCAATAGCCCTGTTAAAACTTTATCTCGGGCCTCGAACATTGGAGAAAATTTCTTTGAACAAATTTCTTCTGTTGGAAACGATGTAGCCCTTGTTTCTGACGGTCTTATAGAAGACCTTTTCAGAGAGACAAATTTTCAACTCAATGGTCTTTTGTCTTTTGTGGAGGATTCTACCGAGGTAGCTAATCTCACAAAAAAAGGAGTTATGGGATTTGCCGACGAATATTCCGCCTCTTTTTTGGAGGGCCCGCTTTTTTTGACAGACAAAACTCAACAGGGGATTGGAAGTATCGAAAAAGTTTTTTCTCAAAATATTTTGGACAATCCCTTAGACATCCTTTCTTTATTTAAAGACGGAGCCATTTCTTTTGCAGATCAGTATGCCTCTTCCTTTATAGGAAGCCCTGTCAATTTTATCAGTAATGCCCACCATGCTGGGAGAGAAATAAATTCGAAGATTGTGTCTCTTCCGGAAAAAATGCTTACTGTTGGCGATTTCATTACGAAAAATTATCTAGAAGGAGTTTTGCTCTCAGGAGATTTAGTTTACCAAAGTTCTATTGAAGCAACGGCATTAACTAGTAGAACCGGTAAAAATATTTACGGCTTAGCCGATCTTATCCGTTCTTCTACCGAAGATTATCCTTTTGAATTGCTGGCATTTAGTGCAAAAGTTTCGGAGCTCTACGAAAAAATCATCTATAGTTCCGGAGAAGGGCTCTTCGCTCTATCTTCGCAAATTGTGGAGTCTCCAAGAAATTTCGCGTCATTTTACAAAAATAATGTTATCGGCTTGGCCAGTAAAATCGCCAACACTCTTCCTTACATAGTGTCTGATATTTGGGAAAAAACAGGAGAATATGTCTTTGATAATCTTTACCCGATAGGGGAAAAATTAACCGAAAATTCTATTGTTGTCGGAAATCAAATTTCTGCGGTGGGATCAGGGGCTTTTGGGGGAGTTTTTGAAAAAGCCAAAATATTTTTGAACAATGTAGGAGATGGATACAGAGAGTTTTCAGAAAATGTTGATTACGCCATAAACGGAATTTATATCCCAGAAGGATCGACTGAATTTCTTTTAACTTCTGGGTCTCGCAAAGATACAGATATAGATGAGAATAAAAAGGAAACAGTAAAGATAATAAGTTCAGGCTCTTCTTTGGAAGACGAAGTTCGTTTTCTTCGTCAGGAAGTGGAAGCGCTCAAAAGAAGAGGCTTTTCCTTGGGTGGCTCGGTATCAAACTCTTCGGGGGCAAATGTCGTAGAAAGAACAATTGAGAGAGTCGTGGGAGGATTAACTGGCGCGGATTTGGATGCTCGTCTTGAAGATATCAACAACCGTTTGATGTCCCAAATTGCCAGTGTGCGAAGTTTTGCTTCTGCCGGCCACAGTTCTAATTTTCAGGCCATTGCTCTTACCCAAAAAATAGATCAGTTGAAGGATACAACCATAAGCACGCCGACAATATCTAGCCCAACGATCACTGGAGCTATTTCAGCCGACACCTTTACTTTTTCAAGTGGCAGTCTTTCTAGCACGCTTTCCGTTTCCGGCACCACATCTTTAGGCGTTTTGAGTTTGACCGATAATATTTTACTTGCGAATCAAAAAGGATTGCGTCTCTACGAATCATCGTCAAACGGAACTAATTATATTGAGATAAAAGCCACTTCTTCCATTGCTTCTAACTTCTCTGTTTCTTTGCCAAATGCTGATGGTACCTCCGGCCAAGCTCTTCTTACAAATGGCGCTGGTACATGGTATTGGGGGACAAGCGGGGTGGGTAGTGTTGGCACGGCTTCTCTTGCGGGCCAGGTTCCTTATTACGCCTCCGCCAGCGATGCCATAACGGCTACTTCCAGTATTTTTGTTGCTACTAATCAATATGTCGGCATCGGCACCACTTCTCCTTATGCGCTCTTTTCTGTAAACGCTCCAACAGGCATTCCGAGTTTTGTTATCGGTTCTTCCACTGCTACAAACTTTATTGTTGATCAAAACAACCGTGTTGGCGTAAGTACTACCACCCCATCAGCAAGGTTTGCTGTTACTGGTTCAGGTACAGGCACAGGCCGTCTCTTCTCTTTTGCCGATTCTGCCAACACGGAAAGGCTAACTTTGCTTGATAATGGTTCACTTGGTGTGGGGACGACTTCGCCTACCAACTTGTTCTCCGTCGCCGGCAGTATTTTTGTCGGTGCCTCGGCTACTTCTACATTTACCTCTGGTCTCCAAACTACTGTTTTAAACATAACCTCTACCTCCGCTACTTCCACTTTTGCTAATGGTATTCAAATTTCTAGTGGATGTTACCGCTTATCTGATGGGTCTTGCGCAGGTTCTGGTATTTCTGTTGGGGCGGCTCTCTCTGGTGCTACCGAAGGATCCGTTTTGTTTGCAGGTGCTTCAGGCGTTCTTGCCCAAGACAACTCCAACTTCTACTGGGATGATACAAACAACCGCTTCGGTCTTTCTTCTTCTACCCCGACAGCCAAGCTTACTATCTCGGCGGAATCGGGAGACACGGAAAACTTGCTGGTTGTTGCTTCCTCTACAGAAAATTATTTTTCTATTTCTTCCACCGGCACGACAACTATCTCTAATTTAAATACAGGCGCTCTTTCTTTTGACACGAACGCTGGAGCGGTTACCTGGGTTAATTTACCCGTTACTTCTGATGCGGCAATAAATACCGTTGAACGTTATTCTGCTAATATAGATGATATTTCGTTACTCACTCTTTACGGTCAGTCTAACGGCGCGGGTGGTATTTTAGGAAATTACAAAGTTGGTATAGCTTCATCAACTCCTTGGGCTACTCTTTCTGTCGAGCAAGGTACTTCCACAGATCCCGTTTTTGTTGTTGCTGATCAAGGTACTTCTACTCCGCATTTATTGGTGAATTCTAGGGGTTATGTCGGCATCGGCACCACTTCTCCTTACGCGCTCTTTTCTGTAAACGCTCCAACAGGCATCCCGAGTTTTGTTATCGGTTCTTCCACTGCCACAAACTTTATTGTCGATCAAAACAACCGTATTGGCGTAAGCACCACCACGCCAGGCGCTCTCTTTTCTGTGGGAGGCGCTGGTCTATTTCAATCTACAACTACAGCTTCAGCTTTCTTTTCCACAAATTCTAATTCTTCTTCTATCCTTTCTGGTGGACTTGGTGTTGGTGGCACGACCACGCCATCAGCAAGGTTTGCTGTTACCGGTTCTGGCACAGGCACAGGCCGTCTGTTCTCTTTTGCCGATTCTGCCAACACGGAAAGATTAACTTTGTTAGATAACGGTTCACTTGGTGTGGGGACCACTTCGCCGGGCGCGCTTTTCTCTGTTGGCGGTAACTCTCTTTTTGGCACCGGTTCTGGTTCCATTCTCACTTATAACGCTGGTACTTTTATCTATCCGACTTCTGCCACTTCCACTATTTTGAATAATGCTCAATATGCTTGGACACTAGCCACTTCCACCACAGCCACTCCGATTATTTCTTTCGATACTCGCACTTCCGGAAGCGGTAAAGCAACGACGACTATTACCGGTGGGCTGATCGTTGATGGCGGGGCAATTAATTACGATTACGGTTCTGGTGTTACCTCCATAGATAATCTTCAACTCGGATCTTTAAATTTTGATTCTAATGCCGGAATTATTAGTTGGGTAGACATGCCGATTACTTCTTCTGCTTCTATTAATACGGTGGAAACTTACAGCGCCCAATTAGATGGAAACGCTGTTCTTACCGTCTGGGGTCAATCAAATGGTGCGGGAGGGGTGTTAAATAATTATAGTGTCGGCATCGCCTCGTCGACTCCTTGGGGAAGATTTTCTGTGGAACAAGGCACATCCTCGCAACCCGTTTTTGTTGTTGCTGATCAAGGTACTTCCACTCCCCATTTGCTTGTTGATCCTAGAGGATATGTTGGGGTGGGGACATCATCACCGACTAATCTCTTTTCTGTGGCCGGCAGTATTTTTGTCGGTGCCTCGGCTACTTCTACTTTCACCTCTGGTCTCCAAACTACTGTTTTAAACATAACCTCTACCTCGGCTACATCCACTTTTGCTAATGGCATTACGCTTTCTGGCGGTTGTTTATTAGTCGGAGGATCGTGTCTTGGTTCGCCTTCAATAGGAGGAACTCTTACAAGCGCTACGGCCGGTTCGGTTTTGTTTGCCGGTTCCGGCACTTTTGCCCAAGACAACTCCAACTTCTACTGGGATGATACAAACAACCGCTTCGGCCTTTCTTCTTCTACCCCGACAGCCAAGCTTACTATCTCGGCGGAATCGGGAGACACGGAAAACTTGCTGGTTGTTGCTTCCTCTACAGAAAATTATTTTTCTATTTCTTCCACCGGCACGACAACTATCTCTAATTTAAATACAGGCGCTCTTTCTTTTGACACGAACGCTGGATTTGTGACCGCTTTTGATTTGCCAGTTACCTCCTCTGCGGCGGCCGGCACCATCGAAGCCTATGCTTTCATGTCTGACGCTTCAACTACCGCGGTTGTTTATGCCGAGTCAGACGGCGCGGGAGGCGTGCAAAACCAACGCTTTGGTGTTGGCACCACCACTCCGACCGAAATGCTCTCCGTAGCGGGCAGGCTTTTTGTCGGTGGTTCGGGTACCTCCACCATTCAAAATAATCTTTATGTTATCGGCACCATGCGAGCCACTGTTTCTTACGCTGGCGACCTTATTTTTGCCAACAACTTCCGTTTTACAGAAGCTCCGGCTTCTTCCACCTTGCAGGCCTTATGGTTACAAAATCAATATGGTTCCACCACCCTTGCTGTAAACGAGCTTGGCAACATCGGCATAGGCACCACCACTCCGGAATACAAGCTTCATGTAATGGGCGATGTGGCGGCCACCGGCTTTGTGAATATTTCCACAGAAACCGCCAAAAAAGACGTCGCTTTTCTGAATGAAAACGCTTATGAAAATGCTCTGCGCGTTATCAAAGAAAGCGATTTGGCTACGTATAATTACAAGACCGATACTTGTAAATCTTCTGAATCAGTCGCTCCGAATTTGCGCACGGATAGCACTTGCGCCAAACGTTTTGGTCTTATCGCCGAACAAGCTCCGATAGAGGTGCTCTCTGACGACAGACGGGGCGTGGATATTTACAAAATGACTTCTTTGGTTTATGCCGCCGTCAAAGCTCAACAAAATAAAATAGATCAAATAGAAACAAGGCTTTCTGATATAGAAAGAAGGGTTCTCTCCGGAGAATTTTCTGGAAAAAGCTCTTCTTCCGGATCGGGAATTAATTTAAATTCTCTTTTTGGGAATGTTCTCTCTTCTATCAAATCTTTAACCGGACAATTTGTGGAAGTGATCGCGGACAAAGTTTCTACAAAGAAAGTAGTCACGGACGGTTTGGAAATGAAAGATTCCGTTACTGGAGATTATTATTGCGTCCGTATTTCAGAAGGCGAGTGGACAAAATTCAAAGGCACTTGTGGCGATGTACCAGCTTCGCTATCGGCAGATTCATCTAGCGAAAGTGCGAGCAATGAAAATCAATCTTCAAGCAGTATTGAAAACACAGAAGAGACGACTCAATCCAACGAAGACACTGCGACAACTCCACCTGTTACTGAGACGGAAACAGAGACAAGTGAATCCACGAATGAGTCCACAACCGAATCATCCACAGAATCTATTGTTGAAGAAACTCCATCTTCAACCAGCGAAACCGAAACTCCACCTGTTACCGAGACGGAAATAGAGACAAATGAGTCCACAACCGAATCATCCACAGAATCTATTGTTGAAGAAACTCCATCTTCAACCAGCGAAACCGAAACTCCAGCTGTGCCGGTAACCGAGTAGGTGTGATTCGGCTATGACCAAAGAAAATAATTATGCTTTTATAGACGGTCAAAATTTGTATCTAGCAATAAAAAAGCTGGACTGGAAGTTAGACTACAAAAAATTCCGCGTGTATCTTAAGGAGAAATACGGAGTTGCTAAAGAAAAATTAAAAGTTGTTATGGCTCCATCTCTAGAAAATTGCTCCAAGTTGCTTAAAAAAGTCGCTGGCAAAAAGATGGTTTTTGTAAGTGATTTGCGAGCTAAATTAGAATATATAAATAAAAAGAACCCCAGAAGGACAAAACCTTAAGGGGGGCTTTTAGTGGTGACTACCCTAATATGATAACAAATGGAAAAAATAAGTCAACCCTGTGGAAAATAGATGTATTAAGTAACAAGTATCTTGTATTATGTATTAAGTATTATGGAATTTAAGCACTCAGGTATTACCATGATTCGTAATTCAAGATTCATAATTCTATCTCTGCTCTTAATCTCCGCCTTCGGCGGTCTGTGGTTCGCGCGCGCTCCTATCGAAGCCGCCTTCCGTCTCCTTTATCCTCTCCGTCCTTCAGACCCCTCCGCCCAAGGCCTCGTCGGCTACTGGTCTTTTGACGCAAGTGACATCTCTGGCACGACGGCCAAAGACAGGAGCGGGAATGGGAATAGTGCAACAATTACGGAAGCGACCCAGGTCGCGGGACAAATCAGCGGCGCCCTCACTTTCGATGGGGTAAACGACGATATTTCCGTTGCTGACGCAAGCAGTCTGGATCTTTCAACCGCCGGCACAGTGTCGTTTTGGTATAAAAAAGGGGCGTCAGGAAATGAAATGGCGATCACGAAATGGACCACGTCTGGCAACCAAAAAAGCTATGTCTTGCAAAACGACAATGATAATAAAATATATTGGAATGTCAGTGGTACGGGTGCCGATATAATTTATTTTACTTCCACCGCAACCTATACCGATACGGACTGGCATTATTTGGCAGGAGTGTATAATGGCTCGAGTTTGCTTGTTTATCGTGACGGAGTTCTTGTGGCGGGGACGATTACTGGCACTGTTCCTTCCTCTATTTTCAATTCAACCAGCGTGGTTAAAACTAGCTATGACGGTGCGAATTTCAACACCGGCTCCATCGACGATGTCCGTATCTACAACCGCGCGCTCACGGCTGACGAAATCAAGGAATATTACGACGCCACCGCGTCTGCAAACCGCGCCACCGCCGGCGCTCAAACTCGAGGGAATACCTCTCCAACGGGAGACGTAACAAGCGGCCTTGTCGGCTACTGGACGTTTGATGGGAGTAAGTTACTTCAAAATGCCGTAGATTCCAGCGGACAGGGGAACACAGGTTATCTTGTAAACATAGCCACCACCACTGCGGTAACCGAAGGTATCCACGGCCAGGCCCTTACTTTTGACGGGGTGAATGATTATGTTAACGTAACGAGCAGTTCTTCCATTGTACCGGGAAGTAGCTCATGGTCGGTGGCAGTTTGGGCGAAATTGCCGAATATAGACCAAAATGCCCCGATTTTAGCAAAAAGAGAAAACGGCGGAGATTTCCGTCAATTTGGAATTGGTGTTGGCGGAACAGACACTCACGCGGGCTCGTCTGGCAAGAGGGTGCACTGCCTCTTCCTTGATGTTTCTGAAACGACAGAAAGAACTTCTTATACTAGCAGTGATGTTATTGATGGCTCTTGGCATCACATTTCATGTGTTTGGGATAAAGACGCTAACGACTACTTTACTTATGTTGATGGTTCCCCTGTTTCTATCACAAAGCAATGGAATGCTGGGTCATGGCCGACCATAGACAATACAGATGCTTTGAGAATAGGCAATAGCGCCGCCTCTAGTTACTTGAATGGCCAAGTGGACGAAGCTCGCGTCTACAACCGCGCGCTTTCGACTACCGAAGTCCAAACACTTTACACCCGTGGTGCGGCAGGGAGGTCTAATCTCGTAAACTCTTCCCCCACCACTTCTCTCACCTCCGGCCTCGTTGGCTACTGGACGTTTGACGGCAAAGACACGCCGTGGACAAGCGCCACCGCCGCCACCACTCTTGATCGCTCCGGCAACGGCAAGACCGGTACGCTCAACAATATGAACAGAGATCTTTCAGTCATAGAGGGTATCCATGGACAGGGTTTGAGTTTTGATGGGAGTGATGATTATGTGAGTACCACCGCAAGTTTGAGTAATCTATCTTCCCTCACTCTTTCCGGTTGGGTGTATCCGCGTACTTCAGGCACTCGCCTTGGTTTTTTTGGACAAAATGACGCGATAGAATTTGGTTTCAATGATTCAGACACGATTCTTTTTTGGACATCCGGGGGCGACACACTCACTTGGGATTTTACCACTTCTACTTTTCCGCTTAATCGATGGCATCTTGTTACGGCAGTGGCAAATGGTAGCCAGCAAATTTTATATGTAGATGGCGTATCAGTTGCTTCAGTGTCTGCCGTTGCTTCTAACTATGGGTCTTCAGCAGACACCGTGAACATCGGCGCCCGAGTGTTGGACCCGACGGGAGGGAATTTGAACGCAATCTTTGACGACGTCCGCATTTACAACAGAGCCTTGAGCGCAAGTGAGGTTAGTCAATTATATAATGCTGGCAGATAAAATGATGAATGTCCGCATCTACACCCTGTGAAATTCGCCTTTGGCGAAAGCCGCTCTCGCGACTTTTTCACAGGGTAGAACCGCGCGCTCACAGCAAGTGAAGTCTCGCAACTCTACAACATGGGGAGGTGATGAAAAATTTCTAATTTTCAACTACAAAGCAGTGCCACTGTTATTTTTATGGATATAGATACTCACGATGGAGTTTATTAGTTTCTAATTTAGACATGATGATTTATAATTTGTTTGTTCCGCCAGCTGGCGGATTGATGTTTGTGATTTGTTTAAAGCGAAGGAGGGAATACGCGGAAACGACCCATATATAAGAATTATGACCAAAGAAAATAACTACGCATTTATTGATGGCCAGAATTTGTATTTGGCGATAAAAAATCTAGGGTGGAAGCTGGATTACAAGAAATTACGCGTCTATCTTAAAGAAAAATACGGCGTATCAAAAGCCTTCATGTTCATGGGATTTTTGCCTGCTAATCAGGAACTGTATAAATTTTTACAGGATGTCGGTTTTATTTTAATCTTCAAACCAATTCTGGAAAGTAAGGAAGGTGAAGTAAAAGGAAATTGCGATGCGGAGTTTGTTCTGCAAGCGATGATTGAGTTCAACGAATATAAAAAAGCCATACTCATAACAGGGACGGTGATTTCTATTGCCTAGTTAAGTATTTAGATTCTAAAGAAAAGTTACTGAAAGTTTTAGCCCCTTCGCTAGAAAATAGCTCTAAGTTGCTGATGAGGATTGCAGGTAAAAAAATGGTTTTTGTAAGTGATTTACGGGCTAAATTAGCATACAAAAAAAGAACCCCATAAGGACGAGACCTCACAGGGGGCTTTTAATAGTGACTACCACAATATATTATATTTCCCCTCCCCAAAAGTCAACCCCCGTTAGATAGGGATGTTAATATCTAACGGGGTCAACCCCTGTGGAAAATGGATGTATTAAGTAACAAGTATCTTGTATTATATATTAAGTGTTATGGAATTTGAACACACTGGTTTTAAATCCAACCCATAATACTTAATTCATGATTCGTAATACATCATCCTCTCCCTTCTTCTCCTCTCCGCTCTTGGCGGGTTGTGGTTTGCGCGCGATTCTATTCTTGCCTCCATTGCCATTGGTAAAAAACCGACAACGGGTGGAAATGTAGATTCCCTCTCCCAAGGCCTCGTCGGTCACTGGTCTTTTGACGAAGACGCGGGCACGACGGTGCCGGATCACATCTGTCAGAGGAGTGAATCATGAAAAAAGATTTCCAAAATTGGCATAATAAAAAATCACAAATTAACAACATTGAAAAACGCCCGTTTTTCCATGAGCGAGAAGTTTGGTTCTGCTACTTTGGCACCAATATCGGATTTGAACAAGACGGAGACAGAGAAGATTTTCAAAGACCAGTTTTAATTGTTCGCAAGTTTAATAATGAAATATTTTGGAGCGTGCCTCTTACAAAATCCAAACACAAGATAAATAAGAATAATGAAAAATACTACTTTTCGTTTTCTTTTGTCGAGGGAGTGGAGAGCGTTGCTATTATTGTCGCAAATAAGATTAATTGATGTGAAGAGGTTAAGTCGCAAGATAGGGGAAATAAAAATGGGGTTATTTAAGGAATTGATAAATAAAATCAAGGCCTTGTTGCCTTGATTTTATTGTTTTTCCTCTGTCTTGCGACAGAGTCGGGCCGAAGCCATTTGTGCCTGTATGATAGAAAAAAGAGGCTAAAAAGTCAACACTACCCGTGGATAACCAAAAGTATGATAAAATCAAACCATGAGTTTCAATATTAATAACATTTCCCACAACACCCGCTATATCATCCTCTCTCTTCTCCTCATCTCCGGAGCGGTTGCTGTTTTCTACGCCTACGCGCCGATCCAAGCCGCGATTACCTCAAGGTTAAGCGGGGGCGGGGGGTTGGAGAACGGTCTCATCGGCTACTGGCCATTTGATAATATCGACACGAACGGCACGACTTCGCGCGATAAATCCGGTAACGGGTTTAACGGCACGATGGGTTCTCTGCTCTCCATCGTTGACGACGGCGTTATCGGGCAAAGCATGAATGACGTCGGAGACACGACGTCATCAACTAATGCCGACGGTTTTGTGGTTTCTCACAACGCCACACTTTTGCCAACCGCCGGTTTGAGTTTTAGTCTTTGGATAAAATCCACCGATTCGACAGCATGTTGGATTTCAAAACACGGTAGCGATGAAAACGGCACCTGTTTCAACAATCAACACATACAGTTCGGTATTTTTAGCGGCACGCTTGAAATGTCTGTGCACAACACCACTCCTACTAACTTTTTAACGCAAGACTCGAACGCGAGCGCGAGGTTGCTTGACGGTAATTGGCACCACGTCGTCGTTACCGTTGGGACTGATTTGCCAATGAAATTTTATTATGATGGCGCGTTGGCCAAGACGGGCGGAACATTTACGGGCACATTAAGGCAATCACCCACCTCTAATTTAACGTTCGGCGCGGGCGGATTATACGGCTTTTCAGGCAAGATGGACGAGGTGCGTTACTACAACCGCGCGCTTTCGGCCGACGAAGTAAAGCGACTGTATAATCTGCGTCCGGCGTTGCAGGCAAAACCGGCGCTCTCTCAAGACCTCGTCGGTCACTGGTCTTTTGACGAAGACGCGGGTACGACCGTGCCGGATCATAGCGGACAGGGGAACACTGGCACTGCCACAGGTGGCCCCGCCGGCACCACAGGTCAGCTGGGGAGAGCGCTTAGTTTTGATGGGAGTGATGATTATGTCTCTGTCGCAGACGCTAATTCTCTTGATCAAACGACAGCTATGACCGTCGCGTTTTGGGCGAAGCCAAACTCGGAATCCGGTACGGACGCTCTCGTTCTGAAATGGAACGAGAGCTCCTCACAGCAGTCATGGGCCGTCCAAGTCTTTGATGGTGGGAGTAGTATTCTGGTGCATACGCCAACAAGCAACAGCGACGACAGCACATCCGGCACCTACAATCTTTCCGCCTCCGAATGGCAGGCCGGATCGTGGAAGCACGTCGCGTTTATTTTTGACGGCGCGGGTTCCGGAAATGCCGGCAGATTGAAATTGTATCTCGACGGCACACAGGTGTCGCTCACTTCATTTAGCGGTACGGTTCCATCATCGCTCAACACGTCAACGGCAAATCTTGAGATCGGTGGATTTTCCACAGTCGCGGGCAGGTATTTTGACGGGACGATCGACGATGTCCGCATGTATAGTCGCACCCTTTCGGCTGACGAAATCAAGCGTTTGTATAATGTCCGCCCAGCAACCGTAAACGCCTCTCCCACATCAAAACTCACCTCCGGCCTCGTCGGCTACTGGACGTTTGATGGGAGCGACATAACCGGCACCCCAGGGAACACGCTAACCGCGTTAGATAGATCGGGCAATGGGTACAGCATGGCCTCAAGTGGTTTTTCACCGAGTGCCGTTGATCCTGCTCTTGCATCGGGTAAATTCGGTCAGGCAGCAGTATTTAACGGTTTAAATGCAGGGAGCGGCGCGGCTGGTTTCCTTGTTACTGCTACTGCCATACCTACAACTAATGGCTCTGTATGCGCGTGGATTTATCCATACGCATATCCGTCAAGTGTTGATACTGGCCGCGCAAACATTTTTGCTGCGTGGGCTGGTGGAAGTAACGCAACAATCTTCCGTATTCACTCAAACGGCACAATTCATGGTTCGGACGATACTGGCACTACTGACTTTGGTTCAACCGCCGCTGCACCGCTCAATACTTGGACACACACATGCATGACTTGGGATGGTTCAACCGGTCGTATCTATGTTAACGCTACACAAGATGGCTCCGGAGGGGATGGCACACAAGCTTCAGGCAGAACTTCATGGCGCGTCGGTCGTCCGTTTGACACGAGCGATTCTTTTAACGGTAGAATCGACGACGTCCGCATCTACAATAGAGCCTTGAGCGCAAGTGAGGTTAGCCAATTATATAATCTTGGGCGATGATATTAATGTCCGCATCTACACCCTGTGAAAAAGTCGCAAAAACGACTTTTGCCAAAGGCAAATTTCACAGGGTAAAACCGCGCCTTGAGCGCAAGTGAAGTCTCGCAACTCTACAACATGGGGAGGTAGACCCTGTGAAATTCTGTAAATTTTTTTAACATAAATGTCATTTTATTACACATATATTTTAAAAAGTCAGAAGGATAACGAACTTTATACTGGCTCAACAAAAAATTTACAGAAACGATTTGAGCAACACCAAAAGGGAGAAGTATTTTCCACGAAAGGCAGAAGACCGCTTAAACTTATTTACTACGAGGCGTGTCTTAATGAAGCTGACGCTCGTCGTAGGGAGAAATCATTAAAAACTTTTCGTGGTAAAATAACTCTACGGAGAAGGCTCAAATCGTTTTTCACAGGGTAGGAAGTAGTTGAAAGTTATCAAGTTCATAAAGTTATAAAGTAAGCACTTAAAATTACGAATTATAAATTTTTTATGAAGGATTTTGACAATTGGAATAGCCAAAAGAAAACTATCCACAATCAGGGAGAAAATAAGTTTTATCACCCTAGAGATATTTGGTGGTGTCATTTGGGATTGAATGTCGGATTTGAACAAGACGGGAAAGATAAAGATTTTGAACGCCCTGTTTTGGTTTTAAAATCTTTTGGCAAAAATATATGTTTGATAGTTCCGCTCACTACTTCTCCCGCGAAACATAAGTATAGAGTGCAGATTGGGTTGATTGAAGAAAAACAAGCGACCGTCATTCTGTCTCAGATAAAGATAATTGATACAAAAAGATTTGTTGAAAAAATCGGGGTGTTAGAAAAGCACTTGTTTGAGGAAATACAAAAACCATCAAGGATTTATTTTGATGGTTTTTGTTACTTTTTGCCTCCTTGCGGAGGCGAGCCCGAAGGCACTTGTATGTACAAGTATATCCTCCCCCACCATAAAAGTCAATCTTTCTGTGGACAATAAAATACATAGAATATAAACCTTTTGATATAATATCCTCACGGAATAAAATCCAATCCATAATACTTAATACATGACACGTAATACCCGCTACATAATCCTCTCTCTTCTTTTAGTAATTGCCTTCGGCAGTTTGTGGCTTGCTCGCGATCAAATACAGGCGGCGTTTCGAGCTAACACCTCTTCCGACAATACTCCCGCTTCTGGTCTCGTTACTCACTGGACCTTTGATGGACCTTACATGTTACAAAACGTGACCGATTCATCAGGAACCAACCATCATGGTTTTATTGACGGACAAACTGCTACAACCACAACGATAGGTATGGTAAATCAAGCAATCGACCTAGATGGTTCCAATGATCGGGTTGTTGTAAGCGATAATGCTACTAATTCAATGGGGGATATAGACTTTGCTCTTGGTTTTTGGTTGAAATTCGATTCGTTCAGTAATGACACGGGTCTCGTGGGTAAATGGAATTTGACAGGCAATCAAAGAGAGTATTTGGTTTATTACAATGCGGGAACAATTACGTGGTTCTTGGATAGCGCGGGGGATAACGTTACTACACAGACGGCTGTGAGCTCTGTCACGCCGGTAGTTAACCGCTGGTATTACGTATACACGTGGCATGATAGTGTCAACAACACTATGGGTATCAAAATCTACGATTCCGTTACAGGCACTCTTACGACCAACCAATCCGCATTTACTACAGGCGTGTTTGATGGTACTGGCAATTTCCGGATTGGCAGTTATTCAAATGGCAATTTTCTCAATGGTCAGGTCGACGACTTCCGTCTTTGGAAAAGGGTTTTGCGAGATGATGAGATAAAAAGCCTTTATTCTAGAAGCACTAATAAAATCTCAATGAACACCTCTTCCGACAATACTCCCGCTTCTGGTCTCGTTACTCACTGGACCTTTGATGGACCTTACATGTTACAAAACGTGACCGATTCATCAGGAACCAACCATCATGGTTTTATTGACGGACAAACTGCTACAACCACAACGATAGGTATGGTAAATCAAGCAATCGACCTAGATGGTTCCAATGATCGGGTTGTTGTAAGCGATAATGCTACTAATTCAATGGGGGATATAGACTTTGCTCTTGGTTTTTGGTTGAAATTCGATTCGTTCAGTAATGACACGGGTCTCGTGGGTAAATGGAATTTGACAGGCAATCAAAGAGAGTATTTGGTTTATTACAATGCGGGAACAATTACGTGGTTCTTGGATAGCGCGGGGGATAACGTTACTACACAGACGGCTGTGAGCTCTGTCACGCCGGTAGTTAACCGCTGGTATTACGTATACACGTGGCATGATAGTGTCAACAACACTATGGGTATCAAAATCTACGATTCCGTTACAGGCACTCTTACGACCAACCAATCCGCATTTACTACAGGCGTGTTTGATGGTACTGGCAATTTCCGGATTGGCAGTTATTCAAATGGCAATTTTCTCAATGGTCAGGTCGACGACTTCCGTCTTTGGAAAAGGGTTTTGCGAGATGATGAGATAAAAAGCCTTTATTCTAGAAGCACTAATAAAATCTCAATGAACACTGGACAATATAGCAACTCCTCTCTCACCTCCGGCCTCATTGGTCACTGGACGTTTGACGGGCCGGACACCACTTCCACCACGGCAACAGACCGCGGTAGTGGTGGAAACAACGGCACTCTTACCAACATGACTTTCTCTCAAGCACAAAGGCCGGGTATTCATGGCCAAGCGCTTGTTTTTGACGGAAGTAATGACTATGTAAAAATCGCGAATGCCAACGCAGGACCTCTTACGACCATTGGCACAGGGGACTTTACGATTGCATACTGGGCGTCAATTACTGGCACGAACACATTTCGTTGGGTTATAGGAAATTGGAGTGATACAGGGATATTACTTGGACTTCACAGTAACGATGTTGGTACTTTTGGCGGATATGTGGGCGACTCGAGTGATGTAAGATCAAGCTTCGATATACCTCATGACGGTACTTGGCATCATTATGTCTTGACCAGAACTTCAGGTACAATCGCCTTTATCGTGGACGGTCAGAGTTCTTCATTGGCGCAAGGTACTGCCACGAAAACTGGCACTCTTTCAGCCAATGCGGAGACACGAATAGGAGACCGACCAACTATTTCTAGTCAACCATGGTTAGGTGGCGTTGACGACGTCCGTATCTACAACCGCGCGCTTTCCGCAACCGAGATCACCCAACTCTATAATCTAGGCAAACGCTAAGTCTTGACAGAGCCCCCTTCCTCTCAACCGCAAAACCCCATCTAACGAAGTCCGACTTCGTTAGATGGGGTTTTGGATTTAGTCCAGTAGTATTTCCCTAATCAATTCGACTTTCGGTTCTTTTACCCAGTCAGCCACATTCTGATTATATTGCTTAGTCCCGCCGATTATTTTTGTTAAAAACTCTCGATGAGTAATTGAAGGAAAATTTTTCTTTCCTGAGTAATCCAAGTGGCTACTCCAGCGATATTTTTCCAGAAACTCGAAAGTTTCTTTCTTGCTAGAAAAGTTTTCCAAACTTAAAGGATTAAGGTGTACGTAATACGGTAAATAAGCTAGGTGTTCATTGGTGTCTATTATTTTGGACTTATATTTTCCCTGAAAGAGTGCGCCGACACGATCATACTTCTGATTAAAATAGTTAGTATAACCGGTGCCAAGTTTTCTCATAAATTCCGTGATACCAGATGATTTTTTTGACCGAACCATCAGGTGGTAATGGTTGGGCATTAAACAGAAAGAAAGTATTTCTACTAGCAAATGTCTTTGAGATCGCAAGGCTTCAATCTTACGAAGTCCGACTTCGTTAAATTCGGTTTTGTGGTAAAGATTAAGGGCGGGGGCGGTATCGTTGAATTCAAAAAGGCCATGTATGAATCTGAAATAGTCACTTTCGTCCATAAACACCTTTCTCTTTTCTACGCCGCGATTGTATAAGTGGTATACCTCATTTGCTAAGGGCTTAGTTTTTCTCATATAACTGTATTATACATGAAAGTCCCCATCTAACGAAGTCCGACTTCGTTAGATGGGGACTACTTCCAGAAAGTTGTGGACAGAGAAAAATCCCGAGCTGGTTTGCCCTCAAGATTGGAGGTAATCCAAAATTGAAAGTGTTACAGCTCGGGAGAGTAGCCTGGCGGGCTTTAATTTAGGACGGCTTTAAAAATTTCTGCTGTCTCAAGAACTTTTTTCTCATTTGCGTTATCAACGTAAATGGAAAAAATAATTCTGCTTCCAGCAACGGGGGTGGTGTTTAGGTATTCTTTCACTTCCTCTGAAGGTTTGGAAAGGTTTATTCCGGAAATAATCCCGCCTTCGTTTTCGGGGATAGAGATAATTATTCCAGACATGGTTTTAGAATATTTTTCAGGGATTTCTCCATCATTCCCGATATTGGAGAATCTAATACTGCCGATAAATGGAGTTTTTTCTCTCGCTTCTTCCAAAGCTTTTCTTATGGGTTCTTTTTCTTTTTCCATAAGATCAAGCATTTTTAAACGCTGTTTTTCATCTTTGGTTTTAAGAGAAAAAACCAGTAATCGGGCAACATTTGTGTAGTCAAAATTTGCTGTCATTAGATGTCCCCTTTGAATTTCCGCCAGGACTTAATCTACTGACACTATAGCACTCGTTTAGCTCAAGTAATAGAAATGAGGAAATTAGGCTTTTCCATATCGTCTTTGTAGTCTTTTTCTAAAAAAAGTATAATGGGGGTATGAAAATAGCGATAAATGGTTTTGGACGGATCGGGAGAATTTTTTATCGGCAGATATCTTCTAATAAAGAATATGAAGTTGTCGCCATAAATGATTTGGGAGATAAAGAAAATTTAATTTATCTTCTGGAACATGATAGCGTGTACGGAAAATTTAAAGTGCCTCAATCCGAGATTGAAAGAATACACTTCTTTCAAGAAAAAGATCCGGCTAACTTGCCATGGCAAAAACTAGAGGTGGATGTTGTTGTGGAGTCTAGCGGATTTTTTGCGAATACTGAAAAATCTCAAGCGCATATTAATGCGGGAGCAAAAAAAGTGGTTATCACAGCCCCAGCTAAAGATGGTACTCTTACTTTTACGCCCAATATTGTAAACGGAAAAGTTGAAGAATCTCTGATTACTTCCAATGCTTCTTGTACCACCAATTCCGTAACTCCCGTTCTCCAGATTCTTTCAGAAACAGTAGGTGTGGAGAAGGCATTACTTACCACCGTGCATGGTTATACGGCAACACAATCTTTGGTGGATGGGCCGGGAGGAAAAGACGACATCCGAAGAGGACGAGCGGCCGCAGTTAATATCGTGCCGTCCTCGACTGGGGCAGCTCATGCGGCGTCCAAAGTAGTTCCAGGTATTGGTGACAGATTTGATGGTATTGCGGTGAGAGTTCCCGTGGTGGCTGGTTCGCTAACCGATTTTACTTTTGTTTCTTCTCGCGAAACGAGTAGTGAGGAAATAAACAAAATTTTTATTGAAGCATCAAAAAATAACAAGTGGCAGGGAATTTTAAAAATTGCTGATCCAGGAACGGTTTCCACAGATATTTTAGGTGAGCCATACGGCTCTATTGTGGATTTGGAATACACCCGCGTAGTTGGCGGGAATTTGGTAAAGATTCTCGCTTGGTACGACAACGAATGGGGCTACTGCGCCATGCTTATAAAACATATCGAAACTTTGAAAAAGTATTTATAAAAACGATGAAAATTTATCTTGGCACCGATCATGCCGGTTTTGATTTAAAAGAAAAAATAAAATCATATTTGCTTGGTTTGGGTTATGAAGCGGAAGATAAAGGCAATTTTGTTTTTGAACAGAACGACGATTATCCGGATTTTATGTTTCCTGTTTCTGAAGCTGTAGTTCAAGATCCGGATTCCGTAGGAGTAATTTTGGGAGGCTCTGGAGAGGGTGAGGCTATTGCGGCCAATAAAGTTAAAGGCGCCCGGGCGATCGTTTTTTATCATTATGATGAAGAAATAATTCGTCTCTCAAGGGAACACAACAATGCTAATATTCTTTGTCTTGGAGCAAGATTTCTCTCCGAGGAGGAAGCCAAAAAGGCCGTTCTGTTATGGCTTAAGACCCCTTTTACAGGGGAAGAAAGACATGCTCGCAGAATCGCAAAAATCGATAAATATAATGCTTAAAATTATTCCTGCCATTAACACCCAAAGTTTTGAGGAAATTCAGGGGAAAATTAAAAAAATTAAAGAAGTTTCAAACATCGTTCACATAGATGTTGCGGACGGCTCTTATACTCCAAACATTCTCTGGCACGACAGCGAGGATCTAAAAAAAATAGATGAGGCCATAAAAATAGAAGCTCATTTAATGCTTGCTCAAATTGATAAAAAAATAGAAAATTGGCTCATTCCCCAAATCAAAAAAATAATTTTCCAAGTTGACGCTTCATCTGACCCTAAAAAACTTATCGAAAAAATAAAAAGCCATGGGATCGAAGCAGGGGTTGCCACCAAGCCGGGTATCTCGTGGACAGAAGTGGCTCATTATAAGGGTATAGCCGATTATTTTCTTTTTCTTTTGGTTTCGCCGGGAAAACATGGCCAAAAAATGGATTTAAAGAGTTTAGAAGACATTCGTCAAATGCGAAGATTTTGCGATTCCTGTACAATAGAAGCTGATGGGGGATTAAATGAAGAAACAATTCCTTTGGTTCTTGAAGCGGGAGCTGATGTTTTTGTAAGCGCCAGCGCGATTTTTGAAAAAGACAATCCTATCGAGGCTTTAAGTAATTTACGAAATATTTCCGCATAATTTTTATGTCGACATTGCCGAAAGAAAAAATAAAAGAGTTGGAAGAAATGGCGTCTAGAATCCGTTATGACACAATTCAGGCTGTCATTAACGCTGGATCGGGACATGTAGCCGGCCCTCTAGATATGGCTGATATTTTTACTCTTTTGTATTTTTACGAGCTCAAGCATGATCCAAAAAATCCAGAGTGGAAAGAACGGGACAGGTTAGTTTTGTCTAACGGGCACATTTGTCCGGTTTTGTATGCAACTTTAGCACACTCAGGATATTTCCCCATAGAGGAACTTTCTTCTTTGAGAAAACTGGGCACGCGACTCCAAGGTCATCCTCATCGCACGACTTTGTCTGGACTTGAAACTACTTCCGGCCCCTTAGGTTCGGGTCTCTCGCAAGCATCCGGCATGGCGCTAGCTTTAAAAATGGATGGACAAAAAAATTTTGTTTACTGCCTAATGTCGGACGCTGAGCATCAAGAAGGGCAGTTATGGGAAGCGGTTATGTTTGCCGCAAAAAACAGGCTGGGTAATTTAATCGGGATTATAGATAGAAACAATATCCAAATAGATGGTTTGACCGAAGATATCATGCCTCTTGAATCTTTGAGGGAAAAATATGAATCTTTTAACTGGCATGTAATAGAGGCGGGCGGGCATGATTTTCTTGAAATGCACTCGGCGATAGAGGAAGCAAAAGCGGTTACCAACAAGCCGACGGTGATTGTCGCTCACACTATTGCCGGTAAAGGCGTGGATTTCATGGAAGGTGATTATCTTTGGCATTCAAAAACTTTTAAACCCGAAGAGGCAACGAAGGCTCTTTGCGAATTACGGACAATGAAAGGCAAAATAATAAGTGAACATCAATAAATATGTTACGACAGGATTTAAACCAAAACATTTTTGACGAAAATGTAGAGAAACGTCCAACCCGCGATGGCTACGGCGAAGGGATTGTTGAGGCGGGCAGGGCGAATGAAAATGTCGTTGTCCTATGCGCTGATTTAGTGGAGTCAACACGCAATGAAGCATTTAAAAAAGAATTTCCCAACAAGTTTATTGAGCTTGGAGTAGCTGAACAAAACATGGCCTCCGTGGCTTCCGGCATGGTGGCGATAGGAAAAATTCCTTTTATTGCTTCTTACGCCATGTTTAGTCCGGGAAGAAATTGGGAACAAATTCGCACGACAATTTGCTACAACGAACAGCATGTTGTTATTGCCGGTCATCACACCGGTGTTTCGGTGGGTCCTGATGGCGCCACACACCAAGCAATTGAAGACATTGCTTTAACGCGAGTTATTCCCAATATGACGGTGATTGCGCCGTGCGATGCCGAGGAGGCGCGCAAGGCCACGCTGGCATCGGTTGAAATAAAAGGTCCTGTCTATATTCGTTTAACTCGAGAAAAAACTCCAATAATAACAACGAAAGATTCGTCGTTTAAGGTGGGTAAGGCGGAAGTAATGTATCAAAGTGAAGACGGCCAAGACGTTGCTTTAATCGCTTGCGGGCCATTGCTTACAAATGCCATTAAGGCAGCCAAAGAACTTGAAGAGGAAGGAGTAAAGGTAAGAGTTATCAATAATCATACGATAAAACCGTTGGACGAGGCAACAATTTTAGCCGGAGCGAGAGAAGCCAACGCGATAGTCACAATAGAAGAACATAATGTGCAAGCGGGCATGGGCTCGGCCGTGGCTGAATTTTTGGCCAGGACATATCCCGTGCCTATGGAATTTGTGGGTATGCAAAATACTTTTGGAGAATCAGGCAAGCCAGACGAGCTTATTGAGCACTTTGGGATGGGAGTTTCTCATATTATTGAAGCGGTAAAAAAAGTTCTAAAAAGAAAGAATGGCTAGCTCTAATATGGATTTAGAAATCCTTGTGGTAGGAAGCTCCACGCAGGATATTTTTTTAAAAGCCAGAAATTTTTCTGGATCTTGTCTTCCTTTGGGAGAGAAATTAACTGCCGAAGAGATGGTGGTTACAACAGGAGGGGGAGCATCTAATGTTGCCGTGGGGCTTTCAAGACAAGGCATCAAAACAGGAATTATTACTTTAACAGGCAACGATGAAGGCGGGAAAAATATAAAAGAAGAATTCAAAAAAGAAAATGTTTATGATTTGCTTTCACTAAAAACAGATGGAGCCACGGCCACCTCTTTTATTTTTGTCTCTAAAGAGGGAGAAAGAGTAATCATCCAACATAACGGAGTTTCCCAAGATCTTGATATAGAAAGAGAAAAAGAAATTTTAGAACCAATAAAAACCAAATGGATTTACATAATAGACAATCTGGGAAAAAAATCTGAAACTAATTTCAAATTGTTAATTAACTGGGCGGAAGAGAGAAATATATCTGTTGCTTTTACGCCAAACAAAAAAATGATAGAAGAAAAAGATCGCTGGATAGAAATGCTTAAAAACGTAGATCTTCTTATCTTAAATTCTCTGGAGGGAGGAATGATTCTAGAAAATCGAACGGAAAAAAACGAAGCAGAGATGTCAAAAGAATTGTCTCAAATGACAAAAGGAGTTGTGGTTTTAACTGCAGGCAAAAAAGGTTCTTGGTGCGTTCAAAAAGAAAATCTTCAAGAGGTATATTTTGAGCCTACGCCCGATGATCAGATTGTGGATAGGACAGGCGCGGGTGATGCCTACTCTTCTGGATTTCTTTCGGAGTACATAAGAAGCGGGAATATCAAAAAAGCGATGGAGTTCGGCACGCAAAACGCCACCTCTGTGGTGCAGTATTTCGGAGGCAAAAAAGGCCTACTTAAAGCTTAAAATCGCCAATAATAGCCATCCCACGCCTATCATTGGGAGCCTTAGCCCCATCTAACGAAGTCCGACTTCGTTAGATGGGGCGTTCACCCACTTACTCTGTTTGGGCTTGCATTTTGTACTTTAGTGTGATATAATTAGCCCCAGATGACGAGATTTACTCGTATTTCGTTTTTTGACAATCTTTTTCTCATCACTTTGTTTTCTCATCACTCTTCTTAGGAGGCAACACAATGGAAAGCAGAGCTCTTTTGCTGGTGCTGGTGATCGCGACCTGCGGATTCTTTTTCGGAGCCTGTGGACGAAATGTCCTTGGCAACAAGCCGGAAGAAGTGAACATCACTCTCACCATGGACAATGTTTTTGACTCCATGGCCGGGAATATGAAATTCGCGGTTCGGTTGCCGAGCGCGACTATTCGGACGAAAGTCACAAACGCATCATTATTGGCTCAGGCACCAAATTTTTACGTGATCATCGAAAAGGTGATCATGTCGAATGGTAATCTGACCCGCGTATGGGTCACGACTGTCTACATGAAGTCGGATCTCCCAAGCGGGTTGGCTTATGGGTCGGCGCAGGTTCAAGAAGAAGAAGGCACAAAACTTTTCATTCGCGGATATTATTACGAGTCAAACGAGAAGGAAGCAATTCCTTCAAACGAACTCGTGGTGGAATACGCGAGCAACAAAGTTTACAAAGTGACCCTGGATTTTACCCAAGGTCCCTCGAGCCAGTTTATCTTTGAGGCGAAGTTACCAACGCCTGTCGCTTACAGCGACACTGTGCGAGTGGGCGGAGGAAGTAGTGGTGGCGGAGGTGGCGGGGGTAAAGATATAACAGTGCGATCAACCGAAAAGCAACCTGCCAATTCTCTTGCTCCTGCTGGAGCAAGAGATCTTTTGTTTACTGGGTTTGTGGTACAAACCAGTAAGATCAGGCCGGGACATTTTGGAGGAGTTACCGTTGAGCGAACAGGTCTAGGCAGTAACGACGTGATAAAAAACGTTGTTCTACTAAACGACCGAGGTGATCGTATGACCAAAGAGGTTACACTAACCCCCGAAGGTCAGGCATTCTTTGGGTTCGATACCCAAATACCAGAGAACTCGTCCCTTACCTTTTATGTCGCGGCATCTATCGCTGATGATGTAAGCGGTCACAGCGGCGAGGTGGTTGGGTTTAAGGTCATTGAGGTCTATTCTGAAATCCACGCATTAGGAGACCTGCCCATTATCGGAGCAACCCATACAATTAACGATGTGTTGCAACTTGGTAAATTGCGGATTGAAAAGACAGGTATACCACATAGCATCTCCGCTGGTATGTCAAACCAAATGATAGGGGCGTTTCAATTTAATGTTGAGAACACCTATGTCAATTGTAGTGACGTAACGATACGAATCCGGTCGTCCTTCGTTGGACAGGCCGAGGTAACAAACGTTATGTTTGTGGGCCTAGGTGATATCGTCGTCGCCGGACCAAACGATGTGACACTGGATGGAGGTGTTGGAGAAATCACATTTACAAACGCCTTGAATCTAGGTGAGGGGAAATATGATATAACCATATATGGAAAGGTGTCCCAGCCGTTCGTTGGGAGTACTCTTTGGGTTACTACAAAGCCAACAAATTGGAAGGTGAAAGATTATTACGGATACACCATAACACCTTCCCCTAACACTGAGATCTCCGGACCGGCGATAGAAGTTCACTAACTTAGGACAACATCCCCCATCAGGATTTTTATCCTGATGGGGTTTTTCTTTCCAAAAACCCAAACAAAAAAACCGCCCCCGATGATTTTCGTCGGGGGCGTTATTTTTTCTCCGGCACCTCTTGCATTTCTTCTAGCACAATACATTTAAGTGCAAGCATGTGGCAGAGGTCTGGGTCATATCCGCAGGATCTCATTTTCTCGCGGATCTTTTCCGCAAGTTTTTGGTCCTCAAGATAATTTGTGTGTATGATGAAAAGCAAGAGTCCGGATTGAAACTCGTGGCTTGCCATCAAAACGGCCATTATCCGTGAACTTGACGAGGAATCTTTGGGAATCAACATAAAACTTGAATCCCAGAGTCTGGCGAATCGAGAGATCGGCCGTCGAAAACTTTCCATCGCGCGCATTTCTGCTACCTCGAGATGCTCCATTTCGTTATGGAGATTAAGGGTGAGAACAAATAATTTATCTCCAACAACAGCCAAGCTTTCATAATCAAGATATTTTTCAAAACCCCGATCTAGATGAAAAATTGAAGCCACGGCCAGGAAATTCTCGCCATTTTTTTTATGATTTTCCCTCATCAGGGATCACCTCCTTTCTTTTTTTAGAATACGCAACTTTTTCCTTATATGCAAGAAGGGAAAAATAATTAGCGGAAGAATGTTTTTTTAGATATAATATGAGGCATGGAGAATTATGATTTCTTAGCGATAGGCGACACGGTTACCGATGCTTTTATTGAGCTTGAAGACGCGCATGTAAATTGCTCAATAGACAAAACAAAG
Source organism: uncultured Candidatus Saccharibacteria bacterium (assembly GCA_964372755.1). Lineage (GTDB taxonomy): Bacteria > Patescibacteriota > Minisyncoccia > UBA9983 > UBA9983 > CAYJQX01. The sequence continues at coordinate 90,895 of CAYJQX010000003.1, forward strand.
TGTGAGATATGCATGAAATTTGCCGATAAGATTCCTTATAAAGACGTACATGTTATCCCCGCGGTGGGCAACAGCGCCAACGCTTCTGTCTCGGCTTCGCGCCTTGGCCTTAAAAGCGCCTTGGTTTCGAATCTAGGAGACGATCGTTATGCCGATGAGGCAATAGAGGCGCTGATTAAAAATAAGGTTGCGACAGATCTCATAAAAAAACATGAAGGCAAAAAAACAAATTACCATTACGTTTTACTTTTTGAAGGCGAGCGCACAATACTTGTAAAACACGAGGAATATAATTACGCGTTGCCAGATATTGGCGCGCCAAAATGGATTTATCTTTCCTCGCTCGGAGGAAGTTCTCTACCGTATCACGAGGAGATTGCAAAATATTTGGAAAATAACCACCAGGTAAAATTAGCTTTTCAGCCGGGGACGTATCAGATGAAATTTGGTAGAGAAGCGCTCAAAAATATTTACGCGCGGACGGAGATATTTTTTTGTAATAAAGAAGAAGCGCAGAGAATTCTTGAAACGCAGGAGACGGACATAAAAAAGTTGTTGGTGATGATGGCAGAATTGGGACCAAAAATCGTTGTTGTGACTGACGGACCAAAGGGCGCTTATGTGAAAGAAGGGGAGTCTTTTTGGCAGATGCCGATGTATCCGGACCCGAAGCCTCCGATAGATAGGACAGGCGCAGGGGATGCTTTTGCCTCCACTTTTACCTCGGCGATAATATTGGGCTTAAACGTGGAAGACGCTCTGCGTTGGGGACCGGTGAATTCCATGTCTGTTGTGCAGTATATTGGCGCTCAAGAGGGTTTGTTGACGAGAGAAAAAATAGAAGCGTTTTTGCGTGAAGCGCCGGATTATTATCACCCG
>CAYJQX010000004.1:0-6586 GCA_964372755.1 uncultured Candidatus Saccharibacteria bacterium
GAATTCCATGACTGTTGGGCAGTATATTGGCGCTCAAGAGGGGTGGTTGACGACAGAAAAAATAGAAGCCTGTTTGCGTGAAGCGCCGGATTATAATCACCCGAAAAAATTTTAAATATACCTATCTACTAATATATGGACATCAGAGAGCCATATGTTATGCCCATATAATTAGATTAAGGCGAGAAATATAAAAATGATTTTGCAAGAAATTTTATTAAAAGCAAGAAAAGAAGGCTGGGCCACCGGCCATTTCAACATTTCTGAATCAGACCATATGAGGGCTATTCTGGAAGCTTGCTTTGAGATGAAAGCGCCGGCTATTGTTGGCACTTCGGAGGGAGAAAGAGAACATTTGGGGCTTTTGGAGGCGGTGGCCCTACGAGATGCTTTCCGGGAAGAATTTTTTGATGTGCCTGTTTTTTTAAATGCCGATCATACGAAAAATGTAGAAAATGCCAAAAAAGCCATTGATGCCGGATATGATTCTATTCATATAGATCTCTCTGCCCTCACTTATGAAGAAAACGTAAAAGGAACTAAAGAGGTGGTGCTTTTTGCAAGAGAGAAAGAAGAAAAAGAGGGAAAAACAATAAACGTAGAAGGGGAGTTGGGATACTTAAAAGGGGAGTCCCGAGTGTTGAAAGAAAAGGTGGAAGTGTCGAGAGAAGATTATACCAAGCCGGCGGAGGCGAAAAATTTTGTGGAGGAAACTGGAGTAAACAGATTGGCTGTGGCGGTGGGAAATGTGCACGGTCTTTCGCCGGAGGAGCCGGAAATTGATATAGAGTTGATTAGGGAAATAAGGGAGACAATACCGGAGGACGTGGCTTTGGTGCTTCATGCCGGGTCTGGCATATCGGATGAAAAAATTCGTGAGGCTATTGGGGCGGGCATCTCCAATATCCACATAAATACGGATCTTCGCGTGGCTTATACAAATGCCCTTCGCAAAAAAATAAAGTCTGACAAAGAAGAAACGGCCATGTACAAGCTTGACGCGCCTGCTATTGAGGCCATGAAGGAAGTCATTAAGTCTAAACTTGCCTTGTTTGGCTCTGTGGGGAGGATATGAACAAGTCTGGGGGCTACAATCACAGGAAACTTGTTTAAGTTTATATTTTCCTGTAGGATGGGTTGTGTATGCAGACAACCCAAATACTTAAGACGGAAAAAAGGGACACATTCGGCAGGAGGCTTGCTTCTTTGAGAAAAGAAGGAAAGTTGCCGGTTGTTGTTTATGGCCCGAAACAAAAGACGGAGGCTCTGTTTGTTTCGTCAAAAGAATTTAAAAAAATATGGCAAAAAGTCGGAGAAACCGGCCTCGTTGAGCTTTCGGAGCCAAGAACCAATGTTTTAATCCATCAGGTCTCTCATAGTCCGGTAACCGATGAGGTGGTTCATGTGGATTTTTACGCCGTAGAGATGGATAAAAAAATTAAAGCCTCTGTGCCGATTGAATTTCAAGGAGTCGCTCCGGCGGTTAAAGATCTTGGAGGAATTTTGCTTAAAATCATGCACGAACTTGAAGTGGAGGCCCTGCCGGCCAATCTTCCTCACGAGTTGGTGGCCGATATTTCTGTTTTGAAAAATTTTGAAGACAAGATTTTGGCCAAAGAAATTTCCTTGCCAACAGGTGTTACTTTGATATCTGATCCTGAAGAAGTCGTGGCCATTGCTGAAGCGATAAAAGAAGAGGAGGAAACACCAACGATGACGATTGATGACATTGAAGTGGAGGCGAAAGGCAAAAAGGAAGAAGAGGTAGGGGACTCTGAAGAAAAAGCCTAAAATTTTTCCTTCCCGCGTTTTTAAAAAGCTTATGCTTTTTAACCAAAATTCTCTTAAAATAAATGAGTGTTTAAAAAAATTCAGAATGCCCGCTCTGATTGTTTTGGTTGTCTTTGCCGTCGCAACGGGCGGTTTTTTTGTAAATTCTTTTTCTGTGAAGGCGGAGGAGGTGAATATTGGCGCTCTTTCTACCCGTCGCGCGGAGCTTGAAAAACAACTGGTTGAATATGAAAAGCAAATCAATGAGTTAAACGGCGTTATCAAAGGAAAACAAAGCGAATCGGCCACTCTTCAGAGAGACTTAGATATTCTAAATGCCAATATCAAGAAAGCTAAATTAGGTATTCAATCATTGGACATCGAAATTTCTAAGCTCCAAGGAGGAATAAAGGAAAGGTCCACCTTAGTTGGCACGCTGGAGAGAAAAATAGAAAACGAAAATGCTTCCCTTTCGGAGCTGATAAGAAAATATGATGAAGTTAGCACGGATTCTCTAGTTGAAATAATTTTAGGTTATCAAAATATCTCGGAATTTTTTCGCACTGTGGACGAACTTGATTCCTTACAAGGCGCTATTTATAAATCTTTGAATGAGATAAGAGGCACGAAGTTGAAAACTCAAGATGAGATAGAAACTCTGGAGATAAAAAAGGCTGAACAGCTCCAGATAAAAACTTTGCAGGATTTGCAAAAAAAGAAGTTGGAAGCTGCTCAAAGGGAAGAAGCCGAGTTATTGAAAAAAACAAAAGGCCAGGAGGCTGAATATCAAAAACTTTTAAAAAATCGCCAAACCGAGGCTGCTAAAATTAGAAGCCAACTTTTTCTTCTAAACGGCTCATCCGCCATTCCTTTTGAGAAAGCTATAGAGTATGCCAATGTTGCTTTTAAACATACAGGAGTAAGACCGGCCTTTCTTTTGGGTATCATGACAGAAGAATCCAATTTGGGACAGAATGTGGGGACAGGAGATTGGAAAACAGATTTATCTCATTCCAGATGCGCTCCCCAGAGAACCGCTTTTGAAGAAATCACGGCGGAGTTAGGTCTAAATCCGGATCTGATGCCGGTTTCCAAAAAAGCTTGGTATGGATATTGCGGGGGAGCAATGGGGCCTGCGCAATTCATTCCAACCACATGGAAACTCTACAAAAAAGCGGTATCAAAAATCACAGGGAACAATCCGCCCAATCCGTGGAATCCGCTGGATGCTTTTGTGGCCTCGGCTTTGCTCCTCAAAGACAATGGAGCCGCCGGAGGAAATTATGAAAACGAAAGAGTGGCGGCTCTCAAATATTTAGCCGGTTCAAACTGGAAAAATCCTTCTTACGCTTTTTATGCCGACGATGTCTTAGGTTTTGCCGCGAAATATCAGGAGCAGATCAATTTGTTGAATCAACTGACGAGGAGATAACTAAACGATTTTTCTAATTTTACATATCAAGCAAATGTCAAACACCCGATGGCTAACATTTTAATCGTCGTCGGGGGAGGTTAGGTCGTCCGCCGAGTTCATTTTTCCTTTTAGGGCTTCAATGATCGGTTCGATCTCGCCTGACATAATTTTTGGGATATTATGCCAGGATTCTTTGATGCGGTGGTCGGTGACACGGTCTTGAGGGTAGTTGTAAGTGCGGATTTTTTCCGACCTATCTCCTGTCCCCACCTGTTCTTTTCTCTCAAAAGCTTGTTTTCTCGCTTCTTCTTCGCGCATCAATTCACCAATTTTGGCTCTTAGAATGCTGAGAGCCTTTTCTTTGTTTTTGCCTTGCGATCTTTCGCTTTGAGACAATACAGTAATGCCGGTTGGCTTATGGACGATTCGCACGGCTGTTTCCACTTTATTCACATTTTGCCCGCCAGGTCCGCCCGAATGAGTGAAGCTAATTTCCAAATCCTCCGTTTTTAATTCCACATCGGACTCACTTTGTTCGGGCAAAATTGCGACAGAAGCGGTTGAAGTATGAATCCGTCCCGCTTTTTCGGTCACAGGAATTCTTTGCACACGATGCACTCCGGACTCGTGTTTTAATTTTTCATAAACCCCCTCTCCTTTAATCTCAAAAACGGCTTCTTTGTATCCGCCGAGACTATTTTTTGATTCGGAAATCGTTGTCCATTTCCAACCTTCCATTGCGGAATATTTTTCGTACATTTCGGCAAGATTGACGGCAAAAATCGCCGCTTCGTCTCCACCGGCTCCCGCGCGCACTTCTAATATGACGGTAGAAGGATTATTTTTGCCATCTGTTCCTTTGCCTCCTCTCTTGCTACCCGAAGAGATGATTCCTCGGGCTTGCTCTAGGAGAGATTCTTTTTGGAAATTCAAAAGAGAAAGCTCTTCTTTTGCCATATTGGCCAAAGAAGGATCTTCGTTATTTTTGATAAGAGAAGAGAGATCTTCTATCTCCTTTTCTATCCTAAGATAATCTTTTTCAAGATAACGCGTCTTTGGATTTTTTAATTCTTCGGGGAGCATCTTTTTTAGCCTTCTTTTTTGAGGCTGCGACGGCTTGTTTTTCGGCAGAAACTTTTCGACGAGCTTCAAATTTTTCCACTCGGCCGGCCGTATCAATAATTTTCTTTTTACCCGTATAGAAAGGGTGGCAAGCGGAGCAAATTTCAATATCTATTTTTTCCAGCGTGGAGCCGGCAACAAGCTTATTTCCGCAAACGCAGGAAATAACGGCGCTTTCAAAATATTTAGGGTGGATTTCTTTCTTCATGTAATGGCTATCCTATCAAAAATTTTAAAGGATTGCAACTTGCTAGACTTTTATGTTAGAGTGGGGAGCGTACTTATGAAAGAAACAAATCAGAGTCTCTCTAGGGCAGATCCGGAGAATATAGACAATTTAGAGAAGTTAAAATCCTTATTTACAGCTGGAATGCATGTGGGCTATTCTCGTTCTTCAAGACACCCAAAAACATCAAAATTTGTCCATGGCGTAAGGAACAATATTCAAGTTATTGATATCCAAAAGATAAATGAACATCTGGAAAAAGCGCAGGAGTTTATTAGCCAGTTAGGGAAGGAAAACAAACAAATCCTGCTGGTAGGCTCTAAAGAGGAAGCTAGACTACCTATAGAAAATATAGCCAACAGATTAGGTATGCCTTTCGTTAACCTTCGTTGGCTCGGGGGAACCCTTACCAATTTTAAGGAAATTAGACGCCGACTGGATGCGCTAGATGACCTTAACAATCAGCAATCTAGCGGTGATATAATGAAATTTAAGAAGAAAGAACGCGTTCGCATTGAAGAAAAGATGGAGAAGATGTCTCAAATGTTTGGCGGTCTCCGTTTAATGAAGAATCTTCCCTCGGCCGTGGTCTTAATTGATTCAAAAGACGAAGAAATCGCTGTCTTGGAAGCTAAGGTAAAAAAAATACCTGTAGTTGCTCTTATAAACACAGATTGTGATCCAAGTATTTTAAATTATCCTGTCCCGGGGAATGATGCTTCAAGAACAAGCATCGAACTTTTTTTGGAAGCAATTGCTTCTGCGTACGAGGTTGGCAAAAAAATGTCAGAAAAAAATACTGAGAAGGAAGATATTGCTTAGTTTTTTCTTTGCCGATTCAAAATGTTATAATCTGAAGGTATGGTAAAAGTAGAAGATATAAAAGAACTTCGAGAAAAAACTGGCGTCTCCATGGCTTCTTGCAAGAAGGCCTTGGAGGAATCCTCAGGTAATCTAGAAGAGGCCATGCAAATTCTTATGCGAGAGAGCGCCGGCATGGCTCTAAAAAAAGCTGATCGAGAACTAAACGCCGGAACTTTGGACGCTTATGTGCATACCACAAAGAGCACGGCTGTTTTGGTGGACTTGCGCTCGGAAACAGATTTTGTTTCGAAAAACGAGGAATTTGTTTCCTTGGCTCACGATTTAGCGGTGCACATCGCCGCTCTAAATCCTTCTTCGGTTCCAGAACTTCTGGAACAAGAATATGTAAAAGATTCTTCTCTCAAGGTGGGGGACTTAATAAAAAAGGCCATTCAAAAATTCGGAGAAAACATAAGCATCGCTAGATTTGTTCGCTACTCGCTCAGTGATCCCTTTTAGTTTTTAAAAAATAATTTTATGTGGTATTACTTAGTGTTGTCTATATTGAGTTTTGGAGCATTAGCATATATTGTTGCCGGTAAAGTTAAGTATGCAAGAGAGTCTGTGCCAGAAAACGAGCTTTTGACGGCTTTGAAATCTAGCAAACCATTCTTTGAGGATTACCGGATAATAGTGCTTGTTCCTTTGGTTAGATACTGGCAAATTTTCATTTACCCGTTTATTTTGCGGGAGACTGAAAAGGGTTTGTCTTCCTTGAGGCAGTTTATCTTGAAAATAGAAAAAGAAGTTGGCCACATTCGTGATTATGTAAGAGGCAAAAGAATTTTGCACATCAACGGCAAACGCCATCATTACTGGGGTGAATTGAACGAACACAAAACAGAAAACCCGGGGAAGATGTATGAGTAGAGAGAAGAGAATATCCCGAAATTTAAGACAAGAGTCTATAAATTTCGAGGATCCTCGATTTTGTTAGGGCCGGGTACGGCCGACAAAATCGGGATATACTCTTGTTTGCCAGCGTAGCTCAGTTGGTACCCGCCCGAACGACTGACGCCGTTCCCCGCCAGAATGTAGTCGGGCTGGAGTCGGGCGGGGAGCAACTGTTTTGCTCCGATATTCAATTTGTGTTTATAATAACGAAGTCGGAGTCCTCGTATTTAAATTGCCACTCTAGCTCAATTGGTAGAGCAACGCTTTTGTAAAGCGTGGGTTGTCGGTTCAAGTCC
>CAYJQX010000004.1:6686-75401 GCA_964372755.1 uncultured Candidatus Saccharibacteria bacterium
GACGAGTGGCTTATTTATGGCAATTTAACTATTCGGGATAAACAGTCGGTCGTCGCCTGCCCGAATGACCGTATTCGGTCGGGCGGGGTTCAAGTCCGACGAGTGGCTTATTTATGGCAATTTAACTATTCGGGATAAACAGTCGGTCGTCGTCTGCCCGAATGACCGTATTCGGTCGGGCGGGGTCGAGTCCGACCGCTGGCTTTAAGCAAATTTTATTCAACCGTTACGGATTTTGCCAAGTTTCTCGGCTTATCCACATCAAATCCTCGCTTAGTTCCGATGTAATAAGCCATAAGTTGCAGAGGCACGACGGTCAAGAACGGTTCTAACGGTTCTATTGTTTTTGGTATATAAAAAACATCGTTTGCTAGCGACAAAATTTTCTCATCTCCTTCCGTGGCAATTGCAAATATGGGTCCTTTTCTGGCTTTAATTTCTTCAAGGTTAGAGGACATTTTTTCCGAAACGCTATTTTGCGGGACAATTGCCACAGTCGGAAAATTTTGGCTAATCATCGCAATTGGACCATGCTTCATTTCGCCCGCACCATAGCCCTCTGCGTGTATGTAGGATATTTCCTTTAATTTAAGCGCTCCTTCAAGCGCAACAGGATAGTTATATCGCCGTCCGATAAAAAGAAAATTTTCATAATCCTTATATTTTTCCGCTAACTCCTCGAGCTTATTAGATTGACTCAAAATCGTTTTTATTTTTTCAGGAATGTTTTCAAGTTCTTTTAATAATATTTTGGTGGAGGATTTATCTTTTGACAAATAAATCGCCGTCATCGCAAGGACTGTCAATTGCGAGAGAAAGGCTTTTGTTGAAGCAACTCCAATTTCAGGACCGGCATGATTGTAAACGCCGGCGTTTGTTGCTCTTGCAATTGTGGAACCGACTGTGTTTACAATACCAAGAGTCATCAGTCCGTGTTTTTTTGCTTTTTCTATGGCGGCCAAAGTATCGGCGGTTTCTCCCGATTGGGAAATTGCGATTACTGCGGTTTCTTTCTCAAACGGCTCGTTCCGATAACGAAATTCTGAAGCAAAGTGCACTTCTGTGGGTAACTTTGCAATTTCTTCAAAAAGATATTCACCGACAAGACCGGCATAATAAGAAGTTCCGCAGGCTAGTATCAGCAATCTTTTTACTTTGTTTAATTCGCTGGCAACTTGCTCCAGTCCGCCCAATTTAACGAGATTATCTTCGCTTTTTATCCTCCCTCGGAAGGCGGATCGAATAACCTCAGGTCCTTCAAAAATTTCCTTGAGCATGAAATGAGGAAAGTCGCCTTTTTGAGCTTGCTCTAAATCCCATTCTAAGCGGACAATTTCAAAAGGTGTTTCTTGTTTTTCAAGATTAGTGATACTGACATCATTCTGGCTTATCTTTGCAATTTCTCCATCAGTCAGATATATAACATTTTTTGTTTTTCCAACCAAAGCAGATGGATCCGAGGCCAAAAAGTTTTCACCACTTCCGACACCAATGACCAGCGGACTGGATAACTTAGTGGCATAAAGAGTTTCTGGATTTTTTGCATCAATTATTGCGAGAGCATAAGCCCCCTTTATCATTTTTAGAGTATCAAAAAGAGCGGTGTCAAAATCTTTGCCACTGTTCAAGAAATTTTCAATAAGATGCGGGACAACTTCGGTATCGGTTTCTGACAAAAAATTATGGCCTTGATTTTGTAAGTACCTTTTTAGCTCCCTGTAATTTTCAATAATACCATTATGGACAACCAATATTTGCCCGAAACAATCGCTATGAGGATGAGCGTTAGCTTCGTCGGGGCCTCCGTGTGTTGCCCAACGCGTATGGCCTATACCTAGGTGGCCATCAAAATCACTTCCGTTTGCTAAAGTTTTTTCTAATATTTTTACTTGCCCGACGCTTTTTCTAACCTCTATTTTGTTGTTTGCGAGTATAGCAATACTGGCAGAGTCGTATCCACGATATTCAAGCGCTTTTAATCCGTTTATTAAAATGAGCTTGGCTTTTTCTTTTCCGATATATCCAATAATTCCACACATAACTTTAAACGTTAACAGTTTTTAACTCTTCATTCAAACTTAGTTTTAAAATTGCGTTAAGAAAACCAAAAAATAAAACCTTCGCTTTTTCGCGAAGGTTTCGGGAGTTGAGGAAGAGAGATGTTTTCTTTCTCTTTCTTAAACATTTTTTTGGATTTGAGGCGGGAGTATGATTTATCTCCGCCGGGGGCTCCATGAGCTCTTCCGGGTTTAGGCGGAAGAGGATGACGCGTTTTTATTATTGATAGCCTCTTTTTCATTTCAATCCTTTCTCCTTTATTTTGAAAATGAAATTTTTTGGGGTTGAAAAAATAACGGAACTGTGTATATTATATATTATAATATCTATCTTGTCAAAGATAGATATTTCTCGATACTCAAAAAAATGAATAAAAAACCAGCTCCAAGATTATATTTTGATTACGTCTCCAGCGCTCCTCTTTCCAAAAGAGTCATAAAAGAAATGCGCGATGCTCTGTCTGTTTTTGGAAACCCATCCTCCATCCATAAAGAGGGTCTTTTGGCTAAAAAAGCTTTGGAAGAAGCCCGCAGAGAAATAAGTATTTTGCTTGGAGTTAAACGAACAGAAATAATTTTTACCGGAGGAGCCACGGAAGCTAACAACATGGTTATTTTGGGAGCTTCAAAAAATCACAAAGATGGTCATATTATCACGTCTCTCTCGGAGCACCCTTCCGTGCTGGGTCCTTGTCGCGAATTGGAAAAAGGAGGATGCAAGGTCACTTATCTTGAGCCAGACAAAAGAGGCGTAATTTCAGAAGAAAAAGTTCTATGTGCCATAGTTGCAAACACTTTTCTTGTTTCCTTATCTTTGGTAAATGGAGAAACCGGAACAATTGAGCCTTTGAGAAAAATAATCAATTCCGTAAAGAAAAAGAGAGATAGAATTTTATTTCATAGCGATGTTTCCCAATGCGCGGGATTGTTGGATTTATCACCAGATAATCTAGGGCTAGATTTTATGACGATAAGCGTCGGTAAAATTTCCGGCCCGAAAAAATTTGCTTTTCTTTTTAAGAAAGAAGGCAGAAAATTGGAAGCTATTTTTTTCGGAGGAGGACAGGAACAAGGCATTTCTCCAGGCACAGAGAATATTCCATTAATAATGGGAGGCGCCAAGGCTCTTATAGAGGCAGATAAAAACAGAAAAAAAGAATATGTAAAAATGTTGAATTTGCAAAAACATTTTGTTGCTTATTTAAAAAAGAAAATGCCGGATATTCCTGTTTTAGGGGAAGGAAGCAATGTCTTGCCTTCTGTGGTTATAGTAGGGACAGGAAATTTATCCGCGGAAGCCTTGGTTTTAGCCCTGGATGATGCGGGTTTGTCTGTTTCAAGCGGTTCGGCTTGTGTTGCTAATTCAAAATATTCCAGAAAAACAGAGACAATCAGGTTTTCTTTTGGCAGAGAAACAACCAAAAACCAGATCGAGAAAGCCATAGATATTTTCCACTTGACTTTTATTAGGTTTAAAAAGATATATAATAATAATTGATATGGATTTAGATAAATTAACTAAATCGCAAATTGTCTGGCTTTGCTTGCTTATCGCGCTTGTAAGCTCTACGGCGACATCCATTGTTACCGTTACCTTAGTCCGGCAATCTCCTCCGCCTTTTACTCAGACAATCAACAGAGTGATTGAAAAAACTATAGGAGCAGTAAACGACAAGCCAGAAGAGAGGGAGGAAGTTCTTCCGCCTCGAGGAGACACAAATAGTTTTCTCTCAAAAGAGGAAGCCATTGTGAAGGTGGTAAAGGATATTTCTCCGGCGGTGGTAAGCATCATTGCTTCGAAAGACTTGCCTGTGGTGGAGCAATTTTTTATCGATCCTTTTGGCGGGGATGATTTTCTAAACGATCTTTTCCCGGGTTTGAGAATTCCTCAATACAGACAGAAAGGCACTGAAAAACAACAAGTCTCCTCTGGTACCGGATTTTTTGTTTCCTCCGACGGAACTCTTTTAACAAACAAGCATGTGGTGGCTGATACTCAGGCGGAATACACGGTAGTCACCAATGATGGTAAAAAATTATCTGTCGTTGTTTTAGGGAGGGATCCTTTGCAGGATATTGCCGTCCTCAAGGTTCAAGACAAGAATGCTCCAAAATCCTTTCCTTTTATTCCTTTGGGAGATTCTAAAGATGTAAATGTTGGCCAAACGGTTATCGCTGTTGGGAACGCTTTGGGGGAATTTAGAAACACGGTGTCCGTGGGAATTGTTTCAGGTTTAAACAGGGATATTATTGCTCAAGGTTCTCCCTATGGGCCGGAGGATCTTGAGGACCTTATTCAGACCGACGCCGCGATCAACCCGGGAAATTCAGGCGGACCTTTGGTCAACTTAAGCGGTGTGGTTATTGGAGTGAATACAGCGGTTGCTCAAGGGGGGCAAAATATCGGTTTTGCCCTGCCGATAAACTTGGCAAAGAAAGGAATAGAGGAAGTCAAAAACTTTGGGAAAATTCGTTATCCTTATATCGGTATAAGATACAAACAAACGGAAAAAGGGCTTTTAGTTTCTCCGGGGAGTGAAGGCGAGCCGGCGGTGGAGCTTGGCAGTCCGGCAAGCAAGGCTGGAATACAGGAAGGAGATGTTATTTTGATGACAAGAGGCGAACTCCTTGAGCTTTTAAATAGCAAGAAGGTGGGTGACACTATAGACTTGAAAATATTAAGAAAAAATGGTACAATTAGCGTGCAAGTGATTCTTGGGGAGAGGGGATAAAAAACTCGTTTTTTTTGTTTCCCCATATAGGATGCTTCTTAATAGAACCTATTTAAATTTTTGATAAAAAAAGAAAGATTATGAATCCATTTTCAAATTTTACCGTTAAAGCTCAGGAGGCCCTGCGCAAGGCGCATGAGTTGGCTATTGAGAGAGGACAAAACCAAATAGACCCGATGCATCTTCTAGCTGCTCTTACCCTGCAGGACGATAGTCTGGTCCTCTCTATCTTAGAAAGACTAGAGATAGATGTTAATTTCCTCGCAGACTCTATTTTGGAAAATTTAGCTGAAGGAGAGTCGGCTACTTTGGCTTCGCCTGGTTTCCAAATTTATCTTTCCCCAGAACTTGGACGAATCTTGGAGTCCTCGCAGAAAATCGCTCAGTTTTTGAAGGATGATTATGTTTCTACCGAACATCTTTTTATGGCGCTTCTGGATGTTGCTTCTCCTGCCAAAGACTTGCTGGAACGTTTCAAGGTGGACAAGGAAAAGGTGATGAGAGTCTTGAAAGAATTTCGCGACGTGCGTTCTGCTGAAATAAAAGAGCCCAAAAAACTTCGCCTGATAGAAAAATATACTCGCAATCTTACGGATTTGGCGAGAAGCGATAAACTTGATCCGATTATTGGGAGAGAAGAGGAAATTCGCAGGGTTATGCAGATTCTTTCTCGCCGAACAAAAAACAATCCGATTTTGATCGGTGAGGCGGGAGTGGGAAAAACGGCCATTGCCGAAGGCCTGGCTCTTCGCATTGGCAAGGGCGATGCCCCAGAATCTCTCAAAGAAAAAGAAATAGTTTCTCTTGATTTGGGACTTTTAGTTGCGGGAACAAAGTATCGCGGGGAATTTGAAGAGCGCCTAAAAGGCATAATGAAAGAGGTAGAGAGAGCGCAAGGTAAAATAATTTTGTTTGTGGATGAGATTCATACGATTGTGGGCGCCGGAGCGGCCGAGGGAGCTATTGATGCTTCCAATATGTTGAAGCCCGCTTTGGCCCGAGGAGAACTTAGAATGATAGGGGCTACCACCTTGAAAGAATATCAAAAGCATATAGAAAAAGATCCGGCTCTCACTCGCAGATTTCAACCAGTTTATGTGGAAGAGCCTTCGCAGGAAGATGCCATCGCTATTCTTCGCGGGTTAAAAGAAAAATACGAACTTTTCCATGGAGTGAAAATTACCGATGAAGCCATTCGAGCCTCCGTGCACCTTTCGAGGCGTTATATTACCGACAGATTTTTGCCGGACAAAGCGGTAGACTTGATTGATGAAGCCGCTTCGGCTTTGCGTTTGCAATTAGATAGCATGCCCGAGGAGCTTGAGAGAGTCCATCGGGAAATCATGAAGTTAGAAATTGAAAAAGAATCTTTGAAAAAAGATAAAGGTGAAGGTAAGAGGGTGAAAGAAATTGAAAAAGAAATCAGCAACTTAAAGGAAAAAACTTCTGGTTTGGAGATAAAATGGAAAAACGAAAAAGGTTCTCTTGCCAGCATCAATACTATGAAAAGAGAGATAGAAGCTTTGCGTTTTGAAGCTGAAAACGCCGAGCGTATGGCCGATTTTTCTCGAGTGGCGGAAATTAGATACGGCCAGCTGTCTTTCCTTGAAAAACAGGTTCAAGCGGAAGAGAAAAAACTTAAACGCCTTCAGTCATCGAGGCAAATTCTTAAGGAAGTGATTAACGAGGAAGATGTTGCCAGTGTCGTTTCCAAATGGACGGGTATTCCCGTTGTCAAAATGCTCCAAGAAGAAGCTCAAAAATTAATGTCTATGGAGACGGAGTTGAAGAAAAGAATTGTGGGTCAAGATGAAGCTATTTCTAAAATTTCAAACGCAGTCCGTAGATCTCGAGCAGGCGTGGGGGATGAAGACAGGCCAATCGGCTCCTTTATGTTTCTGGGGCCAACCGGAGTTGGAAAAACTTATTTGGCTCAAAGTTTGGCAGAGTTTATGTTTGCGAGCGAGAAAGCTTTGGTAAGGATTGACATGTCCGAGTACATGGAAAAACACACAGTCTCCAAATTTATCGGCGCGCCGGCCGGCTATGTCGGCTATGAAGAAGGAGGCCAGCTTACGGAAATTATTCGTCACAGGCCGTATTCGGTGGTACTTTTTGACGAAATAGAAAAGGCTCACCCGGAGGTTTTCAACATTATGTTGCAAATTTTAGACAATGGCCATTTAACAGACTCCAAAGGAAGAAAAGTGAATTTTAAAAACACTATTCTTATTATGACTTCAAATATCGGCTCGGAACATATCCGCCGGATGTCTTCAGTTGGTTTTCTGACGAACAATAGTTCCGAAGAAGCGCGTAGGGAAGGAGATTTGAAGGAAAAAATAAGGGAAGCATTAGAATCTAATTTTCGTCCGGAGTTTTTGAATCGTCTGGATGAGATTGTTATTTTCAACAGCCTAGCGCAAGAAAATGTCCAGGAAATAGCTAAACTTCAAATCGAGAAAACAAAGAAAAGATTACTGGATAAAGAAATAACACTTATTATTTCCCCGATTGCCTTGGAACAACTTGCTAAACAAGGATATGACCAGAATTATGGAGCTAGACCAATGAAGAGGTTTATTCAATCAAAAATTTTAAATCCCGTAGCGGAAGCCTTGATTTCTGGCAAAGCCATCTCTGGAGACTCGGTTTTTGTGGATTTCAAAGACGGGCAATTTGTTGTGGAGACTCAAAAGAAGAAAAAAATTTCTAATACCAAAATTTCTCAAAAAACTCAAAAGGAAAAAATCCTCTCCTAATCTTTCCATATGAGGATGTCGGACGGAGGCATAGGACGATATTAAGTTTTGACTCAGAGGAGTATCTTTAGTACTCTGATTTTGGGGTATATTGATTAATGTGGTTTAGAATTATTGCAGGGATGGTGGAGTGGTCAATCACAACAGACTGTAAATCTGTCGGCCTACGGCCTACGCAGGTTCAAATCCTGCTCCCTGCATTGAAATAAAAAGGAGATTCTCACAGCACCTATGTTTTTAAAAAGGCTTGCTTCCTAGCTTCTTTTGTGTATAATTTGGCTTGTTATGTCACAAGACTTTCTAATCAAACTTCAGTGCGCTACCTGCAAACGGGTGAACTATTGGAGCCGTAAAAACAAGAAAAAAGTGGAGCGCAAAATTGAGCTCAAGAAGTTCTGTCGTTGGTGCAAAAAACAGACTATACACAAGGAGGGAAAGAAATAGGTTTCGAAAAAGAAGGGTTTCTGAAAATTTAGAAAAATCGTCAACATTATGGCGATTTTTTGATTTTTGGCTATAATAAAAGAGGCTAAAATATGGGGGTTTAGTTAAGTGGTACCCGCCCGACTGAATGATCTCTAAGGCTTTAGTCGTTCGGGCGGGTAACGGCGGTCTCCGAACTTAGAAATGAGTGAGTGATAGTTTTTAAAAAAAATGGGGGTGTAGGCTTAACGGTAAACTGCCTCTCTCCAAAAGAGGATTTTCAGGTTCGAGTCCTGGCACCCCCGCCATTTTTTCTTAGATAGGAAAGAGGGAGAAATAAGTAGATAAACATCCCAAAGACCTCTATCTTTTTTTAGGATATAATTAATGAAACTAGGTCGAAACAAAAAATTATCAAAATAATAAAATAAAAAATGTCAGGAAAATTTTTGCGAAATTGGCTTATCGTTTCGGCACTGTGGTTTGTGATGGCTCTTTTGTGGCACGCTGTTTTATTCGGCGCGCAATATGGAGAGCAATTAAAAAATATTGGCAGATATGTTGGAGACACCCCAACCCCTCTAATGGCTTACTTTATCATTGCTTGGATAATGGTGGGTTTTGCTTTTGTTATGTACTTGCCGGGCACGGTTAAAGGCAAATATGTTTCCGGCGGAGCGGTTATGGGTTTGGTTGTCGTGGGAACATTTGCCGTATTAAGCCACGCCCTATTTTCTGGTTGGAGCCTTTGGCTCATGGAAATGGATCTTATTTTTGGCCTTGTCGGCGGAGCTGTCGCTGGATGGGTTACAAAAAAAATAGTATAACGAATCCTTTAAGATTTTAGAGGTTATTAAAAAATAAAAACTCCTTAGGAAATCCTAGGGGTTTTTATTTTTTCAAAGATTTTCTCCACCTCCGTTTTATTTTGCGGATTAATCCACCAGATGTTCTTATTTCTCTTAAACCATGTCATTTGCCTTTTGGCGTAGGCAAAAATTTCTTTTTCCAAAAGGGCGGTCATTTCTTTCTTTGTTATTTTCTTTTGAAGGTATCTGGCGACATATCGGCACTCAAGTCCTAATTCCTCGCATCTTTTCCAAGTAATTTTTCTTGATAATCGCAGATTTTTTATCTCATCAATCATCCCCGTTTTTATCCGATGAAGAAGCCTTACATGAATTTTTTTCTTAAGAGTTTCTATCTCCGGTTTTAATCCGATAAATAAAACATTTTTCTTGCTTGAGGGATTTTTTGGAAGAGAAGGGGACTCCCCGATAGCTTTGGCGATTTCAATGGCTCTTATAAGTCTTCTCGGGTTGTTCTCATCTATATTTTTTGCCCTTCTTGGATCTATTCTCTGAAGTTCTTTGAAAAGTTCTTGAGAAGATTTCTTTGTTAGGTTTTTTCGAAGTGTCCAGTTTGGTGGAACATTTGGAATAAAAGTTTTCCCCAAGATAGCGTCAAGATAAAGCCCTGTGCCGCCACAGACAATGGGTATATTGCCTCTTGAGGTGATTTCATTTAGCGCTTTTTCTCCATCTTTTTGAAAATCAGAGACAGAATATATTTTTTTCGGGGCCACAAAATCTATCAAGTGGTGGCGGACCCCTTTGTATAAAAATTGTTTTTTTTGAGAGTGGTTAGACCATTTCCCCTCTATTTTTCCACTAGTCAAATTCAAACCCTTGTATACTTGTCTTGAATCAGCGGAAATTATTTCGCCTTTTTTCCCGAAAGGGAGACTTTTGGCGATTTTTATCGCCAGTTCGCTCTTGCCTGACGCTGTAGGGCCTAAAATAACGATTATTTTGGTTTTTAGCACAACCAAAGATTAGCTCATTTCGACTGACTTGAAAACCCTTGACAAATTATAGAATAGGTGTATAATGCTAGCCAGATGATTTAAATGCCTTTTTTCCAGCGGGAATCCGACTACGGATTCCCAGAAAGGAGGAAAAAATTTGAAAGTTTCTTTTTAAGCGCCACCGGCTAATGGGCGCAATGACATAAATGAGCCGGAGTCGCAACCTTACGGGATCGGCAAGGTAGGTAGCTTGCACTCGTAAGGGATGTGGCTGAAGATTTTCAGGATAAAGTCCGAAACGGGAGTGGCTTGATCGGCGCGACGGAGTTTCTCTCCATTTGCCATCGACACTCTACTTTATTCTGAAAATCTTCTTAAAAAATTTATAAATATTTTTTTGACCCCCGACGAAAGTCGCGGAGCCACGAGATCCACGTATTTATTCAGGATGGACTGCGCCAGAAGCGCGGCACTGGATAAATGGATACTCAAAGCTTCTCGATGATATAAAGTAGTCGGGGGTTTTGTTTTTTTAATAAGTCTGGAGATACCCCCAAGTGTGGAGCCTATCGCTATCATATGACCACTTGGCGCCAATATCGGTGCGATAGAGCATGTTTGGGATGACAATATTTTTGACTTTGGCGTAAACGCTTTTGCGGGCGTCCTCCACCGTGGTGCCGGTGTCGGCTACAACCATCAAAACTCCCGATTGGCCGGCGATGCGCATAGTGCCATTATCGTACCAGACATCTTCTATGTGGATGCCTTCGTAGTCGGGATCATGTTTTTTAAAAACAATAGCCAAATCTTTATAAACCTGAATAAGATCGCTGTTGCCTCCCGATTTGGCGAAATATGATGGCACCAAAATACGCACGCCTATCTGGAAGCCTTTTTTTGTTTTGAGCTCAAAATTTTCCCCTGAAGCCAGTTTGTAGAGCCATTCGCCGGCAGGCATGGAAATACCTTCTTGCTGTATTTGGATAGTCGGATAACCGAAACGGGATGTCCATTCAAGAGGATAAATGCCTTTGCCGTTTACGATGCAGTTGATGTCTATATAGCCCACATATCCGGATTCGCGAAGAGCCGGAAGAGCTTTTTCTAAGGTGGCCTTAAAAATATTATTGGGTCTGCTCCAATACATCAGAGTGCCCATCTCGCCTGTCATCGGGCCGATTTCACCGGCAAAAATTCTTTTGTGTTCGAAGTTGATGTTTATAGGGTAGATAAAATCATAGCCGTTGAAAAAAGCGCCGACGCCGATTTCCACGCCCGAGATAAATTTTTGAAGAATAAATTTGGAAACCTTTTTTTCCCAGACATTTTTGTTTTGTTCAAAGAGCTCAATCATCTCCTTGCCGTCCTCGTCTTCACCGATAAAGAAAAGACCGCTTCCGCCCGGAGGGGTGAGACCGCTTGGTTTAAAAACATAACGGCCCGGATTGTCGCGGATAAAATTTATGGCTTCATTGTAGCTTTCGAAATTTTGATAGGGCAGAACATTGACCCCCAGTTTTTTTAACTCTGATTGGCCAAAATCTCTGTCGGCCTCCAAGCGATCGGTATAGACGCTTCCACCCACGACCTTCTTGCCTTTTTTTCGGAGCTTGTCGGCGATCTCGCCGAATTCAATATCGTCAAAAACAATCACATCGGCCCAATCCGCGTGTGATTCCCAATTGTCCACTTTTTGCACGAAGCCGTTATACACATCGGCATCGTCTTTGTTTTTTATATAAACTTTAACTTCGTTTCCTTCTTTTGCCACATGCCATGCCAAATCCCCACTTAACGATTCCCACGAGACGAAAAGGAATTTTTTTGGCGCAGAAGGGCTTTTTCCGCCGTTGCCGTTTTCCTCCAGAGAAGCGCCGTTGCCGTTTGCCATTTTTGGTTTTTTTTGATTTAAGTTATTCGTTAAAACGAGAATAAGTTTATCTGACTAGAAAAAAACTTCCCGTAATTTTTATCATATTAGAGAAGGATAGAATGTCTAGGTGTGGATATGATTAGGGGACCAAATTCCAAATGAATCAAGAGATGGAATGCCAAGAGTTTAAGATGTTCCCGCGAAACGATATTTTTCAGATCTTAAAAAATTTTCAACTATGGGAACATCTTCCGGATTTCCAAAATCCAGCCAAGTTCCCAGGAGATTATGAGCCACGACATTGCCCTTTTTTGCCATTTGAGCGATCGCGTCGGTCAATTCATATTCGCCTCTGTTTGAAGGAGAGAGATTTTTGATGACATCAAAAATTTCCCGAGAGACGACATAAGCGCCCGAGGCGACCCAGTTGGAAATAAAATTTTTCGGTTTTTCTATCAAATCTTTTACACGGCCATTTTCTATAATCGGCACGCCGTATTTTTCTGGAGTTTCTGTTTTATGAAGATATAAGTGGCACAGGCTATCTTTGCGCGAGCGCATATGAAGCAGGTCTTCGACCGAATAAAGATTGTCGCCGTAAATAGAGATAAAAGTTTTATTTTTTATTAAATCTTGGGCGCTTAAGATTGCCAGAGCGGTGCCGTACTTGTCTTCTCCCATTTTTTGAAACTGATTGATACAGATAAGATTGGGAAAAATTTCTTTGTGTTCTTCCACAAAATCAAAGATGGCTTCCACGTGATTGCCGGCGACAAGAATTATTCTTTTAAAGCCGGCTTTTTTCATGTTGTGGAGGAGATAAAAAAGGAACGGTTTTCCAGCCACAGGGATAAGATGTTTTGGCCGTGCTATCGCCAATTCTTTCATTCTTGTTCCTCGACCAGCGACGGGAATTACCGCGGTGGAGATCATTAAAAAATAGAACAGAGCCGATGTTTTGTCGGTAACAAATTTTGCCGGAGGTGGTGGAAAATGACTTGGTCACAAGTTCCGCTTTCGTTGGCCACTCAAGCGGACTCGCGACCCCAGCTCGCCATTTTGTCCTGCTGGACAAAATATGGCTGCGCTTTTCAAGTCCCACGCGTTTCGCAAGTAGTTGCGAAACTCTCCGTCAAAAACTTACTTCGTTCTTTTTTGCCGGAGGTGGGACTTGAACCCACAAGCCTTGCGGCACACGATTTTGAGTCGTGCGTGTATACCATTCCACCACTCCGGCGATTATATCAAGATATATTTGAGGGCTTGATTCCAAAGACTATCTTATCTCCTATTTTCTATTTTTTCAATTTACTTTATAATACGTGTATAAACAAAGAGATATGAATATTCCTCAAAATAACATCGATAATTTCGAAGAAAAATTTTCCAGAAGCATTTTTTTGATAGAAGTGGAAAAAATAAAACCGAATCCGATGCAACCAAGACGGGAGTTTGATCCGGAAGCTCTGGCTAATTTGTCCGAATCCATTCGCCAGTACGGCATTCTCCAGCCTCTTGTGGTGACAAGAAGAGAAACAGAGGTTGAGACTGGAACTTTGGTGGAATACGAACTTATCTCGGGAGAAAGAAGACTGCGGGCTTCTAAGCTGGCGGGCTTGTTGCAAGTGCCCGTTATCATCAGAAACGAGCACGGCAACAAAATGAAGCTGGAATTGGCCATTATAGAAAATCTTCAGCGCGAGGATTTGAACGCCATGGAGAGGGCTGAAGCTTTCCAAAAATTGGCCGAAGACTTTGACTTGCGCCACCACGAAATCGCCAACCGGGTGGGAAAGAGCCGAGTTTTTGTGACCAATACCATCCGTCTCCTTACTTTGCCGGAAGACATGAAAGAAGCCTTGAGAAGGGGAGACATTTCGGAAGGGCATTGTCGTCCTTTGTTGATGCTGGTGGAGAGACCGCATGAACAATTAGCGTTATTTCAAGAAATGCTTGATCGGAAAATGACGGTAAGGGAAGCGGAGAGAATTTCTCGAAATATTGCCGTGGAGCGCTCAAAAAACCATGGCAAAGAAAGCCCCATTGAGCTTCAAGCAAGAGAGGTGGCAAAAGAGTTGGCAGATTTTTTAGGGACGCGCGTTTTGGTTGAAGCTTTGGGAGACAAAGGTGGCCGCATTCTGATTGATTTTTTTTCGCCGGAGGAGATGAGGTCTTTTTTAAATAGAGTCAAATTAGGAGGCAAAGAATCTATTCTTGATGAGGAGGTTGATCTTACGGAGGAAAACAAAAATGAATCCCAAGAAGAAAACAAGGGGCCCGATTATCTAACCTCTTTCTCCTTGTAAATCTATTATGAGGATTTTGGTTTTTTGGGTTTATCTTTGCGAAGGGAGGATTTGATGTGTCTTTTTGCCAGAGAAGTTGTTGCTTCTCGAATCCATTCCGGATTGGCTTTTTTGTTTTTTTGCGTTTTTATTTCCACCAAATCTCCGTTTTTAAGAGGCGTGATGAGGGCGCAATATTTATGATTTATGAAGGCTCCCGTGGCGGAATTGCCAATGTCGGAGTGGATTGCGTAGGCAAAATCTATGGCGGTGGCTCCTTCGGGCAGATCTATCACCTCACCTTTTGGTGTAAAACAAAAAACACGGTCATTGAAAAAATCGATTCGGAGGGAGTCCAAAAATTCTCTGGACTGAGTGGCATTTTTTTGAAGTTCAATCAACTGATTAACCCAGGCCATCTTTGGCTTTATTCGCGCTCCGTGTGAAGGTTTTCCTGATTCTTTATAACTCCAGTGGGCCGTGATGCCATGTTCGGCTTCTCTGTGCATTTCTTCCGTTCTAATTTGGATTTCCGTAATCTTTCCGTCATTTGCAAAAACAGTTGTGTGAATGGATTGATACCCGTTTGGTTTAGGAATGGCGATATAATCTTTTATTTTCCCGGGAAGAGGTTTCCATATTTTATGGACAACGCCCAAGGCTTTGTAACACTCTTCAATAGAAGGGACTATCACTCGAAGGGCAATCAGATCGTAAATGCGATTGATGTCCATTTCCTTTTCTGGTTCAAGTAATTTCTTGTAAACGCTGTATAGATGCTTTATTCTTGAATCTATTTCTAGGACCTTGACTCCTTCGACAAGAAGAGTGGCGTAAAGATTTTTCTTTATTTTCTCAAGAATTTTTTTCTGTGATTCCTCCTTTCCTTTTATTAGGTTTTTAACATAAATGAAATCTTTTGGATAAAGGTAAGCAAAAGCCAAGTCTTCCAGCTCGGCGTTTAGCTGACCCATACCAAGACGCTTGGCTAACGGAGCGTATATTTCGGATGTTTCCAGGGCGATACGTTTTTGTTTTTCATGAGGCAAGGCGGAGAGGGTCTTCATATTATGAAGACGGTCGGCAAGACGAATCAAAACGACTCGGATGTCCTCGGCCATGGCTAAGAACATCCTGCGAAGATTTTCCACCCGCCCTTCTTCACCTCGATATTTTAACTCGCCAAGCTTGGTTACCCCTTGAACTAAAAAAAGTATTTCATCGCCAAATTCTTTACGGATGGCAAGCGTTGTATTGCCCAAAATCGGATGATCGGGAAAGTCTTCTATAACGTCATGAAGAAGGCCGGCAGATATAGTTTCGGCGTCCATCCCTAATTCTGCTAAAGTTTTGGCGACAGAGGCAGGATGTTCAAAATATTTTTCTCCTGAAGCGCGAACTTGGTTTTTATGGGCAATCTCGGCGAATTTCCAAGCTTTGGTAATAAGCGGAATATCTTCCGGTTTAGAATTTTTCAGTGAGGACAGTATTTCTTCCAGGAGCATAATAATGTTTTTTATGAGTAAATAGAGAGAGACCAGAATCTGCAGTCCTATCAGAAATTGGCGCCTAATTTTTTAGAATTTAAGTATTTTCTTCGGCGTTTTCTCCTTTTGGATTTTTCCAAGACGCGTATTTGCAATCCGGATATCGGGAACAGCCAAAAAACATTCTCTTATTTCTTGAAAATTTAATGACTACCTCTCCTTCTTTGCAATCTGGACACTGCATTCCGATAGTCTTGGGAGGCTCTTTTACGGATTTGGTGTTTTTACATTCTGGAAAACCGGTACAAGCGAGAAATTTTCCGAACCGACCCCTTTTTAAAATCATCGGTTTACCGCATTTTTCGCAAACCTCGTCTGTTTCTTCCTCGGTGTTTGTTTTTTCAACCGATTCGTATTTTTTCTCTAGCAAGGCGCTGAAAGGACCATAAAATTCGCCGATAGTTTTGGACCATTCTTTTTTCCCGAGAGAAATGTCGTCGAAATCCTCTTCTATCTTGGCGGTAAAACCAACGTCTACAATTTGCGGAAAATGTTCCACCAAGAGATTGCTGACCATGGTTCCTACCTCTGTTGGCACAAACCTCCTATCGCTGTTTTTTTCGACGTAATTTCTGGCGCGGATAGTAGAAATAGTCGGGGCGTAAGTAGACGGCCTGCCGATGCCGAATTCTTCCATTGTTTTTACCAGACTTGCTTCATTGTATCGCGCTGGTGGTTCGGTGAAATGCTGTTCCGGCAGGAGTTCAACAAGTTCCAACTTTTCTTTTTCTTCAAGCGGAGGCAAATTTTTCTCATTTATTTTTGCGGGATAGACTTTTAGAAATCCGTCATATTTTAAGATATTGCCGGTGGCTTTAAAGCCATAATCTTTTGCTTCTATTATTACGGAGGTGGCGTCAAAAATAGCTTCTTTCATTTGACAGGCTATAAATCTTTTCCAGATGAGAGAATAAAGTTTTTGAGCGCGGGGCTCTAATTCCAGATTTTCCGGCAGTTTGCTTGGATCGGTCGGGCGGATAGCTTCATGAGCTTCTTGGGCTCCCTTGCTTTTATTTTTGAAAATCCTTGGCTCTTCCAAAACGTAGTCTTGTCCAAAAGAATCGGCGATAGTTTTGTTGGCCCCTTCAATCGATTCTCTGGAAAGATTTACCGAGTCGGTGCGCATGTAAGTTATCAAACCATTTTCATAGAGAGATTGGGCAACCATCATTGTTTGCTTGGCGGAATAACGGAGCTTGTTTGCCCCTTCTTGTTGGAGAGTGCTGGTTGTAAAAGGAGGTAGAGGCGATCGACGAACTTCTTTCTTTATTATTTTTGAAATTCTGTATTCTGCGTTTTTGAGATCTTCCAAAATTTTGTCCGCCCTTTCTTTATTTTTTATTTCCAATTTCTCGATATTTTTTTCTTGATGAGAAAAGAGAGACGCTTCGAATTTATCTTCATCTTTTTCTTTTTTTAAGGAGGCGGTTAATGACCAATATTCATCGGCCTTAAAGTCAGCGATCTCTTTTTCTCTATCGACGATAAGACGAAGCGCGACAGATTGAACACGTCCGGCGGAAAGGCCTCGAAAGATTTTTTTCCATAAAAAAGGCGAAAGCTTATAGCCGACTAGCCTGTCTAGAACTCGGCGGGCTTGTTGGGCGTTAACCAAATTGATGTCTATCTCGCGGGGGTGTCCCAAGGCTTCTTCAATGGCTGTTTTGGTAATCTCATGAAAGACAATGCGCTTGACGGGTATTTTTTTTTCCTCTTGGGTTTCTTCAGACGAAACAGCTCCCTCGCTTGCGTTTTTGGCTTGAGATTTTTTGGATGTCTTTTTCTGGTTTTTAGGTTTAGATTTTAGTTTGTCGAGGCTTAGAGCTTGAACGAGATGCCAAGAAATGGCCTCACCCTCTCTGTCTTCATCGGTCGCTAAAATGATTTCTTCGGCTTTTGGAACTAATTTTTTTAATTCACCGATTCTTTTTTTGGATTTTACTGGAATAAGATATGAAGGCTCAAAATTATTTTCTATGTCTATGCCGATTTTGGACTTTGGAAGATCACGAACATGCCCGTAGGATGATTCTACTTTATAATCCTTTCCTAGAAATTTTCCTATTGTATTAGCCTTTGTGGGGGATTCCACGATTACAAGTTTCATTTTGAGTTGGGTGTTTCTTTGAAGGAAACTATATATTTATACATCATTTATCGATTCCTGTAAATTTTTCCGTTAGAGTTTTTAATAAGGCCTTTTATTTCCATAAAAGCAAGGGCCGGCAGAATTTCTTGAGAAGGCATTTTTAATTCTTGGATGAGCCGATCTTTTTCTAAAGGTTCGGTTAATTTTTGCCAAATCTGGTCTTCAAGACCTTCAAGATTTATTTCTTTTGAATCCTGATTTTTTTCAAAATCAACACCCCAAGCTTCTAAAATATCTTGCCCGCGAGTTACGGGGATCGCTCCTTCTTTGATGAGCTTGTTTGTTCCTTTGGAGTTTTCTGAAAAAATTGGTCCGGGCACGGCAAAAACTTCTCGATTAAATTCTAGAGCAAAATTGGCTGTGATAAGCGCTCCGCTTTTCTCTGGCGCTTCTATAACCAAAATTCCACGCGAAAGACCTGCTATAATCCTGTTTCTTTGGGGGAATGTATAGGGGGCAGGAGGTTGTTCCCAATCAAATTCAGAAATCAAAGCGCCTTGTTTTTTTATTATTTCTTCGGCTAACTTTTGATTTTCTTTTGGATAGAGAACTTTGCTGTCCAAACCGGATCCCGGAACAGCGATAGTGCGGATGTTATTTTTTAAGGAAGTCCTGTGGACTATCGTGTCTATGCCATAAGCCAGTCCGCTTACTGTGACGAGCTGTTCTTTTAAGAGAAAAGAAAGCTCCTCAATGATTTTTTCCGTAACCTCTTCTCCATAATGGGAATTTTTTCTGGTGCCAACGATTCCCAAATATATCTCTGCTTTGGGTATTTCGCCAAGCAAAAAAAGTTCTTCCGGTGCTTTAGGGATTTCTTGCAAAGCTTCGGGAAAGTCTTTTTTGAGAAGAATTTTTCTTTCCATAATGCCAAGCTTAGTATAACCCATAAAAGATGTTTTTCATCTTGGGAAGTGGGTTTACATATCCTTTCATTGCGTCATGGCAGTGAAAGGGCTAAAATAAAATCACCATGCTGGACATTAAATTCATTCGAGAAAATGCAGAATTGATTAAGCAGGCCGTTTCAAAAAAACGGATGGATTTTAGTGTTCATGAACTTTTGTCTTTGGACGAAAAAAGATTGTCTCTTTTGAAAAGTGTGGAGGAGCTTCGTTCTGTCCAAAATGCCGAGTCGGATATGATTGCCAAAATGATGAACACGGAAGAGAAGTTCAAAGCCATTGAGAGGATGAAAATTCTGAAAGAAAATTTAACCGTCAAAGAAGGTGATTTAAGGAAGATTGAAGAAAAATGGAAAACTTTGATGTTGCAAGTACCGAACGTGCCGGACCCTTCTGTGCCAGAAGGCGAATCTGACGCGCAGAATGAAGAAGTGGAAAAGTGGGGTACTTTGCCCGTGTTTTCTTTTGAGCCCAAAAATCATATTGATTTAATGGAATCTTTAAAACTTGTTGATTTTGAAAGAGGCTCTAAAGTGGCTGGTTATAGAGGATATTTTCTCACTGGTGATGGCGCCCGTCTTAGCTTTGCACTGACAATGTTCACTTTGAATTTTTTGATTAAAAAAGGATTTATCCCAATCATTGCGCCTAGTTTGATTAGGGCAGAAAATTTCGTTGGTACTGGCTGGCTTCCTCAAGGGGAAGAGGAAGTTTATAAAACGCAGGATGAAATGTATCTTGCGGGTACGGCGGAGGTTCCCCTTATGGGATTTCACGCTGGCGAAGTTTTGGAAGAGAAAGATTTGCCAAAAAAATATGTTGGCTTTTCGCCTTGCTTCAGGCGAGAGGCGGGAAGCCACGGCAAGGACACAAAAGGTGTTTATCGCGTTCATGAGTTTTATAAAATGGAACAAGTAGTTTTGTGCAAAGCCGACCATCAGGAATCTGTTCGGATTCACGAGGAAATCTCACAGAACGCCAAAGAAATCATGCAAATACTGAAGATTCCTTATAGGGTTGTGGTTAATTGTGGCGGAGATCTCGGTTTAGGCCAAGTAAAAAAATATGACATTGAAGCTTGGGTGCCTTCCGAGGGTCGTTATAGGGAAACACACTCGGCTTCTTATTTCCATGATTTTCAAACTAGGCGACTAAATATCCGTTATCGCGACGGGGAGGGAAAAATTCGTTTTACTCACTCTCTCAATAACACTGCTTTCGCGTCGCCGAGGATTCTCATTTCTCTCGTTGAAAATTATCAGGAATCGGATGGCTCCGTGCGTATTCCAGAAGCTCTAAAACCCTATTTTAATTTAAATTAAAACATGCCTCGCCCAGGCAAGAGAGATGTCTTAGAACGTTCTCGTCTTATTCGTTTACGTTCTCGCTTGCGAAAAATTTTTTGGTTTGTTTTTTTTATCGTTGCTTTGATTGTGGCGATGGTTTTTGTTTTTAAGCTGAATTATTTCGAGATAAAAAATATAGAAGTTTCCGGAAATCTGGATATAGAAAAAGATGATATAAAAAAAGAGGTCTATGAGCAGTTGCAAGGGAAATATCTTCATTTTTTTCCCAAGAATGGATATCTTTTTCTATCCAGAGAAAAAATTGAGAGCAACTTAAAACAAAAATTTCCAAACGCTTTTTCTATTCTGGTTAGAAAAGAATTTCCGGATCGCTTGCGAATTTTTATTGTTGAGAGAAATATCAAAGCCGTATATTGCTCATTAGAAAGAGACAAATGTGGCTTTGTAGATAGTCGAGGATATGTTTTTGCGCCATCGCCGATTTATACGGATGGAGTTTACCTTGTTATAACCGCCTCTGCTTCCAATTCACCACAAAAACTTGAAAATTTTACGGGTTTTGATTTGCCAGAAAAAGAAAATCTCTCAAAAATTCTGACTTTTGTAGAGAATTTTCAAAAACTCGGGAAAGAAATTTATCGTGTGGATATTGGGCAAGACGGAGTTTATCGGTTTTATTTCTCTGAAGAATGGTATGCAGTAATGAAAAAAAGCGATAATTTTTTGGAAAATGCTCATAATCTCCGTGTTCTTCTTGAAGAAAAGCTTAAAGAGAAATCTCTCCTGCTTGAATATGTTGATTTACGATTGGGGAACAAGATATTTTATAAGTTTAAAAATTAACAGGGAGAAAAGATAGAAAATGAAATTTTATTTTGCTATCGCCACAAGACGAATATGCTATAATCCCGTTTGATATGGCCCACCTTGCATTATATAGAAAATATAGACCGCAAAGTTTCAAGGAAATTTTAGGTCAAGATCATATTGTCAGAGTTTTAGAAAATGCTGTGCGCCTTGGTCGTATTGCTCATGCGTATCTTTTCTCTGGTCCGAGGGGGACAGGAAAGACCACTCTGGCAAGAATATTAGCCAAAGAAGCGGGATGTTTGGATATGGATTTGATAGAAATAGATGGAGCTTCAAACAGAGGAGTGGATGAAATCCGTGCTTTGCGTGAAGGCGTTCGTTCATATCCTATTCAGAGCAAAGTGAAAGTTTATATCATTGACGAGGTTCATATGCTCACGAAAGAAGCTTTTAATGCGTTGCTTAAAACTTTAGAAGAACCGCCCAGCCATGTTATTTTTATAATGGCAACGACGGATTCGGAGAAAGTTCCGGAAACTATTCTTTCTCGTTGCCAAATTTTTAACCTCAAGAGAATCCCTTTGGCGCTTGTGAGCAATACTTTGGAAAAGATAGCGAAAAAAGAGGGAATTCTTCTTGAGCCGGAGGGGGCTCTGGTTCTGGCTCTTTTTTCTGAAGGATCCCTAAGGGACGCTCAGGGCTTGCTTGATCAGGTTATTTCTCTTGATAGTGTTTCTCGAGATAAAAAAATAACGGAAAAAGAGATCAGGTTGTTTCTCTCCGCTCCGGAGGCGGAAACTGTGGAAATATTTACTTTGGCGATTTTGGAAAAAAACAGAGAAAAGGCTCTTGCTGTTGTGGAAAGCCTTTCTGAAAATAATTTAGATATTGAAATGTTCGGAAAACTTTTCCTGAGGATTCTAAGGGGGATTCTTTTAATTTCTTCTTCACCAAAATTAAGCGAGGAGGTTGCTAAGACGTTCGGAGAAAAAGAGATGAATTTTATTCTTGAAAGATCTAGGGAAATTTCTCCCGAGAACCTAAGGCCTGTTTTGAGTCTTTTTTTGGAGAGTTTTGAGAAAGCCAAATTTTCCGAGGATCCGAATCTTTATCTGGAACTTTCCGTGATAGAAGCGACTGAAGTTTAATGTAAAAACTTGGTTAATTCGCCGGCCAAGGAATTTTGAACTTTCTTCTGAGCTTGTTTTACGGCTCCAAGGACGGATTTTTCTTGAGTTTTAATATCTAGCTCGGGATTTAGGGATATGGATTCTATTTCCAGTTGACCGTTCATCACTACTTTTACACCGTTTTCCTCTCCCTCGGTCTTTTGAAGCTTCATTTTGTTTTGTATTTCTCTTACGGCGTTTAATTGTTTAAGTTTGTCAAACATTTTATTTTTTTGTTTATTTTCTAATTTCTGCCACCACAGCCATATGATCGCTTACCCCGTCTTTAATCCCCACATTTTCCACGATATATTTCGAAGTGGAGAAAAGAACATCAACCACGTATTGTAAATCTCCGGCACGATGGAGGTTTTTATCTATAGTTGTGGTAATTTCTGGGGGAATATTGTCTTTATAATTTGAAGCTAAAAGGTTGAAGATCTCTCGTCCGCGCGGAGCGTTCATGTCTCCGCACAAAATAATTTCTGGATATTTCTTGAGACAGTGAAGTAATGTAGCAATATCTCTCCTTTGCCAATCATCTATGTGACCCTCGTGGGTCCAAGTGAAATGAGTGTTGGCTACAGAGAATTTTTTGCCGTTTTTTTCTATCACGCAAACAAGGAGCATCCTGTTGTAGGAACCAGGATCTTCTTTGTTGAAATCAGGGACAAATTTTTCTGTGCCGTTGTAATAATGCACCTCATCTGAAAAAGGATACTTGGAAATGGTGGCAATGCCAGAGACTACTTTTTGGGTGTATCCTCCAAAACTAGGCAAAACTCTGGTCATTGGAACATATTTTCCTCGCATTTCCATTTCTGACAAAAACAAAGGGAAATCTTCCTCCAGGATTTCTTGCAAGCAAACCACGTCCGGACCCTCTCTTTTTAAAAATTTCAATACGCGATCTATGTGTCGGTGTTTTTCAATGTTTACGGAAATAAGTTTGAGTGGCGGGTTGGTTAACACAAGAATTTGATTATAACGAACATCTCTGTTTGTTTCATCGATTATAACGAATATCTCTGTTTTCCTCAATCTCTTTCAGTGCTCATCTTCCAGTGAGTAATTCTGACATATGTCAGAATTACTCACTGGGGGTTTGGAGAAATATTTTAATAAATGCCGATTCTTGGAATAATTTCTGGAATAATTTACCATCAGTCTTCTTATGTGGTAGTGTAAAAAAGAGCTCTGCCTCGGATATTTTGTCGGGTAAGTTATGATAGAGCCTTTTAAAGAAATTGGGGGATCGCCTGCCTGCGCAGGCAGGTCCAATGGATGAATTTTAGATGTTTTTTTTTGGGGGATCGTCTAATGGTAGGACAGAGGCCTTTGAAGCCTTTAATCGGGGTCCGAATCCCTGTCCCCCAGAATTGGTTGGAAGTTAAAAATTAGTCGCCTCATCGGCGACCCGTTGAAGGGGTGGAGATAGGCGACATTATTTATGTATAAAGGCACAATCATTGAGAATAGTTTAATTAATGGGAATATTATCGATAAGCTGAAAATCGAGAAGACTTGGTTGTCTGGGAGTTGGGTACTTCATAATGTTTTAGTTACAGAGGAGCAAATTCCTCAACTATCAGAGTATTTAGCCGACGGTCCCTGGTATATACATTTATGGGAAGAGGGAAAGGATGGCATAAAAGTAATTTTTAAAAATAAAATATTTGATATTAAATCTTCAGATAAATCCACATGGGTTGAAGCTGTAGCTTACGGTAAATCAATTGATATACCAGAAGAGCAACTAGATTTTCCTATAAATTAAACCACAAAAAATGATTGAAGTTGAGAAAAAATTTATACTCACCGAAGAAAGCAAGACTTTTCTCATAGAGGGTGCTGAGTTTATTAATGAACGGGTTTTTACTGATATTTATTATGACAATGAAGATTTCTCTCTAACTACCAAAGATATTTGGTTGCGTGCTAGGGAGGGAAAATGGGAATTGAAGATACCGCTCCAAAATTTGGGGGATCGGGTAGCAGACCAATATGAGGAGATTCAAGATGAGAATGAGATAAGGAAAGTGCTTAAAATATCTGAATCGGGAGACTTTCCTTTAGTTTTGGAGAAAAGCGGGTACTTGCCTTTTTGCGTATGCAAGACAACACGCAGAAAATATAAAAAAGAATCTTTTACCATTGATCTGGATACTGTTGAATTCAAGGATTTCAATTACAATATTGCGGAGATTGAATTGATGGTAAACGATAAGTCAGAGGTGGGGGAGGCAGTGAAGAGAATTTTAGATTTTGCTAAAAATAAAAATTTAACAAATGTGCCAGTTAGGGGTAAGGTTGTTGAATACCTCAAAAGAGTGAAGCCAAATCACTACCAAGCCCTAGTTGAGGCTCGAGTAGTAAATGATTTTTAATGATAAAATGACGGGATAAAGAAACCTATCTAAAAATCAGGAGCATTAAATCATGAGATCCCTCATATTTATCACCGGAAATCAGAGGAAGGCGGATTATTTATCCAAATATCTTGGACATACTATTGAACATGTAAAGATTGATTTAGACGAGATTCAGTCTCTTGATCTTAAAGAGGTTGTAAGACACAAAACTTTACAAGCCTATGAAAAGGTCGGGCGCCCTGTGTTGGTTGAAGATGTGTCATTGGAATTTAAAGCCCTTGGAAGATTGCCGGGCACCTTAATTCGCTGGTTTATAGACGAAATGTCTTTTGAAAATGTCTGCTCTCTTCTTAATGGGAAAGATCGGAGCGCCACAGCACGTTGTGTATTCGGATATTTTGACGGGAAAGAGGAAAAATATTTTGAAGGGAGTATGAATGGTAAAATCGCTGAAAAACCGGCGGGTAGTGGGGGTTACGGTTGGGACCCAATTTTTATTCCTGAAGGTTATAATGTAACTCGCGCTGAATTAAGCGAAGAAGATGACCGTGTGACTTATCTTAAAATAAAACCTTTGAGCAAATTAAAAATTTTCTTTCAGAGTAAATAATATGCCTCGCGTAATATTATTTGATATAGACGGTATTGTGATGGTTGGGAGAAAAAAACTTTTTAGCGAAGCTCTGGCCGAGCACCAAGGGATTCTTCCTGAAAGTGTCCAGGAATTTTTTGCTAACGATTTTAAAAAATGTTCATTTGGGAGAGGGGATTTGAAAGTTGAAATTACTCCATATCTGGAGAAATGGAAATGGAACGGAAGTGTAGAAGATTTGTTGGAATTTTGGTTTAAGATTGATGGAGAAAAAAGTGCGGAAATCCTTGAAATTATTGCTAGTCTTCGGGAAAATGGAGTGAAGTGCTATATAGCTATACGGCAAGAAAAATATCGTCTGGACTATTTACTAAACACGGTTGGACTAAAAAATTACTTTGATGGAGTTTTTTGCACTTGCGGTATTGGCTTCGACAAAGACGATCCACAATTTTTTAGATATGTTTTTAAAGAACTGGACATGAAGCCGGAAGAAATTATGTTTTTCGACGATAGGCAAGCGAATATCGATAATGCCAAGTCTCTTGGCATCCAAGCGTATTTTTACGAAAATGTTGAGACTCTAAAAGAAAGAATTAAAGACTTAACATAAACACATCATTAATAAATAATTAAAATCCATGAAAAAATTTACTTGCAAGGAGATTATGAACGGCGAAGGGGGATGCGATACGGTATTTGAAGGTGTAGAAATGATGGACGTAGCGAGCCAGTGCGGTAAACATATTGCTAGGACGACCGATGACTTGCATAAACCGATGCGGGATATGATGACAACCAGTCACACAGAGGAAGAAAAGAAAAAATGGTTTGAGTGGTTTCAAGGAGAGTGGGAAAAGAAGAAAGAGGAATAAAAAATTTTATTATAATTGATCGCCAATGTCTGTTTCTAACGAGTTTCTTCAATATGTTGTTGACATGCTTTCCTCTATTGGAGACATAAAAACAAAGCGGATGTTTAGCGGGGTTCTCTTGGAAATAAGAGGCAAGCAACTGGGTATTTTGTTTCAGGAGAAGCTGTATTTTAAAATCGTTGATCCAGATATGCAGATCTGGTATTTGAGCCAAGGATCAGAACAATTTTCTTATTTGAGAAAAGACAAAAAAGAGCCGATTGTTATAAAGAACTGGTGGCTGATTCCCGAGAGGTTTTTGGATGAAAGAGAGGGTCTTTGCTCTCTTGCTGTAAAAGTCTTGGCTCAATACAAGTGATTTAAAACAGCTCTATTTTGATCTTTTTTCCTCAAATGAGGCCTCTTTACTAAATTATCCATTTATGCTATTATATAGATATATGGAAAAGGCCTATTTTATCCAAGAATTAAAAAAACGGTTGATAGAGATATCCAATCTTTCCTCTGTTTTGGCGCTTCTTTCTTGGGATCAAAATGTCAATATGCCTAAAAAAGCTGTTACCTCAAGAGCCTTTGCAATAGCTGAAATAAATAGTTTAATTCATTCGCGATTCTTGGCCATTGATAAAGATAATCTTCTCTCTGATCTTAAAAAAGAAGTTGATGAAAAAAAAATAAAAGGAGGCGATTCTGTCATTATTTCTGAAACATGGAAAAGTTTTACGAGAGCCAAAAAACTTCCGGAAAGTTTTGTAAGAGAACTTGCGGAAACCACTTCCAGAGCTCACGCGGTTTGGGTGGAAGCCAGAGAAAAAAATGACTTTAATCTTTTTTTGCCCGTGCTTTCAAAAATAGTAGAGCTGAAGAAAAAAGAAGCGACCTACGCGGGGTATACGGACTCGCCTTATGATGCTTTATTGGATGCCTTTGAACCGGACATGATCTCCAGGCAAGTAGAAAATATTTTAAGGGAACTAAAAAATTTCCTGATTCCTTTCTTGAAGAAAATAAAGAATGCCAAGAAAAAACCTGATCCCGCTTTGATAAAAGGTTTTTTTCCAATAGAAAAACAGGCATCTTTCAACGAAATGGTAGTTAAAAAAATAGGTTTTGATTTGGAAGCTGGAAGAATCGATAAAACCGTCCACCCGTTTGCAACTACGCTTCATCCTCTTGATGTGCGGATTACAACAAGATACGCGGAAGACGACGTCCTGTATTCTCTAGGTTCCATTATTCATGAGGCCGGACATGGTTTGTATGAGCAAAGCTTGCCGGTTGAATATTTTGGCACTCCCTTGGGAGAGAGTATTTCTCTAGGTATCCACGAATCACAATCTCGCATGTGGGAAAACCTGATCGGAAAAAGCAAGAACTTTTGGAAATATTTTTATCCAAAACTACAAGAAACATTTCCAATTCCATTTAAAAAAATTTCTCTTGAAAATTTTTACCAAACAATAAATGCCGTTTTTCCTTCACCAATTCGCACTGAGGCGGATGAGGTGACATATAATCTTCATATTATTTTGAGATTCGAGATTGAGAAGGATTTGATAGAAGGAAAAATAGAAACAAAAGATCTGCCAAGAATATGGAAGTCAAAAATGAAAGAATATCTTGGTATTGAGAATAAAGACAGCGCCTCCGGCGTCTTGCAAGATGTGCATTGGTCTGAGGGGCTTTTCGGATATTTCCCGACTTATACTTTAGGCAATCTTTATGCGTCACAATTTTACGCCACGATGAAAAAAGAAATCCCTGACATAAACAAAAAGATTTCATCTGGCGATTTCCAAGAGATAAAAGAATGGCTCAAGAAAAATATCCACATTCATGGAAAATTCTATACAGCTTCCTCTTTGACTAAAAAAGTAACGGGTGAAGATTTAAACAGCAAATATTTCATTGATTATTTAAAAGAAAAATATACAAATCTTTTCGGGCTTGAACCAAGATAACATTTAAAGCTATTATGTCCTCTGTGCCAAAATCAACCAAATCGCCCTACATAACGGTTAAAAAATCCTCTATTCATAATAAGGGAGTTTTCGCGCGCAAAGATATTCCAAAAGGAACCAGGATTATAGAATATGTGGGAGAGAAAGTGACAAAGGCCGAAGGAAACAGAAGGCAGTGGGCCTCTATGGATAAGTCTCGGAAGAATTCAAGAAACGGCGCAGTTTATATTTTTGAATTGAATAAAAAAACTGACATAGACGGAGGAGTGAGATGGAATACCGCTCGCTTGATAAACCATTCTTGCGATCCAAATTGCGAAACTAAAATTACCAGAGGCCGTATTTGGATAGTGGCTATAAAAGACATAAAAAAGGGAGAAGAGATCTCTTATAATTATAATTACGACCTTGATGATTTTATTGAGCATCCTTGCCGGTGTAGATCAAGAAATTGCGTCGGATATATTCTCAATGAAGACGAGTGGTGCAAAATCCCGTTTTTTCTAAAAAGAAATAAGGTGGCAGGAATAAAGAAATAAAGGTGAAAAAAGAACCTGAAATTTATGATGTGATAGTTGTAGGAGGCGGAGCTTCCGGCATGATGGCCTCAGGAAGAGCGGGGGAGAAGGGAAAAAATGTTTTATTGATTGAAAAAAACAGAAACCTCGGAGAGAAGCTGAAAATTACGGGAGGAGGCAGATGCAATATCACAAACGCTGAATTTATCCCACAAACTTTTTTGGCTAATTACGGCAAAGCCAGAGACTTTCTCTATTCATCTTTTTCTCAATTTGGAGTGAAAGAAACTTTTGATTTTTTTGAATCTCGAGGCTTGCCTTTGGTTGTGGAGGCAAGAAATCGGGTTTTTCCGAAAACCCAAAAAGCTTTGGATGTTTTTAGAATTCTTGAAAAATACTTAAGAGAAAACAAGGTAAAAATTTTAACGGGAAAGCCGGTAACAGGGGTTATCGCAAAAAACAAGAAAATAATAGCTGTTAGAAGCGGAAAAGAAGAATTTCGCGCTCGGCGTTTTATTTTTGCAACGGGAGGGTTGGCTCACCCGGAAACTGGTTCAACCGGTGATGGTTTAAAATGGTTGCAGAAATTAGGCCACACGATCGTAAAGCCTACGCCCACCATTGTGCCTCTTGCGGTAAAAGAAAAATGGGTCAAAAATTTATCTGGTGTTTCTCTTTCCTTTATGAAAATCACCTTTTTTCTGGATGGGAAAAAACAATTTTCTAAAACGGGAAAAATTCTTTTCACTCATTTTGGTTTGTCTGGGCCTTTAATCCTGAATCTGGCCGGCAAGGTGGGGGATATGCTCCATAAAGGAATCGTAACAGCCACAATAAATGTTTTTCCGGATACGGATCTAGGCGCAGAAGACAAAAAAATTAGCAATATTTTAAATTTAAACAAAAATAAAACTTTGAGAAATATCGCCAAGGAGATCGCTCCAAAAGGTATGAGCGGGGCCTTACTTTCTTTGCTAAACCAAAATCTTTCACCGGAGACAAAAGCGCATAGCATTACAAGGGAGAAAAGAAAGGAGATATCGCGCATTCTGTGCTCAATGCCTGTTACCATTACCGGACTTATGGGTTATGATAGAGCTGTTGTGGCAGATGGAGGAATACCTCTAGAAGAAATAGATACAAAGTCTATGCGTTCAAAAATTTTTGAAAATCTGTATTTGACGGGAGACCTGTTACACATAAATCGCCCTTCGGGAGGATATTCGCTTCAACTTTGCTGGACAACTGGCTACGTGGCGGGCAATCAAAATTAAATTTTAAATCATTATAGACAATGATCATTATTGGTATCACAGGAACAATCGGGGCGGGGAAAGGAACGATCGTGGAATATTTAAAAAATAATTATAATTTTACTCATTATTCGGCGAGGGATATTATAACAGAAGAAATTATAAGACGGGGTTTACCGGTAAACAGAGAGGTTATGGTGGAAGTAGCCAATGACATAAGATCAAAACACAACCCTGGATTTATTATTGAGGAACTTTATAACAGAGCGGTGCGAGATAGAAAAAACGCTATTATTGAATCCATAAGGACGCTTGGTGAAATAGAATTTTTAGCAAAAAAAGATAACTTCTTTCTTCTTTCGGTAGATGCAGAACCAGAGATAAGATATGCGAGGATAAAAATGAGACGAAGTTCCACAGATAATATTTCTTTTGAACAATTCTTAAAAGATAATGAAGAGGAATTTGAGTCAAGTGATCCGAACAGGCAAAATATTTTAGCCTGTATGAAGTTGGCCAAATTTAAACTTACGAACGATGGAAGCAGAGAAGATTTAGAAAGGCACGTGGATGGAATAATGAGCAAAATAAAATTAAATTTATAATTTTTTGTGTTATTATGGGGATAATATTAAAATAATAAAGAAATGAAAAACATCATCTATTTTGTCATTTTCTTGGTTGTTATTTTCGGGGCCTATTTTCTTGTAAAAAGAAACAAGGAATCAGAAAAGATTCTGGAAAACATTAACACTGCGCAAAATATTGTTTTGCGTGAAAATCTTTCGCTGGGTTCTTACAACGTTTCTACCACAGAAAGCGTGATCAACTGGTCCGGTAAAAGACCATTGATTGAAGGCTATTTGGATAGCGGGATTGTTAATTTAAAAAACGGCCAAGCAATTGTTGCTGAAGATAATATTAGCGGAAATTTCGTCATAGATTTAAACACCATTAAAGTCATAAATACTTCGAAAGTTCCTGGAGGAGAAGGCAATTTAGAGAAACATTTAAAATCGGCCGATTTTTTTGATGTCGCCAAATTTCCGGAAGCGAAATTTGAAATAATGGGCAGTAAGGCCTATGAGGATGTGGCAAATTTCTTTATGTACGATATTACCGGCAAGTTAACAATAAAGGATACGACGAATGAAATTGTATTTCCAGCCAAAATATACGAAAGAGAAGATGGAAAGGTGATGGTGGAAGCGGACATCAAAATAGACAGAACCAAATGGGGGGTTAAATATGGTTCCGGCAGTTTCTTTAAAAACTTGGCGGATAAGGTGATAGACGATGAAGTCTCCTTAGGGGTGCGCTTGGTGGCGGAGAAAGCGGAAAATTAGTCAAAAAGTAAGGGCAAAAAGAAAAAAAGCGAAGACAAGAGTTGTCTTCGCTTTTTTGTTTTTTACCTTGAAGAGAGAGAGAGCCAGTCAAAAAACTCTTTTTTGCGGACAAAATATGTCCGCTTTTTTCCGTTGCCCCAGTCCACATGGGCAAAGCATCCCATTTTAAAATGGATTGGGAGAATTTCTCTCATTCCTTGCTTGCCTTCCAAAGCGAGCTTAATGCTCTCATGGGCTTTGAGACCCGACCCTCTTGCCGCTCCGCAAGGGGCGTGCACGTGGTAGGCCAAAGTGTCAATTCCCTTGATTTCGCAACCGGCAATTATATGCCGGATCATTACCTCCTTATCGGGATATTTTAAGTTCGGAAGGTAATTTTTCGATAAAATCATGGCTCCGCCATTTAAGGCGATTGTATGCACCACCGCGCCAGAGCCGTTTCTTGAGCATATCGACTCCTGATGCCGGAATATATCAGCCATATGATGGCCATCGGCGCAGGTGACGAGTAAGACTTTCAAAGGATCTTGTAGACGATGGGGATCTATATCGTCCAAGATCCTTTTCTCTCTGAGCTCCGAGAGAATTTCTCTTTCCTCCGGATCTAAAATTAGCATGTTTTAATTCTCCTTTGGGTAGAAGGTTTTAAAATAAAAAAAACGCCAACGAACTAGCTGATAATGATTATACCAAAATTTAAGCCCTGGTCAATTTGAGTTGGAGAGTTATTTCTTGTAAGGGAAACAAAGTGTATAATAATATCATGCTTGATGTAATAATTTTTAAGGATAAAAATGATAAGAAGGAGACAGAGGAATTAGGCCGGATCGCCAGTGTTTTCAGTGAAAAGATTAAGAACACAAAAAATTCTTTGCCGGATAACTTCGTTAATATTATTGACGATAAAGAAACCCTAGAGAAAATTAAGAGTCTGCAGAAAGAAAAGATTTCAGAAAAACTTAAATACATTTTTGTTTGCGGAATGGGAGGTTCCATAACTGGAGCTAAAGCGGTTTATGACGGCCTTCGAGGATGTCTTAACGATATAAATACAGACAAATTCCCGAAAATTATTTTTATAGATTTTCTGGAACAAAAATTTTTCTCTGATTTAGAAAAACTTGTTGAGAACTCTTTGCAAAGCGCGGAAGAATTCCTTCTTGTCCTTGTAAGCAAGTCGGGCTCCACGATTGAAGTTCTTACTCAGGCGGAAATAATCTCTGGATATTTGAAAAGCGTGAGTGAAGATTATCCAGACAGGATCGTGATTATTACCGGAGAGGCTTCTCCTCTAGATAAGTTCTCGCAAGAGAATAATATTTCTAAGCTGTTAATTCCTGATACAGTAGGCGGAAGATATTCGGTTTTCTCGAGCGCTGGCCTTTTCCCTCTAGCTTGCGCCAAAATTGACATAGAAAATTTTTTAGAAGGGGCTCGTGAGGCGAGAGACAACGCCTTGTCGGAAAACCCAAGGAATAACCAAGCTTTAAAGTTGGCAAATTTTGCTTATGAGGCGGTTCAGACGGGGAAAAATATCCACGATATTTTCTTTTTCAGCCCCAGAATGGAATCTTTAGGGAAATGGGCGCGGGCGCTTTATTCAGAAAGTTTGGGCAAACGGGAGAATCAAAACGGAGAAGAAATCAGAAACGGCTTTACCACATGTATTTCAATCGCTCCCCCCGACCTGCATTCCGTTTTACAACTTAATCTTGCTGGTCCCTTGGATAAATTCACTA
Source organism: uncultured Candidatus Saccharibacteria bacterium (assembly GCA_964372755.1). Taxonomy (GTDB): domain Bacteria; phylum Patescibacteriota; class Minisyncoccia; order UBA9983; family UBA9983; genus CAYJQX01. Next base: position 39,172 of record CAYJQX010000004.1, read on the forward strand.
CGTTTGTCACGATCAAAAGGATCTCAGAAAAAAAGATAATTAATAATCTAGGTCTTTTTGAAAGAAGTTCTTCGTTTTATAGTACCGATACAAGGGAGATCTTGTCTGCCATAGAAACAAGCATTATAGAAAATTATAAAAAGGAAGCGTTGACTATGGCTTTGGTGAAAATGGAAGAAATTTCCGAAAAATCATTAGGCGCTTTTATGATGACAAAAATGATTGAAGTTGTTTATTTGGCTGAAGTGATGAATATTAACGCTTTCAATCAGCCCGAAGTGGAGTATTATAAAGAAGAAACAAAAAGGATTCTTGGCCTTGCTTAATTTTATTAATTTTTTTGACAAATATATATGAAAAACACAAACACAGAACATGCAGGCCGTTTGCGAAAAGGAGAAAAGCTGGCGATCATGGTTACAAAGAAGATCGGCACCATGGGCTTTTTTCTTGTTCTTGTAATCTGGACTTTTTTATGGATAATTTGGAATTCTTTCGGTCCCGAAAATTACAACTTTGATCCTTACCCCGCTTTTGTCCTCTGGCTTTTTATTTCCAACATGCTCCAGTTATTTTTTCTTCCTCTTATCATGGTTGGACAAAACTTACTTGGCCGGCACGCTGAAATTAGAGCCGAAGCTGATTTTGAAATAAATAAAGAGGCGGAGGAAAAAATAGAAGAGGCCTTGAGAATATTGAGAAGACTGGAGAAAAATATCAAAGATACTCTTTAAATTCCATTTAGAGATGGGAATATTTTTTTGAAGTCTTGCCAAGACATTTCTTTTCCTCCTTCTGGCTTTACTTTTTCTATTTCTAAAATATCCTTGTTTATTTTAGCCTTTGTGATGATGACGCGAAAAGGCTTGTTGTTTTTTATGACAAAAAAATAAACATTGGGCCACCTTCTGAAGGCCCTAATTTTTCTGTCAATCGATTGAGGGGTATTTTTTTTGAGATTTATCTCTCCGTCCTGTTTTTTTATTAATTTAGTGTATGAGGCTTCCTGGTGGTTTTGAGGGATCGGAGTTATTTGTCCAAGGATGTATTTTGGAGCAATTTCCATGAATTCTTCTGCTCCCAGAAAGGCCAGCGTTTTTTCCATTTCTTCATAATCCATATTTTCTCGGATTAGAAAATATTTCTGAGAAATAATGGGCCCATGATCCACTTTCTCATCCATTAACATGATAGTTATTCCTGTTTCCTTATCTCCATTTAAAATGGCTGATTGAATAGGGGAGGGACCGCGATATTTAGGCAGAAGAGAAGGGTGAATGTTTAAAACTCCATATTTGGGTATATCAAGTATTTTTCGAGGCAATATTTTCCCATAGGAGGCTACTAGAAAAATCTCATTTTCTTTTGCTATGGCTTCTGCTTCTGAAATATTCGTAAAGACAGGGATATTTTTTTCTAAAGCCCATTTTTTTACGGGGGTTGGAGAAAGGCGAAGATGCCGTCCACGAGGTTTGTCTTCTGTGGTTATAATCAGAAAAGGTTTAATATTTTCTTCAGCCAACCTTTGCAAGACAAAAACAGAAAATTCAGATGAACCAAAAAAGGCAAATTTCGGAAAAATATTATTTGTTTCCATTCTCTTCTTTCTCTATGCGTATGGTATTTACGGCTTTATCAATAAAGAGAATTCCATTCAGGTGATCTATTTCATGCTGAATAATTTGGGCTAAAAGCCCGGAAGTGCTTCGGCGAAATTTTTTACCTTTTTCATCAAACGCTTCTACCAAGACTTTCTCGCTTCTCTCCACTGTGCCGTAAATGTTTTCTACGCTCAAACAACCTTCACTCAATGGATATTTTTTCTTTGATTGCTTTATGATGCTGGGATTTATAAAAACAATATAAGGCCCCTTGTTTCTCTTGGGATCCGTGGATTCTTTATTTGGAGGCAGTTGGGCTTGATCGGCTATGAAAATTTGGAGTGAATGACCGATTTGAGGGGCCGCCAAGGCCACGCCATTTGAAGTAACAGATAAGGAATTTTTCATCTCTTCAATAATCTTTTTTATTTTTACCGAAGTTATTTCTTCAAGAGACACTTCTTTCGCTTTTTTTCTGAGAACAGAATGACCTTCCTGAACGATATTTTTTATAGATTCTTTTTTCATTTTAGGATTTTTGCCGAATTTATTATGATTTATAGCAAACTTTCTGGATCGATATCAACTTTCCAATAATTCGGTAAATTACGAATTTTTTCAAAAAGAGCCATTTCCTTGTTTGGCCATTTCCGCGGAGGTAATTTTAAGAGAATATGGGAAGTGTAAAGACCTTTTATTTTTGGCATGAAGGCGGTATAAGGCATTGGCTCCCAGGCGGAGAGATCTTTCGCGGTGTTTTCTATTTCTTCTTTTAGTTTATTTTTATCGGAGGAAGCGCATGAAAGTTTGATGAGTTGCTTGAAAGGAGGATAATCCAAAACCTTTCTTTCTGCTATTTCTTCTTGATAAAAACCGGAAATATTTCCACGAAGCGCATAATCGAAGACAGGATTTTCTCTCAGGCGGGTCTGGATAAAAAACGTTTTCTTGGCCAAGAGTCTTAAGCGCGTCAGAAGTTGAAAAATTTTTTCATTCATATTGAAATCAGGAAAAGCAAACAAGGTGTCTATAGAAGCCACCACCACTCTTTCGACAGGTTCTTTGATAAAACTAAAAATCATCTCTGTTCCTATTAGGATACTGCCGGGATTTTTTAAGAAATTTTGGGCGGTGGTCTCTCCTTGTTTTTGAGTTTTTATCGCGTCGCTGTCTATTTTAAAGATAGAGATGGTTGGGAAAAATTGCAGTAGGGAATCTTTGACCGTGTCTATACCAATACCATAAGATTGCATATTCCAACTCCCGCAGTAGGGGCAGTTTTGGGGAATATTTTTCTCTTCAAGACATTTATGGCAAAGCAAGTCGCTTTGTCCTTTTTCATTTTTATGTGTTACCAAAGGCGCGCTACATTTTTCACAAATTAGTGTTTTGTAACAATCATGGCAAACAATGGCAGTGGAAAGACCTCGACGATTAACAAAAATAACGATGTTTTCATTTTGAGATCTTGCTTCGTTGATTAACTCTTGAAGCTCTCCGCTGATAATGGAGAAAGGTTTTTTTTCTCCGTTTTTTTGTTTTTTCATGTCCACTATTTCTTGGTCTGCCTCGGACAACAGCCGAGAAGGTGAGAGTATGGCAGGGAGCATTTCGCCGGTTTCTTCGCGATAAAAAGTTTCTACACGAACGGCGATATCGCCAAAAATTAATTTTATATCTAAATTTTTGGCGATAAACTCGGAAGCTCGGCGAGCGTCGATATAAGGTCTTGTCTGGCCGATATAAGAGTTTGAGCTTTCTCCTTCCACTATTAAGGTGGAATAATTTACTGGTATGGATAGAAATGTTTTTGTGCCAAGAATAAGGACAGGATGTTTTTGCGAGGTTGCTTTTTTCCAGTTTTCTCTAATGTTTTTGGCAGTGATTTGAGAGTGGAGGATGTGGGTATATTCTTCAATGCCTTTTTCCAGATACAGGGAAAATTCTTTAAGAGAACTGACGGTTGGGAATAAAACAAAGACAGAATTTCCGCGGGCAAATTCTTCTCTTATGATTGCTCTGTAGCTTTGTATTCTTTCTGTTGTTCTGGCCTGAATAAGGCTGATGGAGAAATGGATCTGTGTTTTTTCTGTTTTCTTTTTTCTCTCGAAGGCTTGTTTTCCTGAAAGAATTGCTTCCGGCAAAAAATCTCTAATTACTTGGCCTAGTGGCGAAGCATAATATTTTGATAATTCCTTCATTCCTTCGATAAAAAGAGGAGAGAGGAGATCGTTGGAAACAACAGATTTTATTGAACGCAGTTTGAAATCGGCTGATTTGACATTGATTTTTTCTGTTTCAGCGTCTCTGACGGAAGTAACTAAGGCTGGAATTATTCTTGAACGGCTAGGCACATTTACAAGTGTTCCTTCAGATACGGGTTTGCTGGTAAAATACGAAAAAACTTCCTCTTTAAATCCTTTCGTTATTGGAACAACGTCTATTATTTTCATTTTTATTCAATAAAAAGACGATGAAGAACTCCTTCATCTAAGACGTAAATAAAACTTTCCCCGGGAGTGACAAGAAAAGACGGTTTTATGCCCTTGTAAACCGGCTGGATATTTCTCCCGCCACGATTATCAATTTCCATAGCGTAAATATCACTACTGAAAGAGACAATCACAACATCTCGGCGACCGGGGAAGAAAGAAAAATCTCTGATCATCCCCCCTTTTGCGATAACAGTCGAGGTAGCATTACAGCTCTTGTCGCTACAAAAATAATAAGGCATGTCTTTTTCGTCTCCCAACCATTCGGCTTTGAGAATTTGGCGCTTAATATCAAGAGTTAATTTTTGCTTATTGCCACTGGCGAAGTGCACAACAGTGCTTGTGGCCAATTTTGCTTGGGCGGTAAAAAGTTTAACGACATTTTTATATTCTTCTGATTTTTTCTCCACCAAAATCGTCTCTGGTTTTTCTGGAAGCATCATCGCGCGGGCTTCGGTGACTAAACCTTCTTCAACAAACAAGTTCTTTATCCAAGGATGACGCCCTTCTTTTTTTGTGGCAACGGTGTATTTTTGGGGCTTGAGATTTTGGATAAGGAATCCGCTTTGTAAGATGTTTGTTTTTCTGACCGGATTGCCATCCAATTCTATAAAAGCCCCCGTAACGGGAGCCCATACGTAAAACCCTCCTGTTTTAACTATTTGATAATCAGAAGACAGGCGATAGCCCATTGTGTAATAAGCCAAAATGGGCAGGATAGCCAAAAAAACCAAGGTACATAAAATTAAAAAAAATCTTCTTTTTCTAACGGAAAGGGGAGTCATTTCTCTTTCTCTATATGTTTGCAAAAAAAGGGTTAAAAGTCTAGAGTAGGAGAGACGATGAATTTTTTCTCAAAAAAACTCGGTATCGACCTTGGTACTGCCAATACCCTTGTTTTTATTCCCGGACGCGGAGTTATTTTAAACGAGCCTTCCGTGGTGGCTGTTTCCGAACAAGAGAATAAGGTTTTGGCTGTCGGAGTGGAAGCTAAGGAGATGGTAGGAAAAACCCCTGATGCTATCGTGGCTTATCGTCCGATGAAAGATGGGGTAATTGCTGATTATCGCGTGACGGAAGCAATGCTTCGTTATTTTATCGGTAAAGCCATGGGCGGATGGACTTTTTTTAAGCCCGAAGTTTTAATTTCTGTGCCTGCTGGAGTTACTTCCACCGAAAGACGATCGGTGGTTGAGGCGGCGGTAAAAGCTGGCGCCAAATCTGCTTATGTGGTTAAAGAGCCAATTTTAGCGGCTATCGGCGCTGGTATCCCAATTCACGAACCTTCTGGACACATGATAGTAGATATTGGCGGAGGAACATCGGATGTGGCGGTCATTTCTTTGGGAGGGATTGTGTCGGCAATTTCTGTTAAAGTGGCTGGTAATAAACTTGATGCGGCTATCGGTGATTATATAAAGAAAAATTTTAACTTAGCTATCGGAGAGAGGACAGCTGAGGATATAAAAATAGAAATTGGATCGGCTGTGCCGGTTGAGGAAGAACTTACCTACAGAATAAAAGGCAGAGATTTTATGACCGGCTTGCCAAGAGGAGCAGAAGTAACCACTAATGAAATAGTAAAAGCGGTGGAGCCCGAACTGAAAGAAATCATGAGAGCCATAAAAACTGTCTTGCAAGATACTCCTCCGGAACTCGCTTCGGATATTATTGACAACGGCATTGTCATGACCGGCGGATCTTCCCTGTTGCGTAATTTTGACGAGCTCGTTTATCGTTCCACAGGCGTTAAAGCCAGAGTGGCTGATGATGCTCTTCTTTGCGTGGCTAAAGGCACAGGTATTGCCTTAGAACACTTAGATGTCTATAAAAAGAGTATTATTGCCAAAAGGTAAAAACAAAATTTTGTTATAACTAAAAGATGGTTTCTCTTGCAGAATTATCCATAAAAAACAATCGTTTCCACCACGGGTATTTTCTTCTGGGCGACAAGAAAGATGGTTTTGCTTATGGCAAGAACTCGGCGAAGACAATTCTCGATGTTTTGAATGTGGAAAGTCATCCTGATTGTGCCATTTTGGAACATGACACTTTTGGCGTAGGAGAAAGCCACGAGTTAGCGAGAAAAATATTTCAACGGCCTGTTCAAGGCGATAAAAAGGTTTTTATTATTCTTGCCGGAAGTCTTACCCGTGAAGCAGCAAACGCGCTTCTTAAAATTTTTGAAGAACCGCCACTGGGCACCTATATTTTTTTTTCACTGCCTAATCAAGTCGGCATACCCAAAACCCTTCGTTCAAGATTCGTAGTTCGTTATGTAACGAAAAATGAATCAAAGGCGATAATGAGTGATGACGGTTTAGAATTTCTTAGAGCGTCTCTGTCAGACCGATTAAAAAAAATTAAGAACACAGGTAAAGATCGTTTAGCCAATCAAGCTTTGTTTTTTTCTTTAATAAATGCTTTCTTTTCTTGTCGGATGTATAAAAAAGTTACAGAACCCCTGGTTATTTTATCTATAAAAGATGGCTTGAATTACATAAATGACAAAGGTTCTATGCCATCTATGTTTTTAGAAAACCTTGCGCTGATTCTCCCTCGCCATGTAGAATAGAAGCAAGGAGTTAATGAAATACGATTTTTCGGTTTTACAAAATAAAGGCAAAGAAACAATTTCTTGGCTCAAAAACGAGCTGGTTTCTTTGCGCTCGGGTCGAGCAACCCCGGTCTTGCTTGATTCTATTATGGTAGAATCTTATGGCGCACGGATGCCTCTAAAACACATATCGGCCATCAGCGTTGAAGACGCAAAAACTTTACGCATTACGCCGTGGGATACGGGAAACTTAAAATCTATAGAGTCGGCCATTTTTGCTTCTCCCTTGGGGATTTCACCGGTGACGGATAAAAATAGTATCCGTTTGTCTGTTCCCGAGCTGACGGATGAAAGAAAAAAAATTCTTTTAAAACTTATCTCTGAAAAATTGGAAGACGCCAGAATTACTATGAGAAAAGAACGGGACGAAGTATGGAAAGATATCCAGGAAAAAGAAAGAGAGGGAAAAATCCCGGAAGATGATAAATTTCGTTTTAAAGAAGAGATGGAAAAAATAATTAGTGATTTTAATGCTGAAATGGAATCTCTCGCGGAGAGAAAGAAAGAAGAAATCACCTCATAACTCTTTCTATTTATGTCCGTAATTATTTTCCTTATTGTTTTGGCTGTCTTGGTTTTAGCCCACGAGTTGGGGCATTTTCTTGTGGCGAGGAGAGAGGGAGTAAGAGTGGAAGAATTTGGTTTTGGTTTTCCACCAAGAATTTTTTCCAAAAAGAAGGGGGAGACAATCTATAGTTTGAACGCCATTCCTTTTGGCGGTTTTGTGAAAATGAAAGGAGAAGACGGAGACGAAGAACATCTTCGTGATCCTAAAAGTTTTTCGGCTAAATCTTTCAGAGCCAGAGCCTTGATTGTGGTGGCGGGAGTAGTTTTTAACCTCATTTTGGCGTGGATGATTATCTCCGTTAATCTTTTTATTGGTATGCCTACCCATCCGTCTTTAATTTCGGAGGAGGATTTAAAAACAGCCACTAGAAAAATCATCGTTGTAAACGTTGTCAAAGAATCACCCGCAGAGAAAATGGGTCTAAAAATCGGAGATGAAATAATTGGCTATTCAAGCATTGAGGAATTTCAGAAATTTGTCCGTCTTCATTTAGGAGAGGATATAAAAATTAATTACAACAGAAATAAGGAAAAATTTGGCACTTTAGTTCACGCTCGAGAAAATCCTCCTCAAAATGAAGGAGCTTTGGGGATTGCCATGAATGAAGAGATCTCTCTTCATTACTTATGGTATAAAGCTCCGATAAAAGCTTTAGAAATTACGGCCTCTTTCACATGGCTTACCACAAAAGGAGTCTTTTCTTTCTTTGGAGGCATTTTAAGGGGGAATGGACAATTCAACGAAGTAATTGGTCCGGTTGGCATTGTTAGCGCCACTGGTTCGGCAGTCAGCCTTGGCTTTTCTTATCTGTTGGCTTTTACCGCCCTGCTTTCAATTAACTTGGCTGTTTTGAACATTCTTCCTTTTCCTGCTTTGGATGGAGGAAGATTATTGCTCATGACAATAGAAAAAATAAGAGGAAAGAATTTTAACGCAAAAGCGGTCGGTATGGTTCACGCGATAGGTTTCAGTTTGCTGGTTTTCTTAATGCTTCTTGTCACTTACAAAGACATCAATCGGTTTTTTCAATAAATTTTGAATTTTTGACTTAAGTTCCAAGCCCTATTAGAATAGGGCTATGCTTTTGAACTCGCTTATTCCTAAGCCTCTAAAAAATGCCCCGAAAGGAGAGATTGCCAGAAATGCGATTCTTCTTGAGCAAGGCGGATATATAGAGAAATTAGTGGCAGGGGTTTATTCGTATTTACCACTGGGTTTGATTGTTTTAAGAAAAATAGAGGAGATTGTTCGCGGGGAGATAAAAAAAAGCGGTTCGCTTGAGATCCTCATGCCGGCTTTGCAACCAAAAGAAAATTGGGAAAAAACCGGAAGGTGGGAGAGTCTGGACGTTTTGTTTAAAATTTTAAACAAAGAGGGGGGGCAACCAGAACTGGCGCTTGGTCCTACCCATGAAGAAATAGTTACTCCTCTTGCGGGCAAAAATCAACTCTCATATAGAGATTTTCCTTTTTCATTTTTCCAAATTCAAAATAAGTTTCGCGAGGAAAAAAGAGCTAAATCCGGTATTTTGCGCGGACGAGAATTTTTAATGAAAGACCAGTATTCTTTTCATCCCGATGCTTTGAGTGCTGAAGATTTTTATAAAAAAATGCGAGGCCATTATGAAAAAATTTTTGAGATAGCCGGTATTGGAGAAAAAACCATTTATACTTATGCTTCTGGAGGTTCCTTTTCTGAATATTCACATGAGTTTCAAATGATTAATAAATTTGGAGAGGATACCATTTTCGTTTGTAAAAAATGCAAAGTCGGGGTTAACGAAGAAATAGTGAAAAATGATTCCCCAGAGTGTCCGGAATGTCATTCCACCAATCTGGAAAAAGAGTCGGCTATCGAAGTAGGAAACATTTTTCCCTTGAAAACAAAATTTTCAGAAGCTTTCAATCTTAGATATAAAACCAAAGAGGGAGAGGAAAAACTCGTGGAGATGGGTTGCTACGGAATAGGCATTAGCCGTTTAATGGGGGCGATTGTGGAAAATTGCAATGATGAAAAAGGTATTATTTGGCCGAAATCGGTAGCGCCTTTCTTGGCCCATGTCATTCCTTTGGGTTTTGAGAAATCTGAAATAATGGAAGCTTCGGAAGATTTGTACAAAAAACTTACTCGGGCGGGTGTTGAAACTATTTATGATAATCGGGAAGGAAAAAATGCTGGAGAAAGATTTGCCGATGCGGATTTGATCGGAGCTCCTTATCGGATTGTCATCAGTGAAAAAACCTTGAAGGAAGACAAATACGAATTGAAAAAAAGGGGAGAGGAAACAGTAGTGATGCTCACTCACAGCCAGTTATTGGAATATGTTCAAAAAACTTAATGCATTATTCAGGAAAGATATTGGTATAGACCTTGGTACGGCAAACACCTTAGTTTATGTTCGTGGCAAAGGAATAGTTATCAATGAACCGTCTGTCGTAGCCGTTAATAAAAAGACGGGGCGTGTTGTCGCTATTGGAGTGGAGGCTCGTCGAATGCTTGGCCGTACTCCGGGCCATATTGAAGCGGTTAGGCCTCTAGTTGAAGGCGTTATCTCTAATTTTGAAGTTACGGAAGAGATGCTGGCCTATTTTATTCGTTTGGTTCAAAAAGAAGATTCTAGATTTTTCTCGCGATCAAGAGTGGTCATTGGAGTTCCTTCAGGGATTACCAACGTGGAAATCAGGGCGGTAAGAGACGCTACTTACAGCGCTGGAGCGAAAGATGTTCATATTATTGAAGAGCCGATGGCTTCTGCTATTGGCGCTCGTTTGCCTATAAACGATCCCGTGGGAAGCATGATTATTGATGTGGGCGCAGGGAAAACCGATATCGCCGTAATTTCATTAGGGGGCATTGTGGTATCTAAAAACCTTCGCGTGGCCGGAGATAAATTGGATCAAGATATTATAAATTATGCCAGAGATGAATTTAAAGTGCTTCTAGGAGAAAAAACAGCGGAAGACGTCAAAATTCATATTGGCTCGGTGGGAAAACCGGACAAGGGTTCCGAATCTGTGATAAGAGGCAGGGATCTTGTGAGTGGTTTACCGAGGGAAGTAACGGTGACAGAAGCTGATGTGAGGGAAGCCATCATTAAATCTGTTCGGGTAATTGTGCGTTCGGTAAAAGAAATAATAGAAGAAACTCCGCCTGAACTAATCTCTGATATCATGAGAAACGGCATTGCTTTATCCGGAGGAGGTTCAAATTTAAAAGGTTTAGGCGAAATGATCTCGGCAGAAACAAAAATGTCTGTTTATGTGGTTGAAGAACCACTGACGGCCGTGGTAAGAGGCACGGGTGTTGTCCTTGAGGACATGGATTTCTATAAAGATATTCTAATAGCTCATGAAGACGATCTTCCCCCGAAATAAAAGTTTCTTTGGTGACAAAAGAAAGCAAAAGTTTTTTGTGAGTATTATTTTCTTAATAATGCTCTATTTGACTTTTTTCCAGAGGGGCGATTCTTTTAAATTTTTAAGAAATTTCGGAATAACTCTTGCTAAACCTGTTTTTGAGAGCAGTAATTTCCTCCGCGATTATTTTTCTTCTTTGGGAGCTTATTTTAAGTCCAAAAATTCATTGCAAGAAGAAATTAACAGTGAAAGATTAAAAATAGAAGAACTTAAATTAAAGCTTGAAGATTATGAAAAAATTTTTAAGCAAAGGGAGGAGTTGTTAAATATTTTTGGCCGACTGGAGAAACCGAGTGATTATATCTTAGGAGGCGTACTCTCTGCTCCTCCTCGTTCGCCATATGATATTCTTATTTTGGATGCTGGAGAAAAGGAAGGAATCGTTGAAGGAATGGAAGTTTTCTCCAGCGAGCGTTCGATAATTGGCAAAATAAAAGACGTTTTTCCCGACTCTAGCATCGTGAAGTTATTATCTTTTCCTGGAGAATCTCTGGATGTTCACTTTATACAATCAAATATTTTAGCTGTTGCAACTGGTCTGGGAGGAGGTAATTTTAGCGTTAAAGTGCCGAGTTCTTCAAAAATTGAAGAAGGTGAACTAATAGAAACCGTAGGGATAAAATCTTTTGTTTTAGGGCGTGTGGGTAAAATTACCAAGGACTCGGCAAACCCTTTTCACTTAGTCCGGTTCAGACTTTCAGAAAATATCCAAGATTTAAGATTTATTTTGGTAAGAAAAAATCATTAGAAATGAAACGTATTTTTTTAAACATTTTTATCTTTTTCTCTTTATTTTTTCTTCCTTGGTATCTAAGCGTAACCCTTGTTTTTCTTGCTATAATTTTGCGGGAAAATTATCTTGAATCTATTTTCTGGGGTCTATTGATAGATTCTGTTTACGCCGTTTCCAGTCCCGCAATGATTTCCGGACGTTTTGGTTTCTGGACGGTTTTGTTCTTTGGCCTTCTTATTATAAGAAGCGATTTAAGAGAAAGAATTTTTATCAGATGAAAGAAAAGAATTCTTTTATTTTTCCAGACGAGATTTTTTTGGATTCTAAAAATTCACCGTCTTTTAATGTTGAACAATTTGAGGGGCAAATAGAAAAACCGATAAAAAGAGGAATTTTTATCGGAGCGTCGGTGATTTTTATTCTAATACTTTTTATTTTTAGCGTCAGACTTTTTAATCTGCAAATTGTACGCGGAGAATATTTTAGGGAAAGGAGTGAAAAAAATAGTTTGCGAGCAGAGATTATTTTTCCAGATAGAGGGGTTGTTTACGACCGATTCGGCATTCCGCTTGTATGGAATGATGACACGAAAAGAGTTTACACCGAACGCAACGGATTCTCTCACATTTTGGGCTACATAGGATTGCCAAACGAAAAGGAAATCACTCGTCCCGACATTGTCTCTCCCGAGATGAAGATAGGAAAAAATGGCATAGAACAATCTTATAGCAGTATTTTAAGCGGTAGTCCGGGAACCAAGCTCACGGAAAGGGATTCTCTGGGGGGTGTTGTTTCAGAAAGCTTTTCCAATGAAGCTAAGCATGGGAAAAAGATTGGTTTAACCATTGACGCGGAGCTTCAATCAGAAGTCTACCGTGCCATAAAGTCTGTTGTGGACGAGAGAGGATTTACCGGAGGAGCCGGAATTATTATGGATGTGAAAAACGGCGAGCTTCTTTCTTTGGTTTCTGTGCCAGAATATGATTCCCAAGTTATGTCTTTGGGACAACCTGCCGATAAAATAAAATCCCTCCTTGAGGATAAGAGAAAAGTTTTTTTAAATAGAGCCATTTCGGGTATCTATGAACCTGGTTCAACCATCAAACCTCTTGTTGCTGTCGGAGCTTTAAATGAAAAAATCATTGCTCCAGAGAAAGGAATTTTTAGTTCTGGCAGTATTTCTATACCCAATCCTTTCAGGCCCGGCGAAAAAACCGTTTTCAAAGATTGGAAAGCTCATGGCTGGGTGGACATAAAGCATGCGCTGGCTGTTTCTTCAAATGTTTATTTTTACGAAGTGGGCGGTGGATTTGAAGAGCAGGCGGGTTTGGGAATAAAAAAAATAAAAGATTACGCAACCCTTTTTGGTTTTAATGAAGAAACAGGGGTTGATATTCCGGGCGAATCGGTGGGGGTTATACCAAGTCCGGAGGAAAAAGCAAAATCAGAACCAAATGATCCCATTTGGAGAATAGGAGACACATATCATACCTCTATCGGACAGGGTCTTTTTAGGACAACTCCCATAAGAATGGCGGTTTATGCATCAGCAATTGCCAACTACGGCAAGATATTAAAACCCCATGTTTTCTTATCAGAAGAAGACAAAAAAAACCCTGACGAAAAATATTTTGTAAGAGACGTGGAAATTCCAAAAAATATCTTCAATACCATCCACGATGGAATGAGATTGGCTGTCTTGGAAGGAACAGCCAAAGCTTTGGATTTGCCGGGAGTGGAAATTGCCGCTAAAACAGGAACGGCTCAACTTGGAGTTGCAAAGGCGAGTGTCAACTCATGGATAATCGGCTTTTTCCCTTATAAAGAACCGAAATATGCTTTTACGATTGTTCTTGAGAAAGGCAGTTCAAGTAACTTAGTGGGTGCGCTTTATGCCTCTTCGCAAATTATGAATTGGATGACAATTTACAGACCGCAATATTTGAGACCATAGGTTGCCATCTTATGTTTTTAAGCCTATAATTAAATCTATTATGCTAGAACCAGTTGAATATTTAAGCGAGGAAAGATTGGCCGAAATAAAGGCGGAATTACAAAAACTAAAAACAGAAGACATTGCCGAAGTGGCCGAGAGGGTGGCTCACGCTAGAAGTTTGGGAGATTTAAGAGAAAATGCGGAATATCATAAAGCCAAAGACGATCAAGCGTGGCTTTTTAGCCGTATTTCTGATCTGGAAGGAATTCTAAAAAGAGCTTCTGTTGTAAAAAAAGGCAACACAGATGTTGTTTCAATGGGTAGTAGAATTGAGCTATTAAAAAGCGGAGCGGAAGAAAAAATTGTTTATGTTATTGTGAGCCAAGCCGAAGCCAATATAGAAGAAGGTAAACTCTCAAATACTTCGCCGCTCGGCGCGGTTCTTATCGGGAAAAGAGAAGGCGAAAATGTAACACTGGAAACTTCCAAAGGAAAAAATGTTTATAAAATAGTTTCAATAACTTAGGGTCATGCGAACCTACGAATGCGCGCGAATGACGCGAATTAAGAAAGAAGGGATAGGAGGCAATTTTTGTCATCCGTAATATTCGCATACATTCACGCATTCGCATTATACTTTTAAATATGTCCACATTTGATGAAATTAGAGAAGAAAGAATAAAAAAATTAAATGCTCTTAAAGAACATGGGCTTGATGCTTATCCGGCCAGAGTAGGAAAAATTTCTTCCATAAAAGAAATAGAGTCTTCTTTTATGGCACTGGTGGAATCAGAAAAAGAGATAAGCGTTGTTGGCCGTATCATGGCTTTGCGCGCCCATGGCGGGTCTATTTTTTTTGATATTTTTGACGGCTCGTCAAATGAGGCTTTCCAAGCTTATTTAAAGAAAGACGCGATAGAAGAAGAGACTTTTTCTTTTTTTGAAAAGTTTGTTGATATTGGTGACTTTATTTTTTTGACTGGGAAAGTTTTTCTTACGAAAAAAAATGAAAAAACTATTTTGGTTTCCAAATGGGTTATGGTGGCAAAAAGTTTGAGACCTCTTCCAGAAAAATGGCATGGCCTGCAAGATGTGGAAGAGCGCTACCGCAAAAGATATCTGGACATCTTGTTAAATAAAGAAGTGAGAGAGAGCGTATATAAAAAATCAATTTTCTGGAATGCTTTTCGTAGCTATCTTTTGGAAAAAGGCTTTGTGGAAGTGGAAACTCCAATTTTGGAGAATATAACAGGCGGAGCCGACGCTAGGCCTTTTATTACCCACCACAACGCCCTTGACATAGATGTTTATCTCCGTATTTCCGCGGGAGAGCTTTGGCAGAAAAAATTAATGGTCGCGGGCGTTCCTAAAACCTTTGAAATAGGACGCATATTTAGAAACGAGGGTATTTCTCCGGAACATCTTCAGGACTATACTCAACTGGAATTTTATGAATCCTACAAAGATTATGAAGAGGGTATGAAAATGGTGAAGGAACTCTATTGTGAAGTGGCGCAAAAAACTTTTGGCACCCTGCGTTTTTCTATTAATGGCTTCGATATTGACCTGAATAATGATTGGCAAACATACGATTATGTTTCCTTACTGAAAGAAAAATACGGACTCAATGTCTTAGAGGCTTCGAGCGAAGAAATTAGAGAAACGGTTAGAAAGGAAGGTATCAAGCACGAAGAAAAAGAGATAAACAAAGAACGAGGCACCGACTTGCTCTGGAAAGCGATACGAAAAACCATTGCCGGACCGGGTTTCCTTATTAATGTGCCTGTTTATATGGAGCCTTTGGCAAAAAAATCAAATAAAGATCCAAGAGTAGTGGAAAGATTTCAAGTCATTTTAGCTGGAAGCGAAATGGGTAAAGGTTTTAGCGAATTAAACGATCCTCTTGATCAAGCGGAAAGATTTGCCCACCAAGACGCGCTTAGAGAGTCAGGAGATGACGAGGCGCAGATGAATAATCCAGATTTTGTGGAAGCTATGGAGTACGGCATGCCACCAAATTTTGGTTTTGGTGTCTCAGAACGCTTGTTTAGTTTTCTATCTGGTAAATCAGTGAGGGAAACCCAAATTTTCCCGCTCTTGAGGCCCAAAAATTAAGCCGTTTTCTTATTTTTAAATTTTAATCATTATCCCCATTTTGGGGGTTTTTATTTTATCCACAGAGATTTTAGGTCTTTATTGGGTCTGGGTGGTGTATAGTAGTAAGTATGTGGGGAAAAGTGGGGAAATAGAATAAATCCTATTTTGTCACCCTCCTTCGCTCAAGAGAGCTTCGGCGGGGTGCTCAAAAATTATGGTTCGACAAGGCTCACCACAAGTAATTTTCTAACCTATGTTTATCGGCGAATACAGACATAATTTAGACAACAAAAACCGTCTTGCCTTGCCCGCGAAATTCAGAAAAGATTTGGGTAAAAAGGTGGCGGTTACAAGAGGGCTTGATTCCTGCTTGTTTGTTTATCCTTGGAGAGAATGGGAAAAGGTGGCGGAAAAATTAGGAGAGCTCCCGACCGGTCAGAGTGATTCTAGAGATTTTGTGAGATTAATGTTGTCTGGAGCGGTGGAGGCGGAGATTGACAGCGCGGGGCGTATTCTTGTGCCGGATTATTTAAAAGAATTTGGAGGCCTGAAAGAGACGGTGGTTGTTGCCGGCTTATACAAAAGAATAGAGCTTTGGGAAGAAGGTCGTTGGAATACTTATAAGTCAAAAGTAGAGAAACAAACCGATTCGCTAGCAGAAAAACTTGGACAAGTCGGAGGCTTCTAACCAAGACGGGAAACTTGCGAAACGAACGCAAAAAAAGAAATAAATCATAAATCCGAATATCGAAATCCGAAACAATGATTAAATTTTTCCTCGACAAAGCCTCGGAATGAATAAAATTTAGAAATAATTAGGATTTACTTGTTTCGTTCGCCAACTGGCGAATTCGTGCTTCGGATTTAAGTTAATTGTTTTTCAGGGGTTACACAATAAAAAAAGATGCACATACCAGTTTTACCAAAAGAAACATTAGAAGCATTAAACCCAAAAATGGGCGAGGTTATTGTTGATGCGACGGTAAATGGTGGAGGGCATGCTGAAATGATTTGCGAAAAATTAGGCCAAGAGGGAACTCTTGTTGCAATAGACGAAGACAAAGACATCCTTCGCGAGACAACTCAGCGTCTTTCTAAAATCGGCCCCAAAATTGTTTCCATTCAGGGTAATTTTAGAAAAATAGAAGATCTTGTCGGCCAAAATAAGATCAATGCCGTTTCAGGCGTTTTGTTCGATTTTGGAATGAGTTCCAACCAAATAGAAAATTCTGGCAGAGGATTTTCCTTCAACCGCGATGAACCACTGGTCATGACTTACAATCCTTCGCCCAAAGAGGAAGATCTTACGGCTTATCAGATTGTGAATAGCTGGAGTCAAGAAGATTTGGCCGAGATAATTTTTCGATATGGAGAAGAGAGGCATTCCCGAAAAATAGCAAAAGCCATAGTTTGCGCGCGGGAAGAAAAATCCATTCTTTCAACAACTGATTTGAAAAAAATAATTGAAGAAGCTGTCCCCGCTGGATACAGGAAAGGGAAAATTCATCCAGCCACAAAGACTTTTCAAGCCTTAAGAATTGCCGTAAACGACGAATTAAATGCCATAAAAGAAGGACTGGTGGGAGCATGGTCTCTTCTTTCTCCAGAGGGAAGATTGGTGGCCATTTCTTTTCATTCTCTCGAGGACAGAATAGTCAAGCATTTTTTAAAAGACAAGCACTTATCCGGTGAAGGCATTATTTTAACAAAAAAACCCAGTATTGCTGATCGGGAAGAAACGACAAAAAATAATCGCGCAAGAAGCGCCAAGTTAAGAGCGATAGTAAAAAAGTAAAATGACTAAAATAATAAAAGCTATCACAAGAGAAGAGAGCATTCGCATAAAAATCTTTTTTATACTCTTGGTTTTTCTTTCAGTGACATTTTTGGCGTATGGATATTTTTTCGTTTCTATTTTTGTGGACGCTTCAATTTCAGAACAAGCGAGAAAAGAACTTAGTGTGCTACATTCCGAGTATCAGGAAATAGAAGGCCAATATTTGAAAGTTGTTTCCGGTCTTGACATTGAAACTGCTTACGCCATGGGGTTTATTGACGAGGGAAAGAGAGAGGTGGTAAAAACCGATATTGCTCTTTTGGTTAGGCGGTAGGGATTTTTAGTATGACTGGTCGTTTTCGATTAATTTTTACGCTCATACTCGGGTTAGGTTGCCTGCTTGTGGTGAGGCTTTTTTTGTTGCAAATTGTCCATGCCAATTACTATAAAAATTTAGCGGAAAAGCAATATAACCAGACTTCTGCCAAGGATTTTTCAAGGGGCAACATATATCTTACTCAAAAGGACAGTAAAATAATTTCTGTGGCTGGCACAAAAAAGGGTTACCTTGTTTCTATAAAGCCAAAATCTATTGTCAATGAGGAAGAAACATATCAAAAACTTTCTTCTGTCATTGTTAATTTAAATAAAGATGATTTTTTAACCAAGGCTTCAAAAAAGGATGATCCTTATGAAGAAATTGCCCACTATATTTCGGAAGAACAAGCGGAGAAAATAAAGAATTTAAAAATCCAAGGGGTCAGTTTGTTTGCCGAGTCGTGGCGATATTATCCGGCCGACCGGCTTGCTTCAAAAGTTTTGGGTTTTGTTGGATGGAAAGAAAAAGATTTAACGGGTCTCTATGGCATAGAAAAATCAAAAGAATTAATTTTAAGCCGTCTGAATTCAAAACCAGAAAACACCAATTCATTTTTTGAAATTTTCTTGGAAGCCAAAAGAAAAATTTTTTCAAACAGCGAGGAAGAGGGTGATGTTGTTTTGACTATCGAACCGCAAGTACAGCTTTCTTTGGAAAAAGAAGTGCAAGGAGTTTTAGAAAAGTATTCGGCCCAGTCGGCCGGAGGGATTGTGATCGAGCCAAAAACGGGAAAGATTCTTGCCATGACCGGCAAACCTGATTTTGATCCGAATAAATACGGCGAGGAAAAAAACCATTCCGTTTTTTTAAACCCCCATGTCCAGAGCGTTTTTGAAATGGGTTCTATTGTGAAGCCTCTTACGATGGCTTCCGCTATTGATGCCGGAGCGGTTTTGCCGGAGACAGAATATATCGATGAGGGTTCTGTCACTGTTGACGGCCGGCTTATTTCAAATTTTGATGGAAAAGCTCGGGGGCGAGCCACCATGCAAGATGTTCTTAATAATTCACTAAATACAGGAGTAGTTTTTGTGATGAAAAAAATGGGTAAAGATGCTTTCCGCAACTATTTTAAAAGTTTTGGTTTTGGAGAAAAAACAGGAATAGACTTGCCCGATGAATTATCGGGTATAATCAAAAATCTTGACAGTCCAAGAATGGTTGAATATGCCACGGCTTCTTTCGGGCAGGGTATTGCCATGACGCCTATTCAAATGGTAACGGCTCTTTCGGCTTTGGGTAACGGGGGTTTGTTGATGCGTCCTTATGTGATAGAAAGATTGGAGTTTAAAGGAGGTTTAGATAAACAAACAAAACCGACAGAGATTAGGCGAGTTTTGAAGCCCGAAACTTCAAAGACAATTAGTGATATGCTGGTAACCGTGGTGGACAAGGCACTTTTAGGGGGAACTGTTAAACTGGAACACTATAGTATCGCGGCTAAAACAGGCACTGCCCAGATTAAAGGTCAAAATGAAGGATACTCGGAAGATCAATTCCTACATACTTTTTTTGGTTATGCTCCCGCTCGCGATCCCAAATTTTTGGTTTTTCTTTATGTTGAAAAACCGCAAGGAGTGGAATACGCTTCTCATTCACTCACTCCATTTTTTATAAACGAAATTAAATTTCTTTTGAATTACTATGATGTTCCGCCAGATCGATAGTTCGACACCAATACGCGAATGGACACGAATGACGCTAATGTAATACCAAGTCTTAACTTATTTCTTTATTAGTGACATTCGCGCGTATTATTTGTGTATTAGTGTCGGGTAAATATGATTAAATCAATTTTAAAAAAAATAATTTCTACAGTCCTCACTTTAGAGGCCCGTTTGGTTTTAAAAAAATACAAGCCGAAAATTATCGGTATAACGGGAACGGTGGGAAAAACCTCTGTTAAAGACGCTATTGCCCATGTTTTGGCACTGAAATACCGAGTTGGCAAAAGCGAGAAAAGTTATAACAGCGAAATAGGCGTGCCGCTTGCCATATTAGGGGAACAATCGGCATGGGGGAATGTCTTAGGTTGGGCGAATATTTTTTTGAAAGGCTTATCTCTTTTGATAAAAAAGAATAAATATCCGGAATACCTTGTTCTTGAAATGGGAATAGACAGGCCTGGCGACATGGATTCTCTTGTCCGTTGGGTAAAACCGCATATCGCAGTGGTAACCGCCATTGGCGAAGTGCCCGTCCATGTTGAATTTTTTGAAAATGCCGAAGCGGTAGCTACGGAAAAGTCTAAAATAATAGAAGGACTTCCGAAAGAAGGTTTGGCCATTTTAAACGCCAATGATCAAGAAGTTTTATCCATGCGCAGAAAAACCTACGCCAGAGTGATGACCTACGGCTTAAGAGGAGAAACCACCGGAGCAAAAGGAGCGGATGTGGAAGCTTCTAATTACTCGTTAATGGAAGAAAAAGGCCGGCCGGCCGGTATTTCTTTCAAGGTTGAATATAACGGCAATATTGTCCCACTGAAAATAGATGGCATGTTTGGTTTACAAGCGGTTTTAAGTGTTTTGCCAGCTATTGCTGTTGGATTAGAGGAGGAAATTAACTTAGTCAGCATAGTTCAAGCTTTAAGCGAGGTAAAACAACCGCCAGGCAGGCTTTTTCTTCTTGATGGAAAAGACGAAACTCTGATTATAGATAGTACGTATAATTCCTCGCCCCTTGCTCTTCAATCAGCTCTAGATGTTCTCTCTGAAATGAAAGCAAAAAGAAAATTGGCTGTTTTGGGGGATATGTTAGAACTAGGAAAATATACGGCCGAAGAGCACAGAAAAATAGGGATATATGCCAAGGGTAAAGCAGATATTTTGATCACTGTCGGTTTGAGAGCTAAGCTTACGGCTGATGAAGCCAAGAGGGTGAGACTAGGAGTAAAAAATATCCATAGTTTTAAAAATACAGAGGAAGCCATAATAAATCTGCCAAAAATTATCAAAAAAGGAGATTTGATTTTAGTGAAAGGTTCTCAGGGTATGAGAATGGAAAAAATTGTTGAAAGTTTGATGGCAAATCCAGAGAAGGCAAAGGAGTTGCTTTGCAGACAGGAAAAGGAGTGGAAGGGAAGATAAATGGATAAAAAACTAAAAATTTGCTATAGTGAAAACTGACCTGATTTTCGCATATTATTAAAAAATAAAGAAAATATGTATAAAAAATTGATTGTTGCTGGTTTTTTGATAGCGGGATTCGCCTTTTTTTCTACTGCAAATGCGCAGGCTCTTACAACGGCGCAAATCGATGCGATAATTAGCCTTCTGCGTTCTTTTGGGGCTGAAGAAAACGTGATTGCCAATGTTGAAAATAATCTTTATGGCCGTTCCTCGGGTTCGGGCGGTTCTGACTATCCAAATTATTGTCCGCAACTGAATTACAACTTGTATCTTGATTTAGTGGATGAAGGAACGGAAGGAGAAGTATCAAAACTTCAAAAATTTCTTGCCCAATACAGTAATATTTACCCAGAAGGAAATATTACTGGCTTCTTTGGCCCATCTACAGAACGAGCTGTGCAGAGATGGCAAGCGCAAAACGGAGTAGTGTCTTCTGGTTCTCCGGAGACTACCGGATATGGCGTGGTTGGACCTAAGACAAGAGAAGCGATTAATAAATTGTGCGGAAAAGTTACAAATCCCAATCCTATACCTGTTACAGAAAGTCCTTATATAACCTCTACCGGGGCTAAAGCCGCTGGTAATTTTGAGATGGATGCAGGGGGTGAGCTTTGGATTTATGGAACAAATTTAGTGGGAAAAAATTCTGTTTTGCCTAAAGTATTTATTGGAAACACTGAGTCCGTTGTGAAATCTGCAAGCAAAGAATCTTTAACCGTAAGCGTGCCTGTTTCATTAACCTCTGGTTTGACCTACAATGTTTATATTTCAAATGAAAACGGGGTAAGTAATACGGTGTATGTGAAAGTTTTAGGCAAATCAGGTTCTCCACCCCCAGTTACTTCGGCGTATCCGTCAATTACAGTGATTTATCCTAACGGAGGAGAAATTCTTACGTTCACGAAGGATAAAGATCTGGGTCTGGATTTTATGGCAAAATGGAAATATGTAGATCTTGTGGGTAATGTGACAGCTTATCTGAAATTTACGGATGGTTTGACATGTAAAATAAAAACAGTGCCTGTTTCCGAAAACTATATGACTGCTAGTTTGGGAGAAAATTACAAATGCCCGAATGCAAACAGGAATGTGACCCCGGGTCAATACAAAGTTCTTTTAGAGCCAGATAACGGGGATTCCTCAAAGCCAAACAAGTATAGTGATGAAAGCGATAATTATTTTGTTGTTAATCATCCTACGCAACAGCAAACACAGGCAACCTTCCGTGTGTCTTCCGACCCAAGAATGGTTTTTAGTGATACCGCTTATGCCGGACAGGAGAAGGTGATGCTTGGACGTTACAATCTAACTGCGGAGAGTAAAGACATAAAAATTACTTCCTTTAAAGCTCTAAGTTCAGCCTCGGTTTTAAAGATGTTCAAAAATATCATTCTTTTTAACTCGGAAGGTAATGTTGTTATAGGTCATGGAAATATTACGAATGTCAACGCCACAGGAACACCGTCGCAATCACAGGTAGATTTTAATATTTCTTTTATCGTGCCTGCGGGGACCACAAAAAATGTGTTTTTCTTGGGCGATTTAAGTGAAAATGCTCCTTCGGAGACATTAAATTTCAATTTCTTTAATCTGGGACTTTCGGATAAGAACGCAAAGATTGAATACTCAAATGCGCGTTCTCTTACTCTCAAAGTTGAACCCAAAACATGTCTGACTGATAGCGCTCAATTTGTAAGCCAGGACAGTATTCCTACGAGTATTACTGCCGGCAAAGAATTTACGGTGACATTAAAAATGAAAAATACCGGATGTTCAACGTGGGTAAAAGACAACAACAACCCATTTTCTCTGGGAGTACGCCCTGTTGATAATTATACTTGGAGACTTGGAAGAATAAGCGCTATGGAAAAAGAGGTAAAACCGGGTGAAATTGGCACTTTCACCGCCACCCTTGCCGCCCCTAAAATCGCGGGTACATATCAGTTTCAATGGCAAATGGTAAAAGAATATTTCCGCTGGTTTGGCGAGCTCACAAAATCTGTGATGGTTACGGTGACGAATCCTTAATTAAGGATTTACTTTCGCGACCCGCCTCGCCATTTTTGCCTTGCCTTAATGTTCTTCAAAATCTGCTAATTTTGAAGCGATTTTTACGCTTAAAAATCGGGTATTCGATTCCCCGACGTCTCGCAAGCAGTTGCGAGACTTGTGTTCAAATACTCGCAGACTCGTTTTGACCCCACGGGGAATCGAACCCCGATTACCGCCTTGAGAAGGCGATGTCCTAACCGTTAGACGATAGGGCCAATATTTTGTTTTTAAAATACTTTTTTCCAAAATCGTTCTTGAAATATTTTTCACGACCGTTACCCGCCCGCGCGTACTCGGAAGCAGGCGGGGACGATAGGGCCAATGATTCATTAATCTGCTCAAAATGAGCATAGCAAAATAAACCCCTCCGCTCAATAATTAAGAGCCTCCCATAAAACAAAATAACTCCGCGTTCCTTATGTTTTAAAAAGGAAAACTAGGGGTTTGACTTATTCTCTGCTATTGCAGATAATCTAGGGTAGAGATGGATTTTATAGGTTTACTGGTGGCGGTTGTTAGGAGGAAATACCCCCGTTTCCTTTTGTTCCTTATTTTATCATCAGTTGTATATTGTTTGCTTTTGGCGACGCCAGCTGATGACCTGCCGATTTAATAAGGAGTCTTTTTGAACTTCCGCCACCTTTTCTAAAAAAATCGACAGTTTATCTCACTGTCGATTTTTATTCCATAAACCTTATCTCCAAATACAAAAAGAGGTGAAAAATGATACCCGTTAATGTATTGGATAAATACAAGAATCGGAAAGTAATCTCTGCCTGTATTGAAGATCATGTGGAAATAAAAAAAGAGGATGGGTCTATCGCAAAGACTCCTCTGATCCTTTTGTTTTTGGAAGACGGCACTTCAGAAACTATTCTAGGTTCTGAAGTGCGATGGCAAAGGCTATACAGATGAAAAATTTTTAAACCGCCCCTAGATTTTTTGGGCGGTTTTTTTCTTTTCCGGTTTTTTTAAGGTAGAATGAATACATGATTACGCCTATTCTGCTTACATTGGTAATAATCTTCCTCGCCTTTATTGCCTGGTTTTTGATTAACGATAGGCGAAAAAGGGAAGATGTTGCGCCAGACCAGTCTCTCTTAATGCTTCAAGAGCAGTTAAGGGAAATGCGTTCCACGCTGGATAATAAGGTAGGGGAATCTAATCGCGCTTTTCAGGAACATTCTCATAGAAGCATCGAACTTATCCGCTCTATTACGGAGGAACTCACCAAAGTAGGGGAAGGCCAAAAACAAGTTTTGGGTTTTACCGATCAGTTAAAAAATTTGCAGGATATCTTAAAAAATCCGAAGCAGCGAGGGATTCTTGGCGAATATTATTTGGAAACTTTGCTCAAAAACGTTTTACCTCCCGGATCATATCAAATGCAGTATCCATTTTCAGATGGCACCATCGTGGATGCCGTGGTTTTCGTAAAAGATAAAATTATCCCGATCGACTCAAAGTTTTCGCTTGAAAATTATAATCGTTTAGTGGGCGAGCGCGATGAAGCAGAGAGAGAAAAGCTGGAGAAATTATTTAAAGCAGATTTGAAAAACCGCATTGACGAAACATCAAAATACGTAAAGCCGTCTGAAGGCACGATGGATTTTGCCATGATGTTTATTCCTCACGAAGCCATTTATTATGATTTGCTTGTGGCGGAAGTGG
Source organism: uncultured Candidatus Saccharibacteria bacterium (assembly GCA_964372755.1). GTDB lineage: Bacteria > Patescibacteriota > Minisyncoccia > UBA9983 > UBA9983 > CAYJQX01. The sequence continues at coordinate 63,642 of CAYJQX010000004.1, forward strand.
GCGGGATGAAAATAAACACTCGAGATCTAATAGAGTATGCCTTTAAAGACAGGCATGTGATTATTGTCTCGCCAACCTCTTTTTTGGCTTATCTCCAGACGGTCTTACAAGGCTTGCGGGGCATGCAAATAGAAGAATCAGCCAAAGAGATAAGAAAGAACGTGGAAGCCCTTGGTAAGCATCTTACGGCCTATGACGAGTATTTTAAGAAGCTAGGAGGGCATTTAGGCACGGCGATCAATACCTATAATCTAGCCTCAAAAGAGCTTGGGAAGGTAGATAAAGACGTGATGCGGATTACTGGGGCTACCCTAGGTATTGAGCCGGAATTGTTGGATAGGCCAAATGACGAATAAATATATTAGATGTTGAACGCCTAATGTCCGTATTTTTCAAAAAAACTTGATTTTTACAGATTAATATGAGAATATGAGCAGGTTATGGCAAAAGACACTAAAGTAATTAAGAAAGTCCCACTTCGCTCTAAAAGCTCCGCGGGACAGGTCTCAAAAAAAGAGGTTTCTGACATGTTAGCCGTTATCAAAACTGGCGGTAAGCAATATATCGTTACTCCCGGAATGAAGCTTGAAGTAGAAAGACTAAAGAGGCCTTTGGGAGAAGAATTTTCTTTTGACGAGGTTTTGCTTGTGGCAAAAGGCGATGATGTAAAAGTGGGAAGTCCTCTTGTGGAAGGCGCTAAGGTAATGGCCGTTTCAAATGGAGAAAAAAGATCTAAGAAAGTTAATATTGTAAAATTTAAGTCTAAAGTGCGCTATCACAAGACCCAAGGACATCGTCAAATAAAGACCGTTGTGGCGATAAAGGCGATTTAGGATAAAAAATAAATCAAAATTCGAATATCAAAATCCGAAACAAAGATTAATTTTTTCCTCGACAAAGCCTCGGAGTGAATAAAATTTAGAAATAATTAGGATTTATTTGTTTCGTTCGTCAACTGGCGAATTCGTGTTTCGGATTTAGCTTAATTTTATCTTCTTCCTTCCATCGCGGCGGCAATTGTATCGCGGTCGCTGTATTCTAATTCAGACCCTGTAGAAAGCCCTCGCCCTAAACGGGTGATTTTTATTTTCGGAAATTTAGAAATAATAATCGGGGCAATAGTTTGATCCTCAATGACGCGGGCTGTTAATTCTCCTTCAAGCGTGGCGCTGGTGGCCAGGATGATTTCTTCCAAGTCTTTACCGGATTTTTGAATTCGATTAGCCAATTCTTTCAGGCGAATAGATTCTCTGGATTTTCGCGAACTTAAGCTGGTTGGCATAGCTCCACCCAAGACAAAATATAACCCTTTGTAAGCTCCGGAAGCTTCTATGACTTCTAGATCGGCGTCTTTTTCCAAAATCATGAGAGTATTTTTTTCTCGGTCTGGGTTTGCGCAAATTGGGCATAGATAAGCTTCGTTGTCTTTCTTGCCGAATATTTTGAAACACATCCGACAGCGTCCCACTTCGCTTTTTATTTTTGTAATCAGCGAGGAAAGTTCGTTTATATATTCGTTGTCCGCGGAGAAAATAAAATTAGCAAAGCGTTTGGCTTGTCTAGGGCCGATGCCGGGGAATTTTAAAAATAGTTCCGTAAGACGGTCTAAAATCATTTTTTATTGTGTAATCTCTGAAAAACAATTAACTCAAAAGGATTTATTTGTTTCCTTCGCCAACTGGCGAATTCGTGCTTCAGATTTTGATTTGTTATTTTTTTACTTTTATAATTCGTTAAATTCGCTTTTTTCTAAGGTAGAAAAGCTCACTTTTTCAGGCGTGAAATAAAGATCTACTTTTCCGGTCGGGCCATTGCGGTGCTTTTCTATCAAAATTTCCACGATATTAGAACGCTCTTCTGGCGCTTTGTGTTTGTCTTCGCGATGGATAAACATTACCACGTCTGCATCCTGCTCGATGCTGCCACTGTCGCGAAGGTCAGAAAGTCTTGGGCGTCCGCCTCTTTGCTCTACCGCGCGGGAGAGCTGTGAGAGGGCTAAAACGGGCACATTGAGCTCACGGGCGAGGCTTTTTAATGAACGTGAAATTTCCGTAATTTGCTGAACGGTGCTGTCGTTTTGTTTTCTGGGCACCATCAATTGCAAATAATCCACGATAATGAGCCCGAGCCCGTGTTCGGCCTGCAGACGGCGGGCCATAGCGCGCATTTGCATAATGTTGTTTGAAGGTTCGTCGTCAATATAGATAGGCGCGGTGGCAAGAGAACTTAAAGCGTCTTGCAAGCGTTGGAATTCATTTTCATTTGAGAGTTGGCCGGTGCGAAGTTTCCAAGAATCAACGTGGGCTTCGGCGGAGAGAAGCCTGTCTACGAGTTGTTGGGAAGACATTTCAAGAGAAAAAATGCCGACAGGGATAGAATGCCTGCAAGCCACATTTCTGGCAATATCCAAGGCGAGAGCCGTTTTTCCCATAGAAGGTCTTGCCGCCAAAATAACAAGATCCGCTTTTTGAAAGCCGGCTAATTTGGCATCCATGTCTTTAAATCCTGTCGGCACACCGCGAATCTCTCCTTTATTTTTATGTAAGCGGTCGATTCTCTCCCAAGCTTCTTCCAGAGCGTGTTTGACACTCAAAAATCTTTGCTTTAGAGACATTCTGGTTATGCCGAATATTTTTTTCTCGGCTGTGTCCAACACTTCATCCAGCTCGTTTTCTTCTTCATAACCGAGCTGGGAAATATGGTTTGAGGAATCTATGAGATTTCTTAAAACGCTTTTTTTGTAAACCAATTCGGCATAATGCTTGGCGTTGGCGGCGGTGGGTACGGAATTAACCAGTTCGCTTAAATAAGCTTTTCCACCAATTGAATCAAGCTGTTTTTTTTCGGTTAAACGCGCCGAAAGGGTGAGGATGTCTATCGGTTCTTTTTTCTCGTTTAACTCCAACATTGCCTCATAAATAATGCCGTTTTTACCGGTATAAAAATCTTCGGGACGCAAAACGTCCATCACCACATAAATAGCGTTCGGGTCTATCATCACAGACCCCAAAACGGACTTTTCGGCGTCCACATTTTGCGGCGGTACTCGGAGGGCGCTGTTTTTTGACGAAACGAATTCCATAGGTAATTGGATTATAGCATAATGGAGATTGTAGTATGTGGAATATCCCGAAATTTAAGACCAGAGTCTATAAATTTCGAGGATCCTCGATTTTGTTAGGGCCGACTACGGCCGACAAAATCGGGATAGGTGAAGCAACGAAAGAAAAGGGGTAATATTCTTCTATTTAGATATTAATATTAAAAACCCTAGTAAATATAGGGCTTTTAATATCCAGAAAGATTTTTTTTAAAATTACCTTGTACTACGCGGGGAAAGAAGCTCCAAAATCGGCCATAGGACTGTTCCTAGCAGGGAAGGAGACGACCACGATGCAGGCTCACTTGGGGCAGGAGGAGCTTGTTGTTCAAAAGATGGGGAAGAGGGTTGAGAAGGCATAGTTTCAAAAGAGGACGGCATCATAGTGGGTTCGCTCGTCATATTTGCGGGTGGGGCAAATGAACCAGAAGAAGGAGGAATATTTCCTTGCATATCCCGAAAATCTCCGGTTGCAGGTATCATATTTCTCTCTTCCATCATTCTCTTTTCTTGTTCAAACCTCATCATGTCATTAGTCTGAAACTCCTCCTCGGAAGGCATTCTCTCACCTTCTCTCATCATTCTTTCTTTTTCATCTCGCATCATATCATTCATCTGAAAATCTTTTTGTTGTTGGAATTGAGGCGGGAGGTTTCTATTTTGGTTCTCAAACATCCGCCCTCTCATTTCCATCTCCATATTTTTTTGTCTTTCTTTTGGAAAAGAAGGGAAATCTCTTTTCATCTTTTCGTTGCTTTGATTTTCTTGCATGGCTCGGCTATTTAAAGATTCGCGAATGCACTCCTCCACTTTTCTATGAATTTCTTCTCTTGCGTTTTCATCTTTAGCTTCGGCGGCTATCCTGCCACATTCCTCCGCGCCCGGAACATTTGTTGGGAAATTTGGTCGGTCCCCCTTATTTTCTTTTTCAGGTCCGCCAAAAAATCTACCTTCGTTAAATTCTCCTTTTTCAAATCTTTCTTGAACATCGCTGAAGCTCTTAATCCTTTTTTCTAGACCATGGTTTTTGGAAAACTGAAGACATGTTTGAATGTTTTCCGGGGCTGAACAAAAATCAGAACAAGATTGGGCGGAATCACAACCCCCCGGACCAGCTGGCCTGCTTTGATTTCCGTTGCCACTCATTTGGGGAGGGGAAAATCCGAGTTTTTCGCCAAAAGCTCGACATTCTTCAAAATGGTCGCTACTGGAGCAATAAGCCTCACAAGCTTGTTTAGATTGGCAGGCTCCCGGAGTCTCTCCTTTTTTGGACAGTTCAATAAATTTCCTGATACCTTCGCGTGGCAACGGTGCCGTATTGTTGCTTTCCTCGTTTATATCGTGGTCTATGCCTGCTGCCTCGGCGAAAGCAAGACATTCTTCAGCGTGGGTGAAATCGGAGCAATAAGCCTCACATTCTCCTCTAGATTTACAACTGCCCGGAGTGGTGCCTCCTTTTTTCAAAAATTCTTGCATTTTTCTACCGGACTCAATATGTTTTCCTTCCACTCCTTGTTTTTTTGCAAAGTCCATGCATTCATCCATGTGGTCTAAGTTTTCACAGTAAGCTTCACAAGCCTTCGGGGAATCGCATTGGCCCGGACCGTTTTTATCGCGGATGGCTTTAGAAAACTTCTTGGCTTTCTCCGCTTCCTCACTTTTCATAAGCCCCTTTTTTTCGGCAAAAGCAATACAACTTTCTATATTTGAGGGATCATCGCAATAAGCTTTACAAGCCTTTTTGTCTTCACAGTTTCCCAGTTCTTTAATAGGAAAAACAATGCCGGCGCTTGCAATCTGCTCCTCGCTTGGTTCTTCGGGAATATTCGTTTCTTCCTCTGCCCTAACACTCAAAGCCCCGACAATCATCAGACTGGAGATAAAAACGGATACGAAAAAAACTTTTTTATTATTTCTGTGCATATTTTTTATTCAAATGGGTTTTTATACGTTCCTTTAATGGGATTTGGAATTGGGGCAACTGTCTCCGGCAGAGCGTCTTGAACGGGATTAGAGATGTTTCCATAAATCTCGCTTCCCAAATTTTTTGCCGAATCAGACTCGTTTTTTTCTTCGGGTTTTGGTTTTTTCCAATAAAAAAAGATAAGGCCGACAATTAAAATAATTACTCCTATTGAGATGATATATTTTGCTTTTTCCATATACTCTCATTTTAGATAATCTCTATATCTAGACAAGAATAAAGATGATACTTGTGGATAACCTTAACCCCACTCTAAAGAAGACCGACTTCGTTAGAGTGGGGTGGGGTTTGACTTTAGTCAATTTTAGTTACCAAATATTTTGTTCCATTATCTCGAATAGAATATCCAAGCGCTTCTATTTTATCCCGCAGTTCATCCGATTTTTGCCAGTCTTTGTTTTTGCGGGCGAGTTCGCGTTCTTTTGCAAGCGCAATTACTTCCGTTGGAATTTCGGCAGGGGACTCGGAAGCGATTTTATCAAATCCGAGCCCTAAAACTTTATCAAAATCCAAAACGGTTTCCAGCGTGCTGGTTTTTAGGCTTTCCTCCAAAACCGCTAAGGCCGCTGGGGTATTAAAATCATCTTCTAGTGCTTCTCTAAACTTCTTAGATAATATTTCATCAACTTTTCCGTAAGACAGGGAAGTGATTTTATTTTTAATTCTTTTTAGCCCACTTGAAGCGGATTCAAGCGCTTCCCAAGTGAAATTTTGTTTTGACCTGTAATGTGCTTGAAGAAAAAAATATCGCAAATCTTCTGGCAAAAACCCTTTGCTTGTAATTTCATCGAGCGTAAAACCCGTCCCTTCGGATTTGGCCATTTTTTTGCCTTCAATAAGCAGATGTTCGTTGTGCATCCAATAATTTACAAAAGGTTTGCCGTTTGCGGATTCGCTTTGGGCGATTTCGTTTGTGTGATGGATACTGATATGTTCCACGCCCCCCATATGAATATCTATGGTCTCGCCTAAAAATTTTTTGATCATAGCAGAGCATTCTATGTGCCAGCCGGGAAAGCCTTCTCCGTTTGGAGCGAGAGAGGAGTGAAAAGGGGATCCCCATGTTTGCAGGGCGTTTTTATGGTCGCCGGCTTTGAAAAACCATACAGCAAAATCCTGTAAGTTTCTTTTTTTTGTATCTTTAACACGCCCTAGGCCCGCGCCAGACTCTTGTTTACTTAAATCTTGGCCGGAAAGAGCGGAGTAATTTTTGGCTTTTCCCGTGTCAAAATAAACGGCAAGAGGAGTTTCGTAGGCATATCCCTTGTCTATTAAAATTTTTACCATTTCTATAATTTCGGGAATAGTTTCGGTGGCGCGAGGCTTACGCGTTGGCTCCAAAATATTTAAGGCATTTACGTCGCGCTCAAATTGAGTGATGTATTTATTAGCGATTTCATTAGGTGATAAGCCTTCTCGCTTAGCCCCTTTCTCCATTTTGTCTTCACCCTCATCTTCATCGGAGACCAAATGCCCAACATCGGTGTAATTTCGCACGTAACTAACGTTGTAGCCAAAATACATAAGTGCTCGCCTCACGATATCGCCCATAACCATAGCGCGCATATTGCCGATATGTTGAGTCCAATAGACCGTCGGCCCGCATTGGTAAAAAGAAATCTCTTCTTTTCTAAGAGGAGAGAATGTTTCTTTTTGACGGCTTAAAGTGTGGAATATTCGCATAAGAAGAATTCTTCTAAATCCATCTTTTATGTTTAAAAAATATATAAATGCCAAAACCGGAAAGAGCAGTAATTGCAAGAATAATCCAGAAATCTCCGGTTGTCCCAAGAATGGGGACAGATTTAGCCGGAACGATAAAAAGATTCAAAATAATCATTAAAGGAAAAGTGGCAAAAGCCATCATGGTTAAAGTTTTCATAATCTCGTTTGCTCTATAGGATACCAGAGAATCGTTGGTTGCCTGCAGAGATTCAATTGTATCTTTATTTGTTTCTAGGGCGTTAAAAAGTCTAGAGTAGTCGCTGTGTAAAAAGCTCATGTAAACGGAAAAATCTTTTCCAAAAAGTTTTCCCCCATGATTTTTTAAGGTATGTAAAATTTCTTGATGAGGATGGATTATACGGCGAAAATCCAGAATATCTCTTCTCACGTGGGATATTTTTCTCACTAAGTCGTGTTTATTATTATGCTGGGAGAAGATTTCTTCTTCCACGGAGAGAATTTTTGTCTGGATTTCATTGAGCTCGTTGATAGACAAGGCATATATTTCTTTGACCACCTGAAAAAAAAGCAATCCGGTATCGGTGGGTTGTTTATTTTCTCCGGAGAGAGTGTTTGTTTCAAACATGCGAGCAATTTCGTGCAATATGTTGAAATCCCGATAATGGGTGGTGATAAAAAAGTTTTTACCGATAATAAAATCTATTTCTGATTCGGAAAAAATTTTCCTATTTTTGTCGAAATTAGGAAAATGAAGAATAAGGTAGATTATGTTTTCGTAAGCATCAATTCTTGAACGCGGAGTTTGATAAACCAGCTCGTCGGCTACAAGCGGGTGAATAGGATATTTTTTCATCAGGTCTCTAACCTCATCGGAGGAAGGATTATCTAAATCTATCCAAACAATTTTTTTCGTCTTATAAATATTAACCATTGATCGAATAATAACATATTTAAAAAGAGAATCCGACTCACAGGATGTGGAGTGCGATGTTGCCAATACTAGAATTTTAAGCCTTAAAGATTCTGTATAAAACGTCATAAGTTATAAACTTGTGTGGATAGCTACTCTTTGCAATAATAGGGAAGTGAAAATCTGGAAGAAAATCAGCCAAACAATCCTCATCTCTATTTTAGTCGCCTCCTCATTTGTTGGGGGCGTTTATTTGGGATATTCAAACAGGCCAAGTACCCAAAAAATTTTGAATATCGTTGGCAAGGAACCCCCAAAAATTTCAGAAACAAATGTAGATTTTACTCCGTATTGGGATGTCTGGGGTGAGGTTAAAGAAAAATATGTTGACCACGAAAACATAAAAGACGACAAACTCTTGTGGGGTTCTATAGAAGGAATGGTGAAATCTCTAGGGGATTCTTACTCTGTTTTTTTCCCGCCACAGGAAGCCAAGGAATTTCAAGAAACTGTTGCTGGTAATTTTCAGGGAGTAGGGATGGAGATTAGCACCAAAGAAAACGTTTTGACGGTAGTAGCTCCAATAAAAAATTCCCCGGCCTACAGGGCAGGTATTAGACCGGGTGATAAAATTATTAAAATAGATGATATTCCGTCGGCAGATTTTTCCTCCGAAAAAGCCGCCAGACTTATAAAGGGCGCTCAAGGAACAAAGGTGCGCCTTACCATTTTTCGTGAGGGAGTAGACGAACCGTTTGAAGTTTCGATTATTAGAGATTTTATTGAAATACCGATTATTGATACAGAAAAAAAAGACGAAGGTGTTTTTGTTATTCGGCTTTATAGTTTTTCGGCCAATGCCGGAAATGCTTTCAGGGGCGCTCTGAGAGAATTTGTAGAATCCGGAAGCAATAAATTGATTCTTGATTTGAGAGGCAATCCGGGAGGTTATCTAGAAAACGCCATTGATATTTCCAGCTGGTTTTTGCCTTTAGGGGAGGTGATTGTTAGAGAAAAATTTGCCGATGGCCGTGAAGAATTGTACAAAAGCCGTGGATATAATATTTTTAAGAGTCTGCCTATTGTGATTCTTATAGACGGCGGTTCTGCTTCGGCTTCAGAAATTTTGACGGGAGCGCTGACTGAACACGGGAAAGCGAAAACAGTGGGAGAAAAAACTTTTGGAAAAGGTTCCGTGCAAGAACTTGTTCCGTTTGCAAATGGGACATCTTTAAAAATCACCATTGCCAAATGGTTTACTCCCAAAGGAATTTCTCTTTCAGAAAATGGCTTAAAACCTGATTTTGAGGTAAAACCCGCAAAGGATAGTGGCAAAGTAGGGCAATATGGAGACAGACTAGTTGATCCGCAGATGGATAAGGCGTTGGAATTATTAAAGAGTAAATAAATAACCCGACGCCAATACACAAATGAATACGAATGATACTAATGTAATACCAAATCTTAATTTTCCCAGATTCGTGTCATTCGTGCGTGTTATTTGCGTATTAGTGTCGTTATTATGAAATTAATTTTAATTCAAGACGTGCCGAAAATAGGCCGAAAATATGAAATAAAAGAAGTAAAAGACGGATTTGCCAGAAATTTTCTTATGGCAAGAAATTTAGCAATTCCTTGGACTCTTGAAGCGGAAAAAAGTTTTTCTTTAAAAATCAAGCAAGCAGAAGAAACGAAAAAATCTAGAGAAAATGATCTAGAAAAAAATCTTGATCTTTTGAATGATTTTAAAATTATTTTTTCCCGCAAGGCCAACAATGAAGGCCATCTTTTTGCCGGTATAAAGTCCGAAGACATCGTGAAATTTCTGGAAAAAGAGAAGGGAATTATTATCCCGGAAAACATCTTAGAGATGTCTCAGCCGATAAAAACGCTGGGAGAACATAAAATAAAGGCAAGGAACAAAATTTTAACAGTAGAAGTTCAAAACGAAAAAACAACCAAATAAATGGCTAAATATATTTTTGTCGTAGGCGGAGTGATGAGCGGGGTGGGGAAGGGTATTGCTTCTGCTTCTATTGGCAAAATTCTTCAAGCGAGAGGTCTTGAGGTGACGGCTATTAAAATAGATCCTTATGTAAATGTCGACGCGGGGACAATGAATCCCACTGAGCATGGTGAAGTTTTTGTTTTAAACGATGGTATGGAATGCGATCAGGATATGGGCAATTATGAGAGATTTCTTGATCGTGAGCTGACAAGAGATAACTACATGACAACAGGCAGTGTTTATCTGTCTGTTATAGAGAAAGAGAGGGCATTGGAATATGGAGGGAAATTTGTAAGCGTTGTTCCTTATATTCCTCTTGAAGTCATCGATCGCATAAACAAAGCGGCCAAGAAAAATAAAGCTCAAGTGGTGATAACGGAAATTGGAGGAACTGTAGGAGAATACGAAAATCTTCTTTTTCTTGAGGCTATAAAGATGTTGAAAATTAAAAAACCAAGAGACGTGGTCTTGGTTTTGGTTAGCTACTTGCCTCTGCAAGGATCTGATACGGAACTGAAAACCAAACCGACCCAGCATGCCGTGCGCGCCCTAAACGCGGCGGGACTTCAGCCGGATTTTATTCTGGCGAGGGCCAAAGTGGGTATAGACAAAAAAAGGAAGGAAAAAATCGCTTTCCATTGCTCTCTTATGGAAGAGGATGTTATCTCGGCTCCGGATATAGAGAGTATTTACGAAGTGCCGTTAAATTTTGAAAAAGACAATTTGAGCGATAAAATTTTAAAAAAATTACACATAAAACCAAAAAGCCGAGATTTGAACGAGTGGAGAAATTTTGTGAAAAATATTGAAGAGAGCAAAGATGAAGTGAGAATAGGCATTGTGGGGAAGTATTTTGGGACAGGCTCTTTCACTTTGGCTGATTCTTACATATCCGTAATAGAAGCGGTAAAACATGCCGCTCATTATCTAAAAAAGAAACCTGTTTTAGAGTGGCTAAATGCTGAAGATTATGATCCTGATCTTGCTCCGGACTATAGAAAAAATATGCTAAAGCTGTCCGATTTTGATGGGGTGGTGGTGCCGGGGGGATTTGGTTCAAGAGGAGTGGAGGGTAAGATACAGGTCATTAACTATTTAAGAAAAAATAAAATTCCTTTTTTGGGACTTTGTTATGGAATGCAATTAGCCGTTATAGAGTCTTTGAGAGCCGTAAAGGGATATGAAGTGGCTCACACGACGGAAATCGATCAGAAAACAATTCATCCGGTGATAGATATTTTGCCGGAACAAAAAAAGAATCTCTCCGCAAAACACTTTGGAGCAACTATGCGTTTAGGAGCTTATCCCGCAATTTTGACGAAAAACACCATAGCTTATAAAGCATACGGTGGGGAAAATATTTCAGAAAGACACAGACATCGATATGAAGTGAATCCGGATTATATAGAGATTATAAAGAAAGAAACGGACTTAATTTTTTCAGGTATCTCACCGGACAGAAGACTAATGGAAGTAATGGAAATACCAAAAGAAAAACATCCTTTTTTTGTAGGAACTCAATTTCATCCAGAGCTAAAAACAAGACCCCTGAGGCCTCACCCTTTGTTTTTAGCATTTATGGAAGCTTGTGCTTACGAAAAAAACAAAAGAACCTAGACAATATTTGCTGTTTTTCTTACCGAGGAAACGCCGTTGTAGCCTTTCTTTCTCTTTGAAGAGAATTTAACAAACCCGTCTTTTTTTGCATGAAGAGTATGATCTTTGCTCACAAAGACGCCTCTGCCTGCTAGCACTTTGGTGCCTCTTTGTCTTAAAATTATGGTACCCGCTCTGGCAAATCCACCATCGGAGATTTTTATCCCTAAAAATTGTGGATTTGAATCGCGTAAGTTCTTTGCCGAACCGCCGGCTTTACGATGTGCCATGGAATATAAATTTTATTTTTTTGTTCAATCGGTCTCGAGCCCATGAGTTTTTACTCACAAAAGGCTGTTAACCCAGCTTTCACATTAATAGTATGAGCATACAGGATCTTATAAATAAAATCAAGGGGAATAGGTAATGTCCACACACATATGGCGGTTTTCCCCCAAAGCGTTAGCTTTGGGGGA
>CAYJQX010000005.1:0-57813 GCA_964372755.1 uncultured Candidatus Saccharibacteria bacterium
AGGGAGCATAATTCTCAAGCAAATAAGCCAAGTTTTTGTGGGGCAATCCACTCATCGCTCGTGGTGGTGGCACCCGTCCCCGCCCATGCGATTTCGTTTATAACAATCGGCAAAGCGCGATATTCAACAGCAGTTGGAGAAGAACTCCCGTGATTATTTGAAGTATCCACCGCTCGGATTAAAAGATTATGCGCGCCTTCGATTAAATTAATATTGGCCGAAAAACTGGTTGTCGTCGCCAAAATTGTTTCGCTCGGGAGTGTGTCAACAATTTCGTAATAGGAAATATCGGTGGAAGTGGAGCTCCAAGAAAGAGTAGCGGTATTTTGAGTGATCAAACACCCGCCATCGGTCCGCAAAGTATAGTTGCAGTTTAAAACGGCAAAATTATCTACAGAGGGCGAGACAGAATCTGTTATTGGCGTGACCGTGGCGGTGTTGCTAAAGACGGAAAAATTTTCATCGAGCGCCCAGTAAGAAAAATCCGTATCGTCATAAACTTCATCGCCTAATCCATCGGGATTAAGACCGCTGTGGTATGGTCCGCTCAAATCTCCCCACCAAGAGTTTTGGGCGTCTAAATTTTCACTCGTTCCGTTATAGAGACCGTAATCGGAATTGCCATAGAAAGAATTGTTTTCAAGTGCCAGAGAGCTCCCGTAATAATCCAAACCTATTTCATTGTCATAGAAGCGACTATCGGAAACATCGGCAGAACTGCTGTAAAAAGATGCTCCCGCGCCGTCAAAACCGAATACGGAAACATTGTCTAGAACAACACTCGGTGAGGAATAAAAAGAAATACCATTGGATAAACCGCCGGAAAAAATGGAGTTTAGGATGTTAGCCCGTCCGCTATAGACACCGAGGGAGTCGCCTGAAGACACCGTTACGCCCTCCAAAGAAACCAAAGAGTTGTTATAAGCTCCAATAGCATCTCCGAAAAGAAATCCACTGAAAGTTGAGTTGATCGCGTTTAGGGAACTGGAAGCATAAAGGGCAATGCCGTCTCTCAAAAAATCCTTAAAAGAAGAATCGGAAACAGACAAAGACCCGCCGGAATAAACAGAGAGGCCATCGCGCCAATTTTGGGCTTCTACATCTTCAAGAGAAAGATTTACAGCCTCTGTTTCTATTCCAGCTTTCAAATTTTTTATCTCGGCGTTTTTTATGGATGAACCTTCTGAACCGGAATAAAAAATAAAACCTCCAGCGCGAATCTGGGAAAAAAACGGAGCCTCGGCTGGTTTTATCGTTACAACTTCTCCTCCAATCTCCCCTATTGAAACCAATCCATAAGCAAAAAGACAAGCGCAAGTGGAGGAATCCGGGTCGCTGAAATAAAGAGTAACGCCCGGCTCTATTTGCAGAGAGCCCGAGGCGATAATGTTCTGTGGGGCAATTATGTAAAAAGGCGAACGCGAAGATTTTAATACGACAGCCGAAGATATTTCTCGTCCGGCGTTTACCATCATATTCCTGCCATTTCTCCCTCCGGGCGTGCCTTCTACCGACGAATTGCCGGAATCCTCAAGACTGGAAAAAAACGGGTCGGCCTGCGCCCAGTTATTTTCATCTTCGCCCGAAAATTCATAATCTATCCTCTCAACTCCGCCGATAAAGCCCGGGTTCGCCCAAGATTCATTTCGAGGCGGTGTTTTGTCCACTACTTCCTCCCTATATTTCAAAACAAGACTTTCCTCGGAAATATCGGCCAGGGAAAAATCTTCATTGGTAATGAAATCGGCAGGCAAGTTTAAAATAGTGTCATCCGAACTCCATTCAATAACATAGTAATTTCCCGCTCCGATAGTTCCCGAAAGAGGAATGTTTAAAGTGCTTGAAGAAGAAACAAGTGACCACTCATCTAGGCTTATTTCATTCTCGCCATAATTGTAAAGCTCCAGCCAATATCCGTCCGGATCGGACAAGGTGCCGTTCCAGGCGATTTCATTAATAACCAAGGTTTTCGGACTCTCTTCCGCCTCCGCTTGTATTTCTGTTTCTGAATCGTCAAGAGAAACAGGCGCCCCCCCGCCAAAGCCGGGAAAATAAGAGGGAGGGTTTGGAGGCTTGTCTTTATTGCTTGGAGGCAAAATATCAGGAGGCTTCGGGACATTTAATATTTCTTCAACGGGAAGAGGATTATCATCTCCAATCGTTTTTTGAGGAAGAGAAACTTTTGGTAACAAAACAGGATTTTTTGGCACAACAATGTTTTGACTCAAAATTGGAGAAAGCACGCTGGCAGTTTGAGGCTTTATTCCCGAAACCCGCAAAACCTTAGAAACCGTTTCTCCTATTTTGTTGGAAGCCGATTGGGCCATTTCTTTGGCTTTGGCATAAGCGCGGTTTATCCTGAAGGCTTCCCCGACGGGAGAAAGGATGGATTGGGTAAAAGTTTCCAAACGATTTAAAACCACCGGAGGCGCCACAGCCTCTTTGTCTTTTTTCACTTTCTCCACTTCGCGAAAAAATAAATCTATCACTCCCGCGCCAGCCAAAACGGCTCTCTTGGAAAGAAAATCAAAATACTGGGAAAGAATTTTTGGATCGTTGATGGTGTATTCGTAATCGAAATTATCAGAACCTTTTTTTCTTGTTTTAATAGCTAAAGAAATTTTTTTTCCATCTATAAAACCAATGAGATTAGAAACATTCTTGTCTATTTGCTCCACCTCCACTACAAGAGGATTTTTATACTTATCATCCCCTATCGTCTCCTCACTAAAAAAATTCTCATTGCTATATTTTGCCGTATATTCAAAAGCTTCTCCGACGGATGAAAAAACAGGCGCGGAAACTTTGTTTTTTATAAGCTCTTCGGCCGTCTGAAGATTACGACTATTGGTGTGCTTCTCCACCCATTCTTCGTAAGGACTTCCCGGATCTCCCGCGACATGAGGATGGGAGTCGTTCCTCGTATGGTCGGGTACAGTAGCATCCTGTATCAGATGAAGGATATGCCCCAAAGATTCCAAACCTTCTTTCTCTCTACCTTGCGCAAAATCATGCACGGCCTTTTGCCAAGAATGGTCTCCGCCGTAGAGAGAAAATTTGAGCTGATCAAAAGAAGATTCCGCCCATTTCTTTGAAGGCATGGGCTTTTGGGAGACGGAGACAAGATTAAAAACGGTTTTCTGGATAGACTCCTTGTCATAAGGTCCCCAGCGCTCTCCCGTCCATCCCTCGCCCGTTGTAGGGTCGTAGAAGTGGTTTATCCATCTCGGCTCCAAATCTTCTTCTATCGTCCCTTTTCTGATTGTTTTGACATTTTCTCCGCTAATTTTCTTGGGAGAAAAACCGTTGTAAAACTCAACGGATTCTTCCGACAAGTCGGGATGGGTAAAGGCGGGAGAATAAGCCAAAAGGATGGTAAAAAACAAAATACCTCCCAAGACGGAGAGGATGGCTGAATACATGAAAAAATATTTTTTCATAACCTGTTTTACAGGAGAGTGATTTTCCAAACTTTGCTGTATTTATTTAAGTCAAAAATAATCTGGCCTTTATATTCACCAGGTTTTATTTTTTCCTTAAAGCCAAATTTATCAGTCAAAATAACTTCTTTTTCAACTAAAAAAGTGTACCTAACAGTCGCGTGAGTTTCCCAATCGTTATATTCGTCGCGCACTTCTTCAAAAGTTTCCCTCGCCTCTTTCCAATTTTCCACTTGTTTCGCGAGTGCTCCGTCATTTTTCATTTTGTTTAATTTCGCAAGCCACTCGTCCTGCTTGTCCAAAACAAAAAACCGGCTCGCTTTTTCGGTGTCGCCGGCCTCGAGCGCCTCCAGAAACATATCAAAAGTCTCCTGTGGCGTTTCCCCGCCATAAATATCGGCGGAGTATATTTTGGAAATTTCCTCGTTTGCCCTGCTTATCCGCCACTGCCCCAGCCAGCGCAGAAATGTTTCCGAAGTGGTGCCGTATAAAATAACCAGCGAGACAAAAATAACAATCAGAAACCCGATGGTGAATTTCCAAAAAGTTTTATCGAAGTATTTCATGGTAACGACGCTAATACACGAATAATACAGGCGAATGAACACGAATAACAAAGAAGGGGGCCAAATCTGATACTACATTAGTGTTATTGGTGTTCATTTACATATTGGTGCGGGTTACTTAACCGACCCTTTTTCCTTTTCTAACGTTCCCGCCAGAGCCGTATTTCCTGCCGCTTTGGCGATTTCTATCGCTTTGTCGTAATAAACAAGAGCCTCTGAATTCATTTTTGTCTCGGCATAATATTGAGCCAAGCGGACATGTAAATCCAGAGATTTGGGATTTTTTTCAATACCCCGTTTCAAAATATCATCAGCTTGATCGGACTTTTGAAGATACGAGAAACGATATAGATCATGCAGGGACAAATACGCTGGTATATAGTCGGCTTTTATCTCCAACCCTTTCATCAAATTTTTCTCCGCTTGCGGATAATCTTTGAGGTAGAAACGATACAGGTCGCCGAGATTCATATAAACCACTTCGTATTGGGGTCTATTCAGAGAAACGAATTTCCAAATCTCCTCGGCTCCTTTATAATCTCCGATATTTTTCTTGTATGTCCCCAAATCCATCCAATGGCTGATGAGGGTATTGTCTTTTTTCAGGACCTCGGATATTTCTTTGATCTTATCCGTATAAAACTTCTTTTCCTCCTCCGATAAAGAAGCGGTAACAACTATCAGCTTTGCAAGATCAGGGGCGACCCCTTTGAGCTTGTCGGAAATAATTGTAACGAAAGGGGCACCCTCTTTGTTTGTATTATCATTTTTCGGGTCGCCTGATATATCTTTATCTTTTTGGGAGTTTAAATTCTCCGCTTTTTCCTTGTTAAAAATCTTGATATCCTGCCATGAAAAATATGAAATACCGCCAACCACCAAAACCAAAAGAAGGATCGATAATGCCAGTTTTATTTTTTCTGATTTCTCCATAAAAACATTATAGATAATTCCAAAGAGAAGAACAATACTCTATCTTGATATTCAATTTTGCAAAAAATCTTGAAATAAGTTTATTTTCTATGTTTTAAAGACAAACGAAAACCCCCTGTCGTTCGACAGGGGGTTTTCTTGATTAACCCAACTCTATCACAAGTAAAGCTGGATTAATTCCGCAAAACCGGAAACTAGTTAGACTGCAAGACTTCCTGGGACATGTTGTCGGTTGGAAGACCTGGCAACTGATAACCGTTGGTGAAGTCAAGATTTGCAATGTTGATAGTCGTGCTGGTTGAGTTTGGAGACCAGATAAAGTCATCACTGGCATCTCCATCTGTGCCAGAAGCCGTGTTCATGAGAGTTGAAGCGTTTACTGGAAACGCAGCGTCACCTTCAAGCTGTACAGAGATGCTGTCTATGTTGGTCGTACCGCTTTCAACATTAGTCACCGTACCCTGAAGAGCGAAGTATCTAGTAAGACCCGCACCTATGGTATAGGTGGTCGTGGCACCATTACATGACGTTGAGTCTGCATAAATCTCTACGGCTCTAGGACCAGCACCTGTGGATTGTAGGCCGTTGAAACATTGTCCGGCGTTAAATCGTCCGTTGGATGCGAAGGTCGTATCCAAGTTTGAGAAACTTGAATCTCCGTAGATCAACACCGTATACAAGGATGTCGTGGCCGCTAGAGTAGATGAACCCATCTGGAAGGTAAACTTGTAGAGGGAAACATCTCCGCCGTTGGCTGTCACAGAAAACTTGTACAAGTTTTTGCCTGCTGTTGTTCCAGCCGCTAGAACTTTTTCCGCGCTCGTCAAAGGAATGTGAGCAAATGTCGGATACGCCTTCATGATCCTGACTCCGGATGAAGCTGTGTCGCCTGATGTCGGTGTTCGGGTAGAACCTGAAGACACGCCCGTTCCGTAGTTACCGTTCAAACCGTTGTTGTTGCCATCGTAATCGACAGCTAACAAATCGCCTGAAGCGGTAAGAGGACCTGAGGCAGACACTGCCGCAATATCACCCTTTACAACCAATATCTTGCTACCGTCTCGAGGAATTATAAAGGTTCCGGAAATCGTGCCCGTAGCGGTGTCTGCTGAAGGAAATACGGCGCTACCGACTTTTACTCCATCCGTTGTCCAAAGGGTAACTGTGCGTCCTACAAGATCAGTAGGCGTGTTGGAAGCCACCGAGCTAAGCTGGAGAGCAACCTGTCTCAAGCTAATGTCTTCGTTTGTAGCCGTAAACTTAATTCTTGAAAGCTCAACACCAGTCGCTCCGGCGGAGACGATCTTATATGAAGGGCTCGAAGAATCAAGGGAAGAAGCAAGAGTTCCGCCAGCAGAAGCTGTCATTAGCTGACCTTCAGAATCGGTTACTGTTTCTACAATAGTCTGACCACTTGTAAGACCGGTGACACCGGTGTAAGTCGTAGCGGTATCGTCTACTGCTCCATCAATACCCCATTCGTAAGTTCCCGTTGCGCCTCCGGCAACATCACATTTCAATGTAACAGTCTTTGGCGATCCTTTTGAGACAACCAAACCTGTGCCATCAAAAGTGAAGGATGTTGAAGAAGAAGCGGCTGAAGGATTCTTAACGTTAGAACCTGTTGTTACTGCCGTAGTTCCGTCGTAAAGCTGACAGTTCGTAAGGTCGGTAGCCGATCCACCGCCACCTACGTTGTATTCAAGCGGTATTGAGGTAACGCGAAGATCTTCTCCTGATGCTGTTGCGTCAAGAATATAGTTGGCAAAAACAAATTGTTTTGAATTTGCTATAACATTCTGCGCGATAGGAACAGGAGATACGCTGATAGACATAGCTCCAGACTTTACAGTCATCGTGTTCAAGGTAATCGCAGAGCTTGGTGTCGGGGTAATCGTGTTTCCAGTAACCAAACCACGGACTGTAGCCCAGTCGTTGTTAGGCGTTGTGGAAGCGGCGATAGTTACATTGTTGTCAATGTCTGTCCCGATTTTACCTCGCAATTTATAGACGCGAAGACCCGGCTGGAAGGTAACGCTGTCTGTAAAGACAACGGAACCGTCGCCTGATCCAGAAGTATTAGCGCTATCTGCGGCAGTACCGTCTACTGGGCCTGCAACCACAGAACCGTTTTCATCTACGATGGTAACATTGGTAATGTCGTCAACATCATCATTAGCTCCCTCGGAGCCAAGAGTGATATTGAAACCGATTCTACCCACAGAGATAGCCTCGCCTTTTACATCAACAGTAAAGGAACCCAAAGGCTGGTTCGCCAAGTTTAGAGCGATGTTTTGAGCAGGATCAGCGCTTGAAGTGGAAATCTGAATGGTTCCCGCGCTTACTGTAACCTGCGCGGCATCATACCATGGGTCTTCAGATGAACTGAAAGCCGCGGTATCAGCCGTAGGAACAGAAGATCCGGTCTGAGGAGGGACAATGCCCCACCCGTAAAGCTCCCCGACAACATCGATATCTGTTCTCTTCGCGATGTCAAAATCCACTGTTCTTCCAGACCCTCCAATCACATCTCCTTTAATGGAAACCTCTTTGGAAAATCCTTTGTCTATAAGGATGCCTTTGCCTCCGTTATCAGTAAATTTGGTAACATAGTACTTTCCGTCGGAAGAAACAACCGTGTCGTAAGCAACCCCCTCAACATAAGTTTTCATCATTCCAAGGTCTCCGGAGCTTACGGAACCTGTCTGGTTCCATCTGATACCTTTCAAGTAAACCTTTTCAGCGGAACCGGCCGTAACCTTCACGGAAGAGAAGGTATAACCAGAAGCATCGCCTACGGATTTTGTTACCGAAGAGCCTGGATCAAGAGAGCCTCTCTGCATCGTTACTGTTCCGATTGTAAGACCTTCGTTGATCGTGTGCGCAGCTCCTACTGTTATAGGAAGAGATCCGGAAACTGCGGCGCTGGTGTTGACACTCACAACAGCCAAACCGACAACCATGCCTGCATGAGCAGCTGTGGTGCCTGACGGTCTGTTAGCGCCAATAGTAAGTGTTCGGCTCGTGCCTTTCTTAACCACTATCGGGTCGCCAACCGTTGCTTGGTGGCTCGCGTTAAGGGTTTTTGAAATACCAATTTGAGCTCCGTCTTCATCCAAGAGAACTACACCGTCCAAGGATGCGTCTACAGAAGGACCCGTTCTTTCTACCGTCACGCTGTTTACGGTAACATCTCCGTCATTTCCAGCGGTAAGAACGAATCTAGTGAAAGGAATCCTTGCTGCTCCAAGAGGAGCAAGAGCGGCTGCCGGCTGTGTTGAAGCGGCGGCTACCGTTAAGCCGGTTCCAGCTGTTGGAACTGGCGTTGTGCCTGTGCCTGTTCCGGTTCCAGTGCCGGTACCCGTGCCTGTTCCCATAGAAGCATATTTTGCTCTAGAGATAGGACCGAAGTAACCGGAAGCTGGAGAAACTCCGGAAGCTGCCTGCCATTTTATAACAGCAGCCTTTGTTGCAGGTCCGAAGAACATTGTTTCATTTCCCGGAGAACCCGCGCCAGAGGCGGCAACTTGAAAACCGTTTGCATTTAATGTTTGTTGCAAGCACTTTACATCTTCACCCGTAGATCCTACTTGAAGATCCCTAGTGAAAGTACATGTTGCGCCTGTTGTCATCGATCCGCCAGTTGACGATGTAGGAGCACCTCCCGTAAGAGAAGCTTTTACATTTGCAACCACGCTCGCATCAGCTCCAAAGGAGTTCAAAAGAGCAAGAATTGCGTCAACCTGTGTCTGGGTCAAACCTGCTGCGTGAGCGGATCTGGCGCCAGATGGAACGAGTGCAACGAATCCAGCGATAACCAATGCCATCGCAAGACCCACAAAAACAGAAGTCATTTTACCGACTCTATTTTTTAAAAATTCACTCATAAATTAATTTTTTAATAAATAACCTAACTACTAATATATTCGCGCGATATCGTTTTTGGTTGGTTTCGACTTATGCCAACTTAAAATACCGCGCAACGTCCTGACTAATTAACTTGTTCTCCTTATTAGAGTTTTCTAAAAATATTTAGAAATTCCCCAACTTAAGAACAGCCGATTTCATTTTGATTTTCTTATCCTCTTCTTTACAGAAAAAATAAACAGAATGTTTTTCATTCCAAGTCTAATTTTTTGAGTCAAACAGAATTTAACTCCCTATTTAGATGTCAAAGTTCTGGAAAGTAAAAAGTATCTTCCACATTATAAATCCAGCTAAATGGCCAACAAAGCAGTATTGTGGATAACTGCTCCATAAAAACCTTCTAGCGAATTTTTGATACTGTGGTCAACACGTTTTCTACCCTGCAATACTACTATATTGGGCCAACAAAAGTCAACGCCAGCCCCGAAATTAATCCTTATTTGAGGCTACTATCCCCAACTCGTCAAGACCAGCTAGATAATATTTACGCCATCTTTTTTCCCCTTTCGCCTGAATAAGACCATTCTGTATTAGTTCAATCAAATCTCTTTGAATAGTTTTACTACTCACATCCGGCACTAAAACAGACAATTCTCCGGCTGTTTTAGCCCCCTCGTTTTTCAAAGCGAGAAGTAATTTTTCCCTTCTCTCACTATTTAAAACTTTTGAATTACCGCTAATTTGCCTTGTTTTTCTATCATCATCACTATTTAGAGTCTCATTTTTATTTTCTTTCTGTTCCGCCTGTTCCGCAAAAAAATCCTTTTTATTATTTTGTCCAATCAATAAACTCTTATTTAAGAAATCCTTTTCCCTCTCAATATTTTCCAAAGAATAGATTTGGGTTTTAGGATCAATTTCCGGCAACAAGATATTATTGTCCGTTATTAAATTATCTTTTTGTTTTTCCAATATGTCCTTTAACTTTTCATATTCTCTGTCCAATATCTCAAAGTTTCTTTTGGACACATATATACCGACAGAGAATAAAGAAAAAATTGAACGTATGTTATCAAGAAAAGACATAATTTCATTGTAGTTATTAGACCCTTGTCTAATGGACATTATTCCATTAAGGACATCTATAGCCTTGTCCCTTAATGTCCATTTGATTGGTTCTCTATCGGACATAAGTTCAGTTACCCTGTAAAGAGCGGCTGTAAGTTTTTGTACATCATTTTGCAACTGTCCGATAAGTTGGTTCATTGATGTTTATGCTATCAGACATGGATAATGGACGCAAAAAAAGACTTCATTACACAGCCATATTTTTCTTTAGTCCATAGTTTTCCGCTATAATATATTGGTATGGCTAATAAAAAGAAAATCTCGAAAGAAAAGAACGGAAAAGAAAACTTTTCCGAGTCTTGGTGGAGCACTCTTCAAGACAAGACCCGCCACTCGATTCTCTCGATAAGTTTTTTGGTTTTAGGAATATTTTTTATATTGGCTTATTTAGGAAAAGCCGGAGTTTTGGGCAATGCGTTATATGAAGGATTTGTTTTTCTCTTTGGAGCTGGATATTTTTTGGTGCCCACCCTCTTGTTTGTGGCTTCTGTTTCTTTAGTTATCTCTCTTCGGCCTAACATTGTAAAAAGCTCCCTCATCGGCGGAGGCATATTTCTTTTGAGCGCTCTTGCTCTCTCAAGCATTGTCATAAGCAATGAGACAGGTGGCAAAATCGGTTATCTTATCGCTTGGCCTTTTCTTCAGTATCTGGATTTTTGGGTTTCAATCATTGTCTTCGGCGCTCTTTTTGTTGTTTCCCTGCTGGTCATACTAAACGGAGCGATTACCCTTAATCCTTTTCAAAAAAATAATGAGGAAGATGATATTCTGATTAAAGACACCTCTGACAAAAAAGAAGATGAGGCAAAAATACACGAGGCTTCTTCCCCCTCTCCTCTAATCGCCAAAACAGAATCAAAGGGTGACACCGGCTCCAAAGACTTTACTCTCCGGCCAACAAAAAATGTCGTTAAAAGAATTTTCACTCCGCCTCCTCTGGACTTGCTTGAAACAGATAAAGGCAAACCTTCCAGTGGCGATATCAAAGCCAATTCCAACATTATCAAACGCACCCTTCAAAACTTCGGCATTGAAGTTGAAATGGCCGAGATCAGTATCGGGCCTTCGGTTACTCAATACACTTTGAAGCCGGCCGAGGGCGTGAAAGTTTCCAGAATTTTGGGTCTTCAAAATGATTTGTCTTTGGCTTTAGCCGCCCACCCTCTTCGCATAGAAGCGCCTATCCCGGGCCGACCTCTTGTTGGCATCGAAGTTCCCAATAGTTCCAAAACAATCATCGGTTTGGGAACTCTTCTTGCCAGCGAAAACTTTCAGAAATCCCCCGAACCGTTACTCATTGCTCTTGGTAAAGATGTGACTGGTTCTATAATTTTTTCTGACATTGCTAAAATGCCTCACAGTCTTATCGCTGGGGCAACCGGCGCGGGAAAATCCGTCACAATCCACTCAATTATCACAAGTCTTCTTTACCGCAATTCGCCGGAATCTCTTCGCCTAATCATGATCGACCCAAAACGAGTGGAGCTTTCCATTTATAATAAAATTCCCCATATGCTCTCCCCTGTCATCACGAGCGCCAAGCAAGCCATCCTCACTTTAAAATGGGCCGGCAGTGAAATGGATCGCAGATATGATGTTCTTCTTAAAGCGGGCGCGAGAGATGTGAAATCCTATCATGAATCGCAAGGCGGGTTTGGAGAAATGCCCTATCTTGTTATTTTGATAGACGAATTAGCCGATCTGATGACAACTTATCCAAGAGAGATGGAAGCTTCCATAGTTCGACTGGCCCAAATGTCGCGAGCTGTCGGCATCCATCTAGTCCTTTCCACGCAAAGACCTTCGGTGGAAATTATCACCGGCCTCATCAAAGCCAACATAACCACGCGCATCGCCCTGCAAGTTGCTTCCCAGATTGATTCAAGAACCATTTTAGACATGGCTGGAGCCGAAAAACTTTTGGGTAAAGGAGACATGCTCTATCAAGGGAGCGACACGGCTAAACCAAAACGTCTGCAAGCGCCTTATATTTCTGAAAAAGAAGTGAAAAAAGTGGTGGATTTCTTGGAAAAAGAATATAAGGATGCCGATTTTGAAGATGTTAGCTCGCCTGACGCCATTATTGGCATTGAAGATGGAGCAAATAGGTCTTCCTCAAACGGCAACGGTTGGCAACCGGTTCTTGATTTGGAAGCTATGGAAGCGCAAAACAATTCTAACGACGACGATTTATATGAGGCCATCCGTGAAGAAGTGATAAGAAGCGGGAAAGCCTCCACTTCCTTTCTTCAGCGCAAATTCAGCATTGGTTACGCTCGAGCCGCGAGACTAATGGATATTCTGGAAGAACGCGGAGTGGTAAGCCAAGGCCAAGGAGCAAGACAACGGGAAGTTCTAATAAAAAGCAACGATCCGCTTGAAGGAACAGAACCCCAAGAAAAACAAAACGAGGTGATGTTTTAAACCGAGCATATCCAATAAAAAATGACGATTAAAAAAAGCAGGCTTCCTTTTGCTTACACGACCACGATTGTTATCGCTCTTGTTATTTTTTTTGGCCTTTACGGCCTCCTGCGAGCTAAAGAATTTATTCGTGGACCAAATTTATCTATCGCAAGCCCTCAAGACGGAGCGGAGATTCACGATACTGATTTGGAAATAAGAGGTTCGGCAAAAAATATTTCAAATATCAGTCTGAACGGAAGACAGATTTTTACCAATAACGAGGGAGAGTTTAAAGAGCATTTACTCCTTCCTTTAGGATATACTATAATAGAGGTCAAAGCTTCTGATCGATTCGGGAGAGAGGTTTCCCTAAGACGAGGCGTCACTTTAAGTAAATAAAAACAAAATGAATTTTGCCAAAAAAGAGCCGAAGAAACTAAAAACAACAAACGCCGGATTAGAGAGCGCCCTAGACGACATAAAAGCAAAGTTCGGCGATGGCGCCATTATCCGTTTAGGCGAAGCGCCGAAAGTGGATGTCAATGTTATTCCCTCCGGTTCTCTGGCCGTAGATATCGCCTTAGGAGTTGGCGGTGTTCCCCGAGGACGCGTTCTGGAAATCTTCGGCCCGGAGTCATCAGGCAAAACTACTCTGGCTCTCCATATCATAGCCGAAGCCCAAAAAAAAGGAGACATTTGCGCTTTTGTTGATGCCGAACACGCCCTTGATCCCGAATACGCAAAGCGTATCGGCGTAAAAATTGACGATCTGCTTGTTTCCCAACCCGACACCGGCGAGCAAGCTTTGGAAATAACCGAGAGCTTGGTACGCTCCGGAACAGTCGGCGTGATAGTGGTGGACTCCGTAGCCGCTTTGACTCCCAAAGCGGAAATAGAGGGAGAGATGGGTCAATCCCATGTTGGGTTGCAGGCAAGACTTATGTCTCAAGCCTTAAGAAAGCTCACTTCCATTGTTGCCCGAAGCAAAACAGTGGTTATTTTCATAAATCAAATCAGAATGCAGATCGGCATCATGTTTGGCAATCCCGAAACAACTCCCGGAGGAAAAGCCTTAAAATTTTATGCTTCCGTTCGCATTGAAGTCCGCCGAGCGGCCCAGATCAAAAAAGGGGAAGACGTGGTGGGAAGCCGAACCAAAGTCAAAGTGGTCAAAAACAAAGTGGCCGCTCCTTTCCGCACCGCTGAATTTGATATTTACTACAACGAGGGTATTTCTTACGAAGGGGATGTCATTAATATGGGAGAAAAATACGGCGTTATCAAAAAATCCGGCGCCAGCTATTCTTATGAGAAAACCAGCCTCGGGCGAGGTTATGACAACGCGAGAACTTTCCTCAAAGAAAACAGCAAAATCACTAAAGAAATAGTGAAACTCATAATGGAAAAAGCGGGATAAGTGTTTTGGGAATATTAAGCCTAACAAACAAAAACGCATTGAGCGCCTATAAGTAAGGCCCGCTCAACGCGTTTTTTGTTTCGGTAAAATATTCTCCCAAAAATTCCTTACCTGAAGGACGCCTCTTCAATGCCCAACTCTTTTTTAAATGCTCTTTTGGTAAAGTAAAACACCATGAGAATACCCGTTGCAAGAGTGAAAGTAAAGCTGATAAGCGTATCAGTACCGGCGTGAGCAAGGGCGCTTGCCACAAAATTCAACATATTTTCCAAACCCTTGGCTGATAACATAAAGTTAGTCAATATCTCCGTAAAATTAATAAGCGCCCCCAGTGTTGAAGCAAAAGCCCAAAAAAGAATTGCGTTTAAAACTAGAGGGCTTCTGAATTGCTTTACAAACCAGAAAAAATAAACTCGGCGCATAACCGCGCTTTTTAATTTGCTGTTGTTTCTTTGGTTAAATTTATCCATGATTTTGTTTTTTCTTCTTTTTCTTTTGCGACCTTTTGAAATATTTTTCTAGCCCGAAAGAGACGCATTTTGATGGAAGCGACGGTATTTCCTTCTTCCTCTGCAATCTCCTGCTGGCTTTTTTCCTCTACATAATATTTGCCTAAGACACTTCTGAAATTTTCTGGGATTTTAGCCATTAACTCCTCGGTTAAATAACGAGCGCCCAGTCTATTCCCCAAGTTGGCATCCTCTCTCGCCAAAGAATTTTCAAATATTTCTGCATCCACGGAAACAAATCTGGAACGGTCTTTTTTCCTTTTGTTGTAACGATTAATGCTCACGTTCATCAAAATCCTGAAAGCCCAACTCTTAAAACTCGCTCCGGGCATCGGCTCGTATTTCGAAGCATTTTTATAAATTTTTATGAAAGCCTCTTGAACCGCGTCTTCCACTTCCTCCCCGTCTCTTAAAACTCTAAAAGCCGTGCGCCTGAAAGAATCTTGGTACCTGTCCACAATTACACCGAAAAGATTCGGGTGTTTCTCCGATCTCTTTAAGACCTCTTCATCGGGGAGGTTTTTTAAAAATTCATCCTTTGAACTTGAGAGAAAAGAAATCATAATTTTAAGCATCTTTTAAAGAGAATCTCTTCTACTTTCCTTCCGCTTAATACAACAGGCAGTGTCGTCTTGAGGTTTCTCTTATTTTTCTGTACTATAGCACATGTCGATCTTTTGTAAATTTACCAAAAACCCTATTTAAAACCCGCAATGTTAAACTATAACGAAATTAAACCCGGCAAATACATAATTTTAGATGGCGATCCTTATCTTGTTTTAGAATATTCCTTTTCCCGCGTCCAACAAATGAAGCCGGTGGCCCAAACAAAAATCCGCAATCTTATCACCGGCCGGATCATAGAAAAAGCTTTCCGGCAAACAGAAAAAGTGGAAGAAGCCGAAATAGAAAAAAGGGATATTAAATATCTTTACACAAACAAAAGAGAGTTTTGGTTTTGTGAAATGAACGACCCTTCAAAAAGATTCAAACTAAACGAAAAGGAAATCGATTCGGATACGGCAAAATTTTTAAAAACCAATATGGCTGTAGAGATCGTAACTTTTGACGAAAAAATTATCTCCGTAAATTTGCCCATTAAAATGGAGCTTAAAGTAACGGAAGCTCCTCCATCCATAAAAGGCAATACCGCTCAAGGCGGAAGCAAACCCGTAACGCTTGAAACAGGCGCCATTATCAACGCTCCTCTTTTCATTGAGGAAGGAGATGTTGTTGTGGTTAATACTCAAACCGGAGAATATGTGAGCAGAGTTTAAAAGAGCAAAAACGTCCTCCTTCAAACTCATCAAGACTTTCCTCTTACAACGCTTTATATTTTTTTCTATATTTACTCGTATTCTTCTTGAACATATTGAAGAATCTTTCTTGTTTCTTCCACAACATCCCTCGCGCCCAAAACCACTATCACCACAGGTCTTTTCTTTCCTCCTTGGAGAGAAACGTTAAAAACAGAAATCATGGTATTTTCATCCTCTTCCGCTGTTCCGGTTTTACCGCCCACGAAATTTGGATGGTTAGAAAAACCATTCAAATTTTGTAATCCAGAAAATGAAGATTGCGAGTAAGCGCCATTGGTTTCTCTGCCTGCTGTCACGTCAAAAATAAAACTCCTGTTGTTTAGAAGATATTTTGCCAAACTGAATAAATCCTCCGCGCTGGAAGCATTGCCGTCAGAAATTCCGGTCGGATCAACAAAAGTGGTATGTTCCATGCCCAAAGACTTGGCGTTCTCGTTCATTGAACGAATAAAGCCAGATCTCCCGAATTGAATCGCCAACGCTTCCCCTGCTTCATTTGAAGATTCTTCTAGGAGCGGGAACAACAAGTCATAAGCAGTAACAGGTTTTCCCGAAGACAAACGAGGCTTGATTGTTTGAACCAAAGCTTCGTCCGTAATAGATATTTTTTTATCCAAATTTATTCTCTCTGCCGAGACCACTCCCGTCATCAATTTTGTGATGGAATACACAGGAAGAACTTCAGTGGAATTTTTTTCTATAAAAACAAAATTGTTCTTTAGATCAGCGGCCAAATAAGCTTGAGCGGATATTTCAGGCGCTTTTGGCCTGTATTGAAAATTATCCGAAAGAAAATCGTCTTCAAAAACCAAGATCGGCATTCCAGCGTTAGACAGCGCATAAACCTTTTCAGCGTCTTCAGTAGAAAGCCTCACGCAACCACCAGAATAAGAAGATGTGACGGGTTGGCCGTCGCTATAATAAGGCCAGCCGTGGATAAAAAAATTTCCTTGAAATTGCATGCTCCAAGGCATAGTTACCTTGCCAATGGATGAATAATGGCTTTTTTCTTTGGTTTTTATGGAATAAAGACCAGCGGGAGTTTCCCACCAGGATCCTTTTCTTCCTTTTGTAAGAATCGGAACTTCAAGATTGACCTCGCCGTTTTTGTAGACTTTTACAACCATAGAGGAAAGATCCGCCTCAATAAAGTCTTTCTTGCCATTGAGAAATTCTTTTTTTACTCTTTCAAAAAAATCTGCGTTGGTAAGAGACGGCCATGGCCCGTAACGTAGAGAGCTTTTTTTTCCATCTATTCCGGTAATGGAAAAGTTATCGTCAACCGTGCTGGATCTTTGCGCCGCCATGGAACTCAAATAGCCCAAGGCTACCAAAAAAAACCCGGCAATCACAATCGCCCATCTTGAATTCTTGGTTTTGGGAAAATTTTCTTCCGCCATAGATTTTTGCTAATTATATATTAAAGAAATAAAAGTATAAATATATTATGGTTTAACTTCTAAATATTACGCATGCAGGAATACGGAAATGAAAATCTCCTATACCCCCATCTAACGAAGTCGGACTTCGTTAGATGGGGGTTTCCAAGAAATTTGAGAACAAAAAAATCGGAAAGGTAACGTTTATCCGCCTCACCGATTTTTTTATTCTCAAATTTCAATATTTACTAAAAAATTAATGAGCGACAAAAGGAAGCAAAGCCAGAAAACGCGATCTCTTAACCGCTTCAGACAGCCGGCGCTGATGCTTGGCGCAGATTTCAGATTGTTTTTTGGATACAATCCTTGCTTGTGGCGTCAAAAATTTTTTTAAGGTTTCCGTATCTTTGTAATCCAGCTCTTTATTGTTTACGCAAAAATAGCATTGTTTTATTTTATTCATGGAATTTTTTGAGAATTGTTTTTTATTTTAATATTTTAACTCGACGCTAATACACGAATGACGCACGACACCAATACACGAATGGACACGAATGACACTAATATAATACCCGACCTTAACTTTTTCTATTCGTGTTATTCGCCTGTATTATTCGCGTATTAGTGTCGGTCTCGGGTAAT
Source organism: uncultured Candidatus Saccharibacteria bacterium (assembly GCA_964372755.1). Lineage (GTDB taxonomy): Bacteria > Patescibacteriota > Minisyncoccia > UBA9983 > UBA9983 > CAYJQX01. The sequence goes on from CAYJQX010000005.1 coordinate 17,607, forward strand.
CTTAGAATGGAATATCGTCGGGATTGATTTCGTCGTCAGGATACTCTATTGTAGCCAATTCTTCCTTGGGTTGGCTTTTATTGCCGTCTTCTTTCTTGAAATTTCCTTCGTTGCTGTTTGGAGAATATCCTCCGCCTGCTCCGCTTTGCCTTGGGCCAAATTGGATATTTTCGGCCACAATCTCCGTTCTGTTTTTCTTTGTTCCGTCAGTCGCGTCCCAAGTCCTATTCTGGATTCTTCCTTCTATAAAAACACTCGCTCCTTTTCTCAAATATTGAGAGGCCGTTTCTGCTTGGCGTCCAAAGACGACAATATTGTGAAATTGGGTATCCTCTTGCCGAGCTCCGCTTTGATTCTTCCAAACTCTGTTGGTCGCTACTCCAAAGGAAGCCACCTGTGTTCCGGAAGGCAGACTTTTTAATTCCGGATCTCTGGTCAAATTCCCGATAATAAAAGCTTTATTTAAATTCATCTTTTTTTATCTTTTAGACACCGGCCATTTCTTCGCTTATTAATTCTTCAAGTTTTTTGTCTATTTCTTCGTCGTTAATCGGCTGAGATTTTTTTTCTACTATTTCAGGAGTTCTCGGCTTAAGATTTGTTTTATTCATTCCGGAACTATAACTAGACAATGGTTTACTTTCTTTTTGGTTATTATTGATTAATAAAAAGCGCAAAATATTCCCCTCTCCTTTAAAAGCTTTATGCACTTCTTCCACGGCATTTGATTTCAAAATAAATTTCATCCAACCAAAATAAGCTGAGCTCTGTTTGCTTATCGGATAGGATAATCGGCGCATTTCCGGCATACCTTCGCTTACGATCATTCCGCCTTTTGACTCAATAGTTGAGCGCAAAAAGACAACAACCTTTCCCGCTTCTTCTTCGGGAAGCAAGGGCGACAAAAGATAGCCCATCTCATAAGGTTTTGGTTCTGCTTCCAGAGAAACCACCTCGTCAATGTTTTCTTCAGTTTCTATAAGGTCTTTTATTTCATCTGCCATAATCGCCACCAATACTAACAAAGACAGAAAAGCTTTGCAAGAAAGGGTTTTTTCGGGAAAACAGCTTTTTACCTTAGATTAAAAACTCTTTTGGCGTTTTCAAAAATTTTTTTCTCCGTCAAAGAATAGTCTTCACCTCTGATTTCAGCGATTTTTTTGATGACTTCCAAGACATAAGCCGGTTCGTTGCGTTTGCCCCGATAAGGCACGGGCGTAACATAAGGCGCGTCGGTTTCGGCCATAATCATATCTAGCGGGATTTTTTTGATCACCTCGTCGTAATTTCGGGCAAAGGTGATAACGCCGGTAAAAGACATAGTGAATCCGAGGGCTAAAAACTGCTGGGCCGTTTCCCAATCGCCGGCAAAAAAATGAACATTACCCCGCAGTTTGTCGCCAAATTTATTTTTGTATTCTTTAATCATTGAAATGGTTTCCGAATACGCCTCACGCACATGGAGCATAAGAGGTTTGTTAAGCTCCAGCGCCAACTCTATTTGCGCTTTAAAAGTATCCACCTGCTTTGCTTCGTTACTTTTTTCACCTCGATAAAAATCCAGTCCGCATTCCCCTATCGCTACCACTTTCTCGTCCATCGCCAAGTTTTTGTAATATTCATAATCAAAATCTTCGGCGCGGGAATTAAAAGTTTGTCCGTTCTCTCCCACTTCGTCCTCATCATGGAATGATTCAAAAGTGTGGATCGGATGCAAACCGACTATCCCCCAAAGACCGCTCTCGCGCAAATGCGCCGTCTCAACTGCTCGTTTGGATGTGCGGGCTTCGGCGCCAACGGTAATAATCCCTACACCAGTTTTAAACGCGCGATCAATAACCGCTTCTTTGTCATCCTTAAAAGCGAAAAAATTCAAGTGGGAGTGGATGTCTATCGCTTTCATAATTTATCAGTCAGTATAACATAAACAAAATCGAGGAATAAAAAAGTGCCCCAGACTCCACAGGTCTGACCTGTGGAGTCTGGGGGCTTTCAGTATATCAGTTTGAATATAAAAAAACCCTCGGTCTGCCGAAGCAAACCGAGGGTCTGAGCGTCCAAGAGACAAAGTATCAGGCTTGCGCTGGAGCCAAAGTTTCCGAGGATTCAAGCACAGAATTGAGAGAGAACACCTGATTGCCAGCATTCCACCTGCTCGGATTCCCGACGGAGAGCGCATAGACGAGCCAGCCGTCAGCGCTCCAGCTCCAGTACACGCCGACCGTCCGGAGCAAACCAGCGCTATCCCTGACATAGAAGATGTTGGCGTAGCCGTCGGTGAGAAGAGCGCCGTTTTCGCCATTCGATTGTTTCTCCATAAGGGAGAAAACTTCCGTCAGAGTGGTTTCTGCTCTCGCCTCACCGCCGAGTTCGGCGATGATAGGGCCGTCCATCGAGGACTGCCGCAACTTGTGGTAGCGGAGAGTTTGCTCGCTGATCGGGTCTTCGGTTTTGCCGTCACCTGCGAGGTACCACTCGGTGAAGTTGCCGCCAAGGTGGCTAATCTTGACCTTGGCTTTGCGGCCAGTGTCACGAATAAACTTCTCTTTGGCGACGAACTTGCTAGTGGTCGCAGGCACTACAACCGTCGAGACGAGCTCGAGGAGGGATGGTTCATTGGTCACTTGCTCACCAATAACCTTCCCTCCATTCTTGAGGAAGGAGGTGAACTGTCGTCCGGCTTCCTTCGGGTTACGGACGATGAAATCCTGTAAACCCGACGTCTTAAAGTCAACATCTTCCCAGTCAGTGTTCACGGCCAGGGTGGCCATAACCTGATGGGATTGGTCAAGAGTGATTTGTCCCATTGCAGTTTCCTTTCTTTAACAATATGCTTTCGCTCGGTAAACCTGCCGAGCCAAGTAGGGAGAAGAGCTCCCAGAAATCTGTGGTGGAGATTAGCACAGGCAGGCTGGTTTGTCAAAGTTTTTTAGCAATAACCCCTACCTAATCAACCTATCTGCAATAACAGGAATTTCTTTGGTAAAAAATTCTTTTACCGTATTCCAGACGGCAGAGAAAAGTATCTCTGGCTCGGGATCGCTTTCAGCGTCCTCAAAGTAGACCAAGGCTTTCAAGATATGATGGTAGTCGTGAGCAATAGACGGATACTGAACTTTAAGCCTTTTAATAGTCTCCTCTAAAGGTTCAAGATTGTTCGCGCACCAATACAGGTCAAAGAAATCGCGTTTCCTGCCTCTTTGGGATACGGCTGTGATTTTCATTACGGCGACATCAATTTTATCAATTATCCGAATTGATCCGTGCCAGAGAAATTCTTGTTTCGGAACAAAAAACGGATAAGTGATAAAACTTATTTTTGCGCCGAATAATTCTCCATAAATTGTGTTTTTTTCCATCACTTCTGTCATCCAATCAGGGTTGTTTATGAAATTAGCCAAAAGCTCTTGCCCGTCAAAATCTTTTTCTTGAGTAAAAAAATCAAGGTCATAAGATTTGCGGTTACCGGTCTGTAAAGCGAGTGCTGTACCTCCAGCCAAATACCAAGAAGAGTCTTTTAGCCAATTTTCCGAAGACAAATAATCAAGAGCTTTTTTTGTCTCGCTCGGCAAGGTTTCGTAATGCCAATTTAGTTTTTTAGCATCAGCGTCCATAAATTTTTAGTGCTGGGCCTCAAGGACCTTGATTTTGAGATAACGTCTCTTAAAAATGACCTGTCGTAATGATCCAAAACCCAACGGGCTTCTTTGTCGTTGCCAAGGTCAGCGATGCGTTCAATGATATATTGAGCGTTTTTCTCCACATCTATTTTTTTTGGGTCAGTGTCCCAAAATAATGCTTGACGAAACTCCATAATACTTCTAATTATAGCACATTTATTCCAAACAATAAAGAACGGATTTTCGTCAGTCTCTGCGTGGAAACAAAGACTCGTTTGGGACCTTGTTTTCTTTTATGAGATTTTTAATTTTCTCCGCTGTCTCCGGCAAAATCGGAGTAAGTAAAAAGGCGATAAACGAAAGTTCGCCCACCATTTTTTTAATCATCTCCTTCCCTCTTTCCGAGTCCGATTTTACAACCACGAAAGGTTTTTCTCTTTGGATAAAACCGTCCATCTCGGCGATCTTCGCCCAAATAAAGTCGCTGGCTTTGTTTATTTCAAATTTTTCCAAGTAATTTGTGTACTCCGCGGGAAAATCACATTCTTTAAGAGAGTCTGGTTTATCCACATTATCCGAAGCCATTTTCATTACACGACTTACCAAGTTCCCCAAACCATTCGCCAAGTTGGCGTTATAGGCCATTTTAAATTTTTCCATCGTCATATCGCTGTCTTCAAAAGGGTGAAGCTCACGGGCAATATAATAACGCAGGGCGTCCGTGCCGTAGTCCCTGACAATTTCCTCAGGCGAAATAACATTGCCCAAAGATTTGGACATTTTTTGGCCGTCGCTCACAATAAAGCCAAAAATAATAATTTGTTTTGAGAGTAGAATACCGGAGGACAAAAGCATCGCCTGCCACATAGCGGATTGTTGTCGTAAATTGTCTTTTCCCGCCACTTGCGTTACCGGCCACCATTTGTTAAACATCTCCATATCACTGGGGAACCCTATCGCCGAAATGTAGCTCACAAGCGCGTCAAACCACACATACATCACTTGGCTGTCATCATTTGGCACCGGCACACCCCACGGCATTTTGGATTTGAGTCGCGAGATACTGAAGTCGGTTAAGCCTTGCGAAACAAACGACTTTATTTCGTGGAGCCTTGTCTCCGGCAAAACAAAATCTGGATTTTTTTCATAAAGCTCTAGCAAAGCCGATTGATATTTAGAAAATCGAAAAAAATAATTTTCCTCTTCAATTAGTTCAATGTCTTTATTGGGGTGGATAGGACAACGGCCATCCTCAAGCTCCGAATCGGTTTTCTCCAACTCACAGCCGACACAATATTTTACGGCGTATAATTTTTTGTAGATATCGCCGTTTTTGTTACATCTATTCCAAAATTCCTGCGCCGCTTTAACATGGCTTTCACTAGTCGTTCGGAGGAAACTATCCGTGCTCAAATTAAGAACACTTTTGAGTTCCTCAAATTTTTTGGCGCAAGCGTCAACATACTCCTGCGGAGTCTCCCCCTCCTCTATCGCCTTTTGATAAATTTTTTGCCCATGTTCATCCGTGCCGGTATTAAAAAAAACTTCTTGGCCTTGTGCTTTCTTAAACCGCGCCACAATATCCGCCCGCACAATCTCGGCGGCAAAACCGATGTGCGGTTCGCCGTTTACATAAGGTAACGTTGTAGTAATATAATATTTATCTTTCATATTTTCCTGCTTTGCCAAGCCATAGCTTCTTAGCGAAGGCTGGCGGGGCGTCTTTTTTGCATAAGCTCCGAGAAACACGGATAATTTTCTGCTGAAAATTTCCTAATGCTCGCTCCGGTCGAGCCTCTCCTCGAGTCTGAGCGACCTCGGAGTCGATGACGAAATTGTTTCTCTGGGAGCCTTATGCGGAAATTACAAGAGCAGATTACAGGAAAGTTATGTGTTTTCTGAAGCTTTCCTCTTTTTCATCTCTATATCATCCACAAATTCCATCAACACAGTGGCGACAGGCACAGCTAGAAGCAAACCAAAAAACCCTCCTAATCTCCCTCCAATCACTAAAGCAAGTATGACTATCATAGGAGAAACGCCGATAACGCGCCTCACTACCAGCGGATAAATCAAATGATTTTCAAATTGTTGGATAATCACATAAAGAAGAAAAGTATAAATGGCGAGAACTGGACTCTGGAGAAGAGCGATAGCAATGGCGGGAATAGCCGCTAAAACGGGACCAAAAAGAGGAATAAGTTCCAGAAGACCGGCCAAAATAGCCAAAGGAAGAGGATAATCCACTTTTAGGATGAGCAAGCCTAGGAAAGTAAGCACGCCCACCAAAAGCCCGAGGAGCAACTGTCCTTTTGCCCATATTCCAATCTTGTCTCTGCTTCTTCGCCATAGGTCCAAAATATATTTCTCGTGCTGGGACGGCGTTACCACCCGCAAAAAATTTTCCACTCCTTTTTCTTGCACTGCCAAATAAAAAGAAAAAACCACCATAAGGGCAAAAGAAACCACACCCCCAAAAGCTTCGGTAATGGTGGTAAAAGAACCGTTAGTGAAATTTTGAACGGCGATTTTCATGGTCGTCGCCACTTCCAGCAACGGCTTTGAGATGAAAACAGGGAGTCCGGGAAAAATCTTGCCAATCCCTTGAGGTCCAAAGGTTTGATCCAGATAAATCGGCGCTGAAGCCACAAAATCGCTCAAATCTTTAAAAAGAGGCGGAACAAAAATATAGATGATCGCTCCGAGCGATGAAAAAAGAGCAAGATAAACAAGAATAACGGAAAAAACTCGCGGAATTTTTCTTTTTGCTAAAAACAAAACCGCTGGTTCTATGCCTGAAGCGATAACCACGGAAAACAAAACCACCGCCGCCAAATCGCGCAAATAATATAAAATGGCAATAAGAATAAGAGCCAAAAAAGCACGGAAAAATGTTCCGGTAGTGATAGTGATAACTTTGTTCTTATTTACGATTCTTGTGCTCATATGCTTTTTAATATTTCCAGGGTTTTTGTTTCTTGATTCTGGAAATCCCCTTCTTTAGTGATAACAGCAAGCGAAGTATTGTCCCTAGTGAATATTTCGTTCGCTACTTCTACAATATCACGATTTGTCACTTTCTCAATTTTGTCCATGATTTCTTTCGCCATAATAATTTTATTATAAAAAAGTTCTTGGTTTGCGAAGTATCCGGCAACATCGTCCGTTGTCTCAAACTGCAAGGCCAGCTGTCCTCTTATATGGCTTTTGGCATTTTTCAGCTCTTCTGATTTTAAGCCTTTCTTCTTTATTTCCCTGATTATTTTTACAACCGCGCCTACAGCTTCCTCCAGTTTATCGTGCCTAACACCCGAAGAGATTCCAAAAATTCCGGCATCCCTATAATAACTAGGACTGGCGTAAATATAATAGGCCAAACCTTTTTTGACTCTAATTTCCTGAAAAAGTTTAGAAGACATGCAACCCCCCAAGACAACCGCAAGAATATCCAGCACGTAACGCTTTTCGTCATACATATCAAACGAGCGGAAACCAAGAGAAAAATGAGTTTGATCCACTTTTTTCGTTTTAATTTTCACTTTGGATTCCTGTTTATGGAGGTTGGTTTTTAAAATCTCCGGCCGAGCCTTGCGTGGCAATCTGCCAAAAACTTTTTTTATATCTTCCAAAACTTCCTTAGTTTTAAAATTTCCCGCTACGGCAATGACGGTGTTTTTTCCCAAATAGTATTTTTGCTTATGATGTAAAATATCTTCTCTGGTAATGGATTTCAAACTTTCTTTTTTCCCGATAATATCCCGCCCTATCGGCTCATCGCCAAAAACAATATTTTCCAATACATCGTGCACCTTTCGGCGCGGATTATCTTCGTTCATGTCCATTTCTTGCTCAATAACGGATTTTTCTTTTTTGATTTCTTTATTGTCAAAAAGAGAGTTGAGAAGCATATCTCCCAAAACATCCAGCGCGATCTTGAAATCTTTTGAAGCGGATTTTACCCAAAATCCTGTTTCTTCTTTGGAGGTAAAAGCGTTGTAAGACGCGCCGATTTTGTCCAATTCTCGGCTAATAGCCCCAGAGCTCGATCTTTTCTTTGTCCCTTTAAAAAATAAATGCTCCAGAAAATGGGAGATGCCGGCAAGTTTGGTATTCTCATCGCGCGAGCCGACGCCAAAAAGCACGGCCAGCGTTACCGCTTCCGTGTTTTTGTTTGGGATCAGCACGACTCTCGCGCCGTTTGGAAGAGCGTATTTTTGATAATCTGTCACTTTCTACATTATATCATAAATATAGAAAAATGCAAAGCCAAGCCTCGCCGTACAAAACAAAAGCCCCGATATTCCTATCGAGGCCGAAATAATCGTATATGTTTTTATACAATTTTTCTGGATTTAACTATTGAGCTCACCCATCGAGAAAATAATCTGGAAAACAGTCTTGCCAGCGTTATGTGAATAGCAATACTGTTGAACAGTCTGAAATTTTCCTCCGCGCCACGAAACTCTTCTTGTACCTTTCTTGGTGTTTTTTCTAGCCCAAATCGAAGATTGTTTATTTTATAAATAATAAAAAACAAAGGAACAAGAAACAGGTTTGCCGAAAGATGAAAAGAGACATAAAAAAGCACCCACAGAAAAATAAAGTCCAAGTCTCTATTTTCGAAAATAATCGACGTCTGGCTTAAATCTGCGGCCATACCTCCTCCGAATATGATTCCGCTCACAACACCGATAAGTCCGGCAAAAGCCATTATGCCCATTACTTCAGCTTCATTGTCTTTTTCCTCGTAAGAGGAATGAGCAGATCTTTTTACCAATTTCAAGACTCTGAAAACCGCTAAGAAAAAATGTGTCGGGGAATTCATTTCAACACCTCCGTTTTTTTGGAAAAAAAGTAATGAGAAAAATTTATAAAGAAAAAACCTCTTCTATCCTAATTCTTTGACATCAAGAAATCAAGAATATATCGATCTGTTCTGGCTTTCCAAAAAAACAAAACTTGGAGTCAATCTGCTCCGAGTCTTAAAATCTTATTCTTCACCACTCCCTTTTGGGGGATGGCATCTATAAAGACGACGCGTCAACCAGTCTTTAAGAAAGTTTACTTGCAAGCTCGCTGATAACTACCCTCTCCTGCTTCCCAGAATCCCTGTCGCGAAGGGTAACCGTCCCATCCTCGAGTGTTTGAAAATCCACCGTTACGCAAAATGGCGTGCCGATTTCGTCTTGGCGACGATAGCGTTTGCCGATATTGCCGTTGTCGTCCCAAACAACAGCAGGAATTTCTTTTTTCAAATTTTTAAAAATCTCGCGCGCTTTATCCACCAACTCCGATTTATTTTTTAGCAGAGGGAAAACCGCCACTTTAATCGGCGCAAGGGCCGGAGCAAGTTTAAGGTAAGCGCGAGGCTCGCCATTCATCTTGTCTTCGGTATAAGCATCGCAAAGGACAGCAAGAACGGTGCGACCTACACCGAGAGATGGCTCAATAACATGAGGAATAAATGCAGTATTGTTTTCCTCGTCGCGATAAGTTAAGTCCACCCCGCTCGCTTCGCTATGTTTTTTTAAATCATAATCCGTGCGATAAGCAAGGCCGTAGAGCTCTTTTCGCCCGAAAGGAAAATCATATTCAAAATCTATGGTGCGACTTGAGTAATGCGCTCTATCACCATCTCCCACCTCCAACTCGTGAACATTATCTTTGTTTAGCCCCAAAGCCTTAAACCATTCGTGCATCATGCCACGCCACTCCTCAAAAGAGCTTTGCCAATCATCCGGACGAGTAAAATATTCCACTTCCATCTGTTCGAACTCCCGCGAACGGAAAACAAAATCTCGTGGAGCTATCTCATTCCTAAACGCTTTGCCGATTTGCCCCAAACCGAATGGCAACTTGGGATGGATGGAATCGATAATGTTTTTAAAATTCACGAACATCCCTTGAGCCGTCTCGGGACGGAGATACGAGACAGAGCTTTCGTCTTTCACGGGACCGATATTTGTTTCAAACATCATATTGAATTGTCTTGGCTCGCCAAATTCTCCCTTACACTCTGGACATTTTTTCGCATCTTCAAGTAAATCGGCCCGAAAACGCTTTTTACATTTTTTGCATTCCACCATCGGGTCGGAAAATCCTTCCGTATGTCCCGAAGCTTGCCACACTTTTTGGTTCATCAGTATCGCCGAGTCCACGCCATACATATCTTCGCGTGATTCGACAAACATCCGCCACCACATTTTTTTGATGTTGTTTTTGAGCGCCACGCCATACGGGCCGTAATCCCAAGTACCCGCCAAACCGCCGTAGATTTCCGAACCCGGATAAATAAATCCGCGCCTTTTGCAAAGAGAAATTATTTTTTCCATAAGTATGTTATCTTTTATCATAAAGAAACTTTATTCTACAACTCGCGCTTGATCAGCGCTAAAACCTGGTTCATTTTTCATATCCGTTGTAAGGAACGGGCGAGAATCTTGTATTGTTCGGTCAATAAGCAAATCATGTCCAGTAAGAACCGTCTCTGAAAGCAGAATTGGGGAAGTGCCTACTTGATTTGAAGCTGGAGTAAAGCCAATTTGGAAAGAGACCACTCTCGCGGAACGGTTTATACCTGTGCCGGCTTTAACCACTCCTGTTTTCCATTCCACTCGTCCAGTGGACTCTTCAAAAAAAACATCCTCGTCGGGAGAGACATTGCCTGTCCAGCGAACATAGGCCGGCAGAGAAGAAACAACTTTCACGTTACCAAAATCATTTAAGTTATTGCTCAACGACCACGAAACGGTGTAAGTAGTCTCCTGTCCGACTCTTGGTGGCAGTGGACCAGAGTTATTAAAAACACCCGCGCCGTGAGAAATTCTCGAAACTAACTGAAGACGAGAAGCAATTTGAATATTCTGGCTAGAGATGCCTTCAACTTGATTTGTTTGAGATTCGTCAGAAACACTTAATCCTTTTATTGAGACTTTGATATTTACTGCGCTTGAGTCATTGCCGACGGCAATATTTTTCGGCACGCGAAACGAAAAACTAATTTTCCCGCCTTCTCCCGGTTGAATTTCTTCCAAATCTCTCAGGCTGGAAGCATTCCAAACTATGGTTTTATTACTGGAACGATAGGAGCCACTGACAACATTAATGCTGTTTTCTTCAAAACCAATACCTTCCAAAGTAGCTTCTACAAAATTATTTCTTATTGGCACAGGTAAATTATTTGTATATTGAACAGAGACATTAACCGTATCCCCTACCGAAGCAAAAGCCTTTTCTGATTTTATGCCGTTTACCAAAATATCCAACCCCAAAAAGGGTCTTTTTATTTCTAGACTTTCCACCACAATTCCATAAGGACGAAGATTGTTATTTTCTCCCAAAACTCCTACCTCTGCGCGGAAAGCTTTCTCTTCCAAATCTTGGCCTTGAACTAACCCTTTGATAACTATGGTTCTTTTTTCTTGAACCGGAAGAAATCCCACAGACCATTCGTTTCTACCTTGAGAGGGATTGGGGGTTGCCGAAATAAATTGAAAACCCGGCGGATATTCCATCCTCAACAAAAGGTTCGAGAGATCCGAGTCCGAGTTAGAAACTATCTCTGTTGAAATTTCCACGGTTTGTCCGGAATTAAGTTCTTTGGGAATAGATATGGAAACCCCGATCGGCGAACGAGTGATTTTTATTGAATAAGAAGATTCTTTGGCAAAAATGGCATTTGAATCAGAGAGCCTGTATTCTAAAGTTATTTTCACTTCTTTTTCTTCATTCTCATTGCCATAAAAAATAACTTCTGTTTTTTTATTCAAAGTTTCTCCGGACTTGATGACACCAAGAGCGCTGCGCTCTCTGCCCAACTTTTTTCCTTCCTTGGAAAAAACACCCGTCGGATATTCTAAAATAAGATCCGCCAACTCTAGAGAAACGGCGTTTTTGTTTGTCACAGAAATAACAATCTCGTTTAATGCCCCTCCGTCCGTAAAAGCGGAATATTGCGTTTCTATATCAATATTCCTGGCAGAAACTGATTTTCCATTTTCAAAAAAAACAAAATATCCGGCGGTAACTATGCCGGCAAAAAGAAAAATGAGACTCGCCCAAATTATTTTTTTCATTATGGATTTATTGCCCTCAAAAGAGGAGTCTTTCGCTGTTTCTGGCTCCGATTCTTCCTTTGTTTGCCAATCAAGAACATCGGAAACTTTTTCGCTTGTAACCGCCCTATCGGCATGAATCTGAAAAGCTTCCCTTTCTGGAGTTTTGTTTTCGCTCCCTCTGCGATAAAGACCTTTTTTTATCTCATCTAGCGCGCTATCGTCCATATAAGCACATTATATAACAGGAAACACATAACATGTAGCATCCTCGGCGGAAAAACATTTCGTATTTTGAGGTGATATTTTCCATCTTGCCATTCTCTTTCAAGTTCCCCACCTCTAGCTAAAGCTGGCTAGCCTCCACTGCCCTTCCTAAAGCCTCTTGCAGGCTTCTTACGGAAATTTTTTCTTTGTCTCTGCCAATATAACCAAGCTCTCTTAGAATATGAAAGATGGTTTTTATTTCTATCTCATGAAGATTTTCTTCTCCTCGATCGTCTTTTGAAAGATAAAGAAAGAGTCCCTTCATTTTTTGCCATATTACTTCATTAGCGCCTTCTCCTTGAACAAGTCTATTGAGAAGCGCGGACACACCAGCGTAAAGCCTCAACCTGTCTAAATTAGAAAGAAGCAGTGTCCCAGAAAAAGCTTCATGAACATCCACGATTCTATATCCGCTTTTGCCGGAAACAAAAGAAAAAGTGCCCAATGTATAAAGACCTAATTTCCCCCGAAGCTTTGCTCGGTTCAATCTTACCCCTTGCGCGATTGAATGTATTTTTCCGAATTTATGAGTATAGAAAGTGATAAGCTGGTTGGCTTCTCGATAGTTTTGTTTGGCAATAACAATACCTTCAGTGGTAATAATCGGATGATACATAAAAATTGCGCACTAATCTTAAATAGAGATAAGGGTTTATATTTTGAAAATAAATTCAAGGCCGCCAATTAACACACTCTCTCCGGAGTGCACCGAAGAAAATTTTATTTCCGACATGTTGGTGGCTTTCTTAAGGGAATTCTCTATCGTTCTTATTAATGACTCGCCTTCCATTTCAGTTTGAACATAAAGAACGGCTTGTTCACCAGTTTTGAGGCCAGATTTTTTCCGTAAATCCTGCACGGCACGCACGAGGTCTCTCAACATTCCTTCCTCTTTCAATTCCTCGGTTATATTGGTATCGATTTCCGCTTCATTTTCTATAGAATCGTCAAAAATAATTTCTTTGACGTTCACCTCCTCCTTTATCAAATCCTGCATTCCAAGATTGTTTCGGATTTCGGATTTCGTGCTTCTGATTTTTAGACTTGCAAGTGGTTGACGCACTTTAATATTCGCTCTCATGCGGGCTTCAAGACCGAATGAGGTAATCTTTCTTGCTTCTGACATTTTTTCTACCAAATTTTTTTGTAAGTCGTCTTGAAAGAGGTCTTCTTCAAATACAGGCCAACTCGCAAGATGCACGCTTTCTACATCATCTTCTTTTTTTATTCCTTGCCAAATTTCTTCAGACACAAAAGGCATAAATGGAGCCATGATAAGAGAAAGAGTACGCAGTACATGGTAAGTAGTATTCAGAGCGCCCGAATCGCCATCTCGCATTCTGTCGCGAGATCTGCGGATATACCATGTAGATAAATCTTCCACAAATCCTTCAATCGGACGAGTGGCCTTATCTAATTCATAATTTTCCATAGCTCTAGTTACTTCGTAGAAAAGCTGGTAAAGGCGTATGACTATCCACTTATCAAGAACATTTTCTATTTCTTTCAGATTTTGAATTCCGTATTCCACATCATGAATTTTATTTTGCTCAAAAAATAAAACCACATTTTTTAATCGTCCGATCACCTTGTTCATTATTTCTTGGACTTCTTTTTCAGAAAAATTCAAATCTCCGCCCCGCACCACGGGAGAATTAAGAAAATAATAGCGAAGAGCATCCGCGCCGTATTTACCCACGACAAACATCGGATCGGGATAATTTTTTAGACGCTTGCTCATTTTCTGACCGTCTTCGGCAAGAATAAGACCCGTAGAGGTGACATTCAAGAAAGAAGTTTTATCAAAAAGAGCCACTCCCAAAACATGCATTGTATAAAACCATCCTCTTGTCTGATCCACCGCTTCACCAATAAAATCGGCCGGATATCCCACCCCCCTTTTCGGATCAAAATCTTCTTTGGGTTTTCCTAGATATCCCGCAGACGCGTACGGCATGGAGCCTGATTCGTACCAACAATCAAAAACTCCGCTCACTCTCTGTAACTGCGCCCCGCAATCGCATTTTAATAAAATCTCGTCTATAAAAGGACGGTGAAGATCCAGATCATAATTTTCGTTATGAGGTATGGGCACAAAATCCAGACTTTTTATTTCTGAATTTTTTATGAATTCCCCTTCTTTTTCCTGTAAAAACTTTATGGCTTCATCCGTCGTGAGCCCCTTCGCGCCAGAGATCATCATCCAAGCCGGAGTAGAATGAGTGATAATGAGTATCTTTTTATTATTATATTTACTCTCCAGCTCGTAGATAAAATTCGAGACTCTCTTTTTTACATCCAAAAGATTTTCTCCCTCAGGGACTCTTTTCTCAAATCTTTCTTCCATGGAATCAAAGTAGCCATGATATTGCGAGGTCGGATGATTGTTCATTTGACCAAAATTTACTTCTCGCAACCTTTCGTCAAAAAACAAGGCTGATTTTTCCAAACCTGTACTTTCTCTTACAATCTCGGCCGTTTCCTTAGTGCGGATAAAATCAGAACTGAAAATAAAATCCAATTCTATTTCCTTGATTGTTGAAATAGAATTTTTCACTTGTCTAACTCCCTCTTCTGTAAGATGATGAGGATTTTTTGGATCGGAGCTCAAAATTTCCAGGACATTGTTTTCTGCCTGTCCGTGTCGCATCACAAAATATTTGTTATGAGATTTTAATGCGTGTTTTTTTGTATCTTCAACAGAGCCTATAACCTCCACCTTCTTACATTCCTTACATTTCCATACGGGAATAGGAGCTCCCCAATAACGGGAACGCGAAATCGCCCAGTCTTTTGCGCCGAGGAGCCATTTGCCAAAACGGCCGTCGCGAAGATGCTCCGGAACCCAATGAATTTTTTGATTTTCAGAAATTATTTTTTCATGTAATTTGTCGTCCGAAACTTTCACAAACCAAGATGAGGAAGCATAATTTATAAGCGGAGTATCGCACCGCCAGCAATGAGGATACGAGTGGGTAATATTTTCTTTGGCAAAAAATAAATTTCTCTCTTCTAAATTTTTTAAAATGGCAATGTCGGTAGCCAAACGCTCTTTATCTTCTCCTTTTGGTTTAACCGCCATCCCTTTGAAATCCAAAACTTCCATTTTCATTCTTCCGTCTTCAGCAACATGTTGGATAAAAGGCAAATTCTCTTTCTGGCCTAAAAGCATGTCGTCTTCTCCAAAAGCGGGCGCAATATGCACAATGCCAGTACCTTCGTCCGTTGTTACAAAATCCGCGCTATAGGTTTTCCAGCCCCGCCCGAACGATTGAGATCGTTCAGTCGAGCTGGCGTTTTCTTTATTTTTTAGGCTTTCTTCTTTGAAGTAATAATCGAAGATTGGTTTGTATGATTTGCCAATCAAGTCATTCCCTTTGATTTCTTTAACCAACTGATATTGGATATTTTTAAAAACGGATTCAAGGCGATCTTTTGCGATAATCAGATATTCTTTTTTTTGAGATTTTTCATTTAGTACTTCAACCTGGCTGTAAATTATTTTTTTATTGACAGCCAAAGCCACGTTGCCCGGCAATGTCCACGGTGTCGTCGTCCATGCTAAAACGTATGTTTTAGCATGCCCTGTCCTCAACTCTGAGGGAAGAGTATCGCTCGGACTCGAACAAGAGCTTGTCGAAAGGCTACCCCCCTCATCCACCAACTCAAACTTTGCATAAATGGAAATATCTTTGATATCCTTGTAACCCTGATTGACTTCAAAATTAGAAAGAGTCGTCCCACAACGAGAACAGAGATGCATGGATTTATACCCTTCATAGATAAGACCTTTACCATAGAGAGTCTTGAAAGACCACCAGACGGATTCCGTATAGCTCGCATCCATCGTTTTGTAATCAGCCTGCATGTCCGCCCACCTACCTATTCTCGGGATTATTCTTCGCCAGTCGTCCGCAAAACGCAAAACAGCGTTTCTGGCGGATTGGTTGAACTTTTGGACTCCAAGATCCTCTATCTCCTTTTTTGTCCTGATACCCAATTCAGATTCAATAATGTTTTCAAGAGGAAGTCCGTGACAATCCCACCCCCACCTGCGCGGTACTCTGTACCCATGCATAGTTTTGTATCGAGGTATAACATCTTTGATGATGCTCTGTAAAATATGCCCGTAATGAGGCAAACCAGTGGCAAAAGGCGGGCCGTCATAAAAAACAAAATCACCAGCTTTGGATTTTTTCTCAAGGCTTTTTTCAAAAATCTTATTCTCGTTCCAAAAAGCCAGAATTTTTTCTTCGTCTTTAGAAATCAAGCTTTTTTCTTCTTTTTGATCTTTACTATCCATAGTTTTTTGAATTTCGTTCTCTCCCATCCTACCTCAAAATATGCAAAAAATAAAAAGCCCGCTTCTTTCTCCATCAAAGAAACGGGTGTGTTTTTATTTTCTTTCTTCAAATACAGTGAGGTGATCGCTGTTGTCTGTCTCCAGAAGCTCTTTTAGAGCCAAGGAATTCTTGTAAAAGAAATCCCCCACAAGAATCAGGAGAAAAATAACTGAACCGGCAAAAAATATGGTCCCGGAAATAACGCCTCTCCATTTGAAAGGAAGAGAGGTCGTGAAAAACACTAGCATAGACAAAAAAATAAGAGCGCCGGATAAAATCTTTGCCCAATATCTTGCCCTCAAATAATTAAGGGATTCGGCATATTCATCCGCTACTATATCCTCTTCCATTGTTTGCCTCCTTTTGAGGATTTGCAAAAGAACCGGGCTAAAAAATCTTCTCCTTTATAAAACCACAAATACGCAAAAAATGTAACCTTACATTTTTTGAGGAGCAGGAATACCCAGTATGACAAGGCCGTTTAAAAGAACATGGGAAACGGCTTTCGCTAAAAGCACTCTGTAGCAAGAGAAGGGATCATCCTTGTCTACAATCCTATTTTTGTTGTAGTAAGCGTTAAAACTCTGGGCGATGTCGCAGAGATATGTAGCTATGTAATGCGGAGCGTATTTTTCTCCGGCTTTTTCGATAATCTCCGGAAAGCGATAAAGAAGTTTTTCTATTTCAGAGGTGCCAAGTCCGTTTCCTTCGACAATTTTCGGGAAAATTCCCTCCTCTTCTGCCTTGTCCAATAAAGATTTTGCTCTGGCATATGTATATTGAATATAAGGACCGGAATTCCCTTCAAAGGAAACAGACTCGTCAAAATCAAAGGCTATATCTTTGGATATTTCCTGTCGCAAAATAGAATATTTGACGGCTCCGATCGCCACCATTTTTGCCACATTTTCTTTTTCCGATTCTGGCACCTTAACGGTATGCTTCATTTTTTCTTCCGCCATCCTCACCGCCTCTTCTAATATTTCTTCCCCTGTCACAACATTTCCCTTGCGGGAAGACATCTTGCCGTTTTTGAGGCGCATCATTCCGTGAGAAAGATGCAACATTTTTTTTGCGACATCGGGGCGAATCTGTTCAAGCGCTTTGATAAGCACCGAGAAATAACCGCTCTGCTCGCTGGCGGTAATAATGATAGACTTTTCTAATTTTGGTTCCTTCTCAAATTTTGTGATATTCAGTCCCAAATCTTTCGCTTCGTAAGTCGGCAAGCCTTGCGAATTTATAAACACGCGGGTGTGCAAGCCATATTTTTCCGCCGGAAATATCACGGCCCCGTTCGATTCTTCAAAAACACCTTTTTTCCTAAATTCTTCCACAATTTTTGCGCCCATTTCCGTAAACTGGCTCTCAAAAAAATAATAATCAAACTTTGTCCCCAGAAGAGAATATATTTCTTCGAATTTTTCCAGCGTCCAAGCCCTGCCTTTTTCGTAGATTTTATTTATTTCTTCGTCAGACTTTTCAAAAATTTTTTTGTTGATTATTTTTATCTCCGCTTGCGCTGTTTCATCCTCTTCGTATTTAGAAGAACCAAGAACATAGGCTTTGCCTATGTAGGCGATTCTCTCCTTGAGAGAAACCTCTTCCTCCGGAGGAGGCTCATTCATATGTCCAATTCCCCAAATAGCTTTGGCGACATGCAAGCCAACATCACCTTGATAATTGGCCCGCAATACTTTTGCGCCCTGTCCTTCCAATATTCTTGTAATTGCCTCGCCGATAGCGTTGCTCATCAAGTGGCCGATATGAAATTCCTTGAAGGGATTGGGATCGGTATATTCCACCATGATGAGTTTTTCTTTTAAAGAATCGTTTCGCCCGAATTTTTCTCCCGCCTCGCTAATTTCTTTGATGGAGTTAATAAAGAACCCCGGAGTCATATAAAAATTAATAAAACCCGCTCCGGCAAGTTCTATCTTTAAAACAACCTCTTCTAGGCTCTTGTCTTTTCTAAGCTCCTCTACCAGAATTGAGGCTATTTCCTTAGGACTTTTGGAAACATAATCCTTTAAAGACAAAGCCACCGGAGTGGAATAATCCCCGAAAGAAAGATCTTTCGGATGTTCCAGTGTTGTAAAACGAGAAATCAATTCTCCTTCTAATAATTCCGGAAAAGCCTTGGGGACGGCTTTTTCCAGAGATCTTTTGATAATTTCCCTTGCCATTAGCCTAAATACTAGCATATGTAATATAATTGCGTGTAATGGCCTTATCGGATAAAAAAATTCTCCTAGAGAAAAAATCAGGCAATATTGTTATAGAGCCGTTCAACCAAAAAAATCTGTCTACTTCAAGTTACGACGTAACTTTGGGAGAATGGTATTTCAGGGAACAACCGCCCCAAGGATATTTGAATGTTTATGACATTTTCAGCAAAAAACATACCGACAAAGTTTGGGGAACAAAGCCTCTCAAAGCCAAAAAGGCAAAAGAAATTTTCAAAGACTTCTCTCTCGAGGGGATTGGCGCGAGCGACAGAATAATTGTTTTAAATCCGGGAGAAACCATCCTTGCCCACACCAACGAATTTATCGGCGGAAAAAATAAAATTACCACCATGATGAAAGCGCGATCGTCTTTGGGAAGAAATTTTATAGAAATTTGCAAGTGCGCCGGCTGGGGAGACGTAGGCTATGTAAATCGCTGGACAATGGAGATTACCAACAATTCCAAACATTACGTTATACCTCTTGTTGTCGGCATGCGGGTGGCCCAAATTGTCTTTTTTGAAACTGGCGAGATCCTGGATGCGACAAAAGATTATTCCCAAAAAGGAAAATACCAGACGACTCAAGATATAAGTGAGCTTAAGAAAAAATGGCACCCGAAAGACATGGTACCGAAACTCTGGAAAGACAAGATGAAAAAATAAAAAAACGGCATAAGATTTCCTCATGCCGTTTTCGGAGAAAGTTTTTGGTTATATTCCCAAATCCAAAATTTTCCCCGCTTCTCTTTTTATATCTTCAAACACTTCAAAAGGCGGGCGATTGCCGTCCACCAAGACAACCGGACACGGAAGCTGTCTTAATCCATAAACCTCTTCCAAATAAGCATTGCGGACTTTTTCCAAGAAATCCGCTTTTTCAAAAAGTTCCGGTTTTTCTTCGGCGCCCATTCTTTTGAGAGCTACCGGAACCGGAACATCAATGAAAATATTCAGCGTCGGCCAGATCATCCATTCGCCAAGAGCTTGGCGATGAATGTTTATTATCTCCGACTCATCCAAGCCCTTGGCTCTGCCATAAGCCAATGTGGACATGACGCACCGATCGGTGAAATATCCTCTCACGCCCAATCCGAAATCTCGACGGATTTCGAGCATATGAACAGCTCTTTCCAGAATGAAAAGTCTCTGGAATTCCAACGGTTTTTCCGGGCAGGTTGCTTCACCGCGCAAAACCAACCGAATATACTTTCCAATCAAGTTATCTTCGTTTGGTTCCGCCCCAAATTTAAGATAAGGATCGAAACGCAAAAGATGGCGCAATAAATTTATCTGCGTCCCTTTTCCGCACTTGTCTATCCCTTCAAGAGCGATAAGAACCGGCTTCTTTTCCATTTAACTCCCCTTTGTTTTGGTTTTATTTGATTATACAGAATACAAAGCCTTTTCTTTTCTAGCATAAGGAGTTCGCCCATGCAACAAAAAATACAGCGCGCCTCTTCTTTAGATAAAGAGGCGCGCTCTGCAAACTCACACTTTGCTGTTCGGAGAGAAATATTTGTTTATCCCATCTACTTCTTCGGCGATCATGTCGCCAAATAGATTCGGGTAGCGTCCGATAACAATTTCCGCTACTTGCGCAAAGACCAGCCGGATTTCCTCCTCGGCGCTCTCATGGGTGCGCATTTCAATCACCCATCGCAAGGCGCGCGGATTGGCCGACCAGCCAATGGTGGTCGCAAGGCCTATCGGGGCGATGCGCCTCATCGCTGAAGTGATTACCTTCTTCTTGCCAAAATTGGACATTTTGTCCAATTTAAAATATTCCGCTAGTTCCAGCTGAAGTTTTTCAAGTTCTTCAAAAGTCTCGGCAAAAATGGACATAGCTTTTTCGTCTTCTCGGATAACCGTCGGGAGCCATTGCCCGAGTTCCGTAAGACGAACAAACCGCAGACTCTCTTGGGAGATCGCCACCCCTTGGCGATGGCGAACCAGTTCGTGAGTAAAAACTCGCGAGACATCCGCAAAGACGAAGTTCAACATTGGATGCTCAATCACCGAACCGTGACGGGTTTTCAAAATATTCGCTATGTATTCATCATTGTGTTCGCGAATTTTTGTGACGTTTTTGTTCATCCCCGGCTGAAAGCTCCGGTAACAAAGACGCCCCATTATTTCAATAATCTTCTCTGCGTCAGATGGGGCGTCTGACGTCCAATCGGAAATACCGAGATGATCCAAATACGCCTGCAGACCATCCTCAACAATTCTGGTCTCTCCGACCAAAAAAACCTTAGGTTCCACGGGATGCATTTTTTCCTCCTTGAAAGAGAATTAGAAATGATGGGAAAAATATCAAAAACCAAAAAACTGTGGCTAGGTTACCACGGTTTTTTGAGTAAAACAAGTATCTTAAACTATTTGATCTCCACCCCCATTGAGCGAGCCGTGCCAGCAATAATTTTCTCCGCGGCTTCTATGTCGTTAGCGTTTAAATCGTCCATTTTCTTTTCAGCGATTTCTCTAAGCTGAGTTTTGGTAATTTTACCCGCTTTGCTCAACGCGTTTTTTCCAGATCCTTTGGAAATACCGGCGGCTTTTCGCAAAAGATCGGAAGCGGGAGGAGTTTTAAAAGTGAGCTCAAATGTCCTGTCCTCAAAAACCTTTATCTCCACAGGCACAATTTCACCCATTCTCTCTCTAGTTCCCTCATTAAAACGGGAAACGAAGTCGGCGATATTTAATCCATGCTGGCCCAAAGCCGGCCCGACTGGAGGAGCGGGTGTGACCTTTCCGGCCGGAATCTGAAGTTTTACGATTGTTTTGATTGATTTAGCCATAAAATTTATCCGACGCTAATACACAAATAATACGCACGAATGACACGAATTTAAATCCTTTCGGAAAAAATAATCCTTTTTGGTTTTAAGTATCTATTTCTAAAATTAACCACCAATCCTAGTTTGTATTTGGAAGCCTTCAAGTATCTAAGCATTTGATAATAGTCTTCTTTCTCGGTAAAGGGTTTGGCTTTCAAGTCCACCAATATCTTGCCTTCAATGGAGAAATCTACCTTATTAGTAGCCTTGTTGTCAATCAAGTCAACCGATATATTTTTCTCCCTTTCAAAAACCACTTCTGAAGCAACTAAAAGTTTCTCTAATGCGTCCGCATATTGGCGCTCTCTACAAAACCGACCCAATTCGTTATGAACCTTAAAACATAGACCAGAAATAGTATAAGAAAGCTCGGGGTATAAAATTGTCCTTTCCTTTTTACTATTCGTGTCATTCGAATCCATTAGCGTATTGGTGTCGTGTTATATTTTCTTCGCCTGCAAGAAATCTATTTCCACCGGCGTTTCGCGCCCAAAGATAGAGACAAGAATCTTGATTTTGCCACGCGCTTCGTCCACTTCGTTTATTCTGCCTTCAAAATCTTTAAAAGGACCATCGGTAATTTTCACAATATCCCCTTCTTTTACGTCCAATTTATATTTCGGTTCTTCCACTCCCATGCGTTTGAACAGGGAATCTATTTCCTCTTTGGAAAGAGGGATTGGAGTTGTTCCACTGCCCACAAACCCAGTTACCCTTGGGGTGTTTCTCACCACATACCACGAGTCGTCCGAAACTATCATATCCACCAAGACATACCCCGGATAGATTTTTTCTTCTATCACCTGCCGTTTGCCTCCTTTAATTTTTATCTTTTTTTCTGTTGGCACCACTACTTCAAAAATTTCGTCCTCTTTTCCTAAAGATTCTATGCGCTGTTTTAAATTTCTTACCACAGCATCTTCATAACCAGAGTAGGTGTGGATAGCGTACCAATTTCTGCCGGCTTGAACTTCTTGTCTTGCCATATTTTTATTATTAATATTTTTTAAAAAATTGATAACTTTACAAGATAACTAAAAAGAAAATCAAAAGCGCCCAAGAAAATCGCCGCCACGAGAGAAAAAATAATCACCGCGATAGTGTAGTTTATAGACTCTTGCCTGGTAAGCCAACGGACATTTTTAAGCTCGCCTCTTGTTTCTTTTATGTAACTCGTTATTTTGTTGGCCATAATATTAAATAAATTTGTTTAATTTAAAAAGCCCCTCGGGGCTCAATACCCACAGTATACCCCTCCAAACAAACAAAGTCAATAAAAATTAGCTAATCGGGGGTTTCCTTCTGCGCTTTGTAATGAAAAAACCTTTCCGTAATCTGGCTTCCAACGACAGATACAATCAAAAGAGAAATATATAAACTTAGCATCTCTTCAAAAGGCAGAGGTGAAAAATTTAGAAATCCTAAAACAGCCACAGAATACCACGAGGTAAGAGAAATCGCCCCCATGGCAAAAGCTATTCTTCTTAAGAGGTGAAGTTCTCCCGCTTGGTGTTCGTGTTTTTTATGGAAAGAGATTTTCACCAATCTGGGTGAAATTAAAAGATTCAAAAAAGCGCCGTTTATGATAATAATTCCTACCGCAATAATCTTTGTGAGGAATTTAGCTGAATGATTTAATTTTTCCGCCTCCGGCAAATACAAGGCAAGACCGCTTAATACGGCCAATCCCAGTCCGAACCAAATGACGTCCGAAACGACTTTCATAGTTTCTGACTCGCTCTCTGAAATCCTAAAATCTTTAAGAAATCGAAAAAAGAAAAGATCGGTAATAGTGGCGCCACCCACTCCCAAAGCAAAACCGATAAGATGAATAAAAACGGCCATCTCCTTATATTGGGCGAGAAGATCTATTATATTAAAATCGGTAAGATAGATAGCGATAGAGAAAATAAAAGTCGTAATCGTGGCCGAACCAAGACACCATGTGCACCATTCTCTTATGACCACGCCTTGAATAAAAGTAAGGTAAAGAGAAAAAAGAAAAGATCCCGCCGTAATCAGGAGAAAAACAAATTTCAGTTCAACGGAAATTAAGTTTTCAAAAGCAAGAAAAGCTCCATAATACAAAGCGAGAAAACCATAATAAAAAATCCCTATAACCTCAATAGGAACCCCGAAAAATCTTGAGTAGTCGCTGTGAACCACATTGTCACAGCTTGAGCCTATCGGACAAACCAAAACTTCTGACGATTTTTTCTTGTGATAAATATAAAAAGAAATAGCCAGACCGCCAAAAGCCAAAAAAAGAGATAACACAAAAAAAGAAATTGTTTCCATTTACCTAAATAATACCAGAGAGATATTTTTCTTGGAAATCGCTGTATCTGTCATCTTTGATAGCCTCACGGATTTTCTTCATCAGATCGCTAAAAAAATAGATATTATGAATGGAGCCAAGCGCTTCGGCTTCGCCGTATTCTTTCGTTCCCTTTCCTGTCTTAAAGTAAGCCCGGAGTTCTCCGCGCGTAATTTTTCTTTTCTCACAAGAGAAACATTCGCAACCGTTCTCAAGTAAATTTTCGTCATTTTTGTATTGACTGGCCAAAACATTAACCCTTCCTTTGCTTGTCCATACTCCTCCGTGTCGGCCTTCTCTGGTCGGCACCACGCAATCAAAAGTATCTATCCCTGCTTCTACTCCTTTAAAAACATCTTCAATCTTGCCGATACCCAACAGATGCCGAGGTTTACCTTCAGGCAAAAAAGGAACAGCCCAATCCAACTCGCGGTAAGTCACCTCCTTGGAATCCCCGAATGACGAACCAAAAGCGCCACCCAAAGCAAAACCATCAAAAGGCATTTCGCTTATGGTTTTTGCGCTCTCTTTCCTTAATTCTTCATATGGTCCGCCTTGAACTATACCGTAGAGAAGCTGGCCGTTTTTAGATTTAGTCTCCAAACATCTCTTTGCCCAACGATGGGTGCGTTCCATCCTCTCCCGTGTTTTTTCCGCAGATTCCAAGGGAGAGCTTGGATCGTCAAAAGCAAAAATAATATCGGCTCCGAGAGCCTCCTGTATCCATATAGATTTTTCCGGACTCAAAAAATAATCTATTCCCTCATCCTCAAAACGCACTCCGTTTTCGTTTACAACAACAGCGCTATTTTTCTTGTAACTATTCCCGTCACTCATGCCGATTTTCCCCACATTTTGCTCTTTGGCCACACCGAGACTAAAAACTTGAAACCCACCGGAATCCGTCATAATCGGTTTTTGCCAATTAGACATTTCATGCAATCCAGAAAAATTTTTAAGACGATCTTCTCCCATATCCCGCCATAAATGATAAGTATTCATCATCAGAATTTCCGCCCCTGCTTCCATCAATTTTTCCGCATTCAAACCTTTTACAAACCCATGCGTGCCGACAATGGCGTACGAGGGCGTTTCCAAAACGCCGTGGGCTGTGTATATCTCCCCCGCTCTCGCCCGACTATCATTATCTTTATTTAAAACTTTGAACATTTCATTTTAGGGAAAGAGAAGTATTTTGAAAAGCAAAAAAGACCTCGTCATCACTACAATAATGCAGTTATGTATTACATCCATTATTTAGCTCCGAATGTATCCGACTCCTTCTCCAAAGATTTGGTAATCTTATTTTTTAGAATTACTATATCAGACAAAACAGTATTCCACACGACATCAATATCAACTTCAAAATAATCATGGATCGCCCTATCTCTAAAACCAGCAATATCTTTCCAAGGCAAATTGATGCTAGTTTTTGTCTCTGGTGATATTTTTTTTGATAACTCTCCGATCAGAGCCAGTTGCATAATTACAGCGCTTTGTGTTTTGGCGTCAGAAATAAAAATTTCTTTATCCATCTTCGCGGTAAATAATTCAACCTTGTCCACTGCCTCAAGTATCCTCTTTAAGTAGACTTCATCGCTTTTCATATACGGTTTTTATTTCCGGCAACACATATGGTTTTATGTGTTTGTTCAAACTTTTTTCCGTTATAAGATCAACTTTCCTCCCAAGAGATTTTTCAATGGCGCCAATTAACTCCATATACAAAAACATGCCCATGGGTTTTCCCGGACGAATAAGTATATCAACATCACTTTCTGGTCTATCTTCTCCTCGAGAAACTGAGCCAAAAACACCGGCATATTCCACGCCATAAGAATCTAAAATCGGAGATATTTTTTCTTGTATATCGGATATCGTCACACAAAAAATTATAGCATAAAACACCTAAAAACCATAATTCTACCGATTTTTATTTCTCCCACTCCGGCTTTAGAATTTTTGTCCTTATTTAAAACTTTGAACATTTCGTATTTTTTTGTGGTAGCTGATGGCAAACCTGTGCGCTTCGTCGCGAAGGCGAATTAAGGTGATGGGCAAAACATTTTTAGGAATCGCGCCAATGAAGTCATTTCGCTTGCGCTCTGGCCCCTTAGCAATACCCACCACAGGAATTTCATAACCATATTCGGCAAGCACTTCTTTCACGGCATTGACCTGTCCTTTCCCCCCGTCAATCAAAAAACAAACAGGCAGAGGCCACTGGTCATGATTCAACCGCCTGCGTAAAACTTCTTTAAGCATTCCCGTGTCCCCGCCAGTGGCTCGGGCAGGATTAGCGCCCTCTATCGTTTTTATTTTAAACTTGCGGTAGTCACTTTTCTTCGGCTCGCCATCTTCAAAAACAACCATCACGCCCACAGCCGAAGTTCCCGAAATATTCGAGATATCATAGCCTTCAATCCTGGTATTTCGATTTTTTGGCTTAGTATTATTCGTGTCATTCGTATCCATTCGCGCTTGCCCGCCCATAGCTTCCCAGCGAAGGAGGGTATTGGTGTCGTCATGAATTAACGCCACATCATTGATATGATTGATGGCGAAAACTTGGCGTTTTATTTTTTCGGCTTTCTCAAATTCAAGATTTCTGCTTGCCTTTTTCATCTCGGCTTCAAGATTTCGCAAAATCTTTTTCTTCTCGCCTTTGAAAAAAAGTTTTATGTTTGAAATATTTTTCGCGTAATCGGCTTTGGAAATTAAACCCGCGCAAGTGCCCGGGCAAAGCCCTATCTGATAATCAAAACAAGGTTTACCCCGCGGAGCTTCAGCAGAGTGGGGGCGACTTTCTGGATGAACGCTATAAGGAAAAATCCTACGGATAATCTTTAGCGCTTCGCGCAAACTGGATGAAGAAGTGAACGGGCCGAAATTCGTCCCTTTTGCCAAAATCCCTTTCTCTCTAATAATCAAAACTCTCGGGAATTTGTCTTTGGTAATTTGAACATAAAGAAAGCTCTTGCCATCCTTCTCGCGGATATTAAATGGCGGTTGATACTTTTTAATCAACTCCGCCTCGAGTATCAAAGCTTCTACAGCATTGGCTGTTTCGCGGTAATCAATTTTTGCAATTTGCCCCACCATCGCCTCAATCCGCGCGTCGTGAGGATGAGTAAAATAACTCTCTACTCTTCTTTTGAGACTTGTGGCTTTGCCCACATAAAGGATTTTGGCATCCTTGTCACACATCAAATACACCCCGGGCGATTCCGGCAAAACTCCATTTTTGATTTTTACTTGCCCCTTAAAGCTCTTTGAGCGAAGTAGGGATTGTTTTGGAACCTGCGACATAACCGCATACTACACTTTTTACTGTGTGTCTGTCATCCAAAACCAAAATATATTAAAAATAGAAAGAGCCCCCGCGCAAGCGCGCGAGGGCTCAAGGATTCAAGAGGATCAAGTCCTCAAGGGTTCGAGGCTCAGAACTTCCGAGACGCCGAAACGCCCAAAACGGAGAACCGGAAGTCGTCCCAATAGCAGCTGACGCGGAGGCCGTCGGAATCGAAAGGGCCGACGAACACGCGAGCACCGCCCGAGCCGAAACTGCTGGTGCGAACGTAGATGTCCTCCAGCAGATAGTCGTCGTTGACGGCCTTATAAGTCGTGAGACCCCAGGTCGCTTCGGTGGCGTTCGGCACGGAGAGCGGCGTCTTGACCAACGCTTCCTGCTCCGACCAGTTCTTGGACAGCGAATCGTCGACCGGCTCCTTGCGAAGCGCAATCCAGACCGGCTTGGCCTTGTCGTTGCGGACGAACTTCTCGTTGGCCTTGTCGTACCAACCAGAATCGTCCTTGTCCGGCCCCTTCGAGTAGAAGTAGTCGGCGTGGATGGCGCGGATGTCGAGCATGGACATCGCCGTAGGCGGTCCCGCCACCAGCATCATGCCGGCATCACGGATCGCTTCGAGTGTTGCCTGGTCGGGCAGACGCTTACCGAGATCGATGAGCTGATCCTCGGTGTAGGTAAGACCGCGAGCCGTGGCGATCTGATCGGCAGAGATGAAATCCTTGCCGAGAATCGTGCGAGCCAGCGTGTAATCCGGCAGCTTGGAAGTGAACCGGTTGATGCCGGCCACGACGTAGGCCTGGAACTCGCCGCCACGCTCGATAAGCCGCTGAAGACCATCCTTGTCGGGGTTAATCTCCTTGAGGGCGCGATTGCTCGCGTCCTCCACAAAACGTCCGAACTGCTTGGTCTGGTCGGACGTGATCGATTGCATCGTCATCGTCGTATCCTTTCTAGGTTGAATTGCCCGAAACGCCCGGGTGGACGACTCGCCCCAAAGATGAGACGAGTGTTTTAGGGGCTATATTTCAGCCCTCAAAACACTCGTCTCAACCAAATATGCTTTAAGGAACTCTTGGGTTAGCTAAGCATGATGAGTCTATTTTGTCAATTTTTTTTCCCTTGTCCAACAATCAGTGTTGTGAAAAACAAAAATCGGCTCGTTTATAAAAACCCGAGCCGATATTATTTGTGACACTTTCCCAACATCACACCTCCTTTAATTTGGTGGAAAGCCCTTTGGGATTGGCTAAGTGAAGAAAAATCAAACAGAAAACAAAACCCGCGCCCGAGAGATAAAAAAGTTCCTGTACTACTACATAATCTTCAAAAAAGATTATGCCGACAAAAACGGATAAAAAAAGACATATGAAAGAGAGGGCGCAGTGATAAAAAACCAGCATCCATCTCTCTTCATAAAAATCCTGCAAGACAAAGGCCGGTAAAAATATACCCGCCAATGCCAGAATTAAGCTGGCGGTCAGGGGTCCTGAAGCCATCATGATGAAAACGGCCAAAAGAAGAATTAAAGAAACTCTTCTCAACAGAGCCCCTTCAAAACTCAACTCCTCTCTTTCTTTCAAAAAAACATAAACAGACATTTCTCACCTCCCGCGAGAATGAATGTTTTTTGGAAAAATAACATGACCAATCTGTTTTTAATTATAGCAAAAAATCTAGAAGAAATTCCAGCTTCTGTTTTTTAATCCAAAACTTTTCTCAAATATTGCCCAGTTAGTGATTCTTTGTTTTTGGCCAAAGTCTCCGGCGTCCCTACGCCGATTATCTTTCCGCCCTTATCGCCCCCGTCTGGCCCCAAATCTATCACCCAATCGGCCGTTTTTATGACATCTAAGTTATGTTCAATTACGAGCACGGTATTACCTCTCTCCACCAACCTCTGCAAAACCTTGAGCAAATTTTTGATGTCGGCAAAATGCAGTCCGGTTGTCGGCTCGTCCAAAAGATAAAGAGTGCGCATAGTGTCCCTCTTGCCGAGTTCGGCGGATAATTTGATGCGTTGCGCTTCTCCACCGGATAACGTCGTCGCCGACTGGCCAAGAGTAAGATAACCCAACCCTACGTCGTTTAAAATTTTAAATCTGTCTTCCAGCCACGGGATATCTACAAAAAATTTTAAGGCCTCTTCTATCGTCATCATCAAAATATCGTGAATATTTTTGCCCTTGTATTCCACTTCCAAAGTCTCTCGATCAAATCTTTTGCCCTTGCAAACATCGCAAGAAACATAAACGGTCGGCAGAAAATGCATTTCAATGGCCAAGGTGCCATGACCTTCGCAATTTTCGCATCTTCCTCCCGGCACATTAAAACTAAACCGTCCGGGTTTGTATCCTCTGATACGCGCGTCTTCGGTGGAGGAAAAAATTTCTCGGATAAATGTCCACGCGCCTACGTAAGTGGCCGGATTGGATCGAGGCGTTCGCCCGATGGCCGATTGATCAATATTTATCACTCTGTTTATATATTCCGTGCCGGTGATGGCTTCATGGGCGCCCGGCTTTAGAGCCGCCCCGTTAAACCTGTTTGCCAAGGTTTTGTAGAGCACGTCATAGATAAGAGTGCTTTTTCCAGAACCGGAAACACCTGTCACCGCCGTAAGTCGTCTTAGGGGAATTTCCACCAAAACATTCTTCAGGTTATTATGCGTCGCTTTTTTTATTTTGATACTGTCATGAGGAGTGCCTATTTTTCTTCTTTCCTTTGGCACGGGGATTTTTTCTTCTCCTCTTAAATATTTCAAAGTCAGCGAATCAGTTGCTCCTTTTATTTTTGAATTCGGTTTTAAAATATCGGGAATCGGGCCTTCGGTTACAATATGCCCGCCGTAAATACCCGCTCCGGGACCGATATCCACTAAATAATCCGAAGAGCGGATAGAATCTTCATCGTGCTCCACAATAATAACCGTGTTTCCCAAATCACGGAGATTATGAAGAGTGTTTATGAGTTTGGCGTTGTCTCTTTGGTGCAAACCTATAGTCGGCTCGTCTAAAATATAAAGAGTGCCCACAAGCCGAGAGCCAATTTGTGAAGCTAAACGAATGCGCTGGGATTCTCCGCCTGACATTGAACCGGAGCGCCTGTCCAGGGTGAGATAATCCAGACCCACATCGGATAAAAACTTTAGTCTGCTTTTTATCTCTCTCAGAGGCGTCTCGGCTACTTCAAGAAAAGAAACATCTCCCTGATTTTCCAGATCATTAAAAAAAGCAATGGCTTCGGTGATGGATAAACCGGTCACGCCGGCAATATTCTTCTCCCCCAAAAGAACGCTCAGAGCCTCTTTCTTGAGTCTTCGGCCAGCGCAACTCCCACAAAGATTTTCCGACCACACATCTTCCGTGCCAAGCCCGTGGCAAGTTTCGCAAGCGCCATACGGGCTGTTGAAAGAAAAAAGTCTTGGTTCAATTTCGGGAAAAGCAAAACCGTCGTTCGGGCAGGTAAATTTGGCCGAAAGAGTGTGCTCCTCCACTACGCCTAAACGGCCCCGCGAAGCAAGCTCTCCTTTGGATTTGCCTTCGGGCTTCATTATCAAACGCATAATATCGTTGCCATATTTCAAGGCGGTCTCAATAGCTTCCGACAATCGAAGCCTGTTGTCTTTCACCCTGAAATCAAAAGCGGAAGGAATAGTGTCCACAACTAAGTCTATGGTGTGGCTTTTATATCTGCTCAAAATTATTCTGGAGCGAAGAGATTTAAAAACACCGTCCACTCTCGCTTCGCCAAAACCGGCATTCAGAAAATCATATAGCATCTGATAGTACTCTCCTTTTCTGCCCATGACCGCCGGCGCCAAAATTTTTACTTCTCCCTTGCCTTTTAATTTTTTAGCCATTTCAATCGCCACATCCACAATTTCTTCGGCCGTCATTTTTTTTATCGGATGCCCGCACTCCGGACAATATGGTTTGCCAAGACGGGCAAAAAGCACCCGCAAATAATCATAAATTTCGGTAACGGTAGCGACTGTGGAGCGCGGATTCCCCGAGTGGCTTTTTTGATCTATGGAAATGGCCGGCGAAAGCCCTTCTATTTCATCCACATCGGGCTTGTCCAAACGCCCTAAAAATTGGCGGGCATAAGCGGAGAGAGATTCTATATAACGCCTCTGTCCTTCGGCAAAAATGGTATCAAACGCCAAAGATGATTTACCCGAACCGGACAAGCCCGTAAAAACAATCATTTTATTACGAGGCAACTCCAATTTGATATTCTTTAGATTGTGTTCGCGCGCGCCTTTGATAATAATTTTTTCTTTCATATTTTTTTTATTCCAAAAACCAAACTCCCCAAAATAAGATGACTGGGGTAAGTAAGTATACTCTACCCCACGATAAAGAAACAGGTCAAATAAAAAACACCCCGCTAAATCCAGCGGGGTGTGACAGTTAGGCAAGAAGTGCTTGCAGTTCCTCTAAGGCCACAAGCTTTTCTTTTATGACTTCGATCTTAGCATTGAGAGCCCCCTTGCTAATATCGATTCCGACAAGTTCAGCGCGGAGCTCATTTTCTCTACTCTCCAGCTCGGAGATTGAAAATCTGAGCTCCTCTATCTTCTTTTCTGCTATCGAAGTAACAATTTGCAAGGTCTGCTCTCCTTCCTCTTCATTCCCCTTAAACAAAATTTCAGAGGCTTCAGAGGCTTGATTTTTCCGTAAAAACTTTTCCGGCACCTCAAAGCCGTTTGACTCAAGAAGATCCGCGCCGTCTTGAGTCAAAAGATAGGAACCCCAATATTGGCGATTAACTGTGACCAAATATTTTTTTGCCTTCGGGCTATGATTTCGGAAAACCTTAGCAGCAACTTTGGTTGCCATTGACCGGTTTTCTTTTACCTCATAAGAAAAACCCGCAAGTTCAAGGACAATCTGCAAAATTTCTTGCCCTCGGATATAATCGTTCTCACCTGAACGATCAATAATCTCCGCCAAGGCAAAAGCCACTTCCTCCGGTTTCCGAAAACGATCCATAATGTCATTCCATTTTGCTTCTTTTGGAAGCAAAGGCTCATCTGCTTGAGCCTCGTGAGGAGTTTCCTCTGAGACATCATGCATCATTGGTATCCCCACTTTTTCAACGGTGATAGCATTATCATCACCATTTATCATCGGATCGATCTTCCTTTCGGGATTATCAACTTTAATCAGCGGGACTTCTTCATTACACCTCAAGAAAATCTCCAGAGGTGAAAAATTACAATCACCTTCTGGCGACACTCTAAAAGCATGGGAAGTTTCTCTCCCGTTCGGTCTCGCTCTGACAGAAACACTGGACCTCGTGTGTCCCGAACAGATCACTTGTCCCGGAAAACCGACAAATCCCCTGTTCCGAGATACCGAGGCATTCAGTGTTCCGTGCACACCTCGTTCTTCAAAATAGTTGGCCATCAATTTTGCGTGGCCTCCTATCCTATCCCGATGATGATCGCCTCCAATAACCACCCGAGTTAATTTGTTGGACGAAAACGCATCTTCTATAGGTTTTTTATGCACAGTATCCTCCTTTTTTTGGAAAACTTTTTGATTTATGAAAGATCATTTAGGTAACTGCCAAAGACATTAACAAATTTGACTTTATAATGCAAGTATTTTGTAAAAACTCTGCTCTGCTCTTGTTTTCTGGTTCTTTTTGATTTATAAATTACATAGATAATTTCTCATTTTAAAAGGAGGTTCAAATGTCCAGATATATTCCCCTGCGAGTGTTGAAAGAAACAGTAAAAAAAATCAAGAAAACGAAAAACAGAAGAACTTCTTCCTGCTACGGAAGGCTCTCAAGACTTCAGAGAGAAATCAAGAGAAGGGAAGAGGTCAATCATCTCGTAGACATGGAAGCAGAAGAACTATTGTCTATGAGGTAAAAAAATAGCAGACGCCTTTTTCGCGTCTGCTAATTTATTTTCCGTCTTTGAAATATCAGACCATCGGCATTATTTCAGTTGATGCCGATGTAATGACCTTCCGGTTAAAAAACTCCAAGTGGATATTTTTTTCACCGACCCACTTACCAACAATCCATTCTGGGTTTCTCAAGACGTCCATGGCTCTTTTTCCTGAAGGGATATCCTTCACTTCCGTCCCATCACTAACAAAAACAGAAAAAGAATCTTTCGGTTTAACAGCGACAGAAAGATGAGCATCTTCCATCTTTGTGTTGCGACAAAGAAAAATTTCTTCCGCTTCATCAACAATTTTCCCTGCGAAAGGATAAACTGCCAATAATTCTTGGTAGCTCATCTCGTGGACAGGCATAATCTCTCCTCCATTAGCAAAATGGTGAAAATCGACAGGAAATAAAAAAACTAACTTTCCCTAGTTTATTTTCTTCCCATTGCTTGTCAAGAGATAAATTATTTTTTCTCTTTGGAAATTTTTAAAAGCTCCTTAATTTCATCCCGCAAAATAGCGGCCAGCTCAAAATCAAGCTCGCTTGCCACGCGCTTCATTTCTTTTTCTTTTGCTTTAATCAGTTTTTGAAGTTCGTCTCTGGTTTTTGGCAAAACTTTAAGCTCTAAATTTAGAATATTTTTTGTCCTTCTGCTGGATTTCGGGCTCTCCGGCAAAATATCCTTGATGGCTTTTATGATAGTCTGCGGGGTAATACCGTGCTTTTTATTGTATTCAAGCTGAATTTTTCTGCGTCGCTCTGTTTCTCTGATCGCGCGTTCTACAGATCCGGTAATTTTATCGGCATAGATCAAAACTTCGCCGGCAACGTTTCTGGCGGCTCGCCCGATAGTTTGAATAAGAGAAGTTTCGCTTCTTAAAAATCCTTCTTTGTCCGCGTCCAAAATCGCCACCAGAGAAACTTCCGGCAAATCCAAACCTTCTCGCAAAAGATTCACCCCCACCAGAACATCTATCTCACCTCTTCTTAATTTAGTGAGAATTTTAATCCTTTCTAAAGTTTTTACATCGCTATGAAGATAGGTAACCTTAATAGGTTGCCTATCTTCACCCTGAGCCAGTCGAAGGGTTTCTCTGGTTCGACTTCGCTCTCCTCGATTTTGAGCGACCTCGGAGTTCAAGACACCATCAAAAACCTTGCCACTTTGTTCCAGATATTGAGACAGATCTTCCGCCATTTTTTTTGTCAGAGTGGTAACAAGTGTTCGCTCCTTCTTCTTCACCCTATCTAAAATTCGCGGAATTAAATCATCGATTTGGCCCAAAGCCGGTTTGATTGTCAAAACTGGGTCCACAAGACCGGTTGGGCGAATAATTTGCTCCACAATCTGAGAACTATTTTCTCTTTCAAAATTACCCGGGGTAGCCGAAGTGTAAATTGTTTTTCCCGTTCGCTTACGAAATTCTTCAAATGTCAGGGGGCGATTATCAGAAGCCGAAGGCAAGCGAAAACCATATTCAATGAGAGTGCGCTTTCTTGAGGCATCGCCCTCAAACATTCCTCCTATTTGTGACACGGCAACATGGGATTCGTCTATAATCGTCAAAAAATCAAGTCCTCCATCGGTGGTCTTTGGAAAATAATCGAGGAGTGTTTCAGGCGGATCTCCCGCTTTTCTGCCCGAGAGATGGCGGGAATAATTTTCTATGCCGTGGCAGTAGCCCACCTCTTTCATCATGGCCAAATCAAATTTCGTTCGTCTTTCGAGTCTCTCAGCTTCTAATAATTTCTTATTTTTATCAAAATATCGGAGCCTTTCCTTTAGTTCGGCCTCTATTAAAGCAATGGCTCTTTCCCGATTGGGGGCCGAAGTGACAAAATGTTTGGCCGGCGCCAAAAAAACTTCGCCCAAAACAGGAGTTCTTCCGGGCTTGAATCCTTCAGCCGGCAAAATTTCATAAATACTTTTTATTTTCCCCAGCGGAGCTTCGATCAAATAAATCATTTCCCTGTCAGCCGGCATTATTTCCCAAGTGTCTCCGCGCAAACGAAAAGTACCGCGTGTAAGATCTGCGTTTGTTCTTGTGTATTGCAATTCCACTAATTTTTTTACAAAACTGGCGCGATGAAAATCATCCCCGATTTTGAGATGAAAAATATTCGCCCGATATTCTTCCGGAGCGCCAAGACCATAAATGCACGAAACAGAGGCCACCACTATTACGTCGCTCCTTGTAAGGAGCGCCACCGTAGCGGCATGGCGAAGCTTGTCTATCTCCTCATTCACCATCGCTTCTTTATCTATATATGTGTCGGAAGTGGGCATATAAGCTTCCGGCTGATAATAATCGTAGTAAGAAACAAAATAATTGACGCTGTTTTCGGGAAAAAGCTCTCTGAACTCATTACAAAGCTGGGCCGCCAAAGTTTTGTTGTGGGCAATGACCAGAGTCGGCTTGTTGATTTTCTCAATAACATTAGCCATAGTAAAAGTCTTACCAGAACCGGTCACACCCAAAAGAGTCTGGTCTCTATAACCTTTTTCAAGACCTTGCAAAAGATTTTTTATAGCCTCGGGCTGGTCGCCAGCGGGCTGATGGCCCGAAACGAGTTTGAACATGTTTTAATTTTGCTTTTAATAAATACAAGCAAATTAAAGAATAGGGATTAGAGTAAATTAAATCAAATATTTTTAGAGAATTATTTGGATGCTTTTTTTTGGCTCTTTATTTTCCTTGCTCCGTCTCTCGCGCGAGCAATATTTTTACCGTGAGTCCGAACAAGTTCTTTTTTGATTTCGTCTTTGGCCTTATCGATAGCTTTATAAATATCAGTCTCCTCCGCCGTCGCTCGCAAGCCTTTTTTGGAACGCGCCGGCATTATTTGGATTTCGGCCCGAAAAACTTCGCCTTTATGGTGCCGGCTCGTTACCATGCCCACTTCCACAAAAATACCCGCGTTTTCGCTGTAACCGTGTATGAATTTCTCGATAGAAAAAACTTTTTTCAAAACATATTCCCTGACGGCATCGGTTAAAACAAATTTTGTGGCTTGAATTGAGATTAGACGTTTCATATCTTGAGTATAACACGAGGGAGAATGTGGGGGCTAGTATATCCTGAAATTTAAGATAAGAATGGAATCTACGCAATTTAACAACGCTAATAATACGCGTGAATGAAGCAAACAGAAGAAACTGGGGCAGACGCATTGCATTATTAGCGTCATTCGTATCCATTCGCGCTTGCCCGCCCATAGCTTCCCAGCGAAGGAGGGTATTGGTGTCGGTTAATTATATTTCTTCAGTGTCTGAAAATCCTTAAGTAACTCCGGTTTTTCGTGAATATTGTAAATAGCCACAGCCGGATGATAGAGAGGTAAAATGTCTAATTCTCCATAGGAGGTTTTGGCTTTAAAAACTCTGCCATGCATTTGGCTTATCGGACCGCATTGCAGTCCTAAACCGAATTTTTCCATTATATAGACCATGGAAAATCTGCCCAAGGTAGCGATTACCCGAGGCTGAATTGTTTCTATTTGTCTGTCTAAAAATGGGCTATATAAATTTATTTCGGCCGGAGTCGGGTCGCGATTTTCTGGCGGACGATCTTTGACAATATTGGTAACATAAACATCTTCTCTTTTTATGCCAACAGAGAAAAGCAGTTCGTCCAAAACCCTCCCCGACGCGCCACAAAAGGGCCGTCCTGTTTGGGCTTCATTTTTCCCCGGCGCTTCGCCGACAAACATTATTTTAGCGGAGTGGCTCCCCTCCCCGATAACAGGAAAGGATTTATTCTGAATTCTATATTCGTAAAGAGGCGAAACTTTGAGATTTAAAACTTCTTCTTTAATTTTTTTGAGTTGTCCTGTTTTTTTATTCGTGTCATTCGTGAACATTCGCGTATTGGTGTCGGGTTATCTGATTTCGTAGGTAATAGTGACCGAAGCTTTCACTTCTTCCGAGCCCGGCTCTATTTGAGGAGCAGAGCTTTTTTGAATGGAAGCTCCGGCAAAATCACCCCCATAAACTTCATAAAAAGGGGAGTTCGGTGAGTTGTCATAGATACTGGTTATTCTCCCTATTTTGAATCCGCCTGCCTCCGCTATAACCAAAGCTTTTTCTTTGGCCTTTTTTATCGCTTCCGCCCTAGCTTCTGCCTCGGCTTTCTCTGGATTGTCTATAACAAAGAAAAGTTGGGAAACAGAATTAGCTCCGTTTTTCACCACTCCGCTTACCACATCCCCTGTTTTTGTGAGATCACGAATTTTGATTTCCAAAGTCTGACTGACAGTATAACCGGATATTTCCGGCGCCGGACAGATTCTGTCCGTGCAGTTGTAATAAGGATATTTCGGAACAACATTGTAATTTAGGGTTTTGATATCTTTAGGATCCACGCCTTTGGCTTTCACAAAATCTATAACCTTATTTGCGTTTTCAGTATTCTTTGTTTGAATGGCGTTTAAATCTTTGCCACCTTCAGTGATAACACTGGCTGTAAATTTTGCCACGTCGGGCACTGTAATAACCTTGCCTTCGGATGTAACAGAAAACGTCCTGTTGTAATAGGAATCGAGAGAATCATAACTTGTCCAAGCAAAAAACACCCCATATGAAATAGCCGCTAGAGCAATCGACGATGAGCCGATAATGATAGAGATTCCTAAGTATTTTTTTATTTTTGGTTCCATAATTTTTATAACGACGCTAATACACGAATAATACACGAATGTCGCGAATAATAAAGAGGGAAGACAAGATTTGGTATTATACTATTAGTGTCATTCGTGAACATTCGTGTATTGGTGTCGGGTTATAAATATTCCCTCACTTTTTTCACTATTTCGTCCAAGCTATTGTGCGCTTTCACCAAAAAAGCATCTGCACCGAGGGCTTTTGCCGAAGCCATGTCTTCCTGTGAACCAAGGTTAGTAAAAAGAATGACCGGTATTTTCTTGGTTGCGTCGCCTACTTTCAAAAGCTTCAAAATTTCGAAGCCGTCAAGGCCGGGTAAAATGATATCCAGTAAGATGACGCTTGGGATCTTGTCTTTGGCAATTTTTATGGCTTCTTCTCCCTCCGAAGCGATAAAAACTTCTAAGTTTTCTTTTTTGAAAGCTTTTTCCGTTAAATCTCTCAAAAACTTATCGTCTTCTATAATAAGGACGCTTTTTTTGTTTTCTTCCATCTAATTTTTTTGTAAAAACAATACTATTGTATACTTATTTTGAAACCTTTGCAATCGGAAGACTCACCGTAAAAGTCGTGCCCTTCCCTTCTTCCGAAGAAAAAGAAATTTTTCCACCGTGGGCTTGGATGATGTTTTTGGCTATGTATAATCCAAGGCCAGTTCCTTCTGTTTCCATATGAAAAGCATTTCTGCTTCTAAAAAACTTTTCAAATATCCTCGGCTTATCTTTCTCGGGCACGCCAATACCAGTATCGCTGATCGTCACTATAATTTTGCCATTTTCCGATTTCAAGAAAATCTTTATTGTACCTTCGGCAGGCGTGTACTTAATGGCGTTGCTGATTATGTTTTCAAAAGCAACGGTTATTTTTTCTTCGTCCAAAGAGAGTGGCGCGATAATTTTTACCTGTTCCTCTATTTTTAACCCTTTATTTTCTGCAATGATTCTATTTTGACCTATAACGGAGAGCAGTACTTGGGCTAAATCAATTTTCTGAAAAGAAAATCCAAATCGGCCTTCTTCTATTCTTATGACATTCAACAAATCATCCACCAGTTCTATAAGATTTTCTGTTACCTCATTTAATTTTTCTACGTGTTCTTTTTGCTCAGAAGAAATCTTCCCGAGTGAGCCCTTGGAAAAAAGCCTGCCTATCCATTTTATGGCCGTGAGCGGAGTCCTAAGCCTGTGAGCAATCAGGGTTAAAAACTCGTCTTTTTGTCTGGATAAAGCTTCCAACCGCTTGTTTCTTTCCATCAGTTCTTTTGTCTGCTCAATTACCTTGCCCCTTAGGTTTGAAGTAAGATTCTGAAGCTGTAAAGCGAGAGCTTCTTGTTTTTCCTTCTGTCGCACTTCTTCTCTTATGCTTTTTATAAGAAACAAGCCAAGGATAAAAACAAAAATAAAAACAAAAATATCCACCAATTGATCGCCTGAATTTCTTTCAAGAAGAATTCTGGTGATAAGAAAAAACCACAAAAGCGCCACCAAAACTTCCGTCAGAACAGTCCGAACATTGAAAAGTTTGTAACGCAAAATAGCATAAGTCATGATCATAGGATAAACGGCCACCATAAAATTAGCGTAAGGATAAATATCTACCTCAAAAACCGGCAAAAAAGCAGTCAGACCGCCGATTAATCCGGTCAAGGTGGCAAGCATAAAATATTTTGCCTGCATTCTTTTTCCCTCTTCTATTTTTTTATTTCTTGAAAACATCCAGAGCCGGTAATGAGAAAGGCCAAGAAGACAAACAAAAAAGAAGACAAATAAAACATAGAGATCCGACGGAGGAGAATCATAATAAAAAGAACCGAAAACAAATCTCATTGATTCAATAAAATAAGGAGTGAGATTTAAAACCAGAAAAAAACCAGCGACAGAATAAACCGCCAAAGCCTCCATTTTTCTCCGCAAACCAAGAAACGAGTAAGTGAAAGCGTAATAAACAGTTGGAATAAGGATAACTCCACCATGAGCCACTCGCCACCAGAATCTTGCCGCTTCAGGCATTGAAGCAGTTGCAACAAAAAATATTCCTAGTCCGTAAAGCGCCACGGAAAAAGCCTCCAGACACCAGAGTTTGGTGGCTTGATTGCGAAAACCTTTTACAAAAACATAAATGCCGAAAGCAAAATTTGTGATAAAAATAAGGATACCCGAAATAGCAAAGGGATTAAGGTGAGAAAATAATGAATAAAAGTTCATTTTAAGCAAATCTTATCTATATGCCTATTATAATTGAAAATTTTTATTAAGGCATGCGCGGGTCTTGACATTTTTTTTTGTCGTTATGGCATGGAAGGTACCGGGCCACGAGGTGTCTCTTGCACCCAAATGCCGGCTCGGTAAATGTTCTTTTTTTCAAAAGAGGGAGCGCGTATGCGGACGGGACTGAAAATCCCCAATCCAAAATACGACAAAATAACCGGCGATTAAAAGTCGTCGGTGCGAAGAGCGACCAAAAACGAGAGCCATTTTCCTACACGGAAAGGCTCACTGCCTCGCGCGAGGCCACAGGTCGCCAGAGCCTAGGAAGCTCCCAGCTTCATGACCGGCAATCCAAAACAACGATTGCCGGTTTTTTTATCTAAGCGAAAAAAATTTTTACGCTTAGATAAATACCTATGGTACTTCAAAATCTGCTGATTTTGAACACCACC
>CAYJQX010000006.1:0-49963 GCA_964372755.1 uncultured Candidatus Saccharibacteria bacterium
AAGCAGTTTGCTCGCTTGGGCGTCATCGCTCAAAGATTCGCGATGCGCCCAGAGGGATTCGAACCCCCGACCCTCTCCTTAAAAGG
Source organism: uncultured Candidatus Saccharibacteria bacterium (assembly GCA_964372755.1). Lineage (GTDB taxonomy): Bacteria > Patescibacteriota > Minisyncoccia > UBA9983 > UBA9983 > CAYJQX01. Next base: position 87 of record CAYJQX010000006.1, read on the forward strand.
GAGCTGCTCTACCAACTGAGCTATGGGCGCATATTACAAATCACACTATAGAAGGAAAAGAAAATATTTTCAATTAAAAATTCTGGAGATACCCTGTGATAATCTTAGTTTATTTGCAATAAAAATTTACTTATGATATTAGTCTAGACAGAGTGTGTTCTTTTTCCTTATTGTTTTTCTTGCCAAAAAAAAGGAGATTACTTATGGAAATCAAACTTGTTCACAATTCGCCTGAAAATTCTCTGTTTGGCAAAAACTCCGTCAAAAACATGGCACTGCCACCCCCCTTCAAGAAAATGCTGCTGGATTTTCTCTTTGCCACGGCAGGATACAAAGACAAAGAAGGCAAGATAAAAGGATTTGTGTTGACTCACACGCCGGAAGAGAGCCTGATAGAACTCGACAGTTCTTATCAAATCATCTCTATTTGGGCAGAAAGAGATACAGTGTTTCGAGCAAAAAGAAAGAAGGTTTTGGAAAGTTTTTTGAGAGTTATGGAACTTTATGTTTGGCGCGAATCTCGCCATTTCATTTCACAAGATAGTACAAAAATCGGCTCACCTTCCACCTGTGCTCATTGCGGAGAACTAAAAAAAACTCCCGGCCCGTATTGCGATTCGTGGAATTGTCCTTCTCATGAAAAATGGAGCCAGATTATTGGCGAAGAATATATTGCTCCCCCGAAAAGTAACTGGGGAATCAACCTCAAATCGGTCAAAATATAGAAGCGGTAATAAAGAAAACCACATTTCCGATTACATAAAAAGTAAGCACCTATGGACCACAAGTTGTAGGTGCTTTATTTATTGTCTCAGCATTTCGATATCCCTTAAAAAATAAAACCCCAGACGCGTGCTCATTTGTAAAACAATGAGTGCTATCTGGGGTGTTTGTCGGAGATACCGATAAAAAATCTCATATGTTTCTGAACTTGTGCACCTATTGGATAACAGGGTCAATCAAAAAGACTATAATTTAAGCAAAATCCTCTCAAAAGCTATATTTAGAGCGGTTTTTCCTCTTCGGCTTTCGTGGAAAGACAAGATCATCTGGCGGGTTAAATTCTCTATTTCGCCCTTTTTAAAAAACTTCACCGCTCTCAAAGATTTTTTTACGGGATAAGGGTTTATGCCGGCAAGCTCCGCTATTTCTGGTTCAGAGAACCCTTCCTGAGACATTACAAAGACCGTAAGAAGCGTTTTTATCTGCCACCAAGCTTTCCAAAACAAATCTTCCGGTTCGGCGCCCCTTAAAATTTCTCTTTGGTAAACAAGCCAAGCCTCGCCTTTTTTCCCGCTCAAAAGCGCATCCGCCAAAGCAAAAGGAGACACGATGTTTTTTCTTGCCCCCTCCTCCATCCCCAAAGAAAAATTTTCTATACTCTGAGAGAGACATCTTAGATCGTTCCCGCAAATCTCCACCCAGTTTTGGATTAAAATCGGCGAGGCTTTTGGCGCTTTTTCTTTTATCCAATCCGCCACTTTCTCTTTTGAGAGAGGTTCTACTTTTTCTATTTTCTCCGCAAAATTCTCCAAAGGTTCCAAAACATCTTTGGTAATTTCCTCTTCCCAAAGAATAAAGACATTTGGCGAGCCAGCCATTATTTTTAATATCTGCTCCAACTCTTTCGCCGGCCTCTCTTCTTCCAGCCATCTCTCCAAGAGCACGACATGTTTTTTAGAAAAAAGAGAAGCCGATTTTGAAGCCTCTTCAATTTTTAAAAAAGTAGCTTCTTCAGGGAGTATTTTTATCAAGCCGTGCTCTCCTGTTTTGGCCAAAAAATAATTCGTTAAAAATCTAAATTTTTCTCGACTTCTAAAATTGTCTTTGCCGTAAATTACGTAAAGCATTTTGTTATAAATTTTCTAACTCCGCTAAATTTCTTCCGAATTTCACGCTGGCTTCAATAGGCACTTCTCCTTTCCAAACATTTTTCATTCCATCCAAAACTATTTCAGCAACTTCTTTGAGATAATCTTCCTCCACCTCATACACCAATTCGTCGTGAATTTGTAAAATTAAATCAGCGTGCATACTCAATTTTTTTTTCTCCAACGCCTTATCAATTTCCACCATTGCTATTTTTATGAAATCAGCCGCTGTGCCTTGAATCGGCGCGTTCATGGCCGTCCTCTCTGTTGCCGCGCGCAGATAAGGAATATGCGAACGGATATCTGGAAAAAATCTTTTTCTGCCAAACAAAGTTTCGGTGTAGCCTTTTTTATAAGCTTCTCTTTTTAATTCGTCAAAATAATTTTTAATTGTTGGAAATTGCCTGAAGTAATTATCATAAAAAGCGCGGGCTTCTTTCATTTCACACCCGAGAGACGCTTTCAGGGCATTGACTCCCATACCATAAATAATGCCGAAATTTATAATCTTTGCCCTTCGACGCATTTCTGGCGTTATTTCTTTTTTTGAAACCCCAAAAACTTCACGAGCCACTTGAGTATGCACATCCTCGCCGGCCTTAAAAACTTCCGTTAATTTTTTGTCATGGCTCAAAATCGCCAAAACTCGCAACTCTATTTGGGAATAATCCGTCGTAAGAAGGAAACGATTCTTGGGTGAGACAAAGGCTCGCCTGATTCTGCCTCCGAGCTCGGAACGGATAGGAATGTTTTGCAGATTCGGGTTTGAAGACGAGAGCCTCCCTGTGGCGGCGCCAGCTGAATCATATGTGGTATGCAATCTGTTTTCACCATCAACTATTTTTGGGAAGGCATCTATGTAGGTAGAAATCAATTTTGAAACCTCTCGATGTTCTATGACAAAAGGAATTATCTCATGTTCGTCTTTAAATTTTAAAAGCTGGGAATTGTCGGTGGAATAGTTTCCGGTTGAAGTCATTTTCACCCGCCCTTCCCCGATATAAAGTTTTTCAAAAAGAATTTCTCCTAGTTGCTTCGGGGAGTTGACATTGAACCCGCCCGACTGAACGCCGTCAGTCGTTCGGGCGGGTTCCACTCCCGATAATTCAAATATTTTTTTCTCTAATTTTTTTATTTTCTTATGACATTCCAGAGAAAGCTCTTTAAGATATTTGATATCCAAAATCACCCCGTGACGAGTCATTTTCTTTAAAATGGCGTCAAGGGGGATCTCCACTTCGATAAGAAATTTCTCCGTCACTGTTTGTCCGAATTTTTCTCTTATCTCGTCACCGCTCGAAATTATTTTCTCCTCTAAATTAGAAACTTTTTTTTCTTCCGTTCCGTCAAACAGTGAAATTGGTTTGCCTTTTGTTTTTTCTTTCAGTGTTTCAGCGTCTTTTTTCTCGCCGATGAAAAAATTTAATTTGGCCGAAAGACTTTTCATCCCGTATTGGTGAAAAATTTTTTCCAGATTTTCTCTGTCTATTCCGTGAGGCCAGCGTGAATCTTCAAGAGAAAAAATTACGGGCGCGTCTCTTCTGATCGTCGCCAAACTTTTGCTGAAAAGCGCTTCTTCTTCACTTTCCAGCAACAAATTTTTTATCCTTAGACTGGCAGGAAAATTTTTCTCCGCAGAAGATGAAACTTTTGCCTTTCTGGTTTTTATTTCTTTTTCTTCGTTCCGTAAAAATTCATAAAGAGACTCTATGGTGCCGTATTTTTTTAAAATATCCGTTGCTGTTTTATCCCCCACGCCGGAAACTCCCGGAATATTGTCCGAGGGGTCTCCTTTTAAGCCCTTAAAATCGATAATATGCTCGGGGCCGAATCCATACCTCTCTAAAACCGCATTTTCATCGTAGATAATCGCCTCTTGAATACCTTTTTTGAGGGTATAAACCACCACTCTGTCGTCGTCTACCAATTGCAAAGTGTCCATATCTCCCGAGGCGATATAAATTTTTAGGTTTTTATTTCTTTTCATCTGCTCCACTATCGTTCCTAAAATATCATCGGCTTCAAAACCAGAAGCCGAATAAGCGGGGATGTTTAAAGCTTTAAGAGCCTCTTTGGAAACCTCTATTTGAGAAGCGAGAGTGTCGTCCATTTTCGGACGCTTGGCTTTGTATTCTTTGAAAGACTTGTGGCGAAAAGTGCCGCCGGGCAAATCGTAGCAAACAGCAAGATAATCCGGCGAAAGTTCTTTGGCCACTTTGAAAATAAAAGAGATGAAACCGTACAAGGCGCCCGTTGGTTCTCCCGAGGGGCTTGTAAAATTTGAGAGCGCGTGATGAGACCGGTGTAAAACCGCGTGCGCGTCAATCAAAACAAGTTTTTCTCTTTCAAGAATTTTATCCTCTGATTTTTTTATTTTATGTGAATCTTTTTTTTCTTTCATTTAATTTTTTGAGGTGAAAGCGACATTTAGATTTTAAAAACTATTTCTCTTTTGTCGCCCTCTAAATGTTTCAAGAAAATTTTTATTGATTTATCCGGAATAATTTCAGAAATGTTTTCCGCCCACTCTATCAAAACAATTTTTGATTTGTCAGCAAAAATCTCTTCAGCGCCAATTTGCCTTAATTCTTCGCCGTTTTTTAGACGATAAGCGTCAATATGAATAAATTTTATTAAATTTTTATTTCCTTCAATATCGTAACTTTGCAAAATAATGAAGGTGGGGCTTTTGACATAATTATTTATTCCTAAACCTTTGGCAAATCCTTGGACAAAAGTAGTTTTGCCTGTTCCCAACTCTCCATAGAGAAGAATGATTCTTGATTTTTCCTCCCGCGAATTTTTTAATTTTTGAGAGAGATCAAAACCAATCTTAGCCGTTTCTTCGGCTCTTTCCGTAATAAATTTTTGCATTTTTTCCGCCTTCATTTTTTTTGATTATAACACACAAAACGAATGTTTTTTCTTTAATTTTTAAAAAGATTTATTGCCAATCTTTTTCTGGAGATATGCCTTCCACGCGTCGCTCTCCTCTCTTAAGCATTAAAAATAACGGGCGGGAAAATAAAAAAGGGCGGGAGAGGATAAAATCCTTCCCGCCCAATGCGCTACCTTCTTTTTGTAATCACCACCTTTCTTGATGCCAGACGTCCGACAACTTCTTTGGCGGCCGACTCCCAAGCACGGTGGCGCCAATCGCGTTCCGTCATGGAGGCGGATGAAAAAGACCACCCATAGCCTCCGTGGGACCAATCCCTCCCCTCTCCTCGGACAACAAGAGAGGATCCATCTCTGCCTTTGAAATAATACTTAAGGTAGAGATGCTTGTATTTCCCCTCGTCCGAGAGGGACAAAATAATTCTGTCAGAGGAAAGAGGTTGTTTTTCCTCCCCCCTCCTTGTGTATCTGCTCCACCTGTTATCATCCCCTTCCAAAATTTCCATTCCGTAAGAGGAAAGAAGGAGCTTCACCTTCTCCTCGGCGACTTCCCTGTCGCCGAAGGACCACCCGAGGTTCTCGCTCGTGACAAGAACCTTCCGCCCCATCATCCAATAATTTGGATTGATGGGGGTGCCATCGTTTTCTTCCTCCACAAAAATTGTGGGGAGAGAGGAAACGGCGGGTCGGCTTCCAGCGCAACTTGAAAGAAGTAAACCGAAAATTATTCCGGCCAAAACGACAAAAAATTTCTTTTTCATCTCCCCCCCCTTTTTTTTTGAGTTTTTGAATGATTCAGTCTGCCTTTAATTATACTACTCTTACTAGTAAAAGTCAAGCATGGGTGGTAATGTCCACATGTATATTCCAAAAGATTTGTCAGCTATTGTTAGACACCGAGTGTCTAACAATTTTAAAGTTATCGCAAGAACCAGATTTTAAGGCTCTTTCCTTGACCTTTCTGTTCTTAAAATGCTAGGAATGAATGATATGACAGAGCTTGAGCTTCAAAAACTCAAAGAAACTATTTCTCCAGAATCTGTTTTTCTCCTTGTCTCAAACGAAGAAAACGAAACTCCAACAGAACAAGAGCTTCTCCTCCGAAGAGCCTTGCGTCTAGCCATCCAAGAAAAAGGCGCCATAGTAAATGGCCATCCTCTCGCCCCGGATGAAATCAGAGAAAAATGGAACAGCATCATGCCCGAGGGAGAAAACAAAGATTTTCCATATCTGACTTCCATCCTTATTCCTAAAAAAAATTTAGATGTGAAAGAAATATCCTACTCCAACGAAGAAGGCCCTTATTTTGTAATAAACATCCAAACCTCCAAAGAAGGCCTCAATAAAGAGAATGTTGTTTTCAAACCAACACCAATTCAAATAGACGGCCTCATTCTTATGAAACCGCTAAAAAATTACCCGCAAATTATCGGCTCAAGAGTTTTAAATCCAGACAAAGAAAAAATTTTTCTCCTCTCTTCGACAAATTATCTTTCCACCAATCAAGCTTACAAAATCATAAGCACGATTTGCGACGAGGTTATTCCTAAAAATGTTGCCACATTACTGTTGGCTTCGCTTATAGTTGAAACCAACAATTTTAACGACAACACCAATGAGGAAAATCTCTCCATCGGCAGTCTTCTTTTGGGTTTTGGCGCCGACAAGGAAACTATCAAAGCGATTATTAAAAAAAATATGACCTATTCTTTTGCCCAGCTTTTAGGAAGAGCTCTTGCTCGCACCAGACACAACAAGGACTTAAACAGTGTTTGGATTTTTATCTCCCAAGCCGATCTTCAGAAAACCGGCTACGAAAAAGCAGGCGAAGCTGTTTTCCAAACTATTTTAAAAAAGATACAAGAAATTGTTCCAGCAGAATCTTTTTATATCGTCCTGCATCAAAAAAACAATGAAGTAAGAGCCGTTCTTTCTGTAAATCAGGAAAATGCTCAAGAGAAAATGTTGGATAACATTGTAGAAAAACTCCACGCCACCTCATCAAACGGATTTTTTACCTCCGGACCTTATCCAAATTTTTCAGAGGCAGAGATTATACTCTCTAAAACATTGAAAGATAGCCTCCATTCGTTTAATATTTAAAGTAGGAACCAATATTTAATCTCTTATGCTTCAAGATAAAACACAAGATGAACAATTAGAGCATCTCCGCGACAAAGAAGCAGAGGAATTGGCGCAAATACTTTCCGCTCGCTACAAGATACCCTATATCGATCTCTCTCGAGTCACCATTGAGCTTGATGCTTTAGCCGTTGTAGGTGAAGTAGAAGCCAAAAAAGCCAAGTTGGCTGTTTTCCAAATGAATGGAAAAAAAATCAACGTTGCCATTCAAACTCCGAATCCGGAGGAGACACAAAATTTATTGAAAAAATTAGAGCACGACGGTTATAGCCTGACCGTTTACCTCACTTCAGAAACCGGCCTCGAGCGGGCTTGGAGAAGATACGCCGACCTGTCCACATACAAAGAAGTTTCCAAGGGGGTAGTTGATATCTCTCCGGAAAAAATCATCGAGGTTTTAAATTCTTCAAAAACAATAGGTGACTTAACCAGCCTTATCACCAACACGACCGCTGATATTAAAAGCCGTAAAGTTTCAGAGCTCTTGGAAGTTATTCTGGCTGGCGGTATCGCTATTGGCGCTTCGGACATCCACATAGAACCGGAAGAAACAAAGGTCCGCTTAAGATACAGGTTGGATGGTGTCCTCCATGATGTTGCCGGTATTTCAAGAGAAATATACCCTCTTTTGCTCTCCAGAATGAAATTGGTTTCCGGATTAAAACTCAATCTTCGTGAAAGCGCGCAAGACGGGCGTTTCAGCATTAAAGCCAAAGAAAGTGAAATTGAGGTGCGCAGTTCGGTTATTCCAGAAGCTTATGGCGAGGCTGTCGTCTTGAGAATCCTGGATCCAAAATCTATTTCGGTTTCTTTTGAAAATCTGGGAATGGAAGAAAATGTGAGAAATGCTGTTCTGAAAGAAATCACAAGACCAAACGGGATGATTTTGACCACAGGACCCACCGGTTCGGGAAAAACCACTACCCTCTACGCCTTTCTGAAAAAAGTCCATAACTCAGATATTAAAATAATCACCCTTGAAGACCCTATTGAGTACCATCTTGACGGCATCACTCAAACACAAGTAAATAAAAGCAAACATTATTCTTTCGCCGAAGGCCTGCGCTCTATTTTAAGACAAGACCCGGACATTATTATGGTAGGCGAAATCAGGGATCAAGAAACGGCCGAGATAGCGGTAAACGCCTCTCTTACGGGACATTTGGTTTTCTCCACTTTGCACACAAACGATGCGGCTGGGGCCATCCCCCGCCTTGCGGATTTAGGAGAAAAAACTTCAAATCTTGCCCCAGCTTTAAACGCCGTAATCGCCCAAAGACTATTGAGAAAACTCTGCCCTCACTGCCGAGTGATGCAACCAGCCTCTGAAGAAGAAAAAAACTTAATAAAAAAAGCTTTGGAGAGATTGCCGGAAAAATACAAAAAAAACATTCCTTCGTTTGAAAGCTTTTCCGTTCCCAAAACCGTCGGCTGTAGCGAGTGTAGCAATATCGGTTATAAGGGACGAGTGGGTGTTTACGAGCTTATTGTGGTAAACGACGATATAAAAAATTTGGTTATCAACCAAAATCCAAACGCCCTGATGATAAAAGAAGAGTGGAGAAAACAAGAGATGCTTACCATGCAGGAAGACGCCTTGATAAAAGTTTTAAGCGGAATAACGACAATAGAAGAAGTAAGAAGAGTAGTTGATATTTAAAGAATTTTTCTTTGCTCTTTAAAAACAAAAAATCGCTTTATAATCCTCTAAACAACTCTTCCAATATGGGTACCAGAAGTTTAGAATTGGTCTTAAGGATAGGGACAGCCGTCCGCCGATAAGGCGGAAGCCAGCGCGTCCTTTAGAAAAATTTCGATAAGCTCGTTAAAGCTTGTTGTTTAGAGGATTATAAAGCGATTTAAAGAACTCAAGGATTATATCAAATAAAAGAGAAATGTCAACTCCCCCTCGCCTAGACACTTTTTTAGACTCTGACCTTCGCCCTCAGGGCTGGGATGAATATGTTGGTCAGGATTCTATCAAAAAAAACTTAAAGGTTCTTATCCAGGCGGCTTCTGAAAGAAGCGAGCCTATTGAGCATATACTTTTTTACGGTCCGCCCGGTTTGGGAAAAACCACACTCGCCCATCTTATCGCCAAAGAATTGGGCGCGCAAATAAAAGTTACTTCCGGACCGGCCATAGAAAAGGTCGGAGATCTTGCTTCCATCCTCACAAATCTTTCCCCTCATGACATTTTGTTTATCGATGAGGCTCATCGGCTGAGCAAATTAGTGGAGGAAGTTCTGTATCCGGCCATGGAATCTGGGGTTTTGCATATCGTTATCGGCAAAGGCCCCTCGGCTAGAAGCATCCAACTTGAGCTTCCCCGCTTCACTCTTATCGCAGCCACCACGCGCATTGCTCTTCTTTCCCAACCTCTTCGTTCTCGTTTTTCGGGAGGCACTTTTAAAATGGAATTCTACAGCGAAGAAGAAACCAAAAAAATTATTGAACGCTCCGCCAATATTTTAGGAATGGAAATTGACGGCGCTGCCGCCATTGAAATCGCCAAAAGAAGCCGATTTACTCCCCGCACCGCCAATCATTTTTTAAAACGCTCTCGCGACTTAGCCCAAATAAACGGCAAAAAGAACATAGATTTGGACTCCGTTAAAAACACTCTGCATATGATCGGCGTAGATGAAAAAGGATTAACCAGCCACGACAGAAACGTTCTTTTAACCTTGATTGAAAAATTTAAAGGGGGACCCGTGGGAATCCAAACTCTTGCCGCTTCTACTTCCGAAGAAGAAGAAACTATAGAGGAAGTCTGCGAGCCGTATCTTCTGCGTCTTGGTTTTATTGAACGCACCCCAAGGGGACGTATGGCTACCGAGTCCGCTTACAAACACCTTGGAAAAAGCCCGGCCCAGAGAAAATTAATTTAGTAAACCTACTACATAAATATTTACGCGGTAGGTGATAAAAAACCGCCGAAAAAATCGGCGGTTATGGATTCAGAAAGCCTCAAGTCTCATCATAGTCAGAGACATTGAGTTTTCCAGGTGCGGGTAAGGAATTACCGAAACTACACAGTAATCCTCACTGAAAGGAAGAGAAAAGAAAATGAAGTCCCTTTCTCTTTCCTCGGGTATTTCTACTTCGGACACTCCCCTCCGATCCAAAAAATTTCTGAGGGGGGCATAAATCTTCTCCGGATCCCTCACCTCCAAAATATAAAATCTTGCCGCTTCCGCCGGCAAAATCTCTTGGGCTCGGGACATGGCGATAAAGACAGAGAATGGTTCGGAGATTTGCTCCTCCTTAAACACCTTCTCCCGCAAGCCGGCTTGGGTGTTCAAAAACTCAAAAATCTCCTCGCAAAAATCGGCAAACTCTGATTTCTCCAGAGTCATTTTACTTTCTCCTTGAATGGAAAGGTTTTTAGTATTAAGAAAATAAGAAACGCTCTGATTTAAGAACTACAACAATTATTGTGGTTTGTCAATTTTTTACTTATATTATTTCTTGATAGAATAAGTATCATCTATGTCCGGACATAATAAATGGAGCCAAATACAAAGACAAAAAGGGATAAATGACGCGAAAAAAAGTCAGGTCTTCGGGAAAATTTCCAAAGAAATTTCCCTCGCGGCCAGAAAAGGCGCCGATCCAAACATGAATAGTGAGCTTCGCAAGGCTATTGAAAAAGCCAAAGGAGCAAATATGCCCAAAGATAACATTGGAAGAGCTGTTGAGAAGGGTTCGGGAGGAGCCTCGGGTGGCCTTGAGGCGGTGCGCTACGAGGCGTATGGCCCCGGAGGAGTAGCTATCATTATAGACGCCATCACGGACAATAAAAACCGTACGGTTGCTGAAATCAAACATCTTCTTTCAAAAAATGGCGGGACTTTTGCGGGAACAGGCGCGGCTGTTTGGGCTTTTGAGGCTTCAGAAACAGAGGGCCTGACGCCAAAAACAACAATCCCCTCAAATGAAAGTGACGAGAACCAACTTCACCGTCTTCTGGACGCTCTTGACGACAACGACGATATACAAAACTTATATACAAACGCGGAATAAAAATGTTTGAAACATATCGCTCCTTGTCTGTTGTGTTATATTGCTTTTATGATAATTCTTGGCATTGACCCGGGTTTTGATCGGCTAGGATTGGCTGTTCTAGAAAAAAACCAAAAAGGGGAGCGGGTTGTTTACTCTTCTTGTTTTTTTACCGAGAGAAAAGATTCCTCTTCAACGCGTCTCGCTTGTATTGAAGGGGAGTTGGAGAAAATAATAAAAAAATATTCGCCGAAAATCGCCGGTATTGAAAAAGTTTTTTTCAACAGCAACCAAAAAACCGCCACTGGAGTAGCCGAAGCCCGCGGAGTAATTTTGTCTGCTTTAGGCAAAGCCCGTATTCCGACGATGGAATTTACTCCCCCTCAAATAAAATTAGCCATCACGGGATACGGCCGAGCTGAAAAAATTCAAGTGGCTAAGATGGTTATGGCTATTTTAAAATTAAAAAATCTTCCGCGATACGACGATGAAACAGATGCCTTGGCTGTGGCTTTGACGACCGGAACATCTTTTATCCACAAGAAATTATAAGGCACTAGACAAAGATATTTGTTCTTGATAAAAGATAGGGAGTCCCAATCCTGGGGCGCGAGAGGTCGTAAATTTAAACTTTATTAAAAGAAGACAAAATAATAATGCAAAAAGATTTAGATTTATTGTCTTTTGATCCTTTATTTTTGATGGATGAAGAAGATGAGATGGAGGAGGAATCTGATGTGGAAAAATCAGATGATACGGAAGACGGGGAAGATGATTGGGCTATGGACGACGACGAAACAATGTAAGTTGATACTATAAAAATCGTATCAAAACAAAAGACCGAAGATAAATTATCCTCGGTCTTTTGTTTTGATAAAATTAGATTATTCTAACAAACTGATGTTTTCCTATTTGGAGACTGTCTCCGTTTTTTATTTTCTCGTCTGGCTTCTTAATTTTTATCCCGTTTATTTTGACCGCCCCTTCTACTACAAGCCTTCTCCATTCTGTTTTTGAGGAAGTGAGGTTGTTTGCAATAACAAACTCAACAAGACTACCCTCGCCCTCTTGTTTGATCTCTCTCGCTTTTTCGGGTATTTTTCTTTTCTGGTGAGCTTCTTCAAAAAAAATTTTGGCATCCTTCGCTTTTTCTTCCCCGTAGTAATTTGCTGTGATTTTTTCTGCCAAATCCTTTTTGGCCATCATGGGATCTTTAGAGATTCTCTCCGAAACATTATTGAGTAGAATATTGGTGCATAATTCAAAACCCAAAAGGATGCGCTCGTCCGGCCAACTCATCACTTTCCCAAACATATCTTCCGGGGAATCGGTAAACATAACCATGTTGCCTTCGCTTTTGCCCATCTTCTTCCCTGTCGGATCAACTAAAAGTTTTGTTGCTAAAACAAATTTCTCTTTATTTTTTATTTGTTTCATTAAAGTTCTGCCGGAGAGCATATTAAATGTTTGGTCGTTGCCTCCTATCTCCATATCCACATCCATAGCCACAGAATCATATCCTTGCATAAGCGGGTATAAAAATTCATGGATGAATATCGGTCTTTTTTCTTTTATTCTTTTTTCAAACATATCTCTTTCAATCATCTGTTGCACTGTGAAATTTGAAGCCAATTTTATTGTTTCTTCAAAGGTTAGTTTGCCCAGCCACTCTCCGTTATATTTCAATTCGGCTGGGTTATCGCCATCAAATCTTAAAAAATGAGAAGCTTGGGTTTTAAAAAGAGCGCTATTGTCCATAATTTGTTGGTGGGTTAAAACAGGGCGAGTTTTGTCTTTATCGGTCGGATCCCCGATCAAAGCCGTATAATCCCCTATCAAAAGGATTATTTTATGCCCCAAGTCTTGCAATTCTCTTAATTTCATCAAGACAACCCCGTGGCCAATGTGAAGAGTGGGTCCGGTAGGATCAATGCCGTTGTATATTTTAAGTTTTTTTCCGCTTCTTAAAACCGTCTCCAGCGCTTCTTTTGAAGGGTAAATGTTTTGGACGGCTCTGTTTAAAAATTCACTGATTTTATCCGGCATAATACCTCCAGCCTATCATAAATAGATATTTTAAAAAATCGGGTTCTGTATAGACTATCTATATTTTTTGTGTTATTTTTTTGTTTATGGCAAAGAAAAAAACTTGGCGGATTGGTTTGGGGCTAAAAAGAGCTCTTTTTTTTCTTTGCATCGCGGGAATATTGTTTGTCGGTCTTGTTTTATTCTGGACCGCCACGCTGAAAATCCCCGATTTTAATTCTTTCAACGAAAGAAAGATTATCCAGTCAACGAAGATTTACGATCGTACCGGTGAAATATTGCTGTGGGATATACATGAAAATATTCAGCGTACCGTTGTGCCTTATGATCAAATTTCTCGCCACGCCAAAAATGCCACAGTAGCTATAGAAGATTCCAATTTTTATAAACATCTCGGGGTGGAGCCGTTGTCAATTTTAAGAGCTACGCTCAAAAACATAGCCTCGGGAAGTTTATCCCAAGGAGGTTCCACCATCACCCAGCAATTGATAAAAAATACCTACCTCACAAAAGAAAAAACTTTTACTCGAAAAATTAAGGAGTTGATTTTGTCTTTAAAATTGGAGCAAACAAAAACCAAAGATGAAATTTTAGAGCTTTATTTAAACGAAATACCTTATGGAGGAAGCAGTTATGGTATAGAGGCCGCCAGTCGAAACTTCTTCGGGAAAAGCGCCAATGATCTGAGTTTGGCTGAATCGGCATATTTGGCCGCCCTCCCGCAAGCACCCACCTATTATTCACCTTATGGAAATCATAGAAAAGAATTAGAAGCGAGGAAAAATATTGTTTTGGACAGAATGGTGGATCTTGGTTTTATAATGGAAGAAGAGTCTCAAAAAGCCAAAGAAGAAAAGGTTAATTTTATTATAAAAGGCAACCAAAGCATTAAGGCGCCACATTTTTCTATTTACGTAAGAGAATATCTTGAGAGTAAATACGGATATGATTTAGTAGAAGAAGGTGGCCTTAAAGTAATTTCCACCTTGGACTTAAATCTGCAAGCAAAAGCAGAGGATTTACTTGCTCTTGAAGTTGCCGACAAGAGTCAAAAATTCCACGCCACCAACGCCGGACTAGTGGCTATCGACCCTAAAACCGGCCAAGTCTTGACCATGGTTGGTTCTAAGGATTATTTTAACCAGAAAGATGAGGGTAACTTCAATGTCACTCTAGCCAAACGCCAGCCGGGCTCCTCTATCAAACCCTTTGTTTACGCAACGGCTTTTGAGAAAGGATACACCCCCAACACTGTTGTTTTTGACCTTAAAACAGAGTTTAGCACTTCTTGTAATTCCGATGGTTCGGCTCCAGGTGGGGTAGATCCTTCTTCTTGTTATTCTCCTGAAAATTATGACGGTATCTATCGCGGACCGATTTCTCTAAGAGATGCTTTGGCTCAATCCATAAACATCCCTGCGGTAAAGGTTCTCTATTTATCAGGAATGGAGGAGTCGGCTCAAACAATGCGCAAAATGGGTCTGTCCACCATTACAGACTATCGGAGATACGGATTAACTCTTGTCCTTGGTGGCGGAGAAGTAACTCTTCTTGAGTTAACGGGAGGGTATGCCGCTTTTGCTAATGAAGGCCTCTTAAATAAACCCGTGGTTGTGTTAAGGGTTGAGGACTCCTCTCAAAATATCTTAGAAGAATACACTCCCCGTCCGGAACAAGCCATTAATAAAAATTCAGCTCTCCTTATTTCCGATGTTTTAAGTGATAACAAAGCAAGGACTCCGGCTTTCGGAGCTAATTCATTTTTACATTTCCCAAACAATCCCGTCGCGGTTAAAACCGGTACCACAAATGACTATAGGGATGCTTGGGTTGTAGGATATAGTCCAGACATCGCTATTGGTGTTTGGTTTGGTAATAACGATAATTCACCCATGGAAAAAAAGGTGGCTGGTTTTATTGCCGCGCCTCTTTGGCACGCTGTAATGGAAGAAGCTCTGAAAACATATAATAGTGGTAATGGTTTCCAACTTCCTCTTCCTCAAAACGAACCGAAGCCCGTCCTTCGGGGAGAATGGCGTGGCGGAAATGTTTATTTAATAGATTCCCTTACGGGAAAAAGAGCAACTAGTAACACTCCGCAGGAATTAATAAAAGAGAAGGTTTTAACAAGCGTCCACTCAATTTTATATTGGTTAGATAAAGATAATCCATTGGGGCCCAAACCTTTGGCTCCGGATAATGATCCCCAGTTCAGGCTTTGGGAATATCCCGTTCGTAATTGGGCTCAGAGAAATGGTTATTTTGACGAGGACTCGTCTTTCATACCAAAAGAGATAGATAATATCCATCACCCCATTAACTTTCCTAAAGTGAAAATTATTTCTCCTTTAGAGAATAGAGTTTATAAAAAGAATGAGGCTATACACATAAATATCTCGGCTCAAACGGTTTTTGGTATCTCACAAATAGATTATTTTGCTAATGATATTTATATTGGATCCTCAAAAAAAGAGCCTTTTATTTTTTCTTTTATTCCGGAAAATATAAATCAGGGTTCCGGTGTTTTAGAAATTCGGGTGGTTGTTTATGATAACGTTAAAAATAAAGGAGAATCTTCCGTTTCTACCCAAATTACGGAATAATTTTTAAAACCGTATTTCTTTAGGGGCCTTCTCTCCGAGTTTTTCCAGGAGTTTTCTTAAGATTTTATCTTTGTTTAAAAAAATAACGTTTTTCTTTAAAATATTGAGGTTTTTTATGTAAATAAAGTTATTTCTCAGCTCCACCTCTTCTCTTTTTAGAATTAAACCTGTTGTCTCTTGAATGTTTTTGACAACAAGATCGAGAAGAAAAAAATGTGGTGGTGATAAATATCGGAATTTATCCAAAAAACTGCTTACATTAATCCAGTTCATTGGAATTAGTATATAAAATAATCCAAATAAAAAACACCTCGTAAAAGCGGGGTGTTTTTTATTTGGATTATCGGCGTCTCTTTGCCGTTTTGCGAGTAGTTTTTCTTTTTGCAACTTTCTTTGTTGCTTTCTTCTTCGCTGGAGCTCTTCTTTTTTTCTTTGCTGCCATTTTGTTTGTTTAAATTAGTCTGAGTAACATCGACCAACTATATTACTCTTTAATCTATTTCATTATCTCAAGAAGAAAAATATTAAACAATCGAGATTTTATGTTTATTGGGAAAATTGTGGATAACTTTATTTAATTATTTCTGATAGGCATTGATAAATAATAAAAAGAATTATTACTTACACCGGTAAACAAAACGGGTTTATCTTCTCCTGAAAACCTGATCATCATTTTTTCTGATTGAATATAAGGCAAGCAATCAAAAATCTGTTTAAGATTTAAAATTACAGAAAAGTCTCCGCCTGTTTTTTGAGCGGTTATGGAGGCAATATGCTCACCCTCTTCTGTGTTTGTGGTTTTTATAACTAAATTATTATCTTTCGTGTTTGTCGACAAATAAAGCTCTTGGAGTTTGTTTGTAAAAATAGCGGCTGATTTTAAGGTATTTAGAAAAGATTGCTTATCAAGAGAAATATCCGTTAATATTTTTTTAGGTATTATTTGCTCATAGTCCGGAAAAACTCCGTCTATAAGACGCGTAATAAATTTTATTTCTCCTGTTATTAAAGACATTTGGTTTTTATCAAAAGAAACTTTGATATTACCCGGTCTCCCGTCTAGAATACGTATTATCTCCACCACGCTTCTATATGGTATTAATATGTTTTTTGTATTTTGGCCTGTAAAATCAATCTTTTTTTCCGCCAAACGAAATGAGTCTGTTGCTACAAAAAAGATGTTTTTATTTTTAAAGTTTACAAAAACCGATGATAATTCAGGTTTTATTTGAGATAAAGAGGCGGCATACCAGACAGATTTTAGGCCTTGAAAAAAATCTTGGGCTGGGATGTTAAATTCATCTTTTGAATCTATTTTAGGAAAAACAGGAAAATCTTCCGAGGGTTGGCCTTTAATAGTGGTTGAAGTATTGGTTGTTTTTATTAATAAATTATCGCCAACCTTTTCTAGGCGAATATATTCATCTGTATAAAGATTGGATATAAAACTATAAATAGTTTGAGCGGAAACAGCCACAACGCTATTTATTTCTGTTTTCGCCGGTATTTCTATCTCCACTCCAATTTCAAGGTTTGTCGCTTTAAGTATTAGTTTATTTTTTTCGGTAATAATAAGAACATCGTTTAAGACAGGTAAGGTGTTGTTTTTACTGGACACTCTTTCTGTAAGAGACAAACCTTCTTTGAGATAATTTTTTAAAACTAAGGCATCCATAATATTTAATTAAATTTATTTAAAGAATACTTTTATTATTAATATAGGTGTGTAAAAGTGGAAAAACATTTCCCATCTTTTGTTTTAAGGATAAAAATTATTTTCATATCAGGAAAGTTGTTTATAAAGGTATGTATTTTTTGTTTATAAAAAGAATAAATAATTAAGTAAATTATTTATCCATAACTTATACACTGGCTCCATAAAGCTTGCTTCTAATAGACTTTATTTCGTCGGAAAGTTTAATGTCCCTTTCCATCTCCTCTGTAATTTTTTTATAAGCGTACATTACTGTCGTATGATCTTTTTGCCCAAATTTTTGTCCAATAGAAGGATAAGAATTATTTAAATCTTCCCTTAATAAATACATAGCTATCTGGCGAGGTTTAACAACCTCTTTTTTTCTGGTTTTCTTGAATATATATTTTTCGTCTATGTTGTAAAAATCCGAAATAGCTTTTATCACTTGGTTTATAGATGTTGTTTTTACCGGCTTACTGTTTCTTTTTAAAATTTCCTTTATTTCGTTTAAAGAGAGGGATTTGTTTTTTATTTTTGATTGACCTATAACTGAATTCAGTGCGCCTTCTAATTCCCTCACATTATCCTGAATAACTGTGGCGATATACTCCAAAACCTCTGTCTCTAGAGGAAAAGACTTAGATTCTATTTTGGCTTTTAAAATAGCTAAACGAGATTCGTATTCCGGTTCGGATATATCAACTATCATTCCTCCTTCAAAACGGGATCGTAGACGATCTTCCAACCCAGGAATATGTTTAGGTGGCTTATCAGAGGAGAAGATAATTTGGTTATTCATATCGTAAAGAGCGTTAAAAACGTGAAAAAACTCTTCTTGAATCTTCATTTTTCCGGAAAAAAACTGAATATCGTCTATAATAAGGAGGTTGTATTTACGATATTTTTCCTTAAAAAGGTAGGTGTCTTTGTTTTGAATAGAATTTATATACTCTCCGGCAAATTTTTCTGAGGTCATATAATGGATTTTTGCTCCCGGAACGGTTTCTTTAACTTTATTTCCTATAGACTGAAGCAGATGTGTTTTTCCTAAACCTACTCCCCCATATACAAATAAAGGGTTATATAAAGAACCAAGGTTTTTTACTATCCCTAATCCAGCTGAATAAGCTACCTCATTAAAAGACCCCACCACGAAAGAATCAAAAGTATATTTAGGATTTAAATTAGTCTCCCTGTCAATATAAAATTCATTAAAACTGCCTTGTTCTCCAGACGAAGAGGAAAGAAATGGATCGTTTACAAGGCGCCTAGTTTCTTGTTTGATTTGTGTTCCGAGCGGGGAAACTATATATTCAACAGTTCTTAAATCATTGACATGGTTGCGCAAAATACGCAAGGTGTCCTTGTGGTATTTACTCAGATGCCATTCGCGAATAAAAGAATTCGGCACGCAAATATAGATAGTTTTATCATCATATTTAACAATAGAGGTATTAGTAAACCAAGTAATGAAATTAGGCCTAGAAACGATATTCTCTATTTCACCCAAAACCTCTTTCCAGATTTTTTGTAGATCAAGCATTGTTGGTTTTTATTATATGTCGGGAGAGATTTAATAAAAAGAGAATCTAAACATTAATACTATGTTAGTAAAATGTGGAATAACCGTAAATATTGAAAAAAGGCCGCTTCTCCACTAGAATACTACTTGTGTTACAAAGAAAAAACAGGGCGACTAAAAAAGATTTTGATTTTGTAAACAAAAACAGCCAATCAAAAGCAAAAGCCCTCCACTCCCCTCTCTTCACCCTCTCCGTTGGGGAAATAGACCCTACAAAGGAACCACGAGTAAGTTTTATTATTGGAAAAAAAATAAGCGGTCTAGCCACAGAAAGGAATAAAATAAAGCGTCTTTTTCGCGAATCAATGAGAATATTCGCACCAAGACTCAAAAAAGGTATTTTTACAAGCTTTTTTATTAAAAAAGAAGCTGTCGGGAAAAAACACAAAGAAATACTGGAAGAGATTTATTCTGCGCTCAATAAAGCAAGACTTTTAAAATAAAAACAAAATATGTTTTCCGCTATATATAACAATCTTTTTTACGACCCATTATTAAATGGATTGGCTTTTTTTATACACCACCTGCCTTTCAACGATGTTGGTTTGGCAATCATTGCTCTTACCATCGTGGTAAGAATTATCCTGTTCCCTTTAAACCACAAAGCGGCTCTGGCTCAAAAGAAAATGAGAGAACTTGAGCCGGAACTAAAAAAAATCAAAGAGGAAAACAAGAAAAATAACCAAGAACAAGCCAAGCAAATAATGGAGCTTTACCGCACGCACGGAGTGAGTCCGTTTAACAGCATTATCCTTCTTTTAATACAAATACCCATTATTTTCGCCTTATATCAAGTTTTTCTTTTGGGAGACAAATTACCGTTGGCCGATTTTTATTCATTTATTCCTAGGCTTGGCGAAGTGAGTTTTATTTTCCTAGGGATCTTAAATTTGACTCAAAAAAGCATTATTTTAGCTTTGATTACCGGGCTTACCCAGTTTTATCAAATGAAATTATCAATTCCCCCCACAGTCAAAGACAAAAGCGATACCAAAGGTAGTTTTAGCGCGGATCTTAATAAAACAATGGCTTTTCAAATGCGCTATATTATGCCAGCCTTTATCACAATAATTTCGTTTAGTTTGCCGTCGGCCATCACTCTTTATTGGACAACAATGAATCTTTTTGCTATAATCCACGAGATGATAATTAGAAGGAAAGCCTTAAAAATCCAATAAAATGAACGAGAATCAGAGAAAAGAAATAAAAAATATTATTGAAAAAATTCTTTCTAAGATGAATGTTTCTGGGATTGTCAGCGTGGTGGAAACAATAGATGGGATTAATTTTGTGATAAAAACAGAGGAAGCCGGTATTTTGATCGGAGAAAACGGCCAAAATCTCGATGCCCTTTCGCACGTGATAAGAAAAATTTGCCACAAATATCTAAATACAGACGAGGAAAACGATCCTGTACATTTTTTTGTCGATGTAAATGATTATCTAGCTAAAAAAATAGAGGATTTAAAGGTTTTGGCTAAAATGAACGCCCAAAAAGCCATTTATTTTAAAAAAGACATTGAAATGGAACCTATGCCAGCCAACGAAAGAAGGATAATCCATTCCGTTCTCACGGAGCACCCAAATATTAAAACAGAAAGTTTTGGGACTGGATACTTGCGTCGGGTAGTTATCAAGCCATTGATTGAGATCGGCGAAGAATCAAAAATTACCAAATAAAAGATATCTATAAATGTTAATACCAACAGTTATTGAGAAGTCCCAAAACGGAGAGAGAGCGTATGATATTTACTCCCGCCTCTTGAAAGACAGAATTATTTTTCTAGGCGGTCCGATTAACGACGATGTGGCCAACGCGGTCATAGCGCAATTTCTGTTTTTGGAACAGCAAGATCCTAAAAAAGACATAAACCTGTATATAAACTCCCCGGGAGGCTCCGTTTCTTCCACTTTAGCCATGTATGACACAATGCACCATATCAAAGCGGATGTCTCCACTATTTGCGTGGGGATGGCCGCATCGGGAGCGGCGGTTTTGCTTGCGGCTGGCAAAAAAGGCAAAAGATTTGCCTTGCCGAACTCCGAAGTTATGATTCATCAAGTAATGGGCGGGGCGGAAGGTCAGGCCTCAGAAATTGAAATTAGCGCCAAGCATATTCTAAAAATTAAAGATAAACTCAATAAAATCCTCTCTAAACACACCGGCCAAACAGAAGCTAGAATAGAAAAAGACACAGATAGGGATTATTTTATGGATGCGGAAGAGGCCAAAAAATACGGGATTATCGACATAGTCTTAAAAACGTAAAACACAAGATGGCCAACGCGGAGCTTCCAAATAACCCCCTTTTTGGTTTAACCCAAAAAGGGGGTTATTTGGATTTTATCTGAACAAAAAGGGAATATAAAAAGCAATTTGTTAAGTTCTTTAAAACCTGTTAGTATAAAAATTGATTATTACTACTTGGAAATAGTGTAGTCAAAATTATAAATCCATGTTACTGATTCTTTTAAATAATCCTAAAAAAATATATGAACCTGACAAAAGTGGCCTTGTTAGCCGCTTTTTCTGGCCTAGGTGGAATTATTGTGGGGTACTTCCTCCATATTCTTCTTACTCTCCAGAAACGGCATTCAATAGATATAAAAATCAAACAGCTTCTTCTTGAAGCTAAAGACAAAGCTCAGAACCTTGTTGAAGAATCAACAAGAAAAGCGGAACAGCTGATAGAAAAAGCAAGAGCGGAAGAAAAGGTTTTTATGACCCAAATCCGCAAAACGGAAGAACGCCTTCTCCAAAAAGAGGAGACGGTTGAAAAACGTCGTGAATATTTGGAAAAAGAGGCAGAAAAAATTCAAGAAAATATTGAAAAACTGAAACAGAAAAAAACAGAGATAGAGAGCTTAGAGACCAAAAAGAAGGAAGAATTGGAAAAAATCGCCTCTCTTACAACAGAAGAAGCCAAGCGAGAGATGATCAGCGACATAGAAAAAAAATACAGCGACGATTTAATGTCCAGCGTTAGAAAGCTGGAAACCATGAGGAAAGAAGAACTAGAGAAAAAAGCACAAGACATCCTTGTTTCAACTATTCAGCGTCTAGCTTCATCCACCGCTTCGGAGACAACGACGACCGCTGTGCCAATTCCCTCCGATGATTTAAAAGGTAAAATTATAGGCAAAGAAGGAAGGAATATCAGGTCTCTTGAAAGAGCGGCGGGAGTAGAAATTATTGTTGATGATACCCCAGGCTCTATCATTATCTCTGGTTTTGATCCGGTGCGTCGCCACATCGCCAAAGTAGCCCTTGAAAAACTTATCTCGGACGGAAGAATTCAACCGGCAAGAATTGAAGAAATTGTAGAAAAAGCCAAGGCTGAAATAGAAAAAACGATTAAAGAAAAAGGAGAAGCCGCCGCTTATGAAGTGGGTATTTTTGATCTGGAGCCTCGCCTGATGTCTGTATTGGGTCGTCTTCACTTTCGTACCAGCTACGGCCAGAATGTTCTGCAACACTCGATAGAGGTCGCTCATTTGGCGGGAATGTTGGCTACTGAGCTTGGAGCCGACGTAATGATTTCCAAAAAAGGCGGACTCCTCCACGATATCGGCAAAACAATGGACCATGAGGTTCAAGGCACTCATGTGGAAATTGGACGAAGGATCTTGCAAAAATTTAATGCGGGTGAGGCTGTGGTAAAAGCCATGCAAGCCCACCACGAGGAGTATCCATACGAAACAATAGAATCTATCATTGTTCAAACAGCCGATGCTATATCTGGCGCAAGACCGGGCGCCAGAAGAGATTCTTTGGAAAATTACCTGAAAAGATTGGAGGATTTGGAAAAAATAGCCAATTCTTTTACTGGCGTGGAGAAATCCTATGCCATCCAAGCGGGGCGTGAAATAAGGGTTTTTGTGACCCCAGAGACAATTTCTGACTTTGAGGCCAAAAAAATGGCTAGAGATATTGCCAATAAAGTGGAGGCGGAACTAAAATTTCCCGGCGAAATCAAGGTAAATGTCATCAGGGAATCTCGTTCCATTGAATATGCCAGATAAAAAGCCTATAATATAGGCGTTTATAAAAAGGTCGTGTTTCGTATATTATTTAATATTTTTAAATAGGATCAATCAAAATATGAACAAAGCAGACCTCGTGGAAGTTATTCACGAAAAAATTGGCGGAACAAAATCCTCGGCCGACTCTGTGATGGAAGCGATTCTTGCCACTATCACAGATACTCTAAAGAAAGAGGAAGAAGTTTCAATCGCCGGACTGGGTATTTTCTCCGTAAAAAGAAGAGCTGCTCGTCAGGCGAGAAATCCTCGCACTGGCGAAATGGTTCAGGTGCCGGCCACAAAAACACCAAAGTTTCGTCCAAGCAAAGCTCTGAAAGACGCCGTTAAGTAATCTCTTACTTAAATAAATAAAAAAGACTCACCCCGGAAAGGCGGGTCTTTTTTATTTATATATTCTTCTTATTAATGGATTCAATCTGGTGACAATTTCATAAGGAGATGTTTTTGAAAGCCTTGCCACCTCCTTGGTTTTTATGTTTTCTCCAATCAATTCTACTGTGTTCCCCACTTTCGCTTTAGGGACATCCGTTATATCCACAATAAGCATATCCATAGATACTCGTCCCAAAATAGGGGCTCTTAGACCGCGAATAAACACAAACCCCTTGTTTGAAAGCGCTCTTGGATAACCATGCCAGTAGCCTACGGGAATAATTGCTAGTCGGCTTTCTCGTTCTAGTCTTTTGGTAAAGTCATAACCGACCGCTTCTTCTTTTTCTACGATTTTTATTTCAGAAACAACGGATTTCCAAACGAGAGCCGGGGATAATTTTATTTTCTTACCCAATCTCTTCTCAAACTTTTCAGAAGGGTATATTCCATACAGACCGATGCCGATGCGCACCATATCCAGATGATTTTTTTCTGAAGCGAGCGCTCCCCCCGTAGCGGCCAAGTGGCACAAAGGTTTGATTTCTTTGTCTTTCAAAGATTCCACTATCAGCAAAAACTCCGTTCTTTGTTTTTCGACTTTTTTATCGTTGTCAGCTTCGCCAAAATGGGAATATAAGCCCTCTATTTCCACCCCGCTCTTTATTTTTTTGATTACACTAATTAACTTCGGGATATCTTTTCGTTGAAATCCTTGGCGATGCATCCCCGTGTCTATTTTCAAGTGAATCTTTAAGGTTTGTTTGCGGAGTCTTGGACTCCGAGTTCGTTCAGGCTCAAGGAAAGGCTTTGTCGAATCAGACACTATTTTTTTAATCGCGACAAGGCTCTCAAAAGAAGAGATGGTTATGGAGATATTATTTGCCCTTGCTTCAGTAAATCTTTCTGGAAGAGTATAACCTAAAACCAGAATAGGTTTCTTGATCCCTGATTTGCGCAAAGCGACAGCCTCGGTGATGGAGTCTACACCCAGCCAGTTAGCGCCCAAACGCTCTAGGAGAAGAGAAAAGCCAAAAATATCATGTCCATAAGCATTAGATTTTACAACGGCCATCAGGCGAGTGCTAGAGGGTATCAACGCGCGGAAGGTGTCGTAATTAGCCTTCACGGCTTTAGTATCCACCTCTATCCATGTGCGAAGACCGAGAGGTTTTTTCATTTGCTCATAATTTAGCGCAAAAGCGCTTTTTTGGGAAACTGCAAAAAAAAAGCTGCCATTGGTTGATTTAACCAAATGACAGCTCCTTTACCCTTCCTCCTCTTACTCTATTCGGAGCAAGGGGCAATATTTTTCTTTTTTTGCCCTTACGTAGAACCGAGTAAATTTTACGGGATGAAGATTTGTAAATTTCTCGATCAGGGTATAGCGCTTTATTACCAGCGCCATTTTGACTATCGTCACGACTAGAATAAGAACGATAAAATGGTAAAACCATCCACTCTCATAAAGACGAAGTATCACGATTGGAATTACACCAACGACCCCAACAATCATGTACCATAAAATTCGCAATGATTGAGACAACATTGCGACAAGTCCCATAATTATGAGAACAGCTCCGCCTGTTATCCCCACGAAAGAGAGGGTGGCACACACAGAACCCCAGACGTAAGAACACACATTAAAGGGGTATTGTTCGTATGCGAAATAATAAAGTCGCACAAAAAGAGATCGGCGTGATGTAGTCCAGACTCCTGGTCCGGGAGGCGTATTGAATGGGTCTATTCCCGAGCTTGGCGGGTTGCCATAACACACCAAGACGAACGAAACGAAAAGAAGCACAACTCCGCACATAGGGAGGAGCACCATTCCCGGTGCACTAATAAACGGGTAGCCACTAAAGGCGATACGCAGTAATTCTGACATCTTTCCACATCCTGATAAAATCATGATAAAAATACAAAGAACAAGGACAAGCCGGCTTTTTTTAGCCTAGGACAACTACCTAGAAAAGTCAACCCTATGTACAGTTAACCATATGAGGTGACAGTTGTGATAGATTGGGGTGACAAAGGTTAACTATTACAAATATTACGGCGAAAATCCAAAAAAACACCCAGTGCATCTTACGAAGTTCGACTTCATAAGACTTCACAGGAAAACACAAGAAATATGATGTTCGAAATCTGTTAATTTTGAACCGATTTTTACGTTTAAAAATCGCCCGACCCCCTCCCCTTCGATTCTCCCACCTCGCGTGTTCGCGAAGCTTACTTTTGCGGGATGGGAGAATCGAACTCCCAACCTCAGTTTGGAAAACTGATATTTTACCATTAAACTAATCCCGCCCTTGTCCGCTGAGGCAGAATGTTAGACACCGAGTGTCTAACATCTGTGTCTAACATCTAACACTATGTCTAACACAAACATTCTGCCTAACACTCGAGTTTTTCAAGTTTAAGCCTTGCTCCCCGTTTAAACAACAACATCCTAGCAAAAAAAACCGATCATTGCTATGCTTCTTGGCAGGCCATAGGTCTTTTTAAATTTATATAGAACTCAAGGAGGAAGAAATGAGAGATAAACACCTGAGAGGATCTATACTTTTAGGCGCCTCCTATGGATTTATCGCCATAGTTTTTGGCGGTCAGGTTATACCGTCGTTTGGTGCTGGCCTTCTTTTGGTGTCATCGAGGCAGGTGTCTCGATGGCTTAATCCGAACCCGGCCGATTAAGGAAGGAGAATGGAAAATGGAAAAAATAAAATTTTTTTTCCTGAAAAAAACGAAGAGCTTCACGTCACTCCCGCCTGACGATCAGTTTTGCTCCATCCTTGTTGGTGGAGTAATGCTGATCTATGGGAGCATAATCCTTTTTGCCTTGGTGTCAGAATAATTCCAAAAGCCTCTGTATGTAATCAGGGGCTTTTTTATTTTTTCAATTTAATTTTCCAAAACAGGAGGGTTTTCTTTCATCCAAGACATAATATCTCTCACGACTTCCTCTGTTTCCAAATCACTTGTTTTTTTTGTGAATTTGGCTCCGCTGGCTAAATCATGTCCTCCGCCAACCCCAAGACCCTCCACCAGAAGTCTTACATTGGGTCCGCCCGGGAGAGAACGAAAAGAAGCTTTCACTCCCCCATCTGATGTTGGTTCTAAGGATACGCCCCATGGCGCTCCGGCTATTTTTGTGCCAAAAAGACTAATGACAATATTTTTTGCTTCAGCGCCTTCAGCATCGGAGTAATTATTTTCAGCTAGAAATTTTCTACTGATACTAAAAACAGCAAGCGGGGGCCAAGCCCCAACCCCTGTAATAATTTTTTTCTGCTTGATAAATTCACTGATAATAACCAATTCTTTTTCTGTGTACGAATTGTATTGAGCGCGCATTTTTTGAATGGATACCTCGCCTTCTTTTACCAGCCTTTGGGCTACGCCAAAAACCCCGCTTTTATCGGGGGTAATATATTCAAAAGAACCGGTGTCGCCGATGATGCCAAGAAGAAGGGTTTCGGCATCGGATTTTTCTATTTTCTCAACCTCTTTATAAAAGAGATGGTAAACGATCTCACTGGCCGAAGTGGAAAAAATGTCTATGAGGCTTATTGTAAATTTGTCCGGCTTGCTGGCATGGTGGTCAATACAAACCGTTTCTCCCGCAAAAGAGGTTAAACTTTCCGGAGATTCAGAAAAACGATGATACTCGCCCCCGTCCAGAAAAATTATCAGATCTGCGTCATCTAATCGTTCGGTGATATCTCCAATAAAGTTTATTTTCTCGCTATTTTTGAAGTAGCGCCAACGGCTCCGGTCATTGCCGGAAATAATCATCGAAATAAATTTTGTCGGGTATTTTCTTGTGAAATGGGAATAAGTAGAAAGCAGGGAGCCGACAGCGTCGTCGTCCGGACTTCGATGGGTCGTGATAATTATCCTTTCGGATTTTTCTGAAAGGTTCTCTAGTTCGGCAAGAAAATTCTGATATTCTTTTTCCATTTTTTAAATTAGGAAGTTATTTTTTCGGCCATGAGCATCTTTTTCTTTATTTTTGCCCCCTTATTGTATTCTCCAAACGAACCGTCTGATCTAATGACCCGATGGCACGGTATGTTTTTATTGTAATTCTTTTTTAGAATATTTCCCACGGCTCTAAAAGCCAAAGGACTTCCTGCTCTTTCCGCCACTTGTTTATAAGAAAGAGTTTTTCCTTTTGGTATTTTTACAACGACAGAGAGAACTTTTTCTTTAAAAGAAACCATTTTTATTTTTTATTCGGGGCGCCGAGATTCGAACTCGAGCTAAATCTTCCCAAGAGACTCGTGCTACCACTACACTACGCCCCGATTATTTTTTTCAAAACGCTACCACTATCCCGATTTTGTCGGCCGTACCCGGCCCTAACAAAATCGAGGATCCTCGAAATTTATAGACTCTCGTCTTAAATTTCGGGACACTACACCCCGACTTCGCTCTGCCGAAGCTCCTAAGAGCAAAGGCGAGCTTCGTTAGAGCTTCGCCGGGCACAGCCCGCTTAAGCCATAACGATAAACTTTATTCCAGCAGAATAACATTCTCTGTGACCCTAATCCTAGCTTTTCTGGTGTCAAAATCAAGAAAAATGGCTATAACATCTATGACATACTCCGTATCAAGGGGAAATTTTTTCTCCGCAAGATAAGATTTTATGGTTTTGGCAAGACGAAGTCGTTTTTTATAATGAACATTCTGCTCTGGCATATAATCTTCCCCGTTGCCGACTTTCACGCTTTTAACCTCAATAAAGTGTAAAATATCCCCTATCTTGCTGATAATATCTATTTCCCCGTAGGGTTTACGAAAATTCCTATCTAAAATTATATGTTTACGTCCTATGAGAAATGAACAAGCGATGTCTTCCCCTGTTTTTCCAACTGACGAAGAATTTATCCACGACTTATCCACAATTTATATAAAAGACATTAGAGTCCGTTAGTAAAAATATTGTCCATTAGAGTGTAAAAGTGTGGATAAATTGTGGAAAGAATCTATGGTAGTGAGTTTAAGTATATTTAGGGCGGTATTTTAAGAAAATTGAAAAATCAAAAAAACTAGATTAATTGAGGAGAAAATAACAAAGACTGATAAAAATACCATGTCCGATAGAAGCTATTAGTGCTCTCGGAGGGACTCGAACCCCCAACGACAGGTCCGAAGCCTGTTGTGATATCCCCGCCTGTCACGCATTATATTTTGCCCCCGGAGGGATTCGAACCCCCGTCCCTAGTTCCGAAGACTAGTGCTCTATCCATTGAACTACGAGGGCGCGTCTTCTACTCTGCAGTAATTAGATTTTTTTTAAATAATATCTCTTCTACCTGTCTAACCTCGGGCAAGGTTTAAAAAGAATATTTTCAGAATCTAGAAGTAATTTTAACAGAGTCCGTTAGTAATAATAACACATAAATGATAATATTTCATAAGTATGAGAAAATCCTCAAAAAAATTTGATTTTAAAGTTCCCTCTCCTGTCTCTCGTGTAACAACAGCCCTAAAAAATGCCGGTTTTGAAGCCTATTTAGTTGGTGGATGTGTCAGAAGCTTGCTTCTTGGAAAAAATCCAAAAGACTGGGACATTACCACAAACGCGTCTCCGGATAAAATTCAAGGTCTTTTTGCAAAAACCATCTATGAAAATGAATATGGAACGGTTGGAATAATAAATGAAGAGGAGGAAGAAGGACCTTTCCGCTTGATAGAAGTCACACCTTATCGATCTGAAACAAAATATACAAACAAGCGCCACCCCGATTCCGTTAGTTTCATAAGAAACCTAGATGAGGATTTAAAAAGGCGTGATTTTACTATAAATGCCATGGCTCTGGATGTTTCCCGTGAAGCGTCAGAGATTATAGATTTGTTTGATGGTCAAAAAGATCTGGCCGATAAGATCGTGAGAGCTGTTGGTAATGCTGAAGAAAGATTTGATGAAGATGCACTAAGGATATTAAGGGGGATAAGACTTTCTACTGAACTTGAATTTTTTATAGAAGAAGAAACAAAAATAGCTATGGGTAGGAAAGCTAACCACTTAAAGAACGTTTCTCAAGAGAGAATAAGAGACGAATTTACGAGGATCATTATGTCAAAAAAACCAAGCGTTGGTTTGGAAATGATGAGAGAAACAGGGGTCTTGGCTTACGTTACACGTGAAATGGGCGAATCTATAGGTGTTTTACAAAATAAGGCGCATAGTTACCCTGTCTGGGAACATCTTCTTAAGGCATTAGACTATTCTGCAAGTAAAGGATGGGAGTTACACGTGAGACTTTCTTCTCTTTTTCATGATATTGGCAAACCAGCCACAAGAAAATGGAGTGATGAAAAAAAGGACTGGACTTTCTATGGACACGATGTTGTTGGAGCTAAGATGTCTGAAAGAATATTGGACAGATTAAAGTATCCAAAAAAGACAATTGAAGTTGTCCGTAAGCTTGTCCGTTATCATATGTTCTTTTCGGACACTGAGTTAATAACACTTTCAGCAGTAAGAAGAATTGTAAGAAATGTTGGCCCAGAGCATATTTGGGATCTAATGAAGGTAAGGTTTGCCGATAGGATTGGAATGGGTAAGCCAAAAGAAAGCCCTTACAGACTTAGAAAATATGAGGCCATGATAGAACAAGCTATGAGAGACCCTATTACCGTGGGAATGCTCAAAATAAATGGCGAAAAGGTTATGGAGATATTGGGGATAAAACCCGGACCTAAAATAGGACAAATGTTACACGTGTTACTTGAAGAAGTACTGGAAGACCCATCAAAAAATACGGAAAAATACTTAGAAGAAAGACTGAAAGAATTAAGTTCTTTATCAGAAGACGAGCTAAAAAAGATTGGTTCAAGGGCAAAAGAAGTAAAAGATAAGTTAGAAGAAGGGGAGATTGAAAAAATTCATAAAAAATGGTGGGTGGCGTAGAGAGCGCCAAGAGTGTGTCCCGAAATGTAATGCTCGGAGCATATACATTTCGAGGATCCTCGATTTTGTTAGGGCCGAGTACGGCCGACAAAATCGGGATAGACTGATAACAAGACAAAAAAACTACGTTTTATTGTCTTGTTTGGCTAAATAATACACTCTATATAAGACATAATAAAAGTTATCCACAACTTTATTTTGTCCATTATAAATGTCCATTATAATAAAGGACAGATATAGATCTTTGTGAACAAAATGTCCTTTATTCAAGCATCTTCACCTCTTGAAGATTAAGTTTGAAATAAAGAAGAAGACATAATGGACTCAATGGACGCGACGATAAACCAAGAGGGAATTTTTTCTTACCCTTATTCTATCGTTGAGCGTTGTAATGCGCCGAATTAAGAAAAGGGTGAATAAAACCCAGATCTTGATGTCACGCCTGTTGAGTTTAGTCGGCATATCCCGCAGGGGAGAGGATTTAATTTTTTAAAAAATTGATTTTTCTCCCCTGCGGGATTTTTGGTTGCCTAATGATTTTTTAAAAATGCTCAAAAAATAAAAAAAGGCGTGTGTGAAAAATAAAATCACACACGCCTTTTGCTTATTTTGTCCATACTGCTTTGGGTACCTCTTGCGGAGGATGAGCTCCCTCACAGCGGAGAATTTCTCCGGCCAAGAAAAGAAGGCCGAATAATATAAAAATCGGAAGCCACCCGCTTCTTTCTGCTTGAAACGCAGATTGAAGGATAGCCATTCTTTTTTCGGGACTTTTTTCCGAAATGAGCGCACCAGAGTTCTCTCTGTCCATTTAGGACCCCCTTTTATTTGTTTTTTGATGTTCAAAAATCAAACGCCCTTCTTTTATAAATTTTATATCGTGCCATCGATTAGTCAATGCTTTTAAATAAAAAATTCCCCTTGTGCCAGATATTTTAAGAAATGGCGCAAGGGGGTGTTTTTATATTTTTTTGACTTCTTTTTGGATAAACCCGATGAGGATTACCATCTCCTCAACGTGGCTATCCATAAACACTCTGGCCTGTCTGGCTACGACATCATAGCTGTTCAGGCTTGAGAGTTTTTTTTCCAACTCTCCACCCCAACCGCCTTTGGGCTCGTTTTTTCTCTCAAGCCAGAAGGGGATGGGGTGGGTGAAAAGCCCATAGATGTCTCCCAAAAAAACATCTTGAGGGGAGACGTGCTGTCCTCTCTTGGTTCTGTTCATGCCGTAAAGATTTCTTCCGGCATGAACGAAGTGGAAATTTAGAGATTCCAGGTTTTTTACCAAATTCGGGAATCTCTTTGTTTTTTTTACTTCCTCGATTTCCGCTCCCACCCCGCCTTGGTCGCCCCAAGGCGAAATGAGGTTGAAAAAACTCACGAGTCTTTTTAATGGTTCGGGCTCCCTTTTCTCAAGGGAAAAGAGATCTTCCGACAATTTTTCCAGTTGCGGAATTATTTTTATTAAGTTTCGCAACCGATAAACTGTCGGAGTGAATCTTTCTGGCAGGTATCCATATAATGAAGTCAGCATTGAATCCTCCTTTTTTGTGGAAGTTTTAGGTGTAAAAGTATGCTAAGTTGCTTAGTGCTCTTGCTTTATTATATCACAAGCAACTACTTTTTGTCAAATATTTCGTAATATCCCAATATCTTGAAACCACTGATGGGACAAATGATAGACGTCCGACGTCTATCATTGACGTCTATCATTGATTAATCAAAAACCCTTGCATCAATTTGATGCAAGGGGGGGTAAGAGAATATTTATTTGTCGGTTTTTCTTTTTTGATCGTGAAATTTTTTGTGAATTTCTTTCAGTTGTTTGTTTGTCACATGGGTGTAAATTTGGGTGGCGGTGATGGAGGCGTGTCCCAAAAGAGCTTGGACGGAGCGCAAATCAGCCCCGTTTTGGAGGAGATCTGTGGCGTAGAGATGTCTCATTACGTGGGGAGTAACTTTTTTAGAGATGCCGGCGCTAATGGCATGATGACGGATTATTCTCTCAATTGATCGGGGGGTGAGGCGCAAATTGGTATCCGATATCTGGGGAGCAGAGCGCGGAATACGGATAAAAAGAGCTTCGCTGGTGTCATTGCGTTTAGCTAAATAATCTTTAATCGCTTCTTTGGCGGAATCAGAAAGAAAAACCACGCGGATTTTTCCTCCTTTGCCTTTGACAGAAAATTCTCCGGTCTTGGCATTTTCAACGTGATCTTTATTTAGCGAACAAAGCTCGGAAACTCTCAATCCGGTGGAAAAAAGAAGCTCAATGATGGCTCTGTCTCTAAGACTAGCCAAAAGAGCGGTTTTTTTGAGTTTTTCGGTCTTGTGATATTTCCCCGTGGATTTTTCCATAGGGGACTTGAGCAATCTTTCCAAATCGTTTTCAGAAACGAGATCTAGTTCTCTTTGGGAAACTTTAGCCAGTTCAATTCTCTCCGGCGCTAGAGATTTGATATCTCTTCTGGCGCAGTATTTTAGAAAAACTCGTATGGCGATCAGGTGATAGTTTTGAGTTTTTCGGTTTAGATTCTCGCGGTTTAGATATAAACGGTATTTGCGAATAACTTCATCCGTAATTTCACTCGGGATTTGGATATTGCTGAATTTAAGGAATCTTTTTAGGTAACGGTCGTAGTTTTCAACGGTTTTTAGGCTTCGTCCGCGCTCGATTTCCAGATATTCCAAAAACTCTTGATGGAGATTTAAAATATTTTGCGACATTATGTGTTTATATTAACACATTGATTGGTTAACGGGTTGACGTTCTAAACCCTATGGAAAAAACAGGGTAAGTGTTGTATAAAGAGAGAAGTCTTGTTCGCATTATTTTTTCTCTTTAGGAAGACTCAAAAAAAGGGAGGGTGGGATGGAAATTTTATTTCTCCGCCTTGTGAGACCCATTGCAAATCTTTTTCTTTTCCCTGCGAGGTTTTGGCCGATCTGGGGAAATGGTCTCACGATTTTTTTCTCGACGGCCGTCCTTCTTTCCACTATGGGGATTGTTATTGCCCCAGTTGTTTCTTTGGAGAACATTTTTAACATCATTTTTGGAGGAGGAGCAACTTTCGTTTTTGTCGGCTTCATGCTCTCCCTAAATGACGGGGATGAAGATGATTTCTCCAGCCAATTTGCCAAAGAAACGGCCGAACTGGGGGCGATTATAAATCCAGTGATTTTACCGCTGGTTCTAGTTGTTGGCCTGAGCAGGCTTATTATTAAGAAAAGAGAGGAGGATAAAATTGCTTGGTAGGGGAGGTCACAGCCGAAGAATTGATATTCTTCGGCTGTTTTGGTTTGCTTAAATTTTTTTTTGCGAAGTTTGCAATGCGGGTTCTAATCTGATAGCATATTGCCATGCTTACGACCAAGAAAAAGCAGGAAGTTATCAAGAAAAATAAGACTCACGAGAAAGACACCGGCTCTTCAGAAGTGCAAGTGGCTTTGCTTACCGAGCAAATAAAGAAGCTCACTTCTCATCTAAAAAAGCATCAAAAAGATACCTCCTCAAGGAGAGGGCTTTTGAAAATGGTGGCTGATCGTCGAGCCCATCTTAAGTATCTAATGAAGCATGACGAAAAGAGCTACAAGGCTCTTACCAAAAGGTTGGAGTTGAAAAAGTAATTATTTTCCTTCAGGGGTTTCTTTTTGTGTAATCTCTGAAAAACACGGATAATTTTGAGCATAACGCGAACCCACGAATATAGGCGAATATTACGAATTAATGAAAGAAAATCCGAAGCACGAAATCCGAAACAAACAAATCCTAATTATTTCCCAATTTTAAAAATTTAATCATTGTTTCGAATTTCGGATTTATAATTTTGGATTTTAAATTCTTAATTTGTAGCATTCGCGCGTATTTGTAGATTTGCATTACGCTTTTAGAAATAAAAAAATGTTTCCCTTTGCCGACCCGCTTAAATACAAGAATCAAAGAGTGGCTATTTTTATTGACGTCCAGAACCTTTATCACTCCGCTCGGGCTATTTACCAAAAGCGGGTAAATTTTAAAGAGCTTTTAAACACTGGAGTAAGCGACAGGCAGCTTGTTCGAGCTTTTGCTTATGTCGTGCGCACAAAAACAGGCGAGGAAAAAGCCTTTTTCGAGGCTCTTACTAATCTCGGCAT
This sequence comes from uncultured Candidatus Saccharibacteria bacterium, assembly GCA_964372755.1. GTDB lineage: Bacteria > Patescibacteriota > Minisyncoccia > UBA9983 > UBA9983 > CAYJQX01. Next base: position 34,402 of record CAYJQX010000006.1, read on the forward strand.
AGAAATTCGCGTTAAAGATTTGCAGGAGTTTTATGGTGGAGCCAAAAAAGCCGACTGGGATGTCGGCATTGCTGTTGATGCCATCAAGACAATGGAGTTGGTGGATGTCATTATTGTCGCAAGCGGAGACGGAGATTATATTCCTCTCGTTGAATATCTTAAAAATCACGGCCGGAGGGTGGAGTTGATGGCTTTTGGCAAGTCCACTTCTTCAAAATTAATTGAAGAAGCCGATGAATTCATAGATTTAGATAACGATTTAAAAAAATATTTGTTGAAATAATACATGGCAAAAACGGATATCCTTTAATGAAGCCTGTTTAAACGAAAGTTAAAAAATGAAATTACAAAAATACGAAACACGCTGGGGAGGCGAGACGCTTACGGTAGAAATAAATGATTTAGCCAACCAAGCCAATGGCTCGGTGGTGGTAAGGCTTGGAGGCACGGCTGTTTTTGCCTCGGCCACCATGTCAAAAAACTCAAAAGAAGGAGGGGATTTTTTTCCACTTACTGTAAATTACGAAGAAAGATTTTACGCGGCCGGAAGGATTTTAGGCAGTCGATTTATGCGCCGTGAAGGAAGACCCACGGACGAAGCTGTTTTAACAAGCCGTTTGATAGATCGCACCCTGAGACCTCTTTTTGATCAGAGAATTCGCAAAGAAGTGCAAATTGTGGCTCTGGCTCTTTCTATCGATGGCAAGAACGATCCAGATATTGTTGCCATTATCGCGTCCTCTTTGGCGCTAGGCCTTTCCGATATTCCATGGAGCGGACCAGTGGGTCCAGTGCGAATTGGACGAGAAAGAGAAGGAGGACAGTTTAAAATAAACCCTTCTTATGAAGAAAGAAATTCCCTGATTATGGAAAATGTTTTTTGCTCAATCGGAAACGGACTTATCAATATGATAGAAGCCAATGGCAGTGAGGTGGAGGACAAAATCTTGTCCGAATCGTTTTCTTTTGGCCTTAAATACGCGGAGGAAATCCGTGATTTTCAAATTAATATTATTAAAGAAGTCGGCAAGACAAAAGCATTGATAGAGGTGCAGGGGTCTCCTGAGGAGATGATCTTGGAGTTCAAACAAACAATAGAAGGCAAGCTTGAAGAAGCTCTTTTTAAAGATACTCCGGAAGAAATATCGGCTATAAAAAACGAATGGCTCAAGATTTCTGCGGAAAAATTCGGAAACGAAAAAAAGACAATAGCCGAAGCGATTTTGGATGAAGGAGTAAATGAAATAATCCATCGCAATGTTTTGGAAAAAGATCGTCGCGTGGACGGGAGGAAGCTGGATGAAGTAAGAGAGATAAAAGCCCAAGTCGGTTATTTGCCTATTTTGCACGGTTCTGGAGTTTTTTATCGCGGAGCCACGCATATACTTTCTGTCGTCACTTTGGATGGGCCCAAACAAGGCCAGCTTATTGAAGGCATGGAAATACAAACTACCAAGCGTTTTATGCATCATTATAACTTTCCGCCGTTTTCAACGGGGGAAACCGGACGCATGGGTTCTCCGGGAAGGCGGGAAATTGGCCACGGAGCTTTGGCGGAGAGAGCTCTTTTGCCTGTAATTCCGGAAATAACTGATTTTCCATACACAATTCGCCTTGTCTCCGAAGCATTAGCTTCAAACGGCTCCACTTCACAAGGGTCTATTTGCGCTTCATCTCTGGCGCTAATGGATGCCGGCGTACCAATCAAAAATCCTGTGGCAGGCGTGGCTATCGGACTTATTTCCAGCGGAGATAGGTGGAAATTATTAACGGATATTCAAGGTCCGGAAGATCATCACGGCGATATGGATTTTAAAATCGCCGGCACGCAAGCGGGAGTAAACACTATCCAGATGGATATAAAAGTTTCCGGAGTCAATTTGGAAATTATAGAAGAATCCATTAAGGCAGGACGAAAGGCTCGCGAACATATTCTCTCAAAAATGAAAGAAGCAATATCTGAAGCAAGAAAAGAACTTTCTCCTTATGCGCCGAGAGTTTTAAAAATTAATATCAATCCAGAAAAAATTCGCGAAGTGATTGGGGCGGGAGGAAAAGTCATCAATAATATTATTGCGCTAACCGGAGCGGCAGTGGATGTGGAACAAGATGGCACCATCTATGTGACAGGCAGGAACCATAAAGACACGGAGGCGGCTCTTAAAATGATAGAAGATATTGTCCGCGAGCACGAAGTGGGAGAAATCCTGGAAGGTCCTGTTACCAGACTCTTTGAATTCGGAGCAATGGTGGATATTGGAGGCGGAGAAGGCCTTATTCATATTTCTGAACTTTCCCCGACAAGAGTCGCTAAAGTTACTGACATAGTAAATATCGGTGATCGGGTTAAAGTGAAGGTGATTGAAATAGACGAAAAAGGGAGGATAAATCTTTCCCTAAAACAAGCTGACCCAAACTACGATCCTATAAAAGATCAAAGAACGGAAAGATCAAATAATTTTTCGGAAGAAAATGGAAGAAGAGAAAAACAAAGATTTACAAACAAAAGAAGATTCTAGCAGGGGAAAAGACAATCCGGCGGTAGTCCATACCTTCCAAAGCGACGCTTCTAATTTTGTAAAAAGCCGAGGCATTACCTCTGCCGATGTTTTGGCGGCAGAAACAAAACGTTCAAAAAATGACGACCATTTTTACGATAGTCACAATTTTTCGGAAACAGGCAAAAAACAGAAAAATAATATTCGCCTCATTGCTTTTTTGTCTCTGGGTTTAATTTTTGTTTTAAGCGCGGTAGTTGCTTACTTAGTTTTTAGTCCAAAAGAAAACCAGACGGAGATTATCATCAGGGAGACAAAACCTTTCATCCTGCCAGACAGAGTAATCCAGTCTTCTTTGGAAGATGTTCTCCATACCGTGGGAATAAATGGACAAGTAAATACCCTGCTTTATATTCCTATTATGAAGGCAGAAGGGCTTGAAAAAAAACACATTTCTAGTCGAGATTTCCTGGAGAATTTGACCCCGAGGCCCCCAGAAAGTTTTCTTGAGGGGTTGGAAACTCCTTTTATGTTGTCCGAGTTTTATTTCAGCAGAAACACTCCGATCCTCGTTTTTAAAGTGGGCGCCCGTTCTCGCGCGGTTGCTGGTATGATTTCATGGGAAAAGAATATTAATTTGAGTTTGGAAAATTTTTTCGGCAAAATCCCCGGGGGAAATTTTAAGGATATTGTGATAGAAGGACACGATAGTCGGGGAATTTTGGACAGTCAAGGAAAGCCGGTTTTGTTTTATTCTTTCGTGGAAGACGGCTCTTATTTAGTAATTACAAAATCAGAAGAGGGATTTAAGGAAATAATCAGGCGTTTTAATTACCCGCAATACAGGAACATATAAGTTGTAAACAGGCTGATGGTTGCTATAAAACAAGGGGAAATATAAAACAAATAATCCTTATATTTGGAAAATGCTTGCATATCGCCAACCCTTCACTTAATATATAAGCCAACCATTTTGAGATAGAATATAAATCATGTTAACGCCGGAACAATTACAGAGGTTTAAGAAGGTTCTTGAAGAAGAGAAAAAAAGGCTTGAAAGTGATTTAGAGCGTGTAGGAAAGAGAAACCCGGAGTTGAAAGGGGACTGGCTTGTAGATATACCGGATTTAAATGCCGGTGTTTCCGACGAGAACGACTTGTCTGATATTTATGAAGAACTGGAAAACAGAAATGCCGTGGAAGACAATCTTGAAGAAAGCCTGATGCTGGTCAATCGCGCGCTAGACAGGGTCAAAACAAAAAACTATGGAGTGTGTGAAGTTTGTGGCGAATCAATCGGAGAGAAAAGACTAGAAGCTTTTCCTTCAGCAACTACTTGTGTCAAACACACAAGGGACTCTTCCTTAGACTCTTAATTTAAAAAGAATTTATTTTATATGCCAGTTACAGTTCATTCCGGCCAGTCGGTTGGATTGAAATCTGCACTTGTAAGAGTGGAAATTGATATTTCACCCGGACTGCACTCTTTTTCAATAGTGGGGCTGACGGACAGAGCTATCGACGAAGCCAAAGACCGTTTGATGGCGGCTATAAAAAATTCCAGACTCGTTTCTCCGCAAAGAAAAAATCAGCGTGTGACGGTTTCTCTTGCACCGGCTGATCTTAAGAAAGAAGGCCCCATTTTTGATTTAGCCATCGCTCTCGCCTATCTTTTGGCGTCAAAACAGATTTCTTTTGAGACAAAGGATAGAGTTTTTTTGGGTGAGTTGGGTTTGGACGGAACGATCAGGTCCGTTAAAGGAGCTTTGCTTGTGGCAAGAGAAGCAAGGGCTTTGGGTTTTAGAGAAATATTTGTTCCGATGGCTAACGCCAAAGAGGCGGCTTTGGTGAGAGATATAAAAGTTTATCCATGCGCTTCTCTTTCTGAAGTTGTGTCACATTTTTTAGCAGAAGAGGATAATGGCCTTGGCGAAAAAATTATTTCCCAAAAGGAAACAATTGTAGAAATTTCAGAAAAAGACGAGGAGGAAAACCCACAGATTGATTTTTCGGATATCCTCTCGCAAGAAGGGGCGAAAAGAGGTTTGGAAATTGCTGCTGCCGGTGGACACAATGTCTTGATGAGCGGTCCTCCCGGAACAGGAAAAACCATGCTCGCTCGAGCTTTCGCGGGAATATTGCCCGCCCTTTCTTTTGAGGAAACGATGGAGATTACGGCTATTCAGAGTGTGGCGGGGGTTTTGGGTGGTGATTTTGCCACTAAAAGACCTTTTAGAAGCCCGCACCATACTTCTTCCTATGTTTCTTTGGTGGGTGGAGGAGCTTATCCAAAGCCCGGAGAGATTACTCTCGGCCACCGAGGAGTTTTGTTTCTAGACGAATTTCCCGAATTTGAAAGAAGAGTAATTGAAGCGCTTCGCCAACCCCTTGAAGACGGGTTTATTACAATAGCAAGAGCGAGAGAAAGCTTGATTTTTCCCGCTCGGCTTATTTTAATTTGCGCCATGAATCCTTGTCCTTGCGGAATGAAAGGTTCAGAGAACAGAGAATGTGTCTGTTCGCACGGGGACATTTACCGTTACGAGAAAAAAATTTCTGGACCTATCATGGACAGGATAGACATACATTTGGAAGTGCCAAACATAAAACCAGAAGAAATGATGAGAGGAGGGAAATCAGGCGATGTTTCGATGGAAATTAGAAAAAGAGTGCAAAGAGCAAGAGAAATGCAAAAGAAAAGATTTAAAGCTTTGAAGCGCTCCATTCAGACTAACGCGGAAATGACCACCAGAGACATAAATTATTTTATAAATGTAAGCGAGGAATCTAAAAAAATATTAAATCAAGCCGTCGCTAATTTAGGATTGTCTGCTCGTTCTTATCATAAGATACTAAAACTGGCGAGAACGATTGCGGATTTAGCGGAAGCAGAAGAGGTGGAAACAAAACATTTCTTGGAGGCTTTGGAATACAGGCCAAAAGCCAAGATTTAGAATAGTAGACAAAAAAAGATTCTAAATTTCATCTCCATGTTTAATTTTTTTACATCAATTTTTACGGAAATAATTAAAACGGCTGGTATTATTCTAGCTAGTTTTCTTGTTTTGGCTGGCGTTTCTTACAAAAAAACCCAGGTCTCTCTGCCTCAAGTACAGGAAGAGACACAGGTGATTTTCGAAGAAAATATAAGCAATGAAGAGGAGATTGTGGAAACAGAAGAGAAGTTGGCAGTTGAAAAAAAGGAGGCTCCAAAAACAGAATCAATTATTGGGGAATTGGAAAAACCAATAGAAAAAAAGGAGACGGTAAATACCGTAAAAGCTTCGGTCATTGAAGAGAAAATTCTTAATGAAAAAACAAGAGCCAGTCTTGTGAACATACTTTGCACGACAAAAAGAGGGGGTTCTTTTGAACCTCTCTCTGGTAGCGGGGTAATTATCGATCCACGGGGGGTGATTGTAACTAATGCTCATGTGGCTGAATTCTTTTTGTTGGAAGATTACCAGACGGAGGACAATATAGATTGCGTTATCCGCATGGGTTCTCCAGCGAGGCCTTTATACAAAGCTTCTCTTCTGAATATTTCAGAAAAATGGGTGAGAGAAACAGCTTCCAGTATTAACAACAATGAAAGAACTGGAACGGGTGAAAATGATTACGCGCTTCTTCTTATCAGCGAAAATGTAGGCGGAGAGCCAATCAGAGAAAATACCGTGTTTCCTTATCTTTCTATAAATACCGACTTTTCCGCCCAAAAAAACCACCCTATTTTTTTGGCGGGGTATCCGGCTGAATTTTTAGGCGGAATTATTATTCAAAAAGATCTTTGGCCGGTTTCTTCTTCCGTGGAAGTCCAAACTTCATATTATTTTGATGAAGAAGGCAAGGAAAAAGCCGATGTGTTAGGTCTCGGCGGTTCAGTTATCGCTCAATCAGGAGCTTCAGGAGGAGCCGTGGTGGATTCATACACAGGAGAGTTGGTGGGTGTGGTTGTGACCACGAGCGAAGCAAAAACCACGAAAGACAGAAATTTAAATGCAATAACCTTAAACCATATAAGTAGAGCCATGGCTAAGGCGACAGGAAGAGGATTAAAAGATTTTCTTAGGCTTGATTTAAAAAAAGAACTCCAAAAGTTCCAGGCTAACCAATTTGAAACTCTTAAGAGTGTCCTTGTTAAGGAGCTCGAAAAATGATAATCCGGAGCCAGTTATTTTTTAGAAAGGATTTTTTGCTCCACGAATTTCAAAGTGGAGATGGCAACCGGTGGATTTTCCGGATGTTCCCATATAACCAATTACTTCTCCTTGAACTACCTTTTGACCGGAGGTAACAAGAAGTTTACTTAAATGAGAATAAAGTGTCTGCGTGCCATTTGAGTGGTCAACAACGGTGTAAATGCCATAGCCGGCGTTCCAACCAGAAGTTCTCGCCAAGACCACAGAACCAGAAGCTGAAGCCAAAATCGGCGTGCCACAAGAGTTGGCTAAGTCTACGCCATTGTGGCCGTGAAGTCCTTGTGACTTTACTCCGCCCTCAACAGGCCTGATGTAATAGCCAACATAGCTCGGGGTAGAAGTTTTTTTACTGGCGATAGAGGATTTTATTGAGCCGGAGGAATTAGTAGACGGGGCTATTTCACCGTTTGGCACAATAAGGGTGTCTCCGGCGGAAAGTTTGGTGGAAACTGACAAATCGTTGAATTGAGCTATCTCATCAACGTCGGCTTTTAAGCTTTTGGCGATAGAGGATAGAGTATCACCTTTGCGGACAACATATTTGACTCCAGAAACCGGAAGAATAACAAGGGTGTCTCCGGGGGCAATAGAAGAATTCTTATTCAAGTTATTTGCCCAACGAATAGTATTTACCGAGACATCAAATAATTTACTAATACTGGAAAGAGAATCTCCTTCACGAACCACATAAATGCTAATGGTGTCTTTTATCCTAGTTTCTTCTATGTTAGCCACGGTTCCTAAAGGCCCGCTCTCAGGCAACAGAGCGTTGTCATCAACTATATTTATATCCCCACCGCCCTTCGAAGAGTTTAGATCAGTATTTAAAACAGCGTGAAGAAGGGGAATTGTCTGAGAATTTTGAATAGAATGGGGATCTTCTTTTTTACTAAATAGTTCAGACAAAAAAGAAACTATGCCTGCTTCAGCTGGTTTTGGAAAAACAGAAAAAACCGTTGCCAGAAGGGCAAAGGCGGAAAAAAGAGAAAAAATCCTTATATATAGCCCTTTTCTTACAAGAGAAGAGGACTCCTTTTTTGATTTTTGTGGAAAGATAAGCCTAAAATAAGGGTTTCCTGAAAAATTCTGTATTACGGCCTTGTTAGGCCGTAATCTGACAATCAGCCACTCAGTCTTAACACCTATAATTATATCTTCTCCACTAAAAAAGATCAACTAATTATCCACACCGCTATTTTTATATATAATGTAGAAATGACGAGGAAAGGAATGACTCTTTTAGAAATTTTGATATCAGTTTCCATCTTAGTTCTGATTGTCTCTATTTCTACAAAGACTTTCACCTCCTTTTTCTCTTCTTCTCAGCTGGATCAATCCGTACAAGGGGCAATTTCTATTCTAGAAAAGGCCAAAGAAGACACTATCGGAGGAAAAGGGGGAAATTCTTACGGGGTGCACTTCGCCACAACTTCCATAACCATATTTTCTGGAAATTCTTACGTTTCTGGGACAAACGGAAATATCGTGCAAAATTTACCTAACGGGATTGAAGTCTCGTCCATTAATTTACTCGGAAGCGATGCCAATGTTGTTTTTTCTCCTATATCAGGGGAGACGTCGAGTAGTGGAACGATCGTTTTTTTAAACACTAGAGATAATTCGACTAGTACGATAAGAATATATGCCACAGGAGTTGTTAAAAAAGAATAAACAAGGACTAAGTATTTTGGAAATAGTGGTGGCTGTGGGAATAATGTCTCTCGTTGTTTTTTCCTTGGGACGAGTGAATGAAGTTTCCTTGCGACTACTTTCGGAATCATCCGATCGCTCAAAATCCTCGCTTTTATTAAACGAGGGGATGGAGGCAGTTCGTTTTATGCGGGATAAAAGCTGGTCGCAAAAAATTTCTCCGCTTGCTCTTGAACAAAATTATTATCTTGCCTTCGCCACATCCACGGGTTATGAAGCCACAACCACCGCGCCAAACTTGATAAACGGAAAATTTACCAGAACGGTTGTTTTTTCCCAAGCCTTAAGGGATGCCCAAGATACTCTTGCCTCCTCCGGCACAAACGACCCTTTAGCGAGAAAAGTAACGGTGTCTGTTTCTTGGCAAAATAAAAATAATTATAGCGAAAAGCTGGTTTTTTATATCACCGATCTTTTGAGTAATTAACTTTGATGAAAAAAAATAATTTCTACAGCCGTTTTTCTTTTTCAGAAATTAAATCTCACTTCTCAAACTCTAACAGCGGTTTTACTTTGGCCGAGACGGTAGTTTATATTGCTGTCTTTGTGGTTTTCTCGGCCATGATTATAGATTTTTCCCTTTCTCTTCTAAATTCTTGGGGACACGGAAAAACAATTCGCGCCGTGACAAGGGGCGGTTCCATTATCGGAGGCAAACTCTCTCAAGAAATAAGATTAGCTTCTTCTGTAGCGACATCCACTAGTGTTTTTAATTCCAATAACGGACGACTGGAAATGTCTTCTTTTGAAACAGCCACCTCCACAAGTCCTAAAAATATTGCTTTTTATCTGTCAGGAACGGAACTTTTTATCCAAAAAGGGTCTGATCCGGCTGTTTCCCTAAGTGGGGAAACTAAAATAACCAGCTTGGTTTTTAGTTATCTTTCTTCTTCAACAACGGAAGGAGTGAGAACGGATTTTACGGTGGAGGCTGGCTCGGGAAAATATTTACAATCAGAAAATTTCCAAACCTTTTCTATTTTGCGGGGAAAATAAATAAAAATGAAAATAAAAAATCACAGATCGTATTTTTTAAGAAAAAAGAGTGAAGGAGGATATGCGGCGCTGTTTGCGGTGATTTTTCTGCTTCTGGTTTCGCTTACCATAGGAAATAGCTTTACCTCTCTTTCCACTCGCGGAGCGGAATCCGGCAGGACTAATGTTTATTCGCTTCAGGCGTACGCTTCAGCCGAATCTGGCGCCGAAGATGCTTTTTACAGACTCAAAAAAAATAAAAATCTTCCCGCTTCATACACATTTAATGTTGGAAGTTCAACGGCGGAGGTATCTGTTTCCTCGCCGAGTTCTTCTCAAAAAAGCATTGTCTCAACTGGCGACAATCAAAATTTCGAGAGAAATTTGAACATTGAGGCAACCAATGGCATCGGAGTAGATTTTCATTACGGTCTTCAAATTGGGGACGGAGGTATAGAAATGAACAATTCCGCCCAAGTAATAGGAAACGTTTATTCCAATGGTTCCATAGTGGGAGGAGTTGTTACCGGTGATGTTATCGTCGCAGGAGGAATATCATCCACCCCGAGCCTTTCCTATGAAGCAGAAAATGCCGATTATTTCTTTGCGACCACAACGATTAAAAGAGATGTGGCGCAGTCTTTTACGGCTAATACGGGAGGAAAATTAAACAGAGTTGCCGTTTATCTTGCTAAGGTAGGTTCTCCAACATCGGATATCACCTTACGGATTGCTTCTGACAATTCCGGAAAACCAAGTAGTTCAACTCTTGCTAGCGCTATTCTCTCGAGAGGGATAGTTGGCTCATCGCCTGCTTGGATTAATGTTTCTTTTGATAATCCTTACACTCTTACGGATGGCGTAAAATATTGGATAGTGCTTGATTATAGTACAAATAACGCTTCAAATTATTGGAATTGGCGGATGGATTCGACCGATGGATATGCGAATCAGACAGGAAAATATTCCGCTGATTACAGCAACGGTGTATGGAGTAATGCCAGTGGCGATTTTAATTTCAAAGTTTGGATCGGGGGCGTGAATACCAAAATTGCCGATGTTACGGTGGGAGATAGTTCAAGCGGAACGGCTACGGCTAACCTTTTTGAGGATGCAACTGTGCATGGGAGCAGTTGCCCAAACCAGTATTGCATTATAGATAATCCGGCAAGAAAGGAGTTGCCTATTTCAGACGGTCAAATACAAGATTTTAAAGACGACGCGTTATCTGGAGGAAGCCAGGGAACTATCAACTTGTCTGGCTCGCAGACTCTTACCGTGGGGCCAAAAAAAATTACGGGAAATATAAGCCTCTCAAACAATGCGATTCTTACCGTTTCAGGAACTTTATGGGTAACGGGAGACTTGAGTCTTTCAAACAGCGCTCGGGTTGTTTTATCCTCTGGTTATGGCTCCAATTCCGGCGCGATTATTGTGGATGGGACGGTTAATGTTTCAAACAGTGCTGTTTTTTCCGGCTCCGGCCAATCAGGAAGTTATGTTATGATCGTTGGGACGAGGAATGCCCCGACCTCAAACGTGATGAACATCAGCAACAGTTCAAGCGGTGTGATTTATTACGCTCCTTACGGCATTGTTAGTCTTTCTAATTCTGCCGGAGCCAAAGAAATTTCCGCTTATGGCATTGAAATGAGCAACTCTTCTTCCGTGACCTATGAGTCTGGATTGGCGGACGTGAATTTTGCTCTTGGGCCGAGTGGGGCGTGGGAGGCTTCCTCTTGGCGCGAACAATAAAACCATTCGTAATTTGTTTTGAAAACACGGATAATTTCTTGCTAGAAATTTCCTAATACTCGCTCCAGTCGCGCTCTCCTCGAGTCTGAGCGACCTCGGAGTCGAAGACGCAATTGTTTTTCGTGCGGTACACGGAAATTCTAAGAAAAGAAAAACAGATGAAAATACACAGATTTATTTTAGACAATATTCAGATTCCTCGGGGAGGAGGTTTTGTTGTGGAAGACAAAGAAATTTTTCACCAAATAAAAAATGTTTTGAGGATTGTTAAAGGCGAAAAAATAGTTGTTTGCGATGGGAAGGGGATGGAGGCGGAATGTGAGGTGGAAAATTTTGATAAAGATAGGTTAAATCTTAAAATTATTGAAACGCGTGAAAATATTAATGAATCAAAAAGAAATATTACGCTCTATCTCTCAATTCTCAAAAAAGAAAATTTTGAATTGGCTGTCCAAAAAGCGGTGGAGGTGGGAGTAAAAGAAATAACGCCGATTATCACCGAGCGAACAGTAAAATTAGGTTTGAAAACAGAAAGACTTCTAAAAATTATTCGCGAGGCGACAGAACAGTCTGACCGAACCATTTTGCCAAAATTAAATGAGCCCTTAGATTTTCCCAAAGCTCTTTCTCTTGCATTACTGAATGGCCAAGTTTTTTTCTTTGATTCTAGTGGTGTTATCCATGATTCCCTCCTACGCCAAGAGGCTTCGGGCGGGCAAGCAAAATTCATGACTCATAATTCAGGTACTTCCTCTGTTTTTATCGGCCCCGAAGGCGGATGGACGGAAAAAGAAATCACTCTCGCCAAAAACTCCGGCGCGGATATTGTTTCTCTGGGTGTAACTACTCTCCGCGCCGAAACCGCCGCGATTGTCTCGACATATCTTGTGGCGCGCTCTTGACTTTATATCCAAAGGATATACAATAGTTATATTGTGAAAACACTTCTGAATATAAAAACGGACAAAGATGTTAAAGATAAGGCTAAAAAGGTGGCTGAAGAGCTGGGGTTGCCTCTTAGCACGATTTTAAACGCCTATCTTAAAGAATTTGTGCGAAACCGCTCTGTCTATTTTTCAACTATTCCTCAAATGTCACCTAGACTTGAAAAACTACTCGGGGAAGTGGAAAAGGATATAAAAACAAAAAGGAATTTTTCTCGTCCACTTTCCTCATCTAAGGAAGTGAGTAATTATCTGGATAACTTATGAAAATAATTTTTCACCAGAGCTTTAATAAATCATATCTAAAGCTTAGGGAAAAAGAAAAAATAAAGTTTAAAGAAAGAGTAATTATTTTTTTGGAGGATAAATTTAATCCGATATTGAATAATCATCCATTGAAGGGTAGGTATAAGGGTTATAGGAGTATTAATGTAGGTGGAGATACTCGAGCTATTTATAAAATGATTAACGAAGAGGCCTGCTTATTTGTGGATGTTGGCACTCACGGCAGGCTTTATTCTTAGTCTTTGATATAATAATTCGCGACATTCGCGCGTATTATTCGCGTATTGGCGTCGTTATTATGTTCCCCGACAAAATATTTTCCGTCAGCGAATATTTGGACTATTTGAACGAAATTTTCAAGGTGGATTCGGGCGTGCAGATTACGGGTGAAGTGTCATCGTGGAAAGTATATCCATCCGGTATATTTTTTACTCTTAAAGACAAGGCAGACGAAAGCGTGATGGATTGCTACATCCACCCTTTTGAATATCGCGCTTTGGGAATAAGGGTGGAGGAGGGGATGGATGTAAAACTAACCGGCGCGGGATATTTGTATAAACCTAAAGGGCGGTTTAGTTTTCGCACGGAAAAAATTGAACTCGTGGGCGAAGGCTCGCTCAAGAAAGCCTACGAAGCATTGAAGAAAAAACTCGCGAGCGAAGGATTGTTTGAAAGGAAAAAACCCATCCCGCAATTTATTACGACTATCGGTGTTATCACCTCTCGTTCGGGGGCGGTGATAGGCGACTTTCGCAAAAATCTTTTATCGCTTGGGTTTAAGATTAGTCTTAAGGATACGCGGGTAGAGGGGGCGGAGGCGGTAGAGGGGATTATCAGAGGAATCAAGTATTTTAATAAAGAAGAAAACAGGCCAGACGTGCTGGTAATAATCAGGGGTGGCGGGAGTTTGGAAGATATGCAGGCCTTTAATAACGAACTGGTAGCACGGGAAATTTTTGCCTCCAAAGCGCCGGTCGTCTGTGGGATTGGACATGACAAAGACGAGCCGATTGCAAACTTGGTGGCCGACCTCGCCGTCTCCACGCCTTCTATTGTGGCACTAACGATAAATAAATCATGGGATCCTTTGCGGGAAAAATTGCCGATGCTGGAGAGAGATTTATTTTATGCGTTTGAGACGAATATAGGTGATGTGCTGGAGCGCGTGCGTCGCTCGGCGGAGAAGATGACAGCGAGCGTGCAGAACATTTTTACCCGCTCAAAAATCGTGGCCGAGAAATTGGAAAGGTTGTTTGAAAACTCTTTGCGGGTTACATCGGATAAGCTCGCTCGCGCCGAAGCGTATCTTTCGGGACAAGATCCCCGTCGAAACTTGGCGCTGGGGTATAGCATTGTTGTGGGAGCAAGCGGGCGGGTGGTAAAATCCGTAAACGACGTGAGTCTTGGCGAAAATGTTCTAACCCGCGTTAACGACGGCGCCTTCAGCGCGAAGGTGGAGAAGGTGACGAGGATTTGACAAAGCCACTACAATGATAGACGTCGGACGTCTATCATTCGTCTATCATTCCATAAATCGCAATTCCTTCATTACCTAGAATAAATGTGCTATAATTAGGTAAATGAAGCATTGGTCTGTAGACACAAAAAACCTAGAAAAAGACCCCAAAGCCTACTCTATTTGGAAATTGGAGCAAGCGATTAACTTTGGTTTGGGAGGGGAGAAAATAAAAAGAGAGGAGCTTTCTTTATATTGGAATAATATCAATTTAGACCCACATAAAAAAAAGTTTCTATCTATTCTCTTAAATCGTTAATGTCTATTTTATCGAAAAATCAAAGTAGGTTGCTTTCTGCATTAAGCGGAGAGGAAATCGTTTGCGATAATTTTTATTTAACCGGCGGTACGGCTCTTGCCGAGTTTTACCTTGGTCATCGGCTTTCCGAAGACCTGGATTTTTTTTCCGAGAATGAATTTCCTGCCGAATCCATCTCCATTGTTTTGCGAAAAATTCAAAAAGAGGCGCTTGTGAAAAGTGTTCGCTATGAACAAAGTTTCAATCGCAATTTATTTTTTCTTGAAACGGAAAACGAAGAAATAAAAACGGAATTTACTTATTTTCCCTTCGAGCGAATTGAAAAAAAGAAAAAAATAGGCAATCTATATATTGATAGCCTTATTGATATCGCCGTAAACAAGGTTTTTACCATTTACCAAAATCCGAGGTCTAGGGATTTTATAGACCTCTATTTTATCCTCAAGAAGGAGAATTGGGACATAAAAGATTTGGTAAAAAAAGCGCAAATAAAATTTGACCACCATATAAATTATCTCCAGCTTGGCGCACAACTGACGAAATGTTTGGAGCTTAAGGATTATCCCAGAATGGTTATTAAAGTAGATGAAAAGGAGTGGCAAGATTTTTTTATCAATCAAGCCAAAGAGTTTGACGGTGAGGTTTTAATCTAGGCGGGTGGTAAAATCTCTAAACGACATAAAACTTGGCGAAAACGTCCTAACCCGCGTCGCCGATGGAGCCTTCTCGGCCAAGGTGGAGAAGATAACGAGGATTTGACATATTACCCCACCTGTGCTAGTCTAAACAACAGATTTCTACGAGCTTTTCTCGCACCCTGCCCGACTGGGGTTTCAGTCGGGCCGACTTGGCGGTTTACCGAGCGTAAAGCACATTGTTAAAGAAAGGAAACTGTAATGGGACGAATCACTATTGACCAATCCCATCAGGTTATGGCCACTTTGGCTGTAAATACTGACTGGGAATTAGTTGATTTTGCGGACTCGGGTTTGCAGGATTTTATTATCCGAAACCCGAAGGAAGCTGGACGACAGTTTACCACCTTCCTCAAGAACGGTGGGAAAATACCGACCCGTTCGTGGCGCGAGGAAGACGGCGTCATCTACTTCTCGGTCACGAGTGACGGCACGACCGGCGAGGACTGGATCACCCGGCTCGAGAGCAAAGGCTTCCGCGTCGGAGACTACGCCAAGCAGGTGCTCCGTTCGCCGGACTTCAAGCCGACCAACGGCGTCGTGACCGAAGTCGCCGTTCTCAAGGGCATGCTCTTTGCGGACAACGACCGGATCACGAAGAAGATCCGCGCCGAGGCCGACAAGCGCAAGCTGTCCAAGCCGAACGCCGAACTGGCCTGCCTCATCCGTCTGAAGTTCACGGACAAGGAGATCGAAGCCATGGGTCTGTGGTACATCGTTGCCATG
>CAYJQX010000007.1:0-27796 GCA_964372755.1 uncultured Candidatus Saccharibacteria bacterium
ATTGATTCTAGCTTCTTTACACCTCTTGGTGTTGCGAAGGTGGTGAGACTTTACGGTGTTTTGACAAAATTGTTTTTTTGTGATAGCATCTGCCTCAGATATGTGAGCCAATGTCGGCTCACATGAACGGAGGAGGCGCAAAATGTGCCTAGCTCGGGAGTGTAGATACAGGATGTGGCAAAAAAAAATACGCCATGAGTCAGAAAGAAGATTGCTCATGGTCGTTAATATTTTTTTCGCCGTCATTATTTCACTTTTGGTCATAAAAATGACGGTGGGTAGAATTATTCCGGAAAGTAAAAATAATCCGGAAAAAGAAAACACGTCCTCCATCATATTCAAAAAAATATGAGGAGGGTGGCATGATCGACCCGGAAAAATCTCGGCTTCTTGAAAAAATAGAAGCCGAGATTAAAAAAGACGAGAAATCCAATCTGGAAGAGGAAATTCAAAGAGAGATTGAAGAACTGCCGAATCTCTCGGGAAAAAATTCCTCCTCCATAATTCCCGCTTTAATTTTGGCAGTAATTCTCATTTTCACTCTCTGCCAAAGTTAAAAGCAAAAAACCCGACTCCAAAAACCAAAAAACCGCTAAAGATTGAATTTTTAATCTTATCTTTAGCGGTTTTTCTTTTTCCCTTTTCTCTTTTTTAATAAAATTTTTTCGACAAAAAATTAGAAATTAAAAATTTCCCCTGTTATAATAATATTTATGTCTTTTGTTCACCTCCATACTCACAGCTCGTATTCTCTTCTGGATGGTCTTTCAAAAATAAGCGATCTCGTACGTCTCGCCAAAAAATATAATATGCCGGCTATTGCGTTAACAGACCACGGCACCATGTACGGCGCCATTGATTTTTACAAAAAATGCAAGGCTTCCGGAATCAAACCTATCATTGGCGTTGAAGCTTACATAGCCATGCGGTCTCATTTAGACAAAGAAGCCGGGATTGATTCCAAAAGATACCATCTCACTCTTCTTGCTAAAAATGTTATCGGCTACAAAAATCTCATGAAGCTAGTGAGTATCGCCCATCTAGATGGCTTTTATTATAAACCCAGAATGGACAAAGATCTTCTGCGAAAATACTCGGATGGGCTAATCTGTCTCTCCGGATGTTTTAGCTCCGAGCTTTCTTGGGCCATTAGAAACAAAGATGAAGACAAGGCCAAAAAAGTGATTAATGAATACCAAAATATTTTCGGCAAAGAAAATTATTATTTAGAAATAATGCATCACCCGAAAGTGGAGGGGCACAGCGAAGTGCGAGACAAAATTATCTCTCTCTCAAGAAAATTGAATATTCCCCTTGTGGCCACCTATGATTCTCATTATCCAATGCCGGAGGATAAAAGAGCCCACGAAACTCTTGTGGCGATTCAGACAAACACAGACCTCAACGATGTAAACAGAATGTCCAAAGGAGATGAGGATTTCTCCTTCATTTCGGGAGAAACAGCAAAAGAATACTTTTCCTACGCTCCCGATGCGGTGGAAAACACTCTCAAAATTGCCGAATTGTGCGACTTGGAGCTTGAATTCGGCAACTGGTCTTTCCCAAAAATAGAAATAGAGGATGGAAAAACAGACAATGAGAAATTAAGAGAAATGACATATGCCGGATTAAAAATTCGCGAACTGGAAGAAACTTCGGAAGTGAGAGAAAGAATTGAGTATGAATTGGAAATTATAAAAAATAAAGGCTACGCGCCTTATTTTTTGGTGGTAGCGGATCTTTTGCGATTTGCCAAAGAAAACAAAATTTTCACCAACATCAGAGGTTCGGTGGCCGGCTCCATTGTCACTTATCTTTTGGAAATCACCAAGATAAATCCTCTCCAATATAAAATTCCCTTTGAAAGATTTCTAAATCCCGAGCGCCCCTCTGCCCCAGACATAGATATGGATTTTGCCGACGACAGAAGAGACGAATTGATTGAATACACCAGAAAAAAATATGGAGAAGACAAAGTAGCCCAAGTAGGCACTTTTGGCACCATGCTTGCCAGAGGCGCTGTGCGGGATGTTGCCCGCGCACTGGGCTACCCATATTCTACAGGAGACAGGATATCAAAACTTATTCCTCTGGGATCGCAAGGTTTTCCAATGACAATAAAAAGAGCCTTAGAAATGACGCCGGAGCTTCAAGAGATGTACTCCCACGAAAAAGAAACAAAAGAGATAATTGATCTCGCCAAAAAACTGGAAGGTTCGGCAAGACACATTAGCGTTCATGCCGCCGGTGTGGTTATCGCCCCAAAACCAATTGTGGAATATACGCCTATCCAGCTTGACCCCAAAGGAGGCAAAACCATCACTCAATATGAAATGCACGCCATAGAAGATGTCGGTCTTTTAAAGTTTGATTTTCTTGGCATTCGTAATCTTTCCATTTTGGCCGACAGCGTCCGCTTGGTAAAAGAAATAACCGGCGAGGAAATAGACATTGAAAAAATAGATTTGAACGATAAAAAAACTTTTGAGATGCTCTCTCGGGGAGAAACCATGGGACTTTTTCAATTAAACGGTTCCGGTATGACCCGTTATTTGAAAGATCTAAAGCCCAATTCCATACATGACATAAACGCCATGGTGGCGCTCTATAGGCCGGGACCGATGGAATCTATTCCGGAATATGTGGAAAGAAAACACAATCCAAAGCTTATCCATTATCTAGACCCTCGCCTTAAAGACATTTTAGATCAGTCTTACGGAGTTATTACTTATCAAGATGATGTTCTTCTGATTGCCATTCATCTTGGCGGATATTCGTGGCTTGAGGCCGATAAACTCCGCAAAGCCATGGGTAAAAAAATTCCTGCTGAAATGGAAGCGCAAAAAGAAAAATTAACCGAAGGATTTATAAAAAACGGCATGACTCCCGCCAAGGCCAAAGAAATGTGGGCGCTTATTGAGCCTTTCGCCGCTTATGGGTTCAACAAGGCTCACGCCGCAAGTTATGGCCGAGTGGCATACCAAACGGCTTACATGAAAGCCAATTATCCCGTCATATACATGTCTTCCGTTCTTACGGCTGAATCCGGAGACACGGAAAAAATAGCCGAGATAATCGCCGAATGCAAAAGAATGAGTATTCCCGTCCTTCCACCTGACGTAAATGAAAGCTTTGGAGGATTTACAGTGGTCGGATACCATTCCCAAAACCCATCTATTCGTTTTGGCCTGTACACTATAAAAAATCTCGGCAAAGAAATTTCTGACGCCATAATTTCAGAGCGCCTCCAAGGTGAAAAATTCGCAGACTTCGGAGATTTTTTAGAACAAGTAAAACACAAAAACGTAAACAAAAAATCTCTTGAGGCTTTGATAAAATCAGGAGCTATGGATTCGCTTGGCGAACGCAATCAAATGCTTGAAAATTTGGAAGAAGCTCTCGCTTACAACAGGGAAATAGCAAAGGGTAACACCACAAACCAAACTTCTCTCTTTGGGAGTATGACAAACACGGCCACCTTGCCTAAATTAAGATTAAAAGAAACACGGCCAGCAACTCAAACAGAAAGACTTGTCTGGGAAAAAGAACTTCTTGGGCTCTACATTTCTGGACATCCTTTAGAAAAATTTCGAGAAAAACTTAATAATTTAAAAACAAAAATAAAAGATGTCAAAAAATTAGAAGAAGGCTACCCCATAGTTCTTGCCGGCATTATAGAAGAAGCTAAAAAAGTATTAACCAAAAAAGGACAGACGATGTTTTTCGTCAAACTTTCCGATTTTTCCGATTCCATAGAAACGGTAGTTTTTCCTAGAATTCTGGAAGATTCTGGCAACACTATCCGCGAAAGCGCTTGTGTCGCCGTCTCCGGAAAAGTTTCCTACAGAAACGGCACGCCCAGTGTTATAGTGGAAAAGATAAAGGATTTATCTTGATATGTGAAAAAGAAACCAGGATAAATTCAAAAAATAATCTCAGCGAATACGACAAGTTAAGAAATTAAAAAACACGCATCCTTATACAAAAGATGCGTGTTTAGATTATTTCTTCTTGAGGGCATTATCTATTAACTCAATAAAGTCCTCAAGACTTATATCCACCTCCGCCCCTTGGGGAGTGGAGTAAACCACCCCTTTTTGAGAAAAAACAAAGGAGTAGCCCATTTTTTCAAGGCGAGGCTTCCTTTTTTATCTAATATTTTAGACAAGAGAAATTACAATATCTCTTTTTATATTTAGCACAATATACAATAAAAGTCAAATTCTTCAATGCGTGGAAAGATAAAAATACGCGAAACTCGATATTGGATATTTTTAAATAAAATGTATTGACAAATATCTATTTTCCCTATAGAAATACAATTTAGAGCCTGCACCTTTTCTCTTTTATCACAATCACACTCAATCACAAAGGAGTATCTTGTGCTACGATCTATTGTCCCGATAGAAAAACCCCTGTCTTTAAAAAACGACGGGGCGCTTGAATTATTCTTCATCGGCGTTGGATCGGCTTTCGCCGCTACCCTCAACCAGACGAACTTCATCATTATAAAAGGCAACACCCACATAATGGTGGACTTCGGCATGACGGGTCCAAAAGCCCTGCTTGAAACAGCTGGTCTTAAAGCAACAGACATTGAGGTTCTTCTCCCTACTCATTCGCATGCCGACCATATTGGCGGACTAGAGTGCCTGGGACTGATGAGCCGATATGTCGGCATCCCATTCCTTAAGAAACCAAAGATTACTGCAATCATCGGTGAAGAATACCAGCGGGTCCTTTGGGATCAGTCTCTTCGAGGAGGTATGGAATATAATGAGGAAGAGGCCACGACACGAAGGACGTTGAATTTCGGAGACTACTTTCAGGTGGTTCGCCCGACATGGAAAACCAATCAGCCTCGCGAAACATTCGAGGTTGAATACAATGGTATCCATATCGAAATGTTCCGAACTCAACATATTCCGGACTCGGCGGCAAACTGGCAAGCATCCTTTATCAGCTACGGACTTTTCATCGACAGAAGAGTTTTCGTCTCTGTAGACACACGATTCGATCCAGACCTCCTCGACCTATATGAGTCTCGATCTGAAGTCATGTTCCACGATTGCCAGTTATTCCCGGGCGGAGTACACGCTTTCATCAACGACCTCCGAACCCTCTCACCGAAAGTGAAAGAGAAGATGTTCCTCATGCATTACGGCGACCAGTGGGCACAACACGATGTCTCTGAATTCGCCGGTTGGACTCTTCAGGGACACAGATATATTTTCTCCTGATGAAGCTTGGTTTGTGAATAAAAAAAGGCGATCCATAAACTTTGAATCGCCTTTTTCTTTTGCAAAATATTAAAAAGTCGGGTTTCCAAATATTATGAAGTCGGACTTCGTTAGATGGGGCACTGGAAGGGCTAGAGAAATTCCTCTAGTCCCGAATAAGCGAGACCAACTCTTTCTGTTTTCGAATCATTCAGCCAATCAATAAAATCTGACGGATTGATCGGCAAGTCTCTGACTTCTATGTTTAATTTTTTGATATTAAACTCCTTTGGTTTATTGCCATAACCATAAAAAATGTGGACTTACAAAGAGTTCCACATTGGTTTATACACTATCTATATATATTGTCAACAGTCCATGTTCGGTCGAAAGTCGGGAAGTCGGACTTCCATAAGTTTCTTTCAAGAACAGACAACAACCCTTTAAAAACAGGATGATTTTCTTTTTTCAGTGTTATAATATCCAAAATGAAAGAAATTTTTGAAGAAAGAAACAGGAAGTCAGTCTTTTATAAAGCGGAGGACCTAAAAGAAATAATCCGCACGGAATGGCAAAAAGAAGATAACGGGGGGAGTGGTGAAAATCTTCTCCAATGTTTTTTTGAAAACAAGGAGCACTTTGCTCTTGTTTTTGAAACTTCGTCGGGCTCGCTTTATTTTCACACCAAAGACGGCTCTACCCTCCGTTTCAAGAAAGAAAACAGTAGATACCGCCCTCAACCTCTTACAAGTTCCCTTTATTTTGTTTCGTCGGAAGATGGCACTCGTCTTATGGGCGATTTAAAACACCTCGCGCCGGGTATCTCTTTCAAATCTGTCCCATTTTCTTTGGGCAGCGTTCCCGTAGAAATAAATATCGCTGATTATCCTTATAGCATCAAGACGTCGCAGGATGGCGAAAAAATTACTCTGACTCATTCGGAATTTAACCCTAAATCCGGAGAAGACCCGGAAAAAATAGAAGACCAACTCGTCGGTGGCATACACATCGGCCACCCCGTCTCGAAAATAATCTTTAAACAACTCTAGAAACTATCCCCCAATGAGAGACGTCGGACGTCTCTCATTGGGGGATATAGGAAGTCCGACTTCCACAGGATTTCTTCCATAGGGTTTTTAGGAAATAAAAAAAACGGCGAGGAGAGACTTGATGATTCTGTCTCAACTCGCCGTGTGGTTGTTTTTAGTGGTCCGGGCCCTCGGGACCCATGGCCAATATCGTACGAAATGGAGCCTGGCCTGGCTCCTGTCTCTCAACGTGAGAAATAAACACCACATTGGAGGTTTTACCGACAGTCCCATCGTCAGTGATAAAGAGGAGGGGGCGATGTTCTTTCAACCACCCGACCTTCACTTCGTCGGGGTTGTTGTTCGTGCCGGGGCGGGCCGTAAAAGACCCCATAAAAACGATTTTCTTCCGCTCCATTTTATTGGAGCTGATGAAGGTATCGTTCCCTTCCTTGGCCAACAGGTATTCGCTTCCTGTGGCCGTGGTAAACGTGATATACCCACCGCGGAGAGTATGTACGTCAACTTCTTTAATTCGGCGTGGGGTTTCTTGTCCCCCGCCAATCGCCTTGGCAATAGCTGTTTTGATGATGGTGCTTCTCCTTCTGTTGGAGTGCGGGAAAAATGAATGAAGGTGCTTCGATGTTCCATAAACATTCATACACCTAACCACTACTCTTGTCAAGAGTGTGGAAATTGGGAGATTTGCTAGAATTAGAGCATAATAAATACTAATTATGGCAAGCAAAAAAACCGCGGAGAAAATTGAAGGCAAAAAAAAGACAAGTGGTGCTGATTCACTAGACAGTATCCGCCACTCTTTGGCGCATTTGCTTGCGATAGCGGTGCTCAAGAAATTCCCTACCGCGAAGCTCGGTATCGGCCCCATGATTGAAAACGGTTTTTATTATGATTTTGTTTTACCTCGCTCCGCCGTAGCTTCTAGCGGAGGGGAGCCGAAATCGCTTTCCCAAGAAGACTTGCCGGC
Source organism: uncultured Candidatus Saccharibacteria bacterium (assembly GCA_964372755.1). Lineage (GTDB taxonomy): Bacteria > Patescibacteriota > Minisyncoccia > UBA9983 > UBA9983 > CAYJQX01. The sequence goes on from CAYJQX010000007.1 coordinate 7,236, forward strand.
GCTGGAAAATATGATGCGCGAGACGATTAAGAACGGCCTGCCATTTAAAGGACAAAAAATTACTTTGGCCGAAGCAAAAAAAATGTTTAAGAGCCAGCCTTTCAAAATTGAGCTCGCTAGTGAATTCACTAAGAATAAGGAAACTTTAACCGTTTATCATACGGGCAACCCCGAAGCCGGCGGATTTACCGACCTTTGTCGAGGCGGGCATGTGAAAAACACAAATGAAATTCCTTTAGACGGATTTAAGCTCGACAAAATCTCCGGCGCGTATTGGCGGGGCGATGCCGAACGCGAGCAAATGACGCGCATATATGGCTTGGCTTTTGAATCCAAAACAGCCCTAGATGAATATTTGGCAACGCGCGAAGAGGCCGAAAAACGCGACCATAAAAAACTTGGCATATCACTCGACCTCTTCACCTTCTCCGACCTTGTGGGCGCGGGCCTCCCGATGTGGACTCCGAAAGGGACTCTACTTCGCGACCTTTTGGACGCTTTTGTTTGGGAACTTCGCAAAGCCAAAGGTTATGACTGCGTGGATATCCCACATATCGCCAAAAAAGATTTGTATGAGACAAGCGGACACTGGGACAAATTTAAAGACGAACTTTTCAAAATTGAGACGCGCGAAAATCATCTCTTCGTCATGAAGCCGATGAATTGTCCGCACCATACGCAAATTTACAATCGCAAAAAGTGGAGCTATCGGGAGTTGCCCCAGCGCTACGCCTCCACCACCAAAGTTTATCGCGACGAACAATCCGGCGAGCTTGCCGGGTTATCCCGCGTGCGCTCCATCACTCAAGACGACGCCCATGTCTTTTGTCGCAAATCGCAGGTGAAAGACGAAATCAACGGCGTTTGGGATATTGTTAATTCCTTTTATGGCGTTTTCGGTTTTAAACTCAAGGTACGTCTGTCGCTCCGCGACCCAAAGAATCCGCAAAACTATCTCGGCACTCCAAAATTATGGAATGAAGCAGAGGCGGAAATCCGCTCTCTTGCCAAAGCCAACAAAGCTGATTTTTACGAAGCTCTTGGCGAAGCCGCTTTTTACGGTCCTAAAGTGGATTTTGTGGCAAAAGATTCCATCGGGCGCGATTGGCAAGTGGCAACCATCCAGCTGGATATGAATTTGCCGGAGCGATTTGACCTGTTATGCGTAAATGAAAAAGGCGAGAGCGAGCGCATTGTTATGATCCACGCCGCCATTATGGGCTCTATTGAGCGCTTCGTTTCGATCTTGATTGAACACTACGCCGGCGCTTTCCCCGTCTGGCTATCACCCGAGCAAGTGCGAATAATCCCCGTAAGCGACAAGTTTGTCTCCTACGCCAAAAAAGTTTTAGCAACATTAAAAGAAGCGAGTATCCGAGCAAGTGTAGACGACTCGTCGGAAACTCTAGGCAAGCGTATCCGTGATGCTAAACTAACAAAAACTCCCTATATATTAGTAGTGGGCGAAAAAGAAGAATCCGCCAACTCGGTGGCCGTAAACACCCGTGAAAAAGACGAGGGGATAACCACGCTTGATAAATTCGTGGAGAGAGTTAAGGGCGAAATTAAAGAGAGAAAATAATTTTCTAAAGAGATTTTCTATCTGATTCTTTATAGATTCTAGACCTGTGCTGGATCATATCTATAAAAACTTCTTTTGTTTTGATATTTACCCGAAAAATAACTCGATAATCTCCAACGCGTAGTTTAAAATATCCTTTTAAAGAACCCCTCAGTGGTTTCCCGTAAACTCCTGGGTGAGTAGTGAGTTTGTTGTCGATCGCTTTTTTGATTTCTTCTTTCCAAAATTTTGGAAGGTTCGGAATATCGTCCCTTATCGCTCTACTCTCGTACCGGAGGATAAAGTTATTATTTCCATGCGTCTTCATGGGAGAAATATTTAGGCTTGTTGTCACTTCTTTCTGAAGCCAATTTATCCCAAATCCTATCCTCTTCAAGTTCCAAAGCCAAATCAAGCAACTGCGATATTTTAGTCGCCTGAGGGGTTTCGTCTCTTTCAGAGAGTTTGCGAATAATGAGCTCTGTCTCTGGAGACAAACTAATATTTAATCTCTTTTTTGTTGTTGCCATATAATACCAGTGTATCAAAAGTGGCACTCTACTGTCAATGTTTTAAAAATCCAGATTCTGCACTTCTTTGGCGTTGGCCTGAATGAAAATTTTGCGGGGTTCCACTTCGCTACCCATCAAAATATCAAAAATTTTGTCGGCTTCCTCGGCATCATCTATCGTAATTTGTTTCAAAACCCGCACAGACGGATCCATGGTCGTTTCCCATAATTGATCCGCGTTCATTTCTCCCAAACCTTTGTAACGCTGAATGTTAAATCCCTCCATTTTGCCGATAATTTTATCTCTTTCAGAATCAGAGTAAGCATACCAAATCTCTTTGCCTTTCGTGATTTTAAAAAGCGGAGGCATGGCGGCATAAATAAACCCTCCGTCTATTAAAGGACGAAAATACCTGAAAAATAAAGTGAGGAGTAGTGTGCGAATATGCGCGCCATCCACATCGGCATCCGTCGCAATGATTATTTTGTGATAACGAAGCCTTGCGATATCAAATTCATCGGCAATCGCCGTCCCAAGCGCTATAACCAACGCTTTAATTTCTTTGAAAGCCAGCATCTTGTCCAATCTCGATCTCTCCACATTTAAAATTTTTCCGCGCAATGGCAAAATAGCTTGCGTGCGCCTGTCTCTGCCCTGCTTGGCCGTACCGCCAGCCGAGTCCCCTTCCACAATAAATAATTCCGCTTCCGACGGATCGCGAGTTTGGCAATCGGCCAATTTCCCCGGCAAAGTAAGACCTTCCAAAATGCCCTTGCGAAGCACACTTTCTTTGGCGGCTTTGGCCGCTTTTCTCGCCTTCATAGCCAAAACCACTTTGCCGATTATGGCGCGCGCGTCGTTGGGTTTCTCTTCCAAATAAGCCGAGAAGGCCTCTCCAAAAACATTTTCCACCGCCCCTCGCACTTCAGGGTTTCCAAGCTTTGCTTTAGTCTGGCCTTCAAATTGTGGCTCGCGAAGTTTTACTGAAACAACCGCCGTAATTCCCTCCCGCACGTCGTCTCCGGTAAAATTTTCGTCTTCACCTTTTGTGAGATTATTTTTCTTGGCGTAATCGTTGATGATGCGAGTTAGAGCCGTGCGAAAGCCCGTTAAATGGCTTCCTCCTTCGGGGGTGCGAATGTTGTTGGCAAAACTCACCTCTTTTATATCTATGTCTTCCACATATTGAAAAGATGTCTCCACCTGAATTCCTTCAAATTCTTTTTCGGCGTAAAAAATATTGTCGTGAATAGTTTTGTCGTTTCGGTTTAAATATTTAGTGAGAGCATGAATACCTCCTTCAAAATAGAACGTGTACGATTCCACTGGCAAACGCAGAGAATGGAGAAAAAGAATATCTTCCGTATCAATTTTTTTGTCGTAAGCTCTGGCATCAATTATCGTCACACGCAGACCTTTAACAAGATAAGCTTGCTCGCGAAGATGATTGATAATTTTATTCCAATCCAGCTCAATTTCTTTAAAAATAGTCGGGTCCGGAGTAAAAGTGATAACCGTACCATTCAATTTTGTTGAAGCTACTCTCTTTACTTTGCCTTTTGGTTTGCCTCTTTCATATTCTTGAACATATTTCCCGTCGCCGGTTTTATAAACTTCAGCTTTGAGATAAGTTGAAAGAGCATTTACCACCGAAGCCCCCACACCGTGCAATCCTCCAGAAATTTTGTAAGACTCTCCGCCAAATTTACCGCCGGCATGGAGTGTTGTCATGATAGTTTCAAGAGCCGAAACTTTGGTTTGTTTGTGCAGATCAACAGGAATGCCTCTGCCATTGTCGGACACTCTCACAAAATTGTCTGGCAGTAAAACCACCTCCACCGAATTGGCAAATCCGCCCATCGCTTCATCTCGGGAATTGTCAAAAATCTCCCAAACCAAATGATGCAGGCCGTCCACTCCTGTTGAGCCGATGTACATGCCCGGCCTTTTCCGGACCGGCTCCAAACCCTCCAAAACAAAAATATCCTTGGCGGAATAATCGTTGTTTTTGTCCTTTTCCGATTTTTTGGGAGATTCTTTTTTCGCCATATTACCTTTCTATTATATCACAAAAAGCCTGAAAAATCCAAAATAAAAAAGACTCAAGTTTACCAATTCTTGAGTCTTTTGTTATTTATATTCCTGAAGCGCCCTGATATCCGGAGAACCACTAAGAGCTTTTCTCAAACGTCCCAAGGCCTTTTCCTTAACCTGACGAATAGCTTCTCTGGTATGGCCATACATTCTTCCGATTTCCTCAAGAGAATATGGCCGTTCTTTGTGAATACCAAAGAACAGTTCAAGAATTTCCGCCTCTTTAGGTTCTTCTTCCCTTAAAGCGCTAATGGCAAGATGCATATCTTCTTTGAGAAAAGAATCTTCTCCGGAATCTGCACTTTCAGCATCGACAATGATGTCGCCGTAAGTATCGCCCCCTTGGCCGTCGCTTGGGCTAACTGGCTTATCCAAATGGACAATGTGTTGAGAATCCAAAATTTTTTGCAACTCCTCTTTCGGAACTTCTTCTTCCATTTTTTCAAAAATCTCTAAAGAGAAAACGGGTCCTTCATGTTTCTTTTCAAGCTCGGTTTTGGTTTTTTCAAACATTGATAAAAATCTTCTCTGTCTTTCCGGAAGATAAATCGTATTTACGGCTCTCCCAATATAACTGATGACTTCATTAAAAACCCAATCTCGAGCAAAGGTAACAAACTTGTATCCCCTCTCCGGATCAAACCTGTCTACAGCTTTGATCAAGCCAATATTGCCAGCCTGAACCAAATCCATAAATTCAATCTTGGAAGAAGCCCAGAAATTTTCCTTCACAAAAAAGAGAACAAATCTCAGATTGGCTAAAATAAGTTCCTCTCTTTTTTTCTTTCTTTGCGGAGAATTTCTTGGTAATTTTTTAAATTCCAAGAAAGAAGCTCTTTCTTCGGACGCGTCAAGTACTCTTATGCCTCTTTTTTCTATTTCTCTTATTTCCTTTAAGTAATTTAAGACAATGTCCTCTTCCTCATTTTCTATCGACTGGCTGACGGTTTCCATTATTAAAACCTCCTCTCTTTTGAAAACTTCAGGTTTAAATGTCCTTATCCACTTATTAGTAAATCACACAAGACCAAAAAGAAGAAACTTCAAATATAAAAACCCGCCGTTTTTGTGAAAACGGCGGGGAAAAATTATAGCCGATAATAATCCCTTTCCTCCGCCCGATCTATCTCCTTTCCATTTTCATCATATTGGAGAAAATCCCAGTCACCGTCTCCCCAATATATTTTCACAATGAACCCGCCGTTTGATGTCGGCGATCTTTCCGTCTCAAGTCCACAACGAGGAACTATAGCGTAAGTACTCTTACGCCAGTCCGCTCTCTTCTGCAAAGTTCCAACAGGTGGTTGGATTTCACAGCTTTGCAGTCTAGCATAAAATCCTTTTCGTCCAGCGATAATAGACTCTCTTTCCTTGCGATCATCTATCCAACTTTTATGTTTACTGGAGTACTCTATGGCCATATCTCCATCCGTTATCTCATAATACCCTTTGCTTTGGTCGTATGACCAACTGCCATCCTCCTCTTGGATTAAGCAGTAAGCTTTGGTAAAAATCTCTTCAAATTCCTCAATCAGACGATCTAATAAAGCTTTGGCCTGATTGAATTCACTGATTACAACCGGAGCAAATCCCGGCACAACAATTTTGAACGCGGTTTTCATTGATGTTTCAGTCATTTCTTTCCTCCTTTTTATTTTTGAAGAAAAAAACGAATTATTTCAGCAACTTGCTGAAATTTTTCCGCCGGTGATTCTTGGCTGGGAATAAAATACCAAGCATCGTGGTCGAGCCAAGCCTCTCGAGTGGCCATTTCCACCCTACTGGCCTGCTCTAACGTTTCAAAACGATGAGGATTTGTATCCCGGAGCATTACATATTTCTCCGGATTAGCCGTCGCGAGAGATTCAAGGTGAATAACGGCCATATAGCGCCGACGAATCTCTTGAAGATTGAGCCCGAAAAAATTGCTGAAAGCGTTGAGTCCTCCAGGCCAGAAAGCAGAACCGTCCAACATTCCGCGATCCAATATCATCATTTCCAGATCACGTTTTTTTGCCTCCAGACTCCAGATTTCCTCCATGTTTTCCTGAACCGGCAAGACACTTCTCTGAAAACATTCCTGCCATTCAAGAGACCAACTCACATCGCGCCCGGGAGCAGGAAATCCTCCAGAGAGAAGAATCGTGGCTACTTCAGGCACATAAAGCACTTTATCTTCAAGAAAAAATTCCCGAAGATATTTGAGGCAAGATGTCTTCCCCGCCGCAGGACCGCCTGTAAGAACGATTTTCATTTTTCCTCCTTTTTGTTTGATTTTTATGAGGTATGAAGATGTTTTTGGCGATTCCAGTTTTCGGGGAATCCGCCCCCTACTCCTTCTTACTCCCTATTCGGTTTTCAAAGAATTTGGGTTTTTCCTCCTTTGCTTGCAAAAAACCAGCCCTTTTTAGGGGGCTGGTTTTTTGTCTTATTAAATTTAGGTATCTATTACAACCTCCGACAAGTATAGCAAATCCTGCAAAAAAGTCAAGGGGTAAAAAAAACCCGTCTTAAGTTTTTATCTTAAGACGGGTTATGGTTTTTCTAGACCTAAGCGTATTTGTTTGCTTAGGCTAGGATTTCAAAATCAATTTTCTCCCCCTTCTCCCTAAGATTTCTGTTTAGGGCAGGGAGAATGGCTCCTTTTAAAACCAACTTTAACTCAAGAGATTCCTCTCTGAGAGCAAAAGCGGGCTGATCCGAGGGACGGACCTCCTCCTCAGATCTCAAATAAACAACTTGAGCGACGAGACCCTCTCGGGAATCTTCAAAAGAGACAAAGGCTTCGTTTAAATCCCAGCCGAAAGCCCGTATCTTTTTTGTTATCTCGTCGGCGATCTTATCTCTTGTCTCCAAATCCAAATCTTGGAGAACAAGATCGCAACCCTCCTTCTTTTTCTTTACTCTCCCTCTTATGACATGGGGAGAGTTCCTGAGAAAAACCGGTGGCAGTTCTTTTTGCATTTTTTCTTTCACTACTTCTATTGCTCTTTCAAACCCGCCTTCCGAAAACATAAAATTCCTTTCTTTGGTTTGGATGAAAAGCAAAAAACAAAAAATGAAATAAAAAACAAAATCTAGTTATTATTGAAGCATAGAAAATAATTTTTGGCAAGAAAAAATCCCGAAAGATGTTCTTTCGGGATGGAGATTCAGTTTCCGGTATCCAACCGATTGCGGAATTTAAGGTCCCCGCATATCCGGACCAAAATACAGTTCATCACCGACCTCCTTTCTCTGATTGGCTATTCCGCCAATCAGCCGTTGTATTCGTGAACGAAGGTGTAGCCCTGTTTGATCAAGGGCACACCCATCGCCACAAGTTCAGCCGGCGGGAACGAGTGGGCTATAAAGCCATTCGCCCCCGTCAACTGACGCCAGTGAGCGCGACGGTACTGAATCGTACCGCCCACCGCCGTTCCCGTCCCCGAAGGGCTGGGAACGGCCGTGCTGGCTTTCACAATGAGCTCATGGAGTTCATCGATCAGCCGGCGCTCAAACCCATGGAACTCGGCCAGAACTCCGGAAACTACCACCCCTTTCGGAGTGATGTTTCCGGTGTGGTAAGCCGGATGTTTCCGCCCAGGCAGATTCACCTGGACCAGGAAACTCTTTTCCGTTCTCAGCGTGACGAAAAAGTCCACGCTGTTGACGGAAAAGCGAATCTGGTCATGCCCGCCAGTGCGGCGGACAAACCGGCTCCAAGTCGGCGCGTGATTCAATTCCGCCAATTTCTGGCGGGAATTGACCACGACCGGCGCCGGGGCGGGTGGGGGCGGGGCAGAAACTGCCACCGGGGCGGGTGGCGGAGCCTGAGCCGTCGGAACGGCTACAGAGCTCGGAATCAGTCCCGCTGCCGCCATCGCCGTCTGTATCGTATTCATTCCCTCCTCCTTGCCCTTATATGAGGGCTTTGAAAACCTTGGTTTCCCTAGCCGTTACTTCCGGGCCGGGAGGATGCTGAAAATTCAAAGATTTACCATCGCCCATTATATACTAAAAAATAAATTTGTCAAGGGCTAGGGGTAATGTCCACACACATATGGCGATTTCTGGCATTATTCCAGTATGACAATAAGGAGACAAAAAACCCGCCGTTTTTCATAAAAAACGGCGGGCGGGGAAAGTTTTGATTGATAAAAAAGACCCTAACGGAGTATTTCTTTTTTTACCCTTTCGCGTTCTTGGGCAGAGAGAGGCCTCATTATCCGGAGAGCCTTTTCTTTAATTTGCCTTGCCCTTTCACGAGAAAAACCAAAATTTTGACCTATCTCCTCGAGGGTGTGCGGTTGGTTATCTCCAAGGCCAAAATACATCTCAATCACTTCCCGTTTGATTCCGGAAAGTCTCTGTATCAGTTTAGAGGCGTATTTTTTCGTTGCCTCTATTTCTTCCAAAGTTTTTTCTTCCGTCTCGATTTGCAAGTCGAGAGCTTCTCCAAAAGTTCTTGAGCGATCATCTTCTTCAAAGGTTTTGTCGAGAGAATACGGAGCTTGTGAAAAAGAAATGATATCCTCTATAACAGAAACCGGCTTGCCCAATGCTTCTGAGAGCATTTCTGTATTTGGTTCCTCTCCCAGATGGTGACTAATATTTTTAATTGCCCGATTGATTTCTTTTAGAAAATCAATCTGCGAAACGGGAATACGCACCGGCTTATCCTCTTGGATTAAAAGCATATGCATTCTCTGCCTAATCCACCACCTGGCGTAGGAATGCAACCTAACTCCTCTTGTTCTGTCAAACTTTTCTATGGCTCTAATTAATCCATCCGCCCCTTCTTGAAACAACTCCATAAGAGGAACCTCTTTTGTGGCATTCCTTAATGCTTCAGCAAAAATATACCTTAACTGGGAGCCAACGAGAATGCTTTTAATTTTTTCCCGTCTCTCCATGGTGGTAGCAGGATCTTCCAATTCCAAAAAAAGATTATCTTCCTGCTCATTGGTAAGCATTGGAAACCTTGATATCTCTTTTCTTAAAATAGCTTCAAAATCTATCCCCTTGCCATAATTTTTTCTAGGCAAAGAAACCGCTGAAGATAAATCTTTCTCCATTCTCAGACTCCTTATTTTCTGTTTTCAACCAATTTTGACCAAAAGGTAAGTACAAATGTCTGGCGTTAATATAACGCTTTTTCCTGCTAAAATTCAAGGGAGATTTCTTATCTTACTTCCCATGCGGGATTGATTTCCATAATCTTGGAACAAATTGCTCCCGTTTTTTTGTTTACTTCACCATCTGTGAGCGTCCTCTCCATAGATTGGAAAACAAGCCGGTAAGCCAGAGATTTTTTTCCATCATTTGCATATGTGTCAAAAAGACGAACATTTTTGAGATGCTCTCCTCCTTCTTCTTCTATTATTTTCTTTATTTCGTGAACATCCGTGTCCTCCGGCACGAAAAGAGAGATGTCTCTCGTGATATAAGGATAGGGAGAAAATCGTTGGAATTTTTTGATTCTGGGCATAGAAACAAATTTCAAATTTTCTAAAAAATTTTTATCCAGCGTTTTTTCTATTGTCTCGGCCAAGGAAACTTCCCCAATTGTCCCCGAAGAAATATTTGTAATTTCTAAATTAAGAGATGTATCCAAAAACTTTTCCAGTTCCTCAAAATCATTTTTGATGATTTCTTCCGCTTTTTCATCTTTTTTCTTTCCTTTGGAAACAGCAAGGGCGAGATTGGCCCTCTCTCCATTTCCGTCAAAAACATGGCCGATCTCAAAAATCTTTACCCTGTCCAGTTCCAATAAATCAGCATTATAGACATTAAGTTTCAGAGCCTCCTCCATTTTCGGAACGAGTGATTTCCTTAAAGCGCTCTTATCTTTGGCGAGAGGATGAACAATTTCCTTTTCCCCTTCTGGGGAAAGAGTGTATAGCAAGACTTCCGAATATCCTTTGTCCATCAAAAAATTTTTTATTTTCTCCGTGACGTAAAATTCTTTATCTATAAAAATTTTTTCATCCAGCTCCGAAGGCAAAACGGCTTTTATTTCGCTGTAGCCCAAAACTCTGCCCACTTCGTCTGCAATATCCTCCGGAATATAAAGATCAAGCCTCTCCGGAGGAGGAATAGCAATAAAATTATTTTCTTCTTTTTCCACCTTTACCCCCATGGAGTCCAAAATCTGGACAACCTTTTTTTCTTCAGGAAGGAAACCCAAAATAGAGGATAGTCCGGAAAGAGTAAATTTTATTTCCCGGATTTTGGAAGTGGCGCTATCCGGATAAAAATCTGCTGTCTCGCCAAATTCTGCTTCCGGAAATGTTTCCCTAATAAGGCTTTTTATTTCCGCCATCGCCTCTTCGGCATAAACCGGAGTGATTTCATTTTCAAATCTTTTTGAAGCATCGGTGCGAAGATTAAGCCTATTGGAGGTGCGTCTCACGGAAACAGGATCAAAATTCGCCGATTCAATGATAATATTTTTTGTTTCTTTTGTTACCTCCGCTTTTCTCCCGCCTTTCACGCCGGCCACGCCAAGCAAACCTTTTTCATCCGCAATCACTAAATCGTTTGATTGAAGAATTGAAGTTTCTCCCGTCAAAAGAATTATTTTCTCCCCTTCTTGAGCCCTTCGCACGATAATCTCGCCCTCTATCTTATCAGCATCAAAAACATGCATCGGCTGGCCTATGTCAAACATGACAAAATTAGCCAAGTCCACAAGCGGATTAATGCTTTTCTGGCCGATGGAGTCCAGAAAAGATTTTATCCATTCTGGCGTTTCTTTAATCGAGATGTTTTCTGCTCTCACGGCCATGTAACGGCGACACAAGAAAGCATCTTGCACGCTCAAGAGAGGTTTATTTATATCTTTATTTATTTCTAATTTTGGAAAAACGGGGAGTTTTGCGGAAACGCCCAACAAAACAGCAAGCTCTTTTGCGATTCCCTTGTGCGAGAGAAGATAATGGGCTCTGTCCGGCAAGATTTTGACATCAAAAACATAGTCTCCCTTTTTTTCTTCCATCGATTCTACTTCAAAAACATGGTTCGTAAAAAGCGAAGAAATTTCTTCCGGCGCCGGAAGTTTTTTGTCGAAATAATTTTGTAGCCAGTTGTAGGAAATTAGCATGGGTTAGAATGTTATGTGTGGTGTATAGAAAAAATCTTCTTTAAAATTGATTTATCAAACGCAGATCGCCCGAATATAAATGACGAATATCATCTATGCCGTAGCGAAGTAAAACAAGGCGGTCTATCCCCCCGCCAAAAGCAAACCCTTTCCAATCTTGAGGATTTAAACCCGTCGCTTTTATAACATTAGGATGGACGATGCCCGCGCCAAACATTTCAAGCCATTTGCCTTTTCCACTCGCGCCTTCCGGCCACCAAACATCCACCTCTACTCCCGGCTCCACGAAAGCAAAAAAGCTCGGGCGAAAGCGAATCTTGGCTTCCAATCCAACAAATTCTTTGAAAAAATATTCTAGCGCCCCTTTGAGCTCCGCCATAGAAACCTGTTTGTTCAAATAAAGCCCTTCCAATTGGTAAAACTGGGCCTCGTGAGTGGCATCGGTAGCTTCGTTTCTAAAAACTCTTTCCGGCACGATTATTTTTGCCGGCCGAGGATTTGATTTGAGGCTTTCCATAAATCTAATTTGCACGGAAGAGGTATGGGTGCGCAAAACTTTTTTCTGTTCGCCTTCTTTTGTTTTAATCCAAAAGGTGTCCTGCATATCGCGGGCAGGATGATCGGCGGGAATATTTAGAGCGTCAAAATTATGAAATTCATCTTCCATCTCCGGCCCGCCCGCCACAGAAAAACCTATTTTGTCAAAAATAAGAGCGATTTCTCTAATAGCTTGAGTAATGATATGAAGATGGCCACGCGCACTTTCCATATGCCCCATATTAGCATGTATTAGAAAAAGGGCTAAAACTTATGTTATCATTCAAGTTATGGGCTCCTCATCAATTAATAATAACGCGGAAACAATATCAAACAGTGGGAAGATTTCTCCCGAGGAACCACAGATTGCTATCTGGGTTATATTTTGAAATATGACCAATTAAAAACCACCGTCCTTTAAGACGATGGCGCGGAGCATTGAAGGCGCTCTGCCTGTACCTTAAATCGCTGGAAGTCAAGCCAGTGGGGAGGGATGCTGAAGAACCTCGTTTTTTCTTTTCTCCTCTTTTCTAAACTTAGGCGTAACCCAAAATCCCATGTATCGGCCAAACATCAGTCTCGTCTGTGCTTCGAGCCCAGGGATAGCTCCAAGCAAAGGAATAGTAAGCGGGATCATTATCCATTGCAAAACTAAATACAGATATGTCCTTCGGCTTTTATTCTTCGGCCTCGGGGGAAGAAAAGATAGAGAAATAGCCACAGATACAATAAGTCCCAACATAGCAATGGTCATGAGATCACGAGTTAACCGCGGAAGATTATAAGAGAGCAAAGTTTTGTTGAATTGCGCCCCTCCCAAGGCCAAAGGCAACCAACCCAAAAAGAAAATAATAAGCGGATTGGTGGCCAGAGACCAAAAACCCTCCAACTGCACAAAAGCAAGATGCAGGCGTTTTTTTAAAGGAACCATTTTGTTTTTGACACAACCAAAAAGAAGGTATGGCACATTCTCCACTCCCCAAGCCCAGCGTCTTTGCTGTTTGTAGTTATTTACCGCCGTTTTCCAAAAACTCGTGGAAAAATTAGCGTCCAGTGAAATCGGGTAAGCCATTGGCACTACTTTATAATCCCCATCAAAAAACAAAAGCGAGTTCCAAAAAATTCTGGAATCCTCTGAAACAATATTTCTCTGCCAAAATCCAAGTTCGTTTAAAGCTTTAAAACTCATGGAGTGGGAAGAGAAAGTGGCCAATCTTTCCGGACGCTCCTGTTGAATCATCTGCCAGAAAGTGCCTGAAGTAGCTATCACTCGGGAGAGCGCCGGTGCATCCCAAATGTTATTGTTGTAAAGAGGAACCGGTTGAAAAGAAGACCGGTAGGGACTGTCGGAGGTAAGATAATGCCAAGTGAGACAGGAAAAATAATGCGGATAAACATGGGTATCAATATCAAACGCGGAAACAACAATGTTTTCATACGGAATATTTTTGGCATCCACAATAAGCTTCTTTGCTTCTTTGGCGGCATACGCAATATTAGAACCCTTGCCTGCCATCTCTCCTTCCAAGTCTTTGGGATGTTTGGTTAATATAAATTCTCCGAAAAGATTGCCGTATTTTTCTTTGATTTTTTTGGCGGTTTCCTCCGCTTCAAGACCGGCTCTCTCCTCATAAGATAAAATCACCAAAATTTTTGAACGATCATAAATAGAATTTGCAAGAGCCGTAAGCGTCTCTTCCAAAACGGCAAAACCTTCCTTATAAAAGGGCAACAGAACAAGGTGTCGGATATGGTCATGTTTCAAATTTTTCAGCCTGTCCTGCCAATCAGTTTTCATATTATATTTGAGTCTTTTCCAGTTTGAGCGAAGGTGGGCGGAAAGATAAGCCGTTTTAACCAGCCAATACAGATCAAAAGCAATGATAAAAAAAGCCGCCCAGACCGGAAAAAAGGCGGAAAGAAAAACCATCAAAATCAAAGTGGTCCAGCTCAAGGCACCCGGCAATATCTCAAAAAAACGATAAAGTCGGCGGTCTTTCTTGTCCTGAAGCTCGCTGGCTCGTCCGATGTGGAGATATTGGTAAGACATAACGCCCTTGTATTATAGGCCTATTCATTATATAATTTCAATCGCGTATGGTTATTTCTCCCATGATTATTTATATTCTCTTATTTCTTTTTTTTGCTGTTTTGGTTTTCTGGATAATCACGCTTGAGTTACGGCTGAAAAAAGTTTTCAGAGGTTCAAAAGTAAAAGATTTGGAGGATTTGCTTCGCGACATGGGCAAAGAATTAGATCGCGCGAAAGTTTTCAGAAAACAGATTGTAAATTATTTGGAAGAAGTGGAAGAGCGTCTCAAAAAAAGCGTAAGAAAAGTAAAAACAATAAGGTTCAATCCTTTTGAAAATGCCGGATCCAATCAAAGCTTTGCCACTTCTTTTTTAGACGAAGAAGGAAACGGCGTTGTCATCTCCACTCTTTATTCCAGAGAAAAAGTGGGAGTATACGCTAAACCCGTAAAAAAATATTCTTCAGAATACCCCCTGACAGAAGAAGAGAGCGCCATCATCGAAGAATCCAAAAAAAGTGAGCCTGTTAATAAAATAAAGCCTCGAGAAATATCTGGTTAAAACCAAAATGATAATTTAAGACCTACCGCGTAAATATTTTTCTACTGCGCTGTCCAGATTTCGGCTGCGGCTTTGCAAAAATTATTCAACAGATACGCTGTATATGACTCATAATTTTTGCTTCGCCTCGCTTAAACTTTGAACATCTCGCTACGAAAATATTTATGTAGTAGGTCTTTAGAAAAAAATATGTCTTTCTCCACACCTACATTTGTTCCCCGCCCGCCAGTTGTTGTGGTAATGGGGCACATAGATCACGGAAAATCCAAACTTCTTGATTACATCAGGAAGTCTAATGTTGTTGACAAAGAAGCGGGAGGCATCACCCAACACATCGGCGCGTATGAAGTGGAATCAAACGGACATCGCCTCACTTTTATTGATACGCCCGGACATGAAGCTTTTTCCGCCATGCGGTCAAGAGGAGCAAAAGTGGCTGATATTGCTATTCTCGTCGTGGCTTCCGACGAAGGAGTAAAACCCCAAACACTCGATGCCTACCAAGCCATAAAAGATGCCGGCATTCCTTATATCGTGGCATTAAATAAAAATGACAAAGAAAACGCCAATCCGGAAATGGTCAAAGGCCAGCTAGCCGAGAATGATATTCTCGTTGAATCTTACGGGGGAAAGGTGCCAAGCGTTAATGTTTCGTCAACAACAGGAGAAAATATCGAGGAACTTTTGGACAACGTCATTCTTCTCGCCGAAATCGCCGAATTAAAAGCAGACCCGACAGTGCCCGGAAGTGGTGTTGTCATAGAGTCAAATTTGGACCCCAAAAAAGGAATCTCCGCTACCCTCATTATTCAAAACGGGTCTTTAAAAAAAGGCCAATACATTGTCTCTGGAGAGAGTATCGCTCCTCTTAGGATTCTGGAAAATTTTGAAGGGAAGTCTATTTCCGAAGCTAGTTTTTCTTCTCCTGTGCGAGTGGTTGGCTTTAACAAGGCTCCTAAAGTGGGAGAAAACTTCGCTGTATTAGAAAATAAAAGAGAGGCTGAAAACTTTGCAAACGCTTCAGCAAGGGATAAAAATTTGTTGGATGAAATCTCTAAAAGAAGAAAGACTCTCGGGGAAAATGGCAACGGGGAAGAAATAATTATCCCTATCGTGCTAAAAACTGATACTCTAGGTTCTCTCGAAGCCGTGGAGAACGAAATCCAAAAAATTTCTGTTTTCGGGATAAAAATTTTTATCCTCCGTTCCGGCATTGGCAACATAGGCGAGGCAGACGTTAAATTTGCGCTGGCTGAAAAAAATACGGCCATTATCGCAGGGTTTAATGTTTCCATAGATTCCGCTACAAAAAACTATGCCGAACAAATGAATATCCCCATCTTCAACGAAAACATTATTTACAAGCTGGCCGAAGAAATTGAAAAACTCGCAAAAGAAAAATCTGCCGAGATAGAAAGAAACGAAGTGACGGGAACCGTCAAAGTCTTGAGAATTTTCTCTCAATCAAAAAAAAGCCAAGTGATAGGAGGAGCAGTTGTAAATGGAAAAATTCTCCCCGGAAAAATTTTTACCATAAAGCGCCGTAATGAAGAAATTGGGCGGGGGAAATTTCTCGGATTGCAACGCAATAAAATCGATGCCACCGAAGTAGTTGAAGGACAGGAATTCGGAGCGATGGTAGAAACAAAAATTGAAATTGTTCCAAACGACGAGCTTGAGATCATCGAGAAAAGCAAAGTTAAAAAACAATAAAATGTACAAAGAAGAAAGGCTTAATTCTACCATTAAGGAAATAGCCAGTGATTTTCTTGAAAGAGAATTTTCCGCACCCGGAATACTTCTTACGGTAACCAGAATAGAATTAAGGGAACACTTCACAAAAGCTCAAATTTTTGTAACTATCTATCCGGACAATAAGGAAAAAGATGTTCTGGCGAAGGCCAGAACAAAAATGCACCTCATGCAAAGTTTTTTCAAGAAAAGACTAAAAACAAAAGTTATCCCTTATTTTGAAATATTATTAGACCAAGGAGAAAAAAACAGAGAACGGATAGAAAAGATTTTATCCGAGGATTCCAAAAATGCCAGTTCTTTGTAAATTTTACAAGCAAGCAAGGCCAACAAAAAAATAAAAAGTCGGCATCGTGGTGAAGTGGTAACCAGAGGAGTCTGCCCCGACGCACTTTTGTGCTATAAATAATGAAGTCGGGGTCCTCGATATTTCTGTTTTGAAGGTTTGGCCAGGTGGCGAAGTGGTAACGCAGGAGTCTGCAAAACTCCCATGCAGGGGTTCAATTCCCCTCCTGGCCTTCAAAACAGAAATATCGGGACAAAACATGGGACAAAACATGGGACAAATAGCAACTTGCCGGTGTGGTGGAATGGCATACACGCACGACTTAAAATCGTGTCTCGCAAGGGGTGTGGGTTCGAGTCCCACCACCGGCAAAAAAGAACGAAGTAAGTTTTTGACGGAGAGTTTCGCAACTGCTTGCGAAACACGTGGGACTCGAATGCCGGAGTCATGTTTTGCGAGCACGCAAAACAGGCGAGGCGGGGTCGAGGAAATTTGTGAGCGACGGCGAACAAATTATCCGTGACCGAGTCCTTTTCCCACCACCGGCAAAAAAGAACGAAGTGCGATTTTTAAGCGTAAAAATCGCTTCAAAATCAGCAGATTTTGAAGTACCATAGGTATTTATCTAAGCGTATCTTATTGGTATGTTCAAAAAGAGCACTTTTTGAACTGATTTCCACGTATGGAAATCAGCCTCAAAATCAGCAGATTTTGAAGTACCATAGGTATTTATCTAAGCGTATCTATAAGCCAATTCTTAAGCCATCCTCGTAAAAGCCGGCCGGCCGGCTTTTCTTCTTCTCTGGTTCAGAGAGAAAACTTTGTCTTGAAGATGGTCGATATATTCTCCGGAGTTTCCGCCCCTTACGCGGTCTATGTGATCTTTGGTCTTTATTACATCCAAAATTCCAATAGCATGCATTTTAGCCCACTTAATCTGTTCCGGCTGGTTTTCATAATCCAAGCCTTCTTCTAGTCTTTCTTCGGGAAGACCTGCTTCGCGTCTGGCTTCAATATCGGCATCTCTCCAATTCTTCAAAATTATAATGGTAAGATAATCGATTCTCTCGCCGTCATCCTTAAATTGATCAAAGTTGGCTTTCAGTGTCCCCGCTATCGTCGGATAACTCAATCCTCTTTCATCTAAGAAATCTTTACCCCAAAATAAATACAGATCGTTAGCGATGGCTTCCTCCTCCATGTTCTCATATTCCGGCGTCCCCGCTTTTGGCAACCAAGTTTGTCTAACCAGTTCCGGAATGTTTGGTTTTGTAAAAGTAGGGATTGTCTCATTTTGCGGAGGAGTTGTTGGCGGGGTAGTAGGCATCGTCATAGGATTTCCATTCTGCCCTCTCCTTAAAAGACGAGCCAGCGGATAAAGCATGGCGAGCAAAAGCAACGGCAAAGGCAAAGAAACCACTGTTTCTCTTTTCCCTTCATATTCTATCTCCACCTGTATTTTTCTTTTGTTGGCAAAAACCTCGTCCATAATCCTCAAAGTTTCCGGATCCGTGATTTTATTGTCGTTATAATCCATCACCATGCTCCAGATTTGCTCTGTGTTATTGGCTCCCGGATATTCTTTCGATTTTTCGGAAAGTTTTTTTATGTCCTCCCCAGCTAAATCAAGTTCCACTCCTTCTGATTTCTGCAAAGCGCTATTTATTTGTTCATCGTTAAAACCCATTCCTTTTAAGGATTCTATCACTTTCTCCATTCCCGCCTCCGCCCGTTTTCCCGCTAGTTCTATATTTTTTGGATCTTCTTTGTTTAAAGTTTCCGCGCCCTCTTGCCTTGGCCCTTCCGGAGAAGCGAAACCAGTCACTTTTATAGATTTAATTTCTAAATTATGCGTGTCTAAAGGCTCATGGTGAGCGCCGTAAACACCTTCTGCCGTCTCAATGCCAAGCGCATAAATTTTATCAGCCAAACTTTTTTCCAATTGGTTTTGAACATATTTTTGCAGTCTGTCGTGGTCTTCTTGACGCAAAGATTGTCCCGCCTTTTCATCTTTGGCAAATTTCCTTGCGTATTCATAAGGAACATTCGTGGTGGTTTTAACCTCTGTCTTGTTCTCCCATTTAGCCTCCGCAAAAGCAGGCGCAAAAACTTTCCACCAATCTTTACTCCATTCAAAAGTTCTGATTTCACCGGATTTTTCTCTCACAGGAGAGGACCAATGAATATCCACGTCCTCAGGTACCCATGAGCCTTTTTCTCCAGGATCTTCAATTTTGTTATCCATAATCACCCTTTCTTTAGCCGATTCCGAACCGCTCGGTTTATCCAAAACTACAGCGGAAGAATAAGGGCCTCCTCCGCCTAACCCCGCATCCATAGCGGAAACATTTCCTTGAGCGCTGGCTTTTTTGTTATCAAGAGAAGAGAAACTCAAAGCGGCCGCAAAAAGCGCCGCTTTCATCACGGGTCTGGCTTTTTGGGCCATTGAAGTCATAAAACCCAATTCGGCCTTGCGTTCTTCTTCTTTTATTCGAGCTAATTCTTCGGGAGAATATTCAAGCACTCCCTCTTTTTTAAATTCTTTTATCTTGGCCTCTATTTTTTTATCGGCCGAAGGACCGCTATAAAACAAATTTTCAAAAAATCCCATTTTTAAAAATATTTAAATCTGATAAAGACAACCTTGTTTAATGCCCAAAAAACTAGCTTTAGTATATCAGTAAACAAACAAAGTCAATAGTCTTTAGTTTAAAATCTTGCCATTTTTCACTATCGCCATTACTATGAAAGCATTAAGCGGGCATAGTTTAGTGGTATGACACGTTCTTGCCAAGAATGAGACGCGGGTTCGATTCCCGCTGCCCGCAAAAAAATCTTCTGTTTTGGGGGCGAGCCCCTCAACTGCTTGAGGGGCTGGTGGGAATCGAATGCCGGAGCCATATCGAGCCAGCAGGCGAGATGGCGAGGTGGGGTCGCGGAAATTTGTGAGCGACGGCGAACAAATTATCCGTGACCGATTTCTCCTCCCGCTGCCCGCACCAAGATTTTTTGAAATAAAAAACGCCTTCATAGCTCAACTGGCAGAGCAGCTCCCTCTTAAGGAGAAGGTTCTAGGTTCGATTCCTAGTGGAGGCATTATTCTCTAGATAAATAAACGCGCGGGTGGCGAAACGGTAGACGCATCAGCCTTAGGAGCTGACGGGGGCAACTCCATGGAGGTTCAAGTCCTCTCCCGCGCATAAGTGAGCGAAGCGAACGCATCGCGGGAGAGGACTTGAACGAGGGGTGGGTCGGAGGGGAAGCCACCGCGTCCCTTCCGCGGAGGAGATTATTCAGAACCGTGGGTTCTGAAAGAGTCCAAGTGAATGCGAGGACGATGTTCAATTTCCTCTCCCGCGCATAAGTGAGCGAAGCGAACAAAGCGCGGAGCGAGCCAACTGCTTGGCTCGCGAGAGAGGACTTGAATGCCGGAGCCATATCGAGTCAGCAGACGAGATGGCGAGGCGGGGGCGAGAAAATTTGTGAGCGACTGACGAACAAATTATTCGTGCCCAAGTCCTGATGTCTCTCCCAGGCACAAAAACTAACTTGTTCGGAAATAACTCCTACCAAGGAAATTATTTTGTCTACAGCCGTGATTTTTCGGCACGGAGATTTTCTAGTTCTTTTTTGATAGCGTCTTTTTCCAAATCTAAATTGTCTTTTTTGCGATCGGCCACCTCCAGAGCGTTCACTCTGGCCGCCTCCAACATCTGTTCTTCCCTATCACCCCTTTCAAGTTTTTTGTAGTCCACCGGACGCTTTCCGGATGGCATATTATTCATCCGAAGATTGTAAGACTTGTCCTCCTCTTGCCTCCAAGCGCTCCTGTTTTCTTCCAATCGCTTTTCCAAATCTTTTATTTTTAAATCCAGCAATCTTTTCTTTTCTTCTAAATTTTCTCCCCCATTTTCGCTTTTTAAATCAATATCGAAAGATTCCATACTCATATTTTTTATCATTTAGATTATTATTTACAATAAAAACAACTCTTCCTTTAATCTTAGCATTCTCAACCATACCGCTGACAAATAACTATGGATAAACATTTATCTACCGCCTAAAAACAGGCGCGTTGTCTTTTTTGCTGTTTTAACCACAGACATTTGTCGGTTCTTTAATTGTTAATAATGATAACATCTC
>CAYJQX010000008.1:0-25514 GCA_964372755.1 uncultured Candidatus Saccharibacteria bacterium
ATCCCCCAAAGCTAACGCTTTGGGGGAAAACCGCCATATGTGTGTGGACATTACCAGGTTGTCTTTACAAAATTATTATAATATGGTATGAATCCATTAGAGTTCTTTACAAATATACTGACTATCCAAAGAAAGGAGCCATCTGTATGAATGCGGAAAACGACACTCGACCGGTTCGGGTCAATCTTAGATTAGAAGCAGATGTTGTCGGCAGAGCGATCAAGCAGGTTTTTAACAGCGATGTTGTGCGCTTCATGGAGTCGCCTGAAGACGCAGACCTCATCATCTTTGATGATGTAAGAAAGGTCGAGAAGGAGTTTAGCAAGGAGAAAACCTACGCATACCTCTTTGGAATGAGACAGGGGGAACGGAAGCCAAACTTTCCAATCAACGTCTCGATCGTGCCGGTCACTCAAGCGGTGGCAACTCTGATCGGCCTCATTGATGATTTGCGTATTAAATTGCAACCAATCGCCGATACAGAAATCCAGAAAGAGGAAGTCGACGCGATTCGTCCGGATGCCAGGCATATCCTCGTGATTGACGATACGCCGAAGCATATCGCAAACGCCAAAAAGACCTTGGCCGGGCATCACCTCACAACAGTGACGACCTACGAGGATTCGATGGAAACGTTGGCGAAACAGAAGTTCGACGTAGTTCTTACGGATCTGCATCTCCCGATGAGCTCAAAGACGTTGGTTCCCGATTCGTTCAAGCTCGGCGAACTCGTGCCTTACGGTGTTCTTCTCATGATCGAAGCCGCCCGACAAGGAGCCAAGCACGTCGCGGTTGTAACCGATCTGAATCACCACACTGATCCGTTCAGTGCCGCATTCGACCACTACTCTCGATTTCCGGTCCAAATCGAGGGGGCAAAGGTGCTCATGCTTCATGCAAGAGTTACCAATGAAGGAAAAGACTGGGCGGAAGCTTTGAATCGACTGCTGGCGTAATAGCACGCCTGCGCAAACAAAAAGCCACTGTGTCTCAATGACCTCCAGTGGCTTCTTTTTATGCAATACTTGATTTTAGTGCCTTCAAAATTCTTTCTGGACCATTTTGTATGCGGGACAAATCCGTCTCCGTCTCATTTTGCCCGCCCACTGAATTCGCATTTGCTTGCAAGACCGATTCGGATTTCGTCCACTCCCTCCTCATTACCGCGTGCTTGCGCGCGGGGGAATTTTCCGAAAGTCAGATTTTGGTGCCCCCGGTAGGAATCGAACCTACATTAACGGCTTAGAAGTCCGCAGTTCTATCCATTGAACTACAGGGGCCTAATTTAAAAATTTTTAAGTGAGTCTTATTTCGCTCCTATCTATTCAAGCTATCCGGCACAGGCAATAAAAACCTGTTTTGAGCCTCTTTTTCTCTGGAATCCAAAATTTCTGAGGCTTTTTTTATAACTTCTCTATCCACCACCTCTATCTGCTTTTGATCTCCGTCGCCGGCGGTTCTCTCGGCAAATTTCCTGATGTTGTTTGCCAAGTATATATCAAAAATCCCTCCAGCAAAAACGACTACAAAAAACATGGCTACGATCATCACCCAGTGCTCTTCGGCTCTTTCTCTGCCTTCCTTACTTCTGCCCAGAGAAATTACCCTTCCGTTCTTTCTACGCCAGAGAAATTCAAGATAACCGATTATTTTTTTAAAATCAAACATTTTTTAATTTAAGAGTTTAAATTCCAAGGAAGCTCTCCAGCGACTATTTTCAATAAATTGAAGGCTCATGCTCTCTATGAGAACGGTCGGTATAAAAAATTCCAAGGCTCCAATATACCGGTAGACCGCGGGAAAAGACCCGTCCACATCTATTTTAAAGAGGGATTTTCCATTTTCAAGAAGCGCTTGGTTTATTCTTACTTCAACACCGGCCTTTTTTCCTAAAGATTCCAAGCTTTCAAAAAAAGAAACCAGATCCTCTTCCGAGACAAAAGCCTGATTTATCTTTTTTGATTCGTCTTTAAAAAGACTCTCCACTACAGACGCCATATTCCTTTTCTGTATTTCTTCCTCAGTTTCTTTTGTCTCCAACTCTCTTTTTTCCAAAATGGAAATTTTATCCGTCGTTTTTTCAAAACCAAAGTACCAAATAAACAAAGACAAGACCACTAACACCAAAGAGGTCGAAATAGTAAGAATAAAATTTTTGCTTTTTAGCATATATCTCTTGATCTATAAATTGGTTTTTAGCGTAATCTGGAAATCGGCTTTTTCGCTTTTCAAAAAAGAAATAATGGGAGTTTCCACCTGTTTAAATCTGGGGTTATTTTTCAGTTTTGAAGCGAAGTCAACAAGGTTCTCTCTCTTTTTTGCGACACCGGTAATTATCACTTCGAAGGAAATTTCCTCTTCCGAGGAATTGTTATTTTTATAAGAAATGTTGCTGATGGCAATTCCTTCATTTTTAGACTTTGCTATCTCTGAAGTAACCAGAAATGGCGATGGTCTTTTTCTTTCGGAGAGAATGATTTGGCGAGCCCTTTCTTCAATCTGTCTGATTTTTTTTAAAGACTCTTCCGTTTTTTGTTCGCTTAGGGTTTTCTTTGCAATCTCTTCCCTAGCCTCAAGCTCTCTACTGATCGGATTAAGAGAAAAATAAACGGGCAAAATAAGTAATGAGGCGAAAGAAATGCCCAAGGTCAAAACAATGCCGCAAACCAAAACAACTCTTCGGAAATATTCCGTTTTTATTTTCTCCAGATCTTCTTTGGGAATAAGATTTATCATTTTGAGTTTGAACCGCGAATAGCCAAACCGATCGCTGTTCCAAAAGCAAGAGAAGTTTCTAAATTTATTTCTGGAATATGTTCTTCTAGGGAAACGATATTTTCCCAAGGGTTAGCCCTTGAGACAGGAATTTTGAGTTCATAGGAAAGATACTCCGAAAATCCTTTTATATTGGATTCTCCCCCAAGGATGACAAGCTTTTTCAAGCTCATTTTATTTTCTTTATTTATTCGAAGAAACCCGTGCGATTCCCAATACTCTATATGCTTAAAAATTTCTTCCTTGACAGCCGAGATAGCGGGCAACAAAGCCATAAAAACTTCTTCATTCCCCGCGCTTCTTACAAAACCTTTCTCTTTTTTTATTTCTTCCGCTCGCACAGAATCAACTCCTAGAGCTTTAGTGATTGCCTGGTCTAAGTCTTTTCCTGCAACGCCAACAGTGGCGGTATAAATTGTCTCCCCATGAAAAACGATTCCCAAGGTCGCTCTCGTCTTTCCGAAATCAATAACCATTACAGGCGCCTCTTCTGATATCAGGGTTACAGCCCTTGTGGCCGCTTGCATTTCCATTTCAAAAGCAATGGGCATAAATCCAGCCTCTTCAAAAACATCCCGATAGGAAAGAATAAAAGCGCTTGGATAAGCAGTGACATTGAGCCAGATGGACGTTTCGTCCGATCCGGTTATGGTAAAATCAAAGATAACTTCTTCTGCCTTCAGAGGAACATATTCCTCAATTTGGAGCTCGAGCGCACTTTTAATTTCTCCATATTCCATTCGTGGAATCTGGACCGCCACAAGAAAAGCCTTTTCCTCCGGCAAAGAAACTACGCAATAGTTTGATTTTATTTCTCTTCGAATAGCCTTAAGAAAGGAAACAAGCTCGGCGCTTTTTTTTATCTCCCCTCCCAATAAAATTCCCTCTGGAATTAGTCTTTCTCCGAAAGATTTAACCTCGAGAGAATCGCCTCTTTTTTTCAAGAGAACATATTTAAGTGACCGATCCGACAAATCAAAACCATAGGCGGGCATTTTCAAATATTCCGGCACTGGAAAATATCGGAGAAAATAATTCTTCATTAACTTCTATTGTAGCCTATTTTCTATTTTTGCCTCAACACCGAAGTAGAATTAAAAAAATAATTAATGTCGCAAACAGCGAGCAAATCTTTACACTTGATGCGAACCGTTTATTTTCCCGAGATAACTCTCTAAAATGAGAGTAGCCGCTGAAGCATCTATCATCTTGTTTTTTCCCTGAATACGTTCGGCTAGAGCCGAAGTAAACATCTCATTCTCAAAAACCACTTTTAGTTTTGTCTCTTTTTCCAGTATGGAAGCAAACTCCCTAGCATTTTTCATTATCGGATTTTCCTTCTTGTGAAAATTGATCGAAAGACCCATCACGATCCCCCCGACGTTTTCCTTCTTTATAATTTTTTTAATTTCCTTCGCTATTAAAGCGAACCCTTTATTGTCTACGACAGAGTGAGGAAAAGCCATTCTTTTATCTTGATCTGAAAGAGCTATACCAATTCTTTTTTCCCCGTAATCTATGCCCAGTAAGCGCATGTTTTATATAGTGATTATTTCTGCCCCGTTTTTGGTAACACGGACAGTGTGCTCAAAATGAGCCGACAGAGAAGCGTCTTTTGTGCGCCAAGTCCAACCATCGTTATCTAAGACAATTTTGTAATTACCCATATTAATCATTGGCTCAATAGCAATAACCATCCCTTCTACAAGTTCCTCCCCCTCCTCTTTAAGACCAAAATTAGGCACTTCAGGCGCCTCATGAACCTCCCTGCCAACCCCATGACCAATTAAAGTTCTCACCACAGAATAGCCCGCTTCTTCAACTGTCTTCTGTATCGCTTGCCCCACTGCTCCTGTTTTTACTCCGGCTTTTGCCGTCTTTATGCCTTCCTGAAGAGATTTTTTGCAGACGTCAATAAAATTTTCTATATTTTTATCCGGACTTCCCACAAAAAAAGTTACGGCCATATCCGTGTATAAACCTTTGTAAAGTAACCCCGCGTCAAGACTAACTAAATCCCCCTGTTTGATCTTTTTCCCGAAAGGAATACCGTGGACAACTTCATCGTTTAAAGACAAACAAAGAGAAGCAGGAAAAGGTTTTATGCTTGCAATCGGCTGATAATTCTTAAAAGATGGTTCTCCCCCGTTTTGCCCAACTAATTTTTCAAAAAGAATGTCTAGTTCGTCTCCTGTTTTTCCTGATTTTACCTCCCTGGCCACCTCAAACAAAACAGAGGCAAGTATTTTGCCTCCTTCTCTTAGTATCTCCAATTCTTTCTTGTCTTTTATGATGGCCATATTTTGGAAACAATGCTTTTGTGAACATCATCCGGTGATTGTTCTCCGTTTACTTCAACAAAATTATACCGCCCTCCTGTCGTCCGATAATATTCCACGGCTGGCAAAACTTCTTTTTCAAAACTATCAAGCCTGTTTTCTATCATCTCTCCCGCTTTGTCATCAGCCCTTCCTCTTGATAAAAGTCTTCCCCTTGCCCAATCTCTTGAAACATTAAGATAGATAAAATTAACCTGTCCAATGCCATAAAATTCCAAAGCGGTTTCTAGAATCTCTGCTTCCATTCTGGTTCGAGGCATTCCATCCATGATAATATGCTCGTCCCCCGTTAACTGTTCGGTAAAAACAGTCGACCACATGTAAACCGCCAAGAAACTCGGCTGGAACCTTCCTTCATCCATTAAAGTTTTAGATAATCTACTGGAAAAACTCGTCCCCTCAATGTAGTCACGGAACTTATGTCCAGTTTCTACATAGAGAATTGGCTTGGAATCTTCTTCTAGATTATTTTTTAAATATTCTTTCATTAGCGATACTTGAGTGCCTTTTCCGCACCCAGATCGGCCGCTAAAAATGAAA
Source organism: uncultured Candidatus Saccharibacteria bacterium (assembly GCA_964372755.1). GTDB lineage: Bacteria > Patescibacteriota > Minisyncoccia > UBA9983 > UBA9983 > CAYJQX01. The sequence continues at coordinate 5,655 of CAYJQX010000008.1, forward strand.
GTATGGAAGTTTCTATTCACAATCTTAAACTACAGGAAAATCTCTTGGGATTCCAGCAGTTCTTTTATTCATACTCCCGCATTGTCACTTGGGATTTGATTAGCTTGACTGTCTCTAAAACCACAGAGACAACAATCAAAAGTCCGGTACCGCCAATAGCCAAAGCCGTGATGCCTGTGGCGCTTTGCATAATAAGAGGCAAAACAGCCACTGCTCCAAGAAAACCCGCTCCCAAGAGAGTAACCCTGTTTACCACATAACCGATATATTGAGCGGTAGAAGCGCCTGGACGAATACCCGGAACAAAAGCCCCTGATTTTTGAAGATTAGTAGAAATCGAATCAGGATCAAAGGTCACTGCCGTGTAAAAATAAGAAAAAAGGAAAACTAACACAAAATACAGCGTTCCGTAAAGAATTAAATTTTCACTAAAAACAGCCAGCATTTTAGAAATGACTATCAAAATAGAGTTTGAGCTACTGGCGAGAAAACTTCCTATCAGCTGGGGGAAAAGAAGGATAGAGAGAGCAAAGATAATAGGAATAACGCCCGCCTGATTTACTCTGATTGGCAAATGAGTAGAAGCTCCCCCATACATTCTTGCTCCCCTTATTTGCTTAGCGTAAGAGATGGGTATGGGTCTTTCGGCTTCTGTCACTATCACCACTCCGGCGATAATAAGAACTCCTGCGACCAAAGAAGCAATAATGACTGGTAATTGCGACGGTTCAAACGTAAAGGCGAGTTGTTGAATATAGGTTGGCAGAGAAGCAACAATACCGGCAAAGATAATAAGAGAAACACCATTGCCGATTCCAAGATCGGTAATAAGTTCTCCTATCCACATAAGAAGCATCGAGCCAGCCACAACCACAATAATATTGGTAATTGTCTGAAATGGAGAAAGAGCGCCAATTACTCCTTGTTTGGATAAAAGAGTAAGCAAAGCTATTGCTTGCAAAACAGCCAAAGGCACCGTGAGAAGACGAGCGTATTGATTAAATTTTGCTCTTCCCGCTTCTCCGTCTTCACTATACATTTCTTTGAGTCGAGGAAAGACCATGGTAAAAAGTTGCATAATGATCGTAGCCGTGATGTAAGGACCCACTCCCAGCATAAAAAGAGATAAATTAGACAAACCGCCACCAGAAAAAATATTTAACAATCCAAAAAACTGATTACCAGAAAGGAAAGCTCCTAGTCTTGCGGGATCTATGCCCGGAATAGGAATATTGGCGCCAATTCTAAAAATAATCAAACCCAAAAGAACTAAGAATATTTTTCTTCTTAAATCGGGATCTTTAAAAACTGTTTTTATTTTATTGAGCCACATGTCCTCCTGCTGAAATTATTTTTGATTTCGCTGATTCGGAAATTGAACACCCGGAAACATTATACTTTCTCCCCACTTCTCCTGTTCCTAAAACTTTAAAAATAACATTCTTATTTTTTAAGTTCCCAACTGCCCCCATTGAAATCAAAGAGGAAGGATTAACAGCGATTTCTCCTCCCATTTTACCTCTAGTCACGGCTAATTCAATATCTTTTATGTTAACCAAAACAACGGCTTTTTTCTCCAAAGGAGAAAATCTATAACCTCTTTTTTTAGGAAGTTTTTTGATAATACTACGAAGCTCTGGACGGAGTTTTCCACCCGCGCGGGATTTCTGGCCCTTTATTCCAGCTCCTGAATAGGTCCCTCTTTTTCCTCCTCTGCCTATTATCTTTTTTTTCTTATTAGGAGTATTCCTTATTATTTGGTTTAGTTGTGACATATTTAAATTATTTGCTTTTATTCTTCGGAAATTTCGGGAGAAACTGTTTCTTTCTTCTCACTTGACTCTTTTGGAATTTTGGCTTTTAGTGGTTTGAGTAATCCTAGCGCCATTATCGTCGCGCGTGCATTGTTTAATTTATTTTTGCTTCGAGAAATAATTTTTACATTAACATCTCTTATCCCGGCAAGTTCTAGAACCGACTTCACCGAGCTGCCTGCCACCAACCCTCCTTTTGGAGAAGGCTTCATAATTATTTTCGAGCTGGCAAATTTCACTTTTACCTCTTGTGGAATTGAATGATCTTTAGTTAAAGGCACCTTTATTTTGTTTTTGAGGGCCGCGCTGTAAGCTTTTTCGATAGCAGTGACTGTTTCTCCCGCCTTGCCAATTCCTACTCCCACTTCACCTTTTTTGTTTCCAGCCACAACCGTCACTCGAAAGCTAAACCTGCGTCCGCCAGAGACCACTCGAGCCACTCTGCGAATATCAATAATCTTCTGGTCATATTCAGGTTTTTCTCTCGGTCCGCTATTCCTTCTTTGATTTGTTCCTCCTCTCATAATATTTTTATATTAAAATTTTAGGCCAGCTTCTCTGGCACCTTCGGCCGCTCTTTTTACTCTTCCGTGATAAAGATATCCTCCTCTGTCAAAAATCACTTCGTTTACGCCTTTTTCTTTGGCTTTTTTTCCTAATTCTTTTCCAACCTCAAAAGCTCTTTCTGTTTTTTTACCTTTCGTATCAGCCAGATCGGAAGAAGCCACGATTGTTTTCTTGGCCTCGTCATCTATGACTTGCAAGTAAATATGAGCGTTTGATCGAAAAACCGCCAATCGTGGTCTTTTTGCGGTACCGGAAACAACAGCTCGAACACGGCTGTGTCTCTTTTTTCTTTTAGCTATTTTTTCTTTTAACGTTAAGTTTGCCATTTTATATCTTCAATTTTTTAAGAAACAACTCCGGCTTTCTTGCCTACCTTTCTTCTTATGACCTCATTTTCGTATCTAATACCCTTTCCCTTGTAAGGCTCCGGTTTTTTCAAACTACGGATAGAAGAAGCAAATTGCCCCACTAAATCTTTATCCACTCCGGAGATAGTCATGATATTTTTCTCGCAAGTAACCTTTAACCCGTTTGGGACAGGCGCAAGAACAGGGTGCGAATAACCGATGTTCAGTTTTACATTATTGCCTTCCATCTGGTAACGATATCCCACACCTTCTATGATAAGTTTTTTCTCAAAACCTTTGGTCACACCTTCTATCATATTTATAAAATGAGAAGCGTATGTTCCCCAAATAGCTTTAGCCAGTTTAGAATTTTTTTCCAAGGTCAAGACAATCTCTTTTTCTCCAAGATTAATTTTCACGCCTAAAGACGGAAAGGTTCGGGCAACTTCTCCAAGCGGTCCTTTCACAGAAAAATCATCTCCTTTTTTTGTAAAGATTACTTTATCTGGTATTTGAATTGGCTTTTTTCCTATACGACTCATATTTGTTTTAAATAACGCGACATATCACTTCCCCCCCCACATTCATTTTTAACGCCTCTTCTCCAGTCATGACTCCCTTCGGAGTTGTCATTACCACAAGGCCTTTTCTTTTGCTTCGACTAATCTTTTTTACAGGAACATATAATCTTCTTGAAAGCTTGGAAACTCTCTCCACATTGGAAATAGCTCCTTCTCCGTTTTCATCATAAGAGAGAGTTATTTCTATTATTTTCCCTCCTCGACGACCTTTGATTACAGACGATTTTATGTATCCGTTTTTTTCCAAAACAGAGACAATCTCCGCTTTAATTTTTGAATAGTAAACAACGACCGTTTCTTTATTTACGGTTTGAGCATTTTTTAAAGCTATAAGCATGTCGCTGATTGGATCCATATTTTTGTCTAACTTAATCTTCTGCTTCGAATTTATAATCTAATTTTACCAGCTTGATTTCCTTATACCCGGAATCATTCCTTCGTTCGCTAATTCTCTAAAGCAGATGCGACAAAGCCCGAAATCTCTCATAAAAGCCCTGCCTCTTCCACATCTAAAACATCTCCTCACCACTCTTGATTTAAATTTTGGTTTTTTTTCTGCTCTCGCTATGACTGATTTTTTTGCCATTTTTTTAAATATTTTTTATTTCCTTTTTTGAATTTTTCCTCTCCCAACTTTTTTCTTTGAAGAAGACTCCTCTGGTTCCTCTTCTTTCTTAAAAGGAAAACCGACTTTGGTCAGAAGGGCTTGCGCTTCTTTTTTTGTTTTGGCTGTCGTGGTAATCGTTGTCGCAAGACCAAAAGCAGACCGCACATCGTGCTCGCTCGTTTCGGGAAAAACGGTATGATCCCTAAAGCCAATCGTCATATTCCCCATCGAATCAATTATTTTAAGATCCAAGCCTCGAAAATCCCTGATGCGCGGAATAGTGACATTGACAAGTTTAGACACAAAATCCATCATTCTCTTGCCTCTTAATGTCACCGCATAACCAATCACCTGCCCTTCTCTTAATTTAAAAGAAGCGATAGATTGCTTTGCTTTTCTCGGAGAAGCTAACAATCCTGTAATAATGGAGAGACCTTCAGATACAGACTTTTTCTTATTCTCATCCTTTATAGAACCTACTCCCGCGCTTACCACCACTTTCGTCAGCCTAGGCACAGCCATAAAATTAGAATAGCTACCCTCCTTGGCTAATTCGGGTAAAACCACTTCTTTATATTTTTTATCGAAAGTTTTCATTTTTTTAAAATCTGGATCACGCTCGGCAATTCTAACAATTTTAAGGCTTATTTACAAGCTTTAAAGTTCGGCTTTGCATTTTGCGCAAATTCTTTTCTTTGTGTCAGTTTCAGTCTTTTTTTCCCGTATTCCAATCCTCGTAACCTTCTTACAGGACTGGCAAATAATAGCGACGTTAGATAAATGGAGAGGCATGGAGATATTTACCACCTGACCTTTTTTCCCTCCCTGTTTTGGTCTTTCATGTTTTTTAGCAATATTCATCCCCTCCACAACCACGAGATTTTTTTCTTTTATGATTTGTTGAATCTTGCCTGTTTCTCCGCGATTTTTCCCCGCGATAATCTTAACGTTATCGCCTTTTTTCATTCTTGATTTTATAATTTCTTTTGTTTTCATATTTTTAGTATTTCCCGTCTTACGGGCTTTTTTATTTTTACACCACTTCGGGAGCGAGAGAAATTATCTTGGCATAACCTTTTTCCTGGATTTCTCTTGGAATCGGGCCGAAAATACGCCCTCCTTTTGGATCCATTTTGCCTTTCTCCATAATCACCACCGCGTTGTCATAAAACCTGATATACGAACCGTCGGCTCGACGATAGACTCTTTTAGAGCGAACAACCAGCGCGTGATGCACTTCTTTTTTCTTCACATTTTTTCTCGGCTCTGCTGATTTTACAGCCACAACAACCAAATCACCGATTGCAGCATATCGTCGTCTGCTTCCGCCCAAAACTTTTATCACTTGGACGAGTTTGGCTCCGCTGTTGTCAGCCACATTCATCATTGTTCTTGTTTGTATCATGGTATTATTCGGTTACTTTATCCTTCTGGGACGTTGTTGTCTTTCCAATAACTTGGAAATTTTTCGACTTTGAGAGTGGGCGTGTTTCCTCGATTATAACAGCATCTCCTTCTTTGTAGAGATTGGACTCGTCGTGAGCTTTAAAATTTTTACTTTTCATCATGTATTTTCCGTATTTTGGGTGAGCAACATATCGGCGCACGGAAACAACCACGGTTTTGTCCATTTTGTCCGAAACTACTATTCCTTGAAATCTTTTTTTTACTTTCATTTTAATTCAATTATTCTTCTCGTATTAAGCTCTTGAAACCATTTTTGTTTTAATAGGGAGTTTAGAACCGGCTTTCCTGAAAACTTCCCTCGCTTTACTCTCGTCTACCCCGTCAATTTCAAAAATCATCGTTCCTGTTTTAATCGGAGAAACATAACCCTGCGGATCACCTTTCCCTTTGCCCATGCCTACTTCCGGTGGCTTGGCCGTAATCACTTTGTCAGCAAAAATCCTTATCCAAATTTTTCCGGCTTTTTCCATGGAACGCGACATCGTTTTTCTGGCCGACTCTATCTGATTTACCGTAATTTCGGCCGGGGAACAAGCCCTCAATCCAAAAGAACCGAAAGCTAATGTTTGCCCGCGCGTAGCTACCTGTTTTTTAAGAGGATTTACTCGTCCGCGTTGGGCTTTTCTGTATTTTACTTTTCTTGGAAATAAAACTGCCATGTTTTTATAATTTTATTTTAATTTGTCGATGTCGTTTTATTTGCCAACTTGTCTTCAAAAATATCTCCTCTGTATATCCAAACTTTTATTCCAATCTGTCCGTAAGACATAGAGGCTCTCTCTCTGGCAAAATCAACGTCAGCTCTTATCGTTTGGAGAGGAATTCGTCCTTTTTTAAAAGTTTCCGTTCGGCTCATTTCAGAGCCGTCCAATCTTCCAGAGACAGTGATTTTCACCCCCAAAACGCTTTTATTCATCAAAACTTTGTCAATCATTTGTTTTACCGTTCGTCTAAAAGGAGTCCTCTTTTCGAGAGATTCTGATATCATTTGGGCAACTATGGCCGAGTGAGTCTCCGGAGCTTTAACTTCATCGACAGAAAGTTTCAATTCTCTTGGTACGGAAGTGCCAATTTTCTTGAAAACATCTCGGATCATTTTTTTGATTTTGTCCGTCCCCTCTCCTCTTCGTCCAATCAAAAGACCGGGACGAGAAGTTTTTATAATAATATGAAAAATAGCGGGCGTTCTCTCTATCTCGATAGCTTCCACATACATACCGCGAAGCTTCTTCGTCAGGTGCTCACGAATAAGAACATCCGCCTTTAGTAATTGTGCAAATTTGCCGGTACTAAACCAGCGCGATTTCCAATCGCGGATAATGCCTAATCTAAAACCATATGGATGTACTGTTTTACTCATATTTTATTTATACCTAACTCTTCACGGCTGGAATTTTTTCTGTTTTTTGCCCTTTTTCACTTAAAACAATCGTTATATGGCTCATTCTTTTTCTAATCGGACTGGTACTTCCGCGCGCGCGCGAAATTTGTCTTTTCAAAGTAGGGCCTTCGTTTACTATAAAAGTAGAAACATAAAGTTTTTCCGGTTCAGATATTTTAAAATTGTGCTTGGCGTTAGCCATAGCTGACTGTAAAAGTTTTAAAATTACCGGCGCGGAACGCTTGGCCGTAGCCGAAAGCTCTCTCACTGCGTGGGAAGCCATTTTCCCTTTTAAAACATCGGTTAAGATGCGCACCTTGCGGGGCGAACAATGATAATATTTTAAGTGAGCGGAAACCTGTGTCATAAATTTATTTTGTTTTCATGGTTATTTTTTGTCCGACGAACTTGCCTTAGCTGCTTTTGCTGAAGCAATTTCAGCTTCTTTTTTCTTTGCTTCTATCTCTTTCTGCATTTTCCCTCCGTGACGGACAAATTTTCTGGTTGGGCTAAATTCGCCGAGCCTGTGGCCGACCATCTCTTCTGAAACTCTCACTTCAATAAAATCTTTGCCGTTATGCACCCCAAACAAGTAACCTACCATTTCAGGCGATATTTGGGAACTTCGAGACCAGGTCTTAATAATCTTGGTGGTATCTCCTCCCAATTTAGCAACTTTTTCCAGAAGCCTTCCTCCTATGTATGGGCCTTTTTTCAGCGATCGTGACATAATTATTTAATTTTATTTCTTTTTCTTCTTTCTCCTTTCAATAATAGCCTTGTTGGAATATTTCTTGGCGCGACGAGTTTTTACTCCCCTGAAACCTTTACCCCATTTGTTTTTGGTTTTCGCCATACCAGCTCCTTGGCGTCCTTCACCTCCTCCAAAAGGATGATCCACCGGACTCATAGCTGAACCACGGACTGTTGGCCTTATTCCCATCCATCGCGAGCGACCGGCTTTGCCGATTTTCACAAGCTTCTTTTCATCATTGGAAACTCCTCCTATAGTAGCCCATGCCGTGCCGATCACTTTTCTTATTTCGCTGGAAGGCAATTTCAAAAGAGAGTATCCTCTGTCTTCGGCGATAATCTCGGAAGCGTCTCCGGCTGAACGAGCTAGTTTTGCTCCAGAATTTGGCTTTAGCTCCACATTAAAAACAAAAGTTCCTACCGGGATTTTATTTAAAGGTAGGCGATTGCCGAGCTTAATCTCGGCTTCACTGGAGGTAATTATAGTATCTCCCACCGAGAGCCCTTTTGGGGCTAAAGCGTATCTTTTTTCCCCGTCGGCATAAGACAAAAGAACAACAAAACCAGTCCGGTTAGGATCGTATTCAATGCTTTTAACCTTGGCCGGTATTTCTCTTTTGGTATAAGTAAAATCTATCTCTCGATACAAACGTTTTGCCCCCGATCCTTTATGGCGAACGGTGATTCGGCCATTAGAGTTTCTACCTACTGAACGTTTAAAACCCCTGGTAAGATTTTTCTCGGGCTTGGTCTTTGTCAAAAGCTTTCGATAGAGAATACCAGTTAAGTTTCTTCTCGATGGGGTTGTTGGGTTGTAGGTTTTCATTTTTCTTTATATTTATGCCACTCGTGTTTTTTTACTTTACGGAGATAGTCTCTCCTTCTTTTAGAAAAACCATAGCCTTTTTGTATCCCGGTTTTACGCTTCGACGTCTTCTAAAAATCATGCTTTTGTTGGAAGTGTTTAGAATATTTACCTTCACCGGCGTAACTTTATAGGTTGCGCGGATATAGTTTCTAACCATTACTCGATTTACATTATTTTTCACCTCAAAAACATAGACACCCCTCCCTTGGAGCGCAAAAGCTTTTTCTGTAATGATTGGTCTGATCTTAAGGTCAGAAGTTTTTTTCTTCTCTTTTCCGGTTGCTACAGACTTAGTTTCAGACTTTTCTTCGTTTTTTAGGGTTACTTCGTCAGCATTCATTTTTTCAGCAAGAACAACCTCTTTTTCTTTAGCGGTTTTCTTCGGTTTAACAGAAGTTTTTTTCTTCTCTGTCTTTTTATTAAAAATATCTAATATTGCCATAGGACAAACACACCCGTTACATTGGGCATACAATGGTCATCCTAGCAAAAATCTCAGTAGAAAGTCAAACTTATTTGCTTAGGGTCGAGGAAACCTACCAAACTTAAAGTTTGGCGGGATTTCTCACCATACCCTGTAGCTTAAACTCTGGAGAGAGCTTTAAGACCCTTGGTCGAATCTTCCACCAAAAGATACTTATACGTTAGGAGGTCGAGAGAGTTGAGATTGCGCGCTTCCGCCACCACAACTCCCGGGATGTTTCTATAGCCTTTTTGGGTATTTTCGCTCTTTTCCGTTAGAGCAAATATGGCTTTGTTTTTTTTCTTTGATTTTATCTTTTCAAAATTTCCAAGTTTAGAAATATTGTTTATAACCGCCATGCCTTCTTTTGTTTTAGGCTGGTCTAGGCGAAGCGAATCTACAAAAATAATCTCATTATCCCTAAACTTCTGTGAAAGAATAGTGTAGAAAGCCTTCTTTTTCATCTTATCGTTAATTTTTCTCGTATAGTTTTTTTCATTCGTTGGACCATGGGCAATACCTCCTCCCACCCAAATCGGAGAACGGCGAGAACCGTGGCGCGCGCGTCCCGTTCCCTTCTGTCTCCAAGGTTTGTGTCCCGTGCCAGCCACCTCTCCCCTGTCTTTCGTATGGGCATAAGGACCTCGTAGATTGGATTTCATGGAAGTAACAACTTGGTGCACCAAATCAGGGTTCCAAGGAAGACCAAAAACAGACTCCGGGAGTTCTATTTTCCCGATTAATTCTCCTTTTTTGTTGTATATTTCAGTTTCCATATTCTTTAGTATAATCCGACGCTAATACACGCTTGCCCACCCGTAGCCTCTTGGCGAAGGAGGGAATGATACAAGCGAATGACACAAATGAAAGAAATTAAGATATCGTATTACATTATTATTCGCGTCATTCGTGTCCATTCGCGTATTGGTGTCGTTAATTTACGCCATTTTTATCTCCAACAAAGTCCCTCTTCTACCGGGCACTGCTCCGCCAATATAGAGCAAATTTTTCTCTTCGTCCACTTTTATGATCTTCAAATTTTTTGTGGTTTGTCTGTCCTGTCCCATCCGACCTCCCATCCTCATTCCTTTGATAACACGTTGGATGCCACTTGAACCAATGGAGCCCGGTTCGCGCTCTGAATGCTTTTGCCCGTGAGAACGAGGACCGCCGTGAAAACCATGCCTCTTCACTACTCCTTGAAACCCTTTACCCTTAGTTACTCCGACGACTTGCACCTTGTCGCCCTCCTTGAAAACAGAAATTTCTAATTTATCTCCGGGTTTTAGATCGGAGGATTTCTTGTCATTTCTTATTTCCTTGCGATAAGAAAAACCAACAAACCCGTCCTTAGCTCCTTCCATCTTAACTCTCTGAGGCTTTTTTATTTTTGCTACTTTTTTAGCGCCATACCCAAACTGCAAGGCATCATATCCGTCTTTTTCTTTTGTTTTCACTTGAGTTACATATATTGGGCCAGCAGAGACAATAGAAACAGCCACAACTTTTCCCTGTTGCTCGTCAAAAACCTGACTCATATTTTCTTTTTTTCCAAGAATGTATTTCATAATAATCCGACGCTAATACACGAATGATACAAGCGAATGACACAAATGAAAGAAATTAAGATATCGTATTACATTATTATTCGCGTCATTCGTGTCCATTCGCGTATTGGTGTCGTTAATTTACGCCATTTTTATCTCTATATTCACTCCTGCCGGAAGATTTAAATTTGTAAGGGCGTCAATGATTTTCGGATCGGGGTTTAAGATATCCAGCAATCTTTTATGCACTCTCATCTCAAATTGCTCACGAGAGTTTTTATCTATAAAAGACGATCGATTAACCGTATATTTTCTAATAGACGTTGGTAAAGGCACCGGACCAGCAATATTGGCATCATAACGACGGACCGTTGAAACTATCTGGGCAACGCTCGAATCCAGTATTTTGTGCTCATAAGCAGAGATGCGAATGCGCAATTTTTGTTCTGGTTGTTCTTTTTTTGTTGCCATGTTTGTTTTACTTTTAAAGTAAAAGTTTAGTTAGTTTGTTAAAATTAACAAGCTTTTATTTTGTGATTTTAGTAACGACGCCTGCACCCACCGTTTTTCCTCCTTCACGGATAGCAAAACGTTGCTGTTCGCTCAAAGCCACAGGAGAAACCAGTTTTACTTTAAAGGTGACGGTATCTCCGGGCATAACCATTTCTACGCCTTCAGCCAAAGTCACTTCGCCTGTCACATCGGTAGTGCGAATATAGAATTGCGGTTTATATCCAGTAAAAAATGGGGTGTGTCGCCCTCCTTCGTCTTTGTTTAGAATATAAACTTCCGCGTCAAAGTCGGTATGCGGAGTAATAGAACCCGGCTTGGCTAAAACCTGACCGCGTTCAATATCTTCCTTTTTCAAACCGCGAAGAAGAATACCGGCATTGTCGCCAGCCATTCCTTCATCCAAAGATTTGTTGAACATTTCAATACCGGTCACGGTTGTTCTTTTCGTATCGCCCATGCCCACAATTTCAATATCCTCTCCCACTTTGATTTTGCCTTTTTCAATACGGCCAGTTACCACAGTTCCTCGGCCTTCAATGGAGAAAATATCCTCGACTGGCATAAGAAAAGGCTGATCTATTTCACGAACAGGCTGTGGAAAGTATTCATCCATGGTTTTGGCAAGTTCCAAAACCGGCTTGGCCCACTCGTCATCCACAGATTTTGATTCAAGAGCTTTAAGACCGGATCCGCGGATGATCGGAGTAGTCGCTCCCGGAAAACCATATTTGGTTAAAAGTTCGCGGACTTCATCCTCTACCAAATCAATCAATTCTTTATCCTCCACCATGTCTATCTTATTCAAAAAGACAATAATGGAAGGCACTCCCACTTGGCGAGCCAAGAGAATATGTTCTCGAGTTTGTGGCATAACACCGTCGGTTGCAGCCACCACCAAAACAGCGCCGTCCATTTGAGCAGCTCCGGTAATCATGTTTTTGATATAGTCGGCGTGCCCCGGAGCGTCGATATGAGCATAATGCCTCGTGGCTGTTTCGTATTCCGAGTGATGCAAAGATATGGTAATACCACGAGCCTTTTCTTCAGGAGCGTTATCAATCTGATCAATAGCTTCCAATCTCACCTTGTTCCCCGCCATGTTCAAAACATGAAGAATAGAAGCGGTGAGAGTGGTTTTGCCGTGGTCAACATGGCCGATGGTGCCAATGTTGATATGCGGCTTGGAACGGTCAAATTTCTCTGTTGCCATAATATTTTTTTTATATTTTATTAATAATAAATAAATCTAAATCGCGAAAAACAAACCACTGCACCAAACAAGATATGCACGTATGCCCCATCTTACAGATGGTTTCGCGATAAGTCAAGAAAAATTTCCAGCTATCTCTTAAACATTTTGTGGGTATCTTTTCTATTGACAAAAAAAGGTGATAATGCTCTTTTAAATATGGAGCATTTAATCATCCTAGACAGGGTTCTTCTTTTGTCCGAGGTAGGTAAAACTACCGTTTTCGGACAATCGGATACCCAAAGAACAACCAGAGATGGTTATTCGAAAATGGTTTACAACCATTTTCTTAAACCAAAAAAAGGGAAAAGGAGATATCTCTTTCTGGGTCCCATTGTTCTTGCGATAAGATAGTGTTTCAAGCCAACAAGGCGTTACAAATTGTAACGCCTTGTTTTTATATCGGCAGTTCCATTAAATTTTCTCCTATTTCCAAATCATCGGCTAAAGCTTCTGATGAAATAAGGCTTATCCCTTGAGCAGAAAGTTCTGTCTCAAACGAAGCATCGTTGCTTATAATCTCCGACGCTGTATTCAATTCATCAAAGCTAGCCGACAAAAAATCATCCTCATTTTCCTCATCAGGCGAATCACTAAAAGGATTTAATTCATCCAAGAAATCTTCTCTGTGCATAAAATCGCTGTTAGTTGGGCCTATTTTGCTTTAATTTAGCTTCTTTTCTCCGCAATTGTCGTGGCTATGTTGTTTGGCACAATGGCGTAATGGTCAAATTCCATTGTATAAGTTCCTCTTCCTTCTGTCATACTGCGAAGATTGGTCACATAACCGAACATTTCCGAAAGAGGCACCTTGGCGTCTACAACCTTCAAATTCATTCTCTCGCCCATATTTTCTATCTGCCCTCTTTTTGAACTAAGATTGCCGGTGATATCACCTAAAAACTTTTCCGGCACGATTACTTCCACCTTCATTATAGGCTCTAAAATAACCGGTTTAGCTCTTTTTACACCTTCGAGTAAAGCCATGGAGCCAGCGATTTTAAAAGCCGCTTCGGAAGAATCCACGTCGTGATACGAGCCGTCATAAAGCTCTACTTCCAGATCAACAATCGGAAAACCAGCAATAACCCCCCGATCCAAAGCCTCTTTGATGCCTTTCTCAATGGCAGGAATAAATTCTTGTGGCACCACGCCACCTTTTATGGCGTTCTTGAAAGAGAAACCTGCTCCCCGCTCAAGTGAGCGAACGCGCACCCGGGCATGGCCATACTGGCCACGGCCACCCGATTGGCGGACAAATTTCCCTTCGCCTTCAGCTTCGGAAGTAATCGTTTCTTTATAAGCCACTTGGGGTTTGCCAACATTGGCGCCCACGCCAAATTCCCTTCGCATACGATCAACCAAAACTTCCAAGTGAAGTTCTCCCATACCGGAGATAATAGTCTCTAAAGTTTCTGGATCTGATTTAATGCGGAAAGTTGGATCTTCATCGGATAATCGTCGCAAGGCCAAACCCATTTTTTCTTGGTCGGCTTTCGTTTTTGGATCAATTTTAAGGGAAACGACCGGCTCTGGAAATTCTATTTTTTCCAAGATAACAGGTCTTCCCATATCAGAGAGGGTGTCTCCTGTGCGCGTAGCTTTAAGACCAACGATAGCTCCGATATCTCCGGAGGAAATGCTTTTTACTTCTTCCCTGTCATTTGCGTGCATGCGCAACAAACGCCCCACACGTTCTTTTTCTCCGGTCGTGGAATTGAGGATATAAGAGCCGGCCTCCAAATTACCTGAATAAACTCTAAAATATGTGAGTTGGCCTACAAAGGGATCAGACTGAAGTTTAAAAGCGATAGCGGCAAGAGGTTCATCGTCTTTCGGCTTAATAATAATTTCTGCGTTAGTTTTCGGATCATGCGCGATCAGATCCGGTACGTCCAAGGGGCTAGGAAGATAATCGCAAACAGCGTCCAAAACAAGCTGAACGCCTCTGTTTTTTAGAGCTGAACCACAAAAAACAGGAACGATCTGATAACCGATAACAGCCTTTCTCAATATTGTTTTTAGCTCCTTGAGAGGAATTTCTTGGCCTTCCAGATACCGCCCCGTGGCGCTCTCATCATTTTCCACGATTTTTTCCAAGAGCTCTTTATGTAATTTTTCCGCTTCGCTTCTGAGATTTTCCGGAATTTCTATTTCTTTTATTGTTTCCCCAGCCTGTCCCTCAAAGGCGTATGCCTTCATGCGAAGAATATCTACCATTCCTTCAAATTCTGCTTCGTCCCCGATGGGAATATGCATTTTAACGGCATTCGGAGTAAGCCGATCCAAAATAGACTGGAAACTTCTATTGAAGTTAGCCCCCATTCTGTCTAATTTATTTATAAAACACATGCGCGGCACTTTGTATTTGTCTGCTTGGCGCCAAACCGTTTCAGACTGCGGTTCCACTCCAGCCACGCCGTCAAAAACAACGACGGCTCCGTCTAAAACACGGAGAGATCTCTCCACCTCCACGGTAAAATCAACGTGTCCGGGAGTGTCGATAATATTAAAGCGGAATTTTCTGCCATCCTCTTTATTTGAGGGCGTCCAAAAGGCGGTAGTAGCCGCCGCGGTAATGGTAATCCCTCTTTCTCTTTCCTGTTCCATCCAATCCATAACTGCCGCGCCTTCATGCACTTCTCCTATTTTGTGAGAAATGCCGGTATAAAAAAGAACCCGCTCGGTAAAAGTGGTTTTTCCGGCGTCTATATGGGCAATAATGCCAATATCTCTAGTTTGTTCAATAGGTAAGTCTCTAGCCATAAACGTGTGATTTGAATTCGTAAATAAAAATTTTTAAAAAAATCAGCAAGACAAAACAACCAGCCCAAAATTAATTAGTTCCCAACAATAATAGAGATTATAGGAAAACCATGAGAAAAGCAACGATTAGCGCTTCAATCCGAGTTTAGTACTCACTATTTGCATTTTGTCTTCCAAGATGGAGATTCTACGCTCATGAGACACCATTCCATACTCAATACGGTCAAGACGCTTTACGACTTCTTTCATTCCTCCTTCCACCCCATCAAGACGTCCTGAAACTTCGTCAAAGCCTTTTTGAGTCATTACGGCCAAACTCTCAATAAGTTCCTCAACCGTTTTTTTAGTCTTCTTTTTCATTGGATTAAATATACCACATAACACCTTTTCATAATATGATCTAGTGAATAAGCAAAAAATCCCTTTTAGGGGATTTTTGAGGTGTTTAACCCTTCCAACTCGCCATCAAGTAAACTTGATGAACTCGCTCAGGGTAATTTTGCCAAGGCAAAATTACCAAGCAAAATGAGCAAAGGCTTTATTGGCTTCAGCCATTTTATGAACAGATTCCCTTTTTTTGACAGCCACGCCCTCATTTTTTGAAGCGTTAATAATTTCATCCGCAAGCTTTTTGTGCATAGGGACACCTTTCTTGCTTCTCGCGGCATCCAAAATCCAACGGAAAGATAAAGCCAGCTGACGTTCCGGGCGCACCTCGCGAGGCACCTGATAGTTCGCGCCACCCACTCGGCGAGACCGCACCTCTATGGATGGAGAAACGTTCCTGATTGCGGTTTCAAAAATTTCCAAAGCGTCTTTTTTTGTTTTTTGGGCCACTTCTTCCATTGCCCCATACATAATGGTACGAGCCACATTCTTTTTTCCGTCTTTCATGACATAGTTAATAAACTTTGAGACTGTTTCCGACTCGTATTGATAATCAGGCTTTATTCTATTTACTTTTTTTAGTTTCTTCCTCATTTGGTTAATTTCTTAAATTAGCGACATTCGTGTTCATTCGCGTATTAGTGTCGGGTTATTTATCTTTAGGCCTTTTTGCCCCATATTTAGACCTTTGCTGTCTTCTGTCTTTAACGCCTGTTGTATCCAAAATACCGCGCAGTATATGATAACGAACCCCCGGCAAGTCTTTCACCCTTCCGCCACGGATCAAAACCACGGAATGTTCTTGCAGATTATGTCCTTCTCCCGGAATGTAAGCGGTTACCTCCATTCCATTTGTAAGACGCACGCGAGCCACTTTTCGAAGAGCAGAGTTCGGCTTTTTAGGCGTCATTGTAGACACTTTCACGCAAACCCCCCTTTTAAAAGGAGAGAAATATGGTATGGGTTTATTTTTTAGAGAGTTAAAACCGCGACGCAAAGCCACCGCTTTCGGTTTTTTTTGCGCCTTTTTTCTTGGTCTTTTTACGAGTTGACTAATAGTCGCCACGCTTGCAAAGATAGCAAAAGAGTTGTCTTGAGTCAAATCATAGATATAGAGAGACCTTGAATTTTAATCTAGCCTCTTTTAAAGAGAGCAGGGTGTCGGAGGAAAATATCGCTTAAAATCCCAAACCCGTAAAAACAGACACTACTCCTTTTATAACCGGTGAGAGAGCGCCAAAGAAGAAAAAAACAAAAATGATGAGAAAAATAAAGCCGTAACGCTCCAGAAAATCTGCCACGTGGCTCATAGACAAGGGCAAAATGGAAAAAAGTATTTTTGAGCCATCAAGAGGAGGAATAGGGATAAGATTAAAAATCATTAAAACTACGTTTACAAAAATAATGGTTATCATAATTTCCACCAAAGCCGGAGAAAGAATGAAAGCCCCTCCGATAGCCAGTCGAACAATCAAACCAAAAAAAAGCGCCACGATAAAATTAGAAAACGGGCCGGCTACCGCCACGATAGCGGGCCCCCATTTTTGATATTTAAGATTGTAGGGATTGTAAGGCACCGGTTTGGCCCAGCCGAAAATAAGGCCTCCTGCCATGAAAGTCAGAAGAGGCACTATAAAAGAACCTAGAATTTCTAGGTGCCGGATCGGATTTAAGGTGAGCCGACCGGCATATTTAGCTGTTGGATCACCTAGCAAATTAGCCGCGTAACCGTGGGAAACTTCATGAATAACCACGGAAATAATGAGAATAGCTATCCAAAAAACTGCTGTGATTTCTTGCATATACCTATGCGCTATGTTAGCATTGCAAGCGTTACAAAACAACCCTGACACATCTCTAAAAAGTGCGAATAAACGAAAATTACCAAGTTTTTACTTCAAAATATGACAAAGTTCTGTCCAATCTGTGATAAAGGAAATCGCCTTGGAGGAAAAAGAAACCTTTTGCGGGGCAAATACAACCCGACAAAAACCATTGTAAAAAAACCCAACTTGCAATGGGCTCGCTTTTCAGATGGGCAAAGAATGAAAATTTGCACCAATTGTTTGAAAAGAGGCCTTCACCTTACAACCACAATAAAATAACCCCGTCATTCGACAGGGTTATTTTATTTTCCCTTTATTATAGTAGGTCAGCCAAAAAAACTGATTTTTATCTCCAGAGAGCCAGAATAACAGCCATGAGACTAATGGCAATAAGTTCATAGCTGATATTCAAAAAATATAAACCCCAAGATTTTCCTTCCCACAGAGTAGAACCAAGGAGTTTGGTCGCGATAAACCCAATCCAGAGCCAAAAAGCCAAAAGAAGGGCCGAGTTTATATTTCCCATCGCTCCCACGGCGATAAAAGGAGATAGAACATAAGCCATAACAAAAGAAGCAAGAAAGTTTAGAATATAACGATGGGCCATTCCTTTCTTCTTTTCCGTCTCCATTTTTTCAGGAGATAAACCCGAAAGCTTCATCCATTTTTTTCCAAAAAGAAGAGGCGAATACCATAGCGCTCCCAAAACATTCGCGGCCAGAGCCGACACGAATATTGCGAGATAATTCAAAGATGCGGTTATTTCCATGTTTATTGTTTTTAATTTGTAATTAATACCTAAAGATTATCATAATAAACCTCTTTCAGAAACATCCGTCCAGTAATTTTTTATATGGCATTTTTCGCCAAAATCCTATAATCTAGCAACTAGGGGAGAATAAAAAAAACCGGGAGGGATGCTAGAGCGGTTGAATAGGGCAGTCTTGAAAACTGCTATGTCCGAAAGGGCATCGCGAGTTCGAATCTCGCTCCCTCCGCCAGTGATTTTATGAAGTAAACAAAGGATTCCATGGCTATAGGACAAAGGGATTCGAACCAAATATGAAAATAGATGTAAAAGGTAAAACTCTTTATCACGGATCGACCAAGGCGGATATAAAAGTTCTTAAGCCTTTTCCGCATAATGCGGTTAATGGTGAAGCTGTAGTATTCGCGACTTCTGACAAAAGATTTGCCATAGCTATGATTCATGGAACTGGAAATGAACTCGCTGTCGGTTATTTTGTAGACCAAGAAACTCATAAAGAAGAAATGTATATTGACGAGTTACAGGAAGGCAAGCTGTCACTTCTTAGTGCTCCTGGTATTTTGTATGAGGTCATAGGAGACGATTTTATTTCTGATCCACGTTTGAGTCATGTTGAGTTTATTTCAAAAACCGAAACTCCTGTTATAAAAGAAGTTTATGTAGAGAATATTTTAGAGGAGCTTAAGAAGGATATCTCATTGACTTTGGTTCCGTATGAGAAGGTCTTGGAAGCAATGAAAAGACGCGATAAGAACCCTTCAAAACCGACGCTTGAATATAAAGCCGATAGATTCGATTAGGATAATTTACAGATATATTCTATATGACCGATTGTAGCGGATTATAGCTGTAAATCTCATATAGTTCATATATTAGATTATATGAGATTGTATTAGTAAATTTTCTGAGCAAATTCTGGAATATCAAACAAAGCAGGATTTTCTTTGTAGATTCGCCTTAAATCCCGTACAATTTCATCAACCCGACTGTAATGTAGCGACCTAATTGGTTCGAACATCGGGACATCGCCACCGCCAGAAATCGAAATCAGAATTGGAAGAGGTTAGCTCGAACCATATTTTGTAAGGACAAAAGAAATTTTTTCATAAAATTCTAAATTCGATTTTTTAACTGATAATTGCTACACTTCATTCGGGTCAGATTGCACATTTCCAACATCGTGAAAGGAGGTGAAAACCGTGAGTGCATGGGTCAAGTCCCTGCGTTTGTCCGTCTGTATCCTTGCGAGTTTCCTGGCCATAACCGGCTATACGCTCGCGGAAACAAGCATTTCGTGGATTGCGGTGGCGGCGGTATTTTTCATCGCCAGCGCGACTATGCTCCAAAACGACTGGCGTGACAGGTTCCATGACATCCGCAAGGGCAAAGTGCTTGCGTACCAACATGCAGGAAAATTCCTTGTGTTGCTGTCGGCGTTTTGGCTGGTAAGCGGGGGTTTGATAGCCCTTGCCGCTGTCAACGACATGAGCATTGGTGTCGCGCTGGCGATACTCGCAGTTGCCGGAGTGGTTTACTCAGAAACTCGCATGATTTCGTTTGTCCCGATCGTGCTCGTCTCGCTTGCTTCGGCAAGTCCGGCAGCACTGCCTCTCGTGGCGGGCGCAAACTCTGAGAAACTCTGGTTACTGTTTCTGTCAGCGACACTCATTGTCTTCGCGAGAGAGATAACGAAAGACCTGGACGACAAGCAGATTGACGGCGGCTACAAGTGGACAATTCCACTTGCGTTCGGAGAACAGCATTCAAGAATACTTGCCGCCGTTGTCATCGTTGCAGGACTTGCCGCCGCCGCGAAAGTGTCGCTTGTGATTCTGCCAGCGACTTCTCTCGCGATTATCGCGTCAATCATGCTCGTTCGCGGTGTGAAGCCGTCCACGAGTCGAAAGTATCTCGACGCCGGAATGGCTCTCGTCATCCTCACACTCATCACCTTC
>CAYJQX010000009.1:0-24829 GCA_964372755.1 uncultured Candidatus Saccharibacteria bacterium
CCGACAAGCGCAAGCTGTCCAAGCCGAACGCCGAACTGGCCTGCCTCATCCGTCTAAAGTTCACGGACAAGGAGATCGAAGCGATGGGTCTGTGGTACATCGTTGCCATGCACGAACCCGTGAGCGACTCCGACGGCGGTCCGGACTTGCTGCGCGCGAACCGTGACGACGGTGGTCGTTGGCTCCGCGCGTCCTACGGCAGGCCTGGCGGCAGGTGGGGTTGTGGCGGCGGGTTCGCGTTCGCCGTGTCGCAAGTCAGTTCTCAATCCTAGGATCCTCGGGACTTCAGTCCCTTGGAACTTAGTCCATAGCCCTGTTCCGATCCGTCGGAGCAGGGCTAAATTTTTTCATAAAATTAAATTTCAGCTATAATATTTGTGGCAGTAGGTGAATATGCGGACGGTCAAGGCTTTCCGCTACCGACCCCAGTATCCATGCGTCGAGAGTATCCGCGGCCACGGTTTCGGATAGAGTGATGCATGCAGAAACTTCAATAAAAAAGAAGATACTTGGCGCGAGACATTAAGGCATTGCGATGCCGGATTCGATTCAACCCTGAGAGTATTCGAGGGGTGGTGATATGGAAGATGTTTCGCGCAATCCGACGGCGATCCGAACTTGCTGAACGCGAACCGTGACAACGATGGTCGTTGGCTCAACGCGTACAACGACAGGCCTGACAACAGGTGGAATTGTGACAACGGGTTCGCGTTCGCCGTGTCGCAACTCTCTTCATTTCTCTCCCAGCTACTTGTTGGGAGAGTTTTGTTTATCCCGAGCAATGTCGAGGGATTTTGTAAGCTGGCCGTTCCAACCACCGAGCATTCTGCCGGCTTCGTCCAGTTCTACGGAAAGAGCGATGTATTTTTTGTCGTCCAAAGATTTTGTTTCCCAAAGAATCATAAGGAGCACACGCAAAGTATCCAGCTTTTTGATGGCGAGTCGGACATACAGGTGTTTCTCTTCTCGCGAAAGGAAACTGGCGGCCGAGATGGCCTCTATTGTTTCAACAAACAAAATATCTACGCGTTGACCGAGAGAGTGTCTGTGAACCTTGGGCAGTTCTTGATAAAATTTATACCAAGTTAAATAGGCTTCTTTTACCTTACTTAAAACCGGCAAAATTCGTTGGGGGGGGTTGCTTTAGAGATATGACGAGAATTCAATTCAAGCATAGTTATCAGCATATCATTTCTTTGGAGAATCTTCTTGAGGCGTGGCAGGAGTTTAGGATAGGAAAACGAATGCGCAAAGACGTGCAGGAGTTTGAACGAGATTTAATGCCGAATATTATTTCACTCCATCGGGATTTAATGGCGAAAACATACTATCACTCTCCATATCAGCATTTCAAAATATCCGACCCAAAACCCCGCGATATTCACAAAGCCACAGTTCGGGACCGGCTTTTGCACCACGCTCTACATAGAGCACTGTCGCCATTTTTTACCAAAACATTTATTGCGGATTCATATTCTTGCCAAACAGGGAAAGGCACGCATCGTGCCATAAATAGGTTCAAGCAATTTGCGGGCAAGGTCTCCAAAAACAACACTCGAACTGTCTGGGTTTTAAAATGCGACATTAGAAAGTTTTTCGCGAATATTGACCACGCGACTCTTTTGAAGACGCTCGAAAAACATATCCCTGACAGAGATATCGTTTGGCTTGTTTCGGAAATAGTGAAAAGTTTTAATTCTGGTTCAAGTGGTAAAGGTTTACCACTTGGCAACCTCACTAGCCAGCTTTTAGTGAATGTCTACATGAACGAGTTTGACCAGTTTGTGAAGCATGGCCTACGCCAGGAATATTATATTCGTTACGCTGACGACTTTGTGATTATGGGCCACGACGAAGGCGCGCTGATGGAAACTTTACCAAAACTCGGTGATTTTTTAGGGGAAAATCTCAAGCTGACCCTCCATCCTGACAAAGTTTTTATTAAAACCATCTCTTCTGGCGTTGATTTCTTGGGTTGGGTGCATTTTCCAAATCATCGAGTTTTGAGGACGGCGACCAAGAAAAGGATGTTTAGGAATATCAAAGCGAAAAACGGAAAAGAGGTAACAGTGAGTTCATACTTGGGGATGTTGAGACATGGGAATGGATGGGGGCTACGGCAGAGAATTGGAAATTTCGCTATCCCTAAAACCTATTAGCTTTTTTGCGCGCAAGCTCTATACTTAGAATTATGAAAAAGAAATCCCCAAAAACAGTGGAGGGAATGATTGAGAACTTGGCTAGAATGACCAAGGAGGGTTTTGAGCATACCGCCTCCAAAGAGGACTTAATGGAAGTCAAAGGTGAAGTGTCTGGTCTTAAAGATGAAATGAAGGAAGTGGTTAAACGCCTAGACCGGATTGAATACGGTATGATTTCCCACGAACGCAGACTCTCAATTCTTGAAGACAAGATGCGTATCGTGAGCGTGAAGATTGGTTTAAAGAAGTAGGCGAACGTTTTAAAAATTCGTAGTATTCGCACACATTTGCGGATTCGCATTATACTCATGGAAAAAGAAAAACAACAAAAAATAAATACGTCGCTTTCAAAACTCGAGGAAATTGTCGGTTGGTTTGAGCAACAGAAAAATGTAGACGTGGAGGAGGGGATAAAGAGAGTGAAAGAAGGGGCGGTCATTATCAAAGACCTCCGCGCCCGTCTCAAAAAAGTGGAGAATGAGTTTGAAGAAGTGAAGAAGAGTTTGGGCGGTCTTGAAGAAAAATAGTTTTTTGGGTTAGAATAAAAAAGGAGACGCGTTGTTTTCTTAAGATGTTTTTTGCCTGAAGATAGGAGGTGTCCTTATGGTAGTTCTAAACTCTTCTTTGATGAGGGCAAGTGATGTGAATTTTGAGAACGACCCTGATTTCGTGGAAGATTGCCGTATTTGCTACTCCTCTCCGGAGGATTACAACAGGCAATTTTCCAAAATGTCCCAAGTGAGCGAGATTCTTTCTGTTTTTACAAGGTTGCCATGCTCGCTTGAGATTATGGTGGGCGCAAGCGAGGGAAAAGTAGTTTCTGAAGGGGAGATCCGCCCTCTTACGGAGAAAACCTTTCTGCTTGCAAGGAATATTTATCCGAGTCTGCATTTCCTTGCTTGGAAGTTTGGCAGATTGCATCCGAACTCCCGTTTTATTTTCCTTTTGACACAGAGCACAAATTTTGAGTATCTAGAGGCTTGAGGGGGGCTTCTGATGAAAGTTTTATGGAATCGACTAGCGATAAAAGATTTGTTCTTTATCGCTAGTTTTATTTTTATGATAAACTGCTTGGTATGCGTTTTATCTGGAGATATCTAAGGCAATACAAAGGTCTGATGTTTTTGGCCTTGCTTTTGGCGACCATCAACCAAGTTTTCTCGTTGTTAGACCCGCAGATTTTTCGCCTTATCATAGACAATTATGCGTCAAAAGCCCATGAGATTCCCCGCAGTGAATTTGTAAGCGGGGTTCTGCTTCTTATCCTTGCCTCCGTCGGAGTGGCGATGGTTTCAAGGATTGCCAAAAATTTTCAGGATTATTTTGTCAATGTCGTCTCCGAAAGAGTGGGCGCTTCTATGTATGGGGCCAGTGTAAATCATACCTTTTCTTTGCCATACAGCGTTTTTGAAGATCAGCGCTCGGGAGAGCTTTTGCGAAAACTGGAGAAAGCTCGCACGGATACAAAAATTTTGATTGGGAGCGCCGTGAACACCACTTTTCTTTCTCTTGTTTCCATGCTTTTTATCATTGTCTACGCTTTTATCGTCAACTGGATTATTGGAATTTCCTATATTCTCATTATTCCGATTATGGGTATAACAACCTATCTTATTACCCGAAAAATAAAGGACGCGCAGGTAAAAATAGTAAGACAATCGGCAGAGTTGGCTGGTTCAACCACAGAGACAATCAGAAATGTGGAATTAGTTAAAAGTTTGGGTCTGGAGAGCCAAGAGATAGACCGCCTCAATCGAGTAAATGATTCTATTTTGGGATTGGAATTAAAAAAGGTAAAACTTATCCGTGTTTTGAGTTTTGTGCAAGGGACACTGGTAAACGCCATGCGCTCCGGCATTCTTTTTCTGATGCTTTTTTTTGTAGCCACAGGCGCGGTTTCTCTCGGGCAGTTTTTCACTCTCTTTATCTATTCTTTCGCTTTATTCGGGCCATTGGCGGAATTTGGCAATGTGGCTTCGCAGTATCAGGAAGCAATGGCTTCAAGCGAAGCTTTGCAGGAAGTATTAAAAACTCCGATTGTAGAAAAGCCTGTCGGGGCGTTAAAAATCGGAACAATCAAATCCGTAGATTTCCAAAATGTTTTTTTTCGCTACGGAGAAGGCAACGAGTCCTTGAAAAACATTTCTTTTTCAACCTACGGAGGAGAGACGGTAGCTTTTGTCGGCCCTTCCGGATCCGGCAAGACCACGCTTATAAAATTACTGGTGGGTCTGTATAAAGCGACGGAAGGAAAAATTTTATTTAACGAGAAAGATATTTCCTTGCTTGATTATGACGATATAAGAAGAAGAGTGGGCTTTGTCTCTCAAGAGACCCAGCTTTTTGCCGGCACGATTCGGGAGAATTTATTGTTTGTAAAACCTGAGGCAACCGATAGCGAGTGCATGAAGGCGTTAGTTCAAGCTTCGGCGATTCAAATATTAGAAAGAGGAGAGGAGGGGTTGGATACGAAAATCGGGGAAGGAGGCATCAAAGTTTCCGGCGGTGAGCGCCAAAGACTGGCCATTGCAAGAGCGCTTCTCCGTAACCCGGATATTCTTATTTTTGACGAAGCGACGAGTAGTTTAGACTCCATTACCGAGCGCGCTATCACTGAAACGGTGAGAGAAGTTGTGAAGAATCGTCCAAATTTGATTACTATCCTGATTGCCCACAGGCTCTCTACCGTTATTCACGCCGACCGTATTTATGTTTTAGAAAATGGAAAAATTGTGGAGACGGGCAACTACAGCGAACTTGTTGCCAAGCGCGGCCTCTTTTATGCCTTGGCAAGGGAGCAGGGGATTGCGGGGTAAGAAATGTCGAATACAGTGCGTAGAATATAGTTGAAGGAGATATTATGGTAAACAAAGCACTCATAAAACACATAGAATTTTGGGTCTCGGATTTAAAGCGATCAATGAAATTCTATAAAGGAATTTTTGATGTTTTGGGCTGGGATCTAGTTGAAAAGAATACTTTTACTAACGGCCAAACAAAAATTTATTTTCTGGAGCAGAAAGTTAAAATCCAAAAAACAATTGGTCCTCGGCACATTTGTTTTTTGGCAATCTCGCGAAAAGTTGTAAATGAAGTGGGAGATTTTTTGGTCAAGAGTGATCACAAAATTATTCGCGGTCCTATGGAATCTAAATATAAGAATAGAAGTTCATATACAATAGACTTTAGAGATCCGGACGGTTATGTTATAGAGGTGGCAACAAAGTCGGTAGTTTTAGAAAAAAACTAAAAAGAGAATAAAATAATGACACTCTGCATAATTCGCCAAGACAATAAAATCCTTCTTGGTATGAAAAAACGTGGGTTTGGGGTCGGCAAATGGAATGGTTTTGGTGGGAAGATGGGAAGATAAGACAGGGAGAAGCCATAGAAGAGGCTGCAAAAAGAGAGGTTTTGGAAGAGGTCGGTGTGGAGGTTATGGATTTAGAAAAGGTTGGAATTTTAGAGTTTGAATCTAAAAACAACCCAGAAATTATTGAGGTTCATATTTTTAAAGTGAGGGATTTTAAGGGGATACCGTTAGAAAGTGATGAAATGAAACCACAATGGTTTGATGTAAATGAAATTCCTTTTGATAAAATGTGGCCTGCTGATAAATTCTGGATGCCACTACTCTTAGACGGAAAGAAATTTAAAGGAAAGTTTTTTTATGATGAACAGGATAATTTTCTTAAAAAAGAATTAACAGAGGTGGAAAAATTAACCGAGAAAGTATACCCACCGGAGTTTAAAATTAAATAATATGTCCCAATACTACAAATTGACCGTATGAATTTGGATGAATTGAAAACGTCCCGGTATTTATTTGACCCAAAAGATTTTGGACGTATTTTTGTGTTTGTGGACTTTGGTAATGTGCGACCATGGGCGAAAGATCTATGGGCGGAAGAAAATAAATATCGGCTCTCAATAGAAATAGATATTGAGAAATTGGCTAATGTGTGTAATTGGGTATCCCCGACTAAGAAATTTTTTTATTATGGTCATTTTAAAAAACCGGACGACTCTGTAAGAGACTCTGATTTAGAGGAAAAACATAGGAAATCCATATTTAGAATAGATAAAGCAGAAAAGAGTGGATTCCAAGTAAAAACCAAAGAGATAAAAATGATTCCATATTATGACGATGTCGGAAAGTACGTCGGCAAATTTCCAAAATGTAATTTTGACGTGGAAATAACAATGACGATACTTCAAAAAATGGAAAAATATGATACGGCAATGATTTTTTCCGGAGACAGTGACTTCGGAGGATTGCTCGGATACATAAAGAATAAAGGTAAAAAAGTTATCGTTGTTTGTACGAGGAACAGAATGAGTAAAGAATTAGAAGGTGTAGCCGATACCTTTGTGCCGGCAGAAACACTAAAAGATTTTCTTGCGTATGTTCCAAAAAACAACACTCCGCCCTTGCGGGCGGAGGTATAAAAACAATCCTGGTATCCTTCAGGTGAGGATAGCTTTCGCTACAAGTGTATAGTAGCAAAAAATAACTTGCTTAGTCAACACTCTGGGGATAACATGCTAAAATAACCTTATGTCCCAATACTATAATTCCAAACGAACAAAAAATCTCTACGACCCGGCGTCAAAAGACGCTTTTCGGATCAGCCGAAGCAAGATAGACGATTTTTTGCGGTGCCCGCGCTGTTTTTATCTAGACCGCAGGCTTGGCGTAGGCCAACCGCCGGGGTACCCTTTCAGTCTTAATTCGGCTGTGGACGCATTGCTCAAAAAAGAGTTTGATCTACTCCGCAAAAAAGGCGAAGCACACCCGCTGATGAAAAAATTTGGCGTAGACGCCGTACCCTTTGACCACCCAAAGATGGATGAGTGGCGCGATGCCCTAAAAGGCGGAGTGCAATATATCCACCCCGAGACTAACTTATTAATCACTGGCGGGGTAGACGACATATGGGTAAACCCTCAAGGCGAGCTTTACGTGGTGGATTATAAAGCCACATCAAAAGACGGCGAAGTGTCGCTTGATGCCGATTGGCAGGACGGTTACAAACGCCAAGTGGAGGTGTATCAGTGGCTATTGCGAAAAAACGACTTTAAAGTGTCTGACACGGCTTATTTTGTTTATTGCAACGGTGATACTTCCCGCCCCGTTTTTGACGGTCGGCTGGAGTTTGATATCAGTATTATTTCTTATACAGGCAAAGATAGTTGGGTGGACGGAGCGATTGAGGAGATCTATAAATGCCTTAAGCAATCTTCTTTTCCCGATCCCGCGCCAAATTGCGATTATTGCGCTTATAGAAAATCGGCAAAGGAAGAAGAGAATAAAACGATGAAAAAAACTTTGTTTTAATCAATGTCCTAAAATCAATTCAGGGGCGATTAATCTTATTATTGATTTCATGATAGAATTTCCTGTGGAAACATGATTTTTTAAAAAGACCCGCTCTTGCAATTGTCCATAAAAAGGAGGAAAAAATGGGAGACAGGATAGTGATCGTGGAACCTTTTGAGCCGTTGAGAAAATCTCTGCATAATTTTTTCTCTGAAACGATGGGTGACGATGTTTATGTTTATCGTTCCGGGATGGATGCTCTTCAAGCCGTGATTTTCCGGATGAATAGAAGTTTTGAGTGGCTTTTCGTGGATTACGATTTGCGCGATATAAGCGCCAAACATCTCGTTCGGGCCATCAGGAACGAAAGGACAACAGGAGTGAAAACAATTTTTTTCATGACCGTCCTCTCCGGAGACGATTTGTCTTTCGTTTACAGGGATGCCGGAATCCTTTCGGAGGAAACCGGTTATCCGCTTAAGGTGATCGCCAAAGACAGGATCCTTGAGGAGATAAGAGAAGTCGGTTTTTTCGCTGTCTCCTGAAATGTCGGGCCATCTGGAATAATTTCCAGCTGGCCTTTTTATTTTTTGCTATAATATTTTTATGAATATGGACATGCAAAATTTTTTTGGGCAGGACTGGTGGATTTTTTTACTCATATCGCTGTGGAGTTTGCCTTGGAAAGGCGTGGCTCTTTGGCGGGCGGGCAAAAGAGGAGACAAAAAATGGTTTATTGCCATTCTGGTTTTAAACACGGTCGCTATTTTGGAAATTCTCTACATTTTTATTTTCAGTCACGATAAAAAAGACGCTAAACTACCGCTTGCCCGCCCGTAGCTTATTAGCGAAGGATGGCGAAAAAGGACGAAATGGACGCAAAATAAGAAATGCAAATAAATTCCGATTTAATTTAATAAAAAGCCCCCGATGTGGACGAGCCACATAAGGGTCTTTTTCGTAAGGATATTTAAAGTATATTAAATTCAATGTAATTGTCAAACCGGTGTGGATTTATAGCGAATTCAAAAAAGAAAAAATAGATGATAGACACAAAAAGCGTTGAGAAAATTTTGCGGGACGGCGGAGTGGGAGTGATGCCGACTGACACTATTTACGGGCTGGTGGGCTCCGCTCTTTCAAAAAAAACCGTGACGAGAATTTATTTTCTCAAAAAACGGGATTTAAAAAAACCCTTGATTATTCTTATTCCTTCCATTTCGTCACTTTCTCTTTTTGGGATAGAACTCTCAAAGGAAGAAAAAAACCTTTTGGAGGATGTTTGGCCGGGGAAGGTGAGCGTGATTTTGCCTTGCCTGTCAAAAAAATTCGAGTATTTGCATAAAGGGACAAAAACTTTGGCGTTTAGAGTGCCCGACAGGGAGTTTCTTGTTTATATGTTGAAAAAAACGGGACCGTTGGTTGCTCCTTCGGCCAATACGGAAGGCAAGCCCCCTGCTCGAAATACCACGGAAGCGAAAAAATATTTTGGCAAGGAAGTGGATTTCTATTTAAGCGGAAAGTCTTTGCTCAATAAGCCGTCCACCTTGGTCAGGATAAAAAACGGAAAATTCTTTGTTTTAAGACAGGGTCCGGGGATCGTTCCTAAAAGTTAGTATTTGTGGTATATTGATTTCAATATGATTCAAAATTACCTAGAAAAAATGATTGGCTAAAGCGAAGTACCGATTAATAGAATCGGATGGAGTTTTCTATGCCGAAATACCTGGTTTGAAGGGAGTCTGGGCTTCAGATAAAACTCTCGAAAAAACTCGAGATAATCTTTTAGAAGTTCTAGAAGGCTGGATCGTTGTTCGTCTCAAGAGAGGACTCCCTATTTCGGGTCTGAGGGATTGCAGATTTTATTTTTTTGTTGCTAGACGAGAGGCTTTGTTTTAGGCTAGCATGGATTTGTCATGCCTCACATTGAAATTGTCGCCGAGAAAATTTTTTCTCTAGGGAGTTTAAATATTACCAACGCCTACCTTCACAGCTTGCTGGCGGTTTTTGTGATTATTGTTTTTTCTGTTCTCATTTTTCGCCGTGTCTCGCTCGTACCCTCCGCTTTGCAGGGTTCTTTTGAATATGTTTTGGGCGGTGCTTTAGATCTTATGGCTGGGGTGATGGGAACAAAACAGAAAGCGGAGAAATATGCTCCCATTGTTTTATCCATTTTTTTCCTTGTTCTTATCTCAAACTGGCTGGGTATTTTCCCCGGAGTCGGCTCTTTTGGCGTTTATGAGGAAATAGAAGGCCATAGGGTGTTTGTCCCGCTTCTTCGTTCGGCAGGAAGCGATCTTAACTTCACTCTGGCTCTCGGAGTAACAGCCGTGATTCTTGTAAATATTTTTGGAGTGGCGGCTATCGGAATAGGAAGCCATCTTAAAAAATTTTTCTCTCTCAAAAGCCCGATAGATTTTTTCGTGGGGATCTTGGAGCTTATCTCCGAAGGAGCGAAAGCCGTTTCTTTTTCTTTCCGTTTATTTGGGAATGTTATCGCCGGAGAAGTGCTTCTGGTGATTATTTTCTTCCTGATTCCTTACGGCGCCCCTATTCCTTTTCTGGGCTTAGAAATTTTTGTCGGTTTTATCCAAGCTCTTGTTTTTGCCATGCTGACCATGGTTTTTATTGCCATTGCCACCGCGGAACATCACTGACAAATACTTGCGTAAATTTATTTTAAAAGATAGACTGAAAAAGTTATGGAAACAGAATCAGCAAAATTTATCGCCATGGCGATTATTATGTTGGGTGCCGCTATCGGGCCAGGGCTTGCCATCGGCAAGCTGGCAGCAAGCGCGATGGAAGCGATCGGGCGCAATCCTGAAGCTACTCCGAAAATTCAGACGGCTATGATTTTAGCCATTGCTTTTGCGGAAGCCATTGCCATTTACGGCCTCGTCGTGGTGCTTATTATTAAGTTTGTTGGGTAATTCTCCAATTTCTTAAGATACTTAATTTCAATACCCGTCGCGGCTTTTATCAAAAAGTCGTGGTTGGTTTTTGCCTGAAAAATAAATGAGCGAACTGATTCACAATTTTGGAATCGACTGGAAACTGCTTATCGCCCAAGTGGTCAATTTTGGAATAGTGGTTTTTATTCTTCATCGTTTTGCTTATAAACCCATTATCCGGATCCTTAAAATCCGCAAAGAGGAAATAGAGAAAGGCCTTTTGTATACCGAGGAAGCCGGACGCCGTTTGTCCGGAGCGGAATCTGAAAAAGAAAAAATTTTATCCATGGCAAGAGAAGAAGGATTAAAGATCGTAAAAAATGCTGAAATGGAAGGAAAAAAAAGAAAAGAAGAGATTGTGAAAGAAGCCGAAATAAAAGCGGAGAAAATAATGGCGGACGGAAGAAAAACTGTTTTAATAGAAAAGGAGAGTATGGAAAAAACGGTCAAAAATGAAGCGGAAGAGCTGGTTTCGCTTGCTCTGGCTAAAGTTTTGCGGAAAATGGAGCCGGATTTAAGAGACAGGGCTCTGGTTGCCGAAGCGGTCAGGGAAATATCTTCCCTAAAAATATAAAAAATGAAATATCCCGTAATTGCTTACGCCCAATCTTTATCCGCGCTCCTTACAGAGGCGTCATCTTTGTCCTCGCGCGAAAAAGTTACGGAAAATATGGTCCAAATTCTCAAAAGAAATGGCGATTTTAAAAAAATAAGGAGTATTATCAAAGCTACGGAAAAAATAATCAGAGAGAAAAATAACGAAACGAAAGTGCTTGTGGAGTCGGCGGATACTTTGTCCGAAACGGAGAAGACAAAAATAAAGAAATCCTTTCTTGGTCCGATAGTTTTGGAAGAAAAAAAAGACGAAACTCTTTTGGCCGGAAAAAGGATCACGATAAACGACGAAATCTTTATAGACACAACGGCTCGAAGAGAAATCAACACCTTCTTATCGGAGAAATAATAAAAAATGGCAAACTCGCATATCATTGATGAATTAAAAAAGAAAATTGAGACACTGGGAGCTCCCGCAAAAGCGGAGAAGATTGGTCGTGTCATGGAAGTAAAAGACGGCATTATCCGTATTTCCGGTCTTTCTAACGCTTCTTCCCAAGAGATGCTTAAAGTGGAGACATCACAGGGTGAAATTTCCGCCATTGCCTTTAATCTTGAGGAGGAATCTATCGGCGGAATTGTTTTGGGAGAATATAAAAATATTCGGGAGAACGATGTGGTAAAAGGCACGGGCAGGACATTGTCGGTGCGGGTAGGAGAGGAAATAATCGGGCGGGTGGTAGATGCCATCGGCGAGCCGATTGATGGCAAAGGCTCAATTTTTTCCGCGCAGAGCGAAGAGATTTATTATCCGGTAGAAAGAAACGCTCCAAGCGTGATTGACAGGGAAGCTGTGAATACGCCCATGCACACGGGCATAAAATCGATTGACGCTATGGTGCCGATTGGCCGTGGCCAGCGTGAGCTTTTGATTGGCGACAGAGGAATCGGGAAAACTTCCATTGCTCTCGACGCTATTATCAACCAAAAACAAGACACTAAAAATCGTCGGCCAATCTGTATTTATACGGCTATCGGCCAGAAAGAATCCAAAGTGGCTCATTTTATTGAAAAACTTCGGCAAACGGGAGCAATGGAATACTCTATTGTAGTTTCAGCGCCCGCTTCTTCGCCCGCCTCTTCTTGGTATTTGGCGCCTTATACCGCTACGGCAATCGGAGAATATTTTATGCACAAAGGCGAGGACGTTTTGATAATTTATGACGATCTTACCAAACAAGCCTGGGCTTACCGCGAGATGTCCTTGCTTTTAAGAAGACCGCCGGGAAGAGAAGCGTATCCGGGAGACATTTTTTATCTTCACTCAAGGCTTCTTGAGCGCTCCGCTAAACTTAATCAAAAATTAGGCGGGGGTTCTATTACTTCTATTCCGATTATTGAAACTCAGCTTGGCGATGTTTCCGCTTATATCCCGACAAACGTCATTTCCATTACCGACGGACAGATTTATTTGGAACCGGAACTTTTTTATCAAGGCGTGCGTCCGGCCGTAAACGCGGGCCTTTCCGTTTCCCGCGTGGGTTCCGACGCGCAGACTAAGGCCATGAAAAAAGTGGCCGGAAAGTTGCGGTTAGAGCTGGCGCAATTTAGGGAGTTGGCCGCTTTTGCCCAATTTTCTTCCGATTTAGACGAATCCACCAAAAAAAGAATTTTTCGTGGACGAGTTTTAACCGAAATTTTGAAACAACCGGAGCTTGCCCCCGTGCCTTTTGAAGAACAGGTGGCGGTGATTTTTGCCGGCACGCAAGGAATTTTTGATGAAATTCCAGTAGAAGAGGTAAGCATGCAAGCCAGCAAATTGATTGAATCGATAAAAAGTTTGCACCCCAAAATAATGGAAGAAATAAGGACAACAGGTTTGTGGTCTGAAAAAATAGAAGAAGAAATGAAGAACGCGATAAAAGATTTCGGAGAAAAATTAAAAGGGGATAATAAGTAATGCAAAAGATTACACAATAAAAAAGTCATGCCATCGGTTAAATCAATCAAACAAAGAATAAAGTCTACAAAAAACACCGCCCAAATTACCAAAGCGATGGAGATGGTTTCGGCCGCTAAGATGCGCAAGAGCCAAGAAGCGGCTCTAGGCGGTCGTCCTTACGCGGGGGCGGTTTTGAGACTGGTAAAAAATATTCTTTTGAAATTTGAGGAAAAACCGGAGATAATTTTAGAGAGAGAGGTTAAAACAAAACTTATATTAATCGTAACTTCCGACAAAGGTTTGGCGGGCGCTCTAAATAGCAATGTCTTAAAAGCGACGGATAGTTGGTTTAAGAAAGAGGAGGCGAATAAAAAAAGCTTATTAGCTATGGCGATCGGTAAAAAGGCATTGGAGTATTGCAACAGAAATGGAATAAAAGTCGCTCAATCCTTTACGGGTTTTGGCGACAGAGCAAATATTACAGAAACTTTAACTATCAGTGACGCTATCCTTGCCGGTTTTCTGGAAAAAAAGTGGGATGAGGTAGATGTGGTGTACACGCAATTCAGAACAACTCTCCTGCAAGAAGTGAAGATAAGAAAAATTTTGCCTGTAACAATAGATAATCTTGTTGAAGTGGTGAAATCCATTACGCCTGAATATGGTAAGTTTGCGGAGAGTAACAAAAACATGATAGAAAAAGAAGCGGATAATTATTTGTATGAACCATCCGCAAAAGAAGTTTTGGAAGTTCTTTTTCCCCAACTTCTGGCAATTCACGTCCATAATGTTATTCTTGAGGCTAACGCCTCGGAACACTCTGCACGGATGGTGGCCATGAAAAGCGCCTCGGATAACGCAAAAAAACTTGTGACTGACCTGACGCTTGTCTACAACAAAGCCAGACAATCCAATATTACAAGGGAAATTTTAGAAATAACGGCTGGGGCAGAGGCATTACAAACGTAAAATCCGAAATCAATACGCTAATATTCACGAATGACGCTAATGTAATACCAAATCCTAACTTCTTTAAATTCGTGTCATTCGCGGGTATCATTCGTGTATTGGCGTCGTCATAAAATATGAAGGGAAAAATTATACAAGTTATCGGTCCGGTGGTGGATGTGGAAATGGAAAAGCTCCCGGCTATTTATAATGCGCTTGAAGTCAAAAGATCGGATGATAATATCACTATTCTTGAAGTAGCTTCTCATTCCGGAATGAACCGCGTAAGAACCATCGCGCTCTCTTCAACGGATGGATTACAGAGAGGAATGGAAGTTTTTGACACAGGAGCTCCAATTTCAGTGCCGGTTGGTAAAGAAGTACTAGGCAGGATGTTCAATGTTTTGGGTGATCCGATTGACGGTATGGATTTTAAGAAGGCAAATGTTTCTCCTATTCATCGCTTAGCCCCGCCTCTTACCGAACAATCTACCCATGTGGAAATTTTTGAAACCGGCATTAAGGTTATCGATCTTTTCGCTCCGTTTATTTTAGGAGGAAAGGTTGGTTTATTTGGCGGAGCTGGCGTGGGGAAGACCGTTCTTCTGATGGAACTTATTAGAAATGTTTCGGAGGAGTCAGGAGGAGCCTCTATTTTTGCCGGAGTAGGAGAGCGTACTCGAGAGGGCACCCAGCTTTACAATGAAATGCAAGAGTCGGGTGTCTTAGGCAAAACAGCTCTTGTTTACGGGCAGATGAATGAAGTACCTGGCGCACGCTTGCGCGTTCCTCTAACAGCTCTTACTATGGCGGAATATTTCAGGGACGAAGAGTCTAAAAATGTTCTTCTTTTTATAGACAATATTTTTAGGTTTTCTCAGGCCGGTTCCGAAGTTTCCGCTCTTTTAGGAAGAATGCCATCGGCCGTCGGTTATCAACCAACTTTAGCGTCGGAAATGGGCGCTCTTCAGGAGAGAATCACTTCAACCCAAAAAGGTTCCGTGACCTCCGTTCAGGCTATTTATGTACCGGCTGATGATATTACCGATCCCGCGCCGGCTACCACTTTTAGTCACCTTGATTCTACAATAGTCTTGTCCAGACCGCTTACGGAATTAGGTATTTATCCTGCGGTTGATCCGCTGGCCTCTTCTTCCTCGGCGCTTGATCCGAAAATAGTCGGAGAAAAACATTACAAAGTTGCCCGCGGGGTGCAAAAAACCCTCCAGCGATATACGGAACTTCAGGATATCATCAATATTTTAGGCCTTGAAGAACTTTCGGAAGAAGACAAGACCACAGTTGCAAGAGCCAGAAAAATACAGCGTTTTCTTTCCCAGCCGTTTTTTGTGGCGGAAGTTTTCACTGGGCGCTCGGGAAAATTCGTAAAAAGAGAAGACACAGTGAGAGGTTTTGAAGAAATTTTAGAAGGACGCCACGATGGAAAATCAGAGGACGCTTTTTACATGAAGGGGGGAATTGAGGAGGTTGAAGCGTAACCCGACACCAATACCCTCCTTCGCTGGGAAGCTATGGGCGGGCAAGCGCGAATAAAATCGAATGACGCAAATAGTATTAAATCATAACTTCTTTCATTCGCGATATTCGCGCGTATTATTCGTGTATTAGCGTCGTTATTATGAAATTAAAAATTTATCTTATAAACGACACCATGTTTGATGGCGAGGTAAAAAGAATTACCTTAAATACGCAAGGCGGGGAGATTTCTGTTTTAGAACACCACGAACCAATGATTACTTTGATAGAACCAGGCCATGTTTTTTTAGAAACGACGGACGGAGAAAAATCTTTTGCTTTTCCGCAAGGAATTTTTGAAATAAAATCTAACGGAGAAGCTGTCTTACTTGCCAAGCATATTTAATAATTTTTAAAAAAATAAAATGGAGGGAAAATATATTTTTTCGCACGACTCATCGTTGGAACATTATAAAGCCGAAGCTTACGCCTTGCGCTGTTTTGACGACAGGTTTTGGAAGACATTTAAAATTTTTCTCAAGAACATGGGGATTAAGCATATTGATCCAAGCTCGGTAGCCGGGGGCGTAAAGATTTTAGCCGAGCCCGAATCAGAAACGGACAGAGATTTTATTTTAAGAGAAATAGAAAAATCTATTCGTCTCCATAAGACAGGGAAAATAATGCTTTTTTCGCATCATGATTGCGGCGCCTTAGGCGGTTTTGAGAGGTTTGAGGGCGACAGAGAAAAAGAGATTGATTATCACAGAGATCTGCACAAAAAGGCCAAAGAAATTGTTTTGGAAAAATTTCCTGATCTGTCCACGGAGTCATACTTTTTGGACGAAAAAGGAGTCATTTCCATAAACTAATCCGGTGATCAACATAGAAGATTTTAAAAAAATAGACTTAAGGGTCGGGAAGGTTATCTCGGCAGAGAAAGTATTGGCTTCAGAAAAACTTTTGAAATTAACCGTGGATCTTGGAGAATCGAAAGTGATGGAAGATGGCCAAGTTAAAACTTACCACAGGCAAATACTCTCAGGCATCGCCAAGTTTTATAATCCCGAGGAATTAATTTCCAAGAATGTTGTTATCGTTTCTAACCTAGAGCCCCGAATTATTATGGGCACGGAAAGCAAGGGCATGGTCTTGGCGATAACCGACAAAGATGGCTCAGTTGTGGTGATTGGTCCGGAGAGGGAAGTTTCCCCAGGGTCAAGAATTAGTTGATTTACAAAAATGGTAGTTATTTTACACAACGTCAGGAGCTTGCATAATGTGGGCTCAATTTTTAGGACGGCCGATGCGGCAGGTTTTTCAAAAATATATCTCTGTGGCTACACCCCCGCTCCTGTAGATGATTTTGGCCGAACAAGAGGGCAACTGGTCAAAGTATCTTTAGGGGCCGAGAATTATTTGGAATGGAAAACGGAAAAATCCGTAGTCGGTCTTATTAAGAAATTAAAGAAAGAGGGATATAAAATTTTTGCCATTGAGCAGGATGAAAAATCAATTTCATACAATAAAGTGAAAATCTCTAAAAAAAACAGCGAGAAAACAGCAGTTGTTCTGGGTGATGAAATAGAAGGATTGCCTAAAAAAGTTTTAGAAATTTCCGACAAAATTTTAGAAATCCCGATGAACGGAAAAAAAGAATCTTTAAATGTTGGAGTAGCTTTTGGTATAGTAGCTTTCTCTTTAAACACACAAAGGAAGAGATTGAATTTTTTAAATGGAAAAAATTCCCGAAAATTATAATTATGTTGTTCCAACAGGTCTTATCGCGGATGCTCCTGTTTCCCCTCGAGAGCGCGCCAGGCTTTTAGTTTTTGATCGAGCCAAAGATGGTATTTCTTTTGACACTTTTTTGAATCTGGATAAATATTTGCCAAAAGATTCCGTCTTGGTTTTCAATGATACCAAGGTTCTGCCGGCTCGGCTTATTGGTCAAAAAAAGACAGGTGGACAGGCTAAAATTCTGTATCTAAAAATGAGAGGAAAATATATGGAGGCTCTTTCTGAAAAAACTCTCAAGGAAGGAGAGGAGATTTTTTTTAGAAATAAAAAGAGTTTTCAAGTGAGGGAAAAGAAAGGCAGTATTTATTTGATGGAAACTTTTTTGCAAGGCGAATCAATAGAAAATTTTTTACGCAAAAACGGAAAAACCCCGCTACCGCCTTACATAAAATCCTCGCCTCTTCAAGAAAAAGATTTGAGAAGAGAATATCAAAGCGTTTTTGCAAAAAAATACGGCTCTTCAGCCGCTCCCACAGCTTCCCTCCATTTTTCTAAAGCTCTTCTTGGAAATCTCAAAAGGAAGGGTTTTAAAATGGTGTTCGTAACGCTTCATGTAGGTTTAGGCACTTTTGCCACTCTCACGGAAGAAAATATTAAATCAGGCAAGCTTCACAGGGAATATTTTGAGGTAAATGTTAAAACCGCGGATATTCTTAATCGGGCAAAAAAAGAAGGACGTTCAATTGTTGCCGTTGGCACAACATCGGCTCGGACT
This sequence comes from uncultured Candidatus Saccharibacteria bacterium, assembly GCA_964372755.1. Lineage (GTDB taxonomy): Bacteria > Patescibacteriota > Minisyncoccia > UBA9983 > UBA9983 > CAYJQX01. The sequence continues at coordinate 17,912 of CAYJQX010000009.1, forward strand.
CTAGAATCAGCCGCAGAGAAGAAAGATATAATTACAAAATTTTCGGGCGAGACCGATCTCTTTATTTCTCCCGGGTATAAATGGAAATTTGTCGACCATTTGGTAACCAATTTCCATGTTCCAAAATCAAGTTTGATGATGATGGTAGCGAGTATGACGGGAAGAGAAAAACTTCTTTCAATCTATGAACGGGCCATAAAAAACAAGCTCCGCTTTTATTCTTTTGGAGACGGGATGCTGATTATCTGATGATTTTCTTGCGTGTCTTTCAAATGAGGATATAATGTCTTTATATGAAGAAAAATAAAATTGTTTTTGTCGCCATGCTTTTGGCAATAGCCGGTTTTTATCAAGTTTCTCTCGGGCATGCCGAGGAAGTAAACAATCCTCTTGACACAGAAGGCAGAAAGTATCTTGAAGCTCAAAAAAGAGATGAAATGAAAAGGCAAGCAGAACAAAAAAGACTTGAGATGAAAGAAAAAGCGGAGAAATTAAAAATGGACGCAAGACAGAAAATGGAAGAAAACAAGGAAGAGAGGAAGAGCAGTATGGAGATGAAAATTAATGAAATGAAGAACCTTTCAGAGGAAAAAAAGGCTGCTCTGGAATCTAGGCTGGAAAAAATGAAAGAGAATCTGGAGGCGCGCAAAACAGAATTTTCTTCTAGGCTTGAAAATAAAAAAAGCGAGATAAACAAAAACATAGAATTAAAAAAAGAGGAGTTCCAGAAAAAACTGGAAATTATAAAAGATGAGAGAAAAAAACAAATAGTGGAGAATTTGGATGAAAAATTAAGAGAAATAAACGCCAGAAGAGTTTCTCAACTCACAGAAAAAGCCAATCGGTTGGATGAGATTTTGAAAAAAATATCCTCTCGGGCCGATAAGGCTGAATCCCAAGGAATGGATGTCTCCTCTGTAAGATCGAATGTTGCAAGCGCTCAAACAACTATTGAAGAGGCAAGATCCGCCCTGCTTTCTCAAGTGGGAAAGACTTATTTTGTAACAATCACCAGTGAAGAAAATCTTAAAAATGATGTCGGCTCTCTGCGACAGAGATTAGGTGAAGACATAAAGACGGTGCAGGAGGCTTTGAAAAAAGCTCATGAAGCGGTGAAATTAGCCGGAGGGTCTTTATCTTCTCTTACAACTCCGACACCCTCAAACAATGAGACAAATCAGTAAAATTTAAAAAACAAAATGAACAAAAACACTTATATTTTTATTTTAGTCGCCGTTATTATCTTGGCTGTTTTGGGAATGTGGCAGTTTAAAAATAGGGAAGGTTATAAAGAAGCAGATAATATCAATGAAAAAAGTGCGGATCAAGAAAGTTTTTCTTTAAATGACGATTCTGTCGACGCCATCAACAAAGATTTGGAAGAATTCCAAATAAATGATACCGATTTTAGCGAAACAGACGCCGAAATAGATTCTCTGGGAAGATAAAAAAATCCAAAAGTAAATGAGTAAAATTTCCTCTTTTCTAATCAGAGTTGGGCTGGCTTCGGCGTTGTTTTATCCGGCAATAAACGGTCTGATTGAGCCCGAAGCATGGATTTCTTTCCTGCCTTCTTTTTTATCTAATTTTTTCCCTGCCCAGACGACTCTCCTTGTTTTCTTAATCTTTCAAATCATCTTAGGTTTATGGATTCTCTCGGGTAAAAAACTCCAATACTCTTCTCTTATAATCTTCTTTTATTTTCTTGCCGTTTTTTCAATGAATCTAAACTTTCTGGAAACAACTTTTAGGGATTTTCCGTTAATACTGGTCTCCTTCGCTTTATTTTTGTCTTCTAAAAAATAAATTTTAATTTCCAAATGGAGACGCCGTATTTAACAACCCTTATCATTCTCTCTATCTTTGGTGTTTTGGACGCCGGTTATCTGTCTTGGTCGCATTTTTTCAAAAAAACTTTGATTTGTCCGCTGGAGAGCGATTGTCGGGCCGTGACGGAGAGCAGGTGGTCGAATATTTTCGGGATAAGAAACGACTATCTGGGTCTTGTCTATTATTTTTCTGTTTTGATTATAGCCATTTCCTCTCTTTTTTTATCGGAGTCGTCTCTGCGTCTTTTTAAATTAGTTCTTATTATGACCGCCGGAGGGGCATTTTTCTCTGTTTTTCTCGTGGGAGTGCAAATTTTCTCCATAAAACAATACTGTCTTTATTGCATAGCCTCGGCGCTCATTTCTGTCTTGCTTTTAATAAACGCGATAGCTTTAGTGATTTAATTTTCTTTTATTTGCGGGTAATTGCTGATATACTTGCCTTTATGCGAAAAAAAATTTCGTGGTATGGAATTGCGGTTATTTTTGTCGGACTTCTGATAGGCGCGTATCTTTATTTTACTCTTGATAGATTAAAGGATTTGGAAATTGAGGTAAAGAAAGGTTCTATTTCCGAAGAAGTAATTGTGACGGGAAAAACAAAATCTTCAAATGAAATCTCTCTTGGTTTTGAGGTGGGAGGAAAAATCAAAAGCGCGCCAGCTTTTGTAGGAAAAAAAGTTCTTCCCGAAGAAGTTCTTCTCTTGCTGGAGGATGGAGATTTACTGGCTGGAGTTCTTGACGCCAAGGCTGTTCTTTCGGGTGAAAGGGTTAAATTAGAAGAGTTGAAAAAAGGCAAAAGGCCGGAAGAAATAAAGATACAGGAAGGAAAAATACAAAGCGCCTCCGTTTCTTTGCTGGAATCCGTAAGAAATGTTTCTGATAAAATAGGAGACGCTTATACGAAATCAGACGATGCCATAAGAAACAAAGCCGATCAACTTTTCAGCAATGCGCGCACGAGTTCGCCAGTTTTTAATTTTCCGGTTACAAATTATCAATTAAGGATTGACATTGAATCACTAAGGCCCGCAGTAGAGAGGGAATTAAACACTTGGCTTACTGAAACCAACTCTTTAAACGTGGATAAAACTTCTTCAGGTGAATTAACTATTTTTATTACCAATGCCAAGGAGAGACTTTCTTTATTTAAGGATTTTCTGTCTAAAACAGGCCTTGCTATTAATTATCTAACGCCGACGGCTACGCTTACCCAAACCATCATTGATGGCTACAAGGCGGATATCTCCTCTGCTCGGAGTAACGTGGATACGGCCATAATTAACCTTTCCACCGCAGAAGAGAAATGGAAGTCGGCAAAATCTAGTCTTACTCTGGAGGAAAACCAGTTTTTGCTCGATAAAGCGGGAACATCAGAGGAAAAAATTTCTACTCAAGAGGCTTTAATCTCTTCAGCCGAAGCAAAACTTCTTTCAGCCGAAGCAAAACTTAAAAAAGCTCATCTACGGTCGCCACTTTCTGGTTTTGTGACAAAACAAGAAGGACAAGTGGGCGAGATTGTTTCCGCCGGCCAAGAACTTGTATCCATAATGTCTCTCTCTAATTTTGAAATAGAAGCCAATATTCCAGAAGTGGATATTGGCAAGATTAATGTCGGCAATCCTGTCCATCTTACTTTTGACGCTTTTTCGGGAGAAATCTTTTCCGGCAAGGTGATTTTTATTGATCCAGCTGAAACGATAATAGACGGGGTTGTTAATTTCAAGATAAAAGTTTCCATTGAAGGTGATGTTGGAAAATTAAAAAGTGGCTTGACTTCAAACTTATCTATTGAAACGAGAAAAGTGGACGATGTTTTAGTTTTGCCCCAATATGCGATTCTGGAAAAAGATTCCGGTTCTTATGTTCGCAAGTCCGTAGATGGGAAAACGGAAGAGGTAAAAGTAACCCTTGGTCTTCGCGGTTCGGATGGAAATGTGGAAATTGTTTCAGGACTTTCTGTCGGGGACAAGGTTATGAATATAGGTTTAAAGAATAAATAATTTTCCTGCGGGGCATGTTTTTTACATAAGCCCCGAAAAACACGGATAATTTTCTGGCTTATAATTTCCTAATGCTCGCGTCAGTCACGCTCTCCTCGAGTCTGAGCGACCTCGGAGTCGAAGACGCAATTGTTTTTCTAAGGGCTTATGTGGGGATTTTAGGAAAATGGAGAAATGATTTACGTAAAAGATTTAGTAAAAGAATATAAAGATGATGGTGGCCTGACGCAAGCTCTCCGCGGGACGAGTTTTTCTATTGAAAAGGGCGAGTTTGTTTCTATCATGGGACCATCCGGTTCGGGAAAATCCACTCTTCTTCATATTTTGAGTTTTTTAGATCGACCAACTAAAGGTGTCTATCGTTTTAATAATCAAAGTATTGAAGACATGTCAGACATTGATTTAGCGCGAACAAGAAACAAAGAAATGGGATTTGTTTTTCAATCTTTTAATCTTTTAGGTCGGGCAAGTGTTTTAGAAAATGTAATGCTTCCCCTTATTTATTCCGATATTCCGGTTGGTAAAAGAAAAAACATGGCAGAAAAAGCGGTCTCGGCGGTCGGACTAAGCGAAAAAACAAATACCGAAGCGGGCAAACTTTCTGGCGGGCAAAAACAGCGTGTGGCCATTGCGCGGGCTTTGGTTAATAGCCCGAATGTTATTTTTGCCGATGAACCAACAGGGAACTTGGATTCTGTTTCGGGATTGCAAATTATAGAAATTCTAAGAAGTTTACACAAAGAAGGCCACACGATTATTCTTGTTACGCACGAAACTTATACTGCCGAAGCGGCCAATCGTCTTATAAAAATAAAAGATGGACTGGTAGAATCCGATAGGCCTATTTTGTCGAAGGAAGGATTTTTCAAATAACATTATGACGACACTAATACACGAATAATATGCACGAATGACGCGAATGAAGGAAGTTAGGACTTAATACTATCCGTGTCATTCGAGTCAATTCGTGTATTAGCGTCGTGTATACATTAAAATGTTAATTCAAGATTCACTCAAAACTGCAATAAATGGCCTCCGCTACGCCAAAGTAAGGTCTCTTCTTACCATGCTTGGCATTGTGATAGGAATTTCTTCCGTTATTGTTTTGATGTCCATAGGAAAATCGGCGGAGAAACTTATTATAGATCAGGTCCAAAATATTGGTTCCAATTTGGTTTTTGTCGTACCGGGGGCGACAAAGGGCTCGCGCTTCGCCTCTCCGCCATCGGTACAGGGGATTGTGATAAAAACTTTAAGCGAGCGCGATGCGGATGCTTTGCGCAGGGAGCCTTCCATAAAAGCAGTAGCGCCCGAAGTAAGAGGGCAAGGTAAAATAATCTTTGAAAACAACGACGCGACGATAACTTATGAAGGGACTTCCCACGACTTTTTTAGCATGCGTAATTTTGTGGTTGCAAAAGGGCGTTCTTTCTCTGCTTCCGATGGGAGTTCTCTAAACAGAGTCGTAGTTTTGGGAAACGAATTAGCAGAAACTCTTTTTGGGGGAAGGGATCCGGTGGGAAAAACTGTTCGGCTCAAGGATTTGAATTTTCAAGTTATCGGGGTTTTGGAAAAGAAAGGGCTAGGTCCTTTTGGAATAGATCAGGACAATCTGGCGATTGTCCCTATTGCCGTGGCCCAGAAACAAATGCTCGGCATTGATTATTATAATGTCGTTAATTTTCAGGTGGATGAAAATTACGATGTTGCTTTTGCTGTTTCTCGAGCTACCACCATCTTACGTCAAAATCATCGTATCACTGATCCGGATAAGGACGATTTTACTATTCGCACCCAAGAAGATGCTCTTGAGACTTTAGGTAGCATTACTACAATTCTAACTCTTTTTCTTACCTCAGTGGCTTTTATATCTCTGCTCGTCGGCGGAATCGGGATTATGAATATAATGCTGGTTTCGGTTATTGAAAGAACAAAAGAAATCGGTTTGCGAAAAGCGGTGGGGGCAACAGACAAAGACATTCTCCAGCAATTTCTTTTTGAGGCCGTCATCTTAACTTTAGTTGGCGGTTTTGCGGGAATCCTGCTTGGTTCTTTTGTGGTCGTGGGTTTATATTTTATTCTTTCTTATTTTTTACCGACTGGTTGGGCTTTCGCCTTACCACTTTCGTCCATCGGTCTTAGTGTTTTAGTTGCGGGTATTACGGGATTGATTTTTGGCCTTTATCCCGCTCGTCAAGCGTCTAAGAAAAACCCGATTGACGCTCTAAGATATGAATAACATCCTTGCAAAAACTTCGGTAGAGGTTTAATATCCTCTCTGGATGTTCACAAATGGTTTTTTAAAGTTGTTTTTATTACTCCTCAAAGAAAGGAATAAAAATGTCTTCTATTCTTAAGATCAAACCAAAGGGTTATGATGCCAGGTGGAATGGCGGACAAAAATTATCTGGAGACGGCATCCATCTCCCCTCGAGGGAAAGGTGTTATGTTGTTGAAGAGATTTTCTTCGACGGAGAAAGAAAAGCTTTTTTTGTAAAAGGGCAGAGAAAAAAAATGTTAAACGATCTGAGGAAGACAGGCCGCTCCATATACTGGGACTTTAATGAGCCGTTAACTCCTCAGACGGCGGAGAAAATGGTAGAAGAGATAAATAGCCGATACACAATCTCTTCTCGCGGAAAATAAAAAGATGAACTCCAGGCTCGTCTACCCAGAGCTTGGAGTTTTTTATATAATGAGGACATGTTTCTTCAACAAAAAATAGACGACCTCTTAAACTTATTTATACTGAAGAGTATCAAAGCGAGAAAGAAGCTCGTATAAGAGAAAAGTTTTTTAAGACGCACAAGGTTTATTGAGCTTAAAAAGTTAATCAAAGACGGGCTGTAGTACAACGGTAGTATGCACGTATGGGGTGCGTGTGACCCGGGTTCAATTCCCGGCAGCCCGATTTTTAGCAGGGATGACGGGAATTGAACGGGAGGGGGTCGGGCGATTTTTAAGCGTAAAAATCGCTTCAAAATCAGCAGATTTTGAAGTACCATAGGTATTTATCTAAGCGTATCTTATTGGTGGTGTTCAAAATCAGCAGATTTTGAAGTACCATAGGTATTTATCTAAGCGTA
>CAYJQX010000010.1:0-15920 GCA_964372755.1 uncultured Candidatus Saccharibacteria bacterium
ACGCCCCCTACCCGTCATAGCCTTGGTAAGCCATTACCTCACCAACAAGCTGATAATGCGCAGGCCCATCCTAAAGCGATAAATCTTTACCCTTGCGGGACCATCAGGTATTACCCCATCTTTCGATAAGCTATCCCCGACTTTAGGGCAGGTTCCTACGTGTTACTACCTCGTTCGCCGCTAACCAAGCGCAGAGCACGAGAAAATCCCAATATTCAAGCATCAAATAACAAACAATATTTAACGATGCAAATTATAAATTAGAGATTACTTCCCTGTTTTAAATTTGAAAATTCTAATTTGTTTGTTTTTTGAAATTTGTGATTTGGAATTTCCTTGTGCTCCACACAAAGTCCGCTCGACTTGCATGCCTTCTCCACGTCGCCAGCGTTCGTCCTGAGCTAGAATCAAACTCTCAAAATAATTACCTGTAATTATTTTGACCCTGAGCGAACCCGAGTAAACTCAGGCAAGTCGAAGGGTTTTCCTTGACTTCTCTTGGGTCTAATTACAAAGCAATTTTTAAATAGAACGGAACAAAACAAAAAACACTATTTGTTTATCAAAGTGCCTTATGTATTCCATTATAAAGATAAAAAAGGCTGTGTCAACAAGAAAGCAACCCTCAAAATATCAATTTGGAAAACTGAAGCACGAAAGTAAATTTAGCTTTTTCTCTCCTCTTTTTTCTGCCAGCCGTTTACTGTCACCAAAAGAGGCGAAGCGATAAAAATGGAAGAATATGTTCCCGCCACTACTCCCACGACTAAAGCGAGAGCAAAATTTTTGGTTGTCTCTCCACCCAAAAAGAACAAAGCCAGCAAAACCAAAACAACGGTCATGGAGGTATTAATTGATCGGGTCATCGTTTGGCGCAAACTCCTGCCCACAGTTTCTTCAAAAGTTTTTCCCAGACCGATTTTTAGATTCTCCCTCACTCTGTCAAACACCACGATCGTGTCATGGATGGAAAAACCAAGCACGGTGAGCAATGCCGTCACAAACAAAACATCTATCTCGGCACCGACATAATGCCCGAGGATAGCAAAAAGACCGGTGGGAACAGCCACGTCGTGCACTAGGGCCACAATGGCGATAAGTCCGTATTTAAAAGAAGAGACGGGTTTGGAAACTTTTCTAAAAGCAAAAGCAATGTAGAGAACGATCATTATGATGGCTAAACCGATGCCAAAAATAGACTTCCTTTTTAATTCGCTTCCAATAACCGGACCGATTGAATCGAAACTTTTTTCTATCAAGACATTACCCGTCGAAAGATCAGAAGAAAGAATGGAAAGTATGGCCTGATGTCCGTTTTCATCTATTTCCTTGGCGCGAAGAATAAGACCTTTTTCGCCCACCGCCTGCAGGGAAACATCGGAAAAACCGACTTTCTGAATATTTTCTCGAAGAAGAGAAATTTCTGGCCTCATTATTGAATATTCTGTCTCTAATTGAGTTCCTCCGGTAAACTCAATGCTGTAACGAAGGCCATAAAAATAAACCGCAAAAAAACTCCCACAAAAAAGCAGCATGGAAAAAATATAAAATATTATTCTGTGTTTTACGATAAACATGGTTGCCAATTTAAGAAAATTATTGATACGACGCCAATACACGAATTGTACGCACGAATGACACGAATTTAAAGAAGTTAGGATTTGGTATTACATTAGCGTCATTCGTGAATATTTGCGTATTGGTGTCATATTATGCTCCGCTCCCAAAAAGAAATCTGCTAATTTTTCCGTCGCCAAATTTCAAAGCCAACAAGAAACTTCGGGAAACGGTAATGGCCGTAAACATGGAAATCAGCACGCCTATTCCCAAAGTCAGCGCGAAACCTTTAACCACGCTAGTTCCCATCCAGAATAAAATTACGGAAGTGATAAAGCTAGACATGTTTGAGTCTCTGATAGAAAGCCACGCCCTTTCAAAACCTTCTGTTACGGCAGATAAAATATCCCGCCCTTTTTTCAACTCTTCTTTTGTCCTTTCAAAAATCAAGATGTTGGCATCAACGGCCATGCCGATTGAAAGAATAAAACCGGCAATACCCGCCGCCGTAAGAGTAACGGGAATAAGTTTGAAAATAGAAAGCATTATAACGGTATAAACACAAAGAGCCAAAACAGCCACAAGACCGGGTAATCTATACCAGATGATTAAAAATACCGCCACGGTCAAGAAACCCATTATCCCGGCGTATATCCCTTGGGACAATACTTTGTCACCAAGAGTCGCCCCAACTGATTCTTGAGAAATTAGTTTGATCGGCAGAGGCAAAGCTCCAGAATTTAGTCGGCGTACAAGCGTTTTAGCTTCCTCCGGAGTAAACTGACCGGTAATTTGAGCTTTGCCGGAAGTAATTTCCTCTCTCACGACGGGCGCGCTAATCAACGCTCCGTCTAAAAAAATAGCCACTTGTTTGCCAACATTTTCTTTTGTGATCTGGCCGAAAAGATCAGCTCCTTCTTCATTAAACTCAAGAGAAACTATTGGTTGAAAAGTCGTCTGGTCGAAATCCAGAACAGCGCGTTTCAAAAATCTTCCGTCCAAACCAGTAGGAACAAATTCTATTTGTTCTTCAGGATTTGGAGAATCAGAACTAACCGGAACAGACTTGCCTTCCGAAACGGCAGAAAGACCGCCAGATGGAGACTCTATTGTAGCAACGGGACTAGATGTAACAGCTTGTTTTCTAAATTCCAATATCGGTGTTTCCCCTATTCTTTCTATCGCTTGGGCGATGTCAGTCACTCCGGGCAATTCCACCACCAATCTCTGTTTTTTCTCTCCGAGAGAAAAAGCCCCCGATGTTTGCACTTGGACAAGAGGTTCTCCAACCCCAAAAAGGTTCACTCTCCTTTCAATGACATCTCTTAGACCGTTCATGGCTTCAGAAACGTCAGGAGACGATACCGCGCTTGTATCAGCTTCATAAACAAGATGCACTCCGCCTTGTAAATCGAGCCCGAGTTTATAAGGCAAACTGTAAAAAGCGTTTGGTTTGAGCAAATGCGCCGAAGCAAAAAAACCGACAGCAGAAGCGCATATTAAAATAATAAGAGAGATAAAACGAAACTTAGCCACGAGAAACAATATAATGGTTTGAAGGACATTTTGCAACCTTCAAAAAACACTCTAGGCAACGGAGAGAGAAATTATCTGAACAGCCGGTGGATTTTTTCCACCATGGGGTTCAAAACAAGAGCCACAAGAAAAGCCAGAACAATTCCGCCCAAAATATCAGATGGCCAATGCGCTCCGCCGACAATTCTGTAAAACCCGACAAGGAAAGCAATTAACAGAGCCGGATAAAAATATTTTTTGTAGTTTGAATAAAAAAGAAAAGCTAGAGCAAAAAAGAAAGTGGCGTGTCCGGAAGGAAAAGAATCCATGCCGGATCGGCCGATGATATTTACAACATTTTCCAAGACTAAATCAGGTCTCGCTGTTGGATATAAATTGTTAATAATCTGACTCAAAAGCCAAGCAATGGAGGAGGAGGCCAATATTGTGACAAGATAGGCAAAATTGTTTCTTCTTTTTTCTTTTGGATTGTTTTTAAAGAGCTCTTCGTAGATAACTAAACCTAAGAAAAAATACCCGAGATATATACCAAAAAAAACAACGAAAAAATCAAAGGGGACAGAATGCCCCGAAAAATTATTGAGAAGAGAAAAAATTTGTTGGTCCATCCTCTAATACTATATCTCCCCAGAAAAAGTTTAAAGTTGCAAAAAAAAGAAAAGAGTATAAAGTCTAACTGTAGAAAAGATAGGGAGTATAAGTCTTTGCCAAAATCAATCATAATAAGGAGTGGGTCATGGATGAACAATCAGAGGTGCCACAAAAATTTCTAGTAAACGATTTTGCTAGTCAAGAAGAAATTGTCCTAGTGGCATCATATTGCGAGGATAAAGAAGTAGAAATTGATATTGCCATCAACCATATCACTCATTGTGGAACCTGCAAGGGTAGATTGAATTCAACGGTTTTACAAAGACTAGGAAAAAACGTCCAAAAATAAAAACTTTTTTCTATTCCACGAACGACATCTCCCTCGGATTATTCTTATTTCGAGGGAGATTTTTTTGTGTTCAAAACCACAAGATTCTCAAAAAGTTTTGCCACGGTAATTGGCCCCACTCCGCCGGGGACAGGGGTAAAAAGTGACGCCTTGTCTGCCACCTTTGGATCAACATCACCAATTAACTTACCTGCCGATTCGCTTGTCCCCGCATCTATTACAATCACGCCGTCTTTCACCATTTCTGCTTTTAATATGCCGGACTTACCAACACCAGAGATAATAATATCTGAATTATGCAATATGTATTCTGTATTATGGGAAAATTCATTGAGTACGGATACCGTAGCGCCTTGCTGAATAAGCCATGATGCAACCGGCGCACCAACGAGCTTGCCCGCGCCAAGGACAACAACATTTTTACCCTTTATCTCCACATTGTGTCGATCTAAAATCTCTTTGACTGCTCCAACAACAGGGGGCATCCGCCAGCTGGCGGACCCTTTCCCTGTCGCAAATTTACCAACAGCCTTTCCCGACAACACATCAACGTCTTTTTCAAGCGGAATGCCATCCAAAACATATTGCGTGTTTACATGCGAGGGAAGAGGTAGTTGAATAATGACGCCAGTATTTTTTTTATCATGACAAATCTCCGCGATTTTTTTACGCAACTCATTCGTTGAAATTTTTTCGTCAAATTCATAGCCCTTTGTTTCGACACCAATATCCGAAGCAAATTTTTGTTTTACCTCAATAAACTTTTTTGAAACGGGATCATTCCCAACTAAAATAATGGCAAGCCTTAATTGCCTTTTTGTATTATGTATTATGTATTTCGTATCTTCCTTAATCGCTTCCGCGATGGCTTTGCCGTCAATAATCATCTTTCCTTTGTTAGTTTTTTGAGCTCTGATACAGACATATCGACGTCTCACAATATCTTTTTTAGCAAACCCGAACCGATTACTTTATGATTAGGAATCGTGATTGATTTTTTACCGAGGCAAAAAAGTCTGATATGACTTCCCTTCTGCCGAATCGGACTATACCCAACTTTAGACAAAATCCGCACAAGTTCTTGGCCAGACAATACTGGAATGTGCGGCATATCTTAAGAATTAGATAGTAATAGCGTGCAGACTTAATTCCTGTGGTTTATAAGAAGAAAGTATAATGCGATTTTCTTTCTCTTCTAAAATAAGGTCAATAACTTCTCTAATGTTTTTGAGGGCTTCATCCAGCGTCTTTCCTTGAGAGTAACATCCCTCAAAAACGGGGCATCCAACAGCATAAAAACCCTTCTCATCTTTTTCAACAATAAGCGGTAATTGAGTATTTTTTATACTAGACTTCCTATCCATATTTTTAGTCTAAAGTAATTTGCCTAATTCGTCAAAATAAAAACGAGCATAAAACAAAAAGCCCCCCTGTGTCACATTATTAAAGCTTTGTCCACCCGCCTCTTGTAAAACTCGACTTATTTTCTTGGCAATTTCTAGAAGTTCGTAGAAGTCCGACTTTTACAAGCTTATTTGACTGATTAAAGCCCTCTAGTATACTGGCCGTAGGGGTCGGGCGAAAGCTCGTTTTAAGTTCTTTGTCAGTTTTTTGAAAAAACCAGCAGTCTTGTCAGCGGTTAGAATACTGGCCGTGCAAAGGTACAAGTACTAGCTTCCGAGCGGCGCTTTGCGCCGCTAAGCAGAAGTTGCGCGCTCCGCGCGCTGGCGCGTTTTCCCTTTCAGGATCAAAACCAGGCCAGAGCTATGCCGTAGATGTTTTACGGATAGTGATGTCCATGAATGTTTCCGAAGAAGCGGAGCTTCACCTCTACTAAAAAAAGGGGGGGTCTGAACAGACCCCCTGACCCCTTATTTTTCCATTTAAACATTCAAATAAAAGGTGGTTAGAGATGCTAGAGCTCGATGAAAAATTGCTCTTGGCCAATCTCTTGCAATGTTCAAGAGGTGAGGTTGATACGGTATGTGCAGTACGCGACGTCTATCACAAAAAGCAAAGACTCAAGAAAAACGGCGGTGTGCGCATATTGCACGCGCCATGCAAAAAACTGAAAGAATTTCAGCGACTGATGTTGGAAAGATTTTTTTACCGGTTTGACCTCGGTGAGAATGAGATTCATTTTCATGGATGTCTTCCTCATCGGTCGCCCATCACAAATGCGATTATGCATGCGGCGATCAAACCGATATATACGGCTCGTTTCGATATACAAGACGCGTTCCCGACTACATCGCGCTTTTTTTTGCAAAATATTCTTGAGCGAGTGTGCAATAACAGACAGTATGCTGGGACACTCTTTCCAGCAAGAGATGTAAGTTGGTTTCGAAAACTTATAATGAGTAAAGATCAGGTAGAACAGACGAAAGGAAAAGAAATACTCAAGAAGTTTGTCGCCCTTTTATTGGATCTTACACTGTATCGTGAGATACTCCCGCAAGGAGCGCCGACTTCACCTATGCTTCTTAACATTGCTTTGCACCATGCAGGTATATTGCAAAAAATGAATAAGATCCTGACAAAGGAGTTTGGAACATTCCGTTATTGGCTTTCTGTCTACGTTGACGATTTTACTATTTCGACGACGACAAAACCAATCACGCACGAGATACTGCGAGCATTAAGCAAAACTCTAGAGGAAGGAACATCCTATCACATAAACCCTTCAAAAACTCTCAGTTTTGTTGCGACGCAAGGCGGAGCCCTTGTAACAGGGCTACGTCTGGGAAGTGGCACTAGGGAAGTCGTGGGAAAAGATGGGATAACAAGAAATCTCCCCCGCATCTCCGTACCCAAAAAAGAATTAAGTCGAATCAGGGGAATCTTTCGTGTCGCGATAAAACGCGCGCAAACGGGAGATCTCTCAATGCGACCAAAAGTAAACGGCCACATTGCTCATTTGATTGGTATCTATGGACGAAAAGGGATACCAAGTCAGGTGTGGAACCCTTATTGTATATTTTTGGAAGTGATAAAAAATCAAGAGTTCCAGTTAAAGGAAAATCAGTTGACTCTTGATCTTTAAATTCACAAAAAAAGCACCCACGCCAGAGGACGTCGGGTGTTTTATTATATAAAAAAATAAAAAGCCCTCCGGTGTTACCACCTCGGGGCTTTGAATCAGTCGCCAACACGCCACTCCTCTCAATCCTGGATATACCAGCTAGGGTTCCTGTAAGGAAAGCAGTCCAGATAGGCATTGTAAATCTTACCCCTTACTTCCGGGGGAACATCTCTTTCTGGGACAAACTCAACTTCCCCCATAATACGTCTAATCATCTCGGGTTCTGTTTCTAGGTTTTTTACTGGCATTATACCATTACAGACAGACACGCCGTGTTCATCAAAAATGCTATTGGTTCTTGACCAATAGTCAATTTCCATCAAGGCAAAAAACTTTTCATTAGACTTGAAATAGTAAACCATTGGGGGGCCTCCTTGCAATTGAATAATTGCTACATATCAAAAAACAACAGATTCCTGATAAGGAATATAGCATTAGATCGTCCATAATTCAACCCTTAAAAGGACCCCCCACTCTTATTGTTTAATGATAGGCAATGAACTAGATGATAGACATCCGACGTCTCTCATTGGTAATGTTGAGGTAAAATTGTGTATGAAAATAAAAAAACAGACGCATGTTTTGAGATTTACAATCTCGCAACATGCGTCTGGTACTACGGAGGGCCAATCCTTTCAAAGGGATCGGCCGTCGGGAGGGCCGGCGTAGCCATAAATAGTAGCTTCCGCCCCTTTTCCACCGTCTCTTCCAGCTCCTTCTCTTTCATTCCCTTCCCCCAGGTTTCCTTCCAGGGAATCCCGGCCTTTTCCGCATACCCTTTGATCAAAAAGAGCATTACGGAAAATTTGGCCTCAGAGACCTCTTCCAGAGAAAGCCGGAGAGTGTCTCCGTCGGCTTTCTTTATGAGGTCGATTACTGGGTGTTGTCTTATCATGCCACCCGAAGATTGACCTTTGATAGACACCCTTAATAAGGTATCTATCTCGGCGGGAGCCCCAGCCGAGAGCCATTTGACAAGTTCACTCGCCTGGATAATGGCGAGTTTTTCCTGAAGAGTTTGCTGTGCCATAACCGGCACAGCAAAAATCATCAACAATAAAAAAACAATAGTGCGCATGGAAGCGCTCCTTTCAAAAAAAAGTGGGTTGGATTAGGAAAGAACAGAACTAACCTTTTCTATACTATCACACTCTAAAGACTTTGTCAATCCTTCAAAATACGGCTTATTTTCTCGGCAATTTTCACCATCTCCATCTCTTTCATCCCCCTTGTAGTGACAGCCGGGGTGCCGAGGCGGATGCCGGAGGGATCCATCGGTTTTCGGGTGTCAAAGGGAATAGTGTTTTGATTAACAATAATCCCCGCCTTTTCCAGCTTATCGGCCGCGTCGCGTCCGCTGATGCCTTTACCGTCTAGCCAAGTGTCCACAAGAATCAGATGCGAGTCTGTGCCACCAGAGATAATCCGCCAGCCTCTTTTTTTCAACGCCTCCGCAAGAGCTTTGGCATTTTTTACAATTTGATTTGCGTAAATTTTAAATTTTGGATCTAACGCTTCACCGAGTGCCACCGCCACTCCGGCGATTTGGTTTAGATGGGGACCGCCTTGAAGGCCGGGGAATAAGGCGCGGTCAATTAGCGTAGCAATATCAATGTTGCCCCTCGACGTTGCTCGGGATGTGCTTCGCACAAAAATCATCGCCGAGCGTGGGCCACGCAAAGTTTTGTGGGTTGTCGTGGTTACAACATCGGCGTAAGGAAAGGGCGTTGGATACGCACCGCCCGCCACAAGTCCTGCGAAATGCGACATATCCACCATTAAATACGCCCCCACCGAATCGGCAATCTCTCTAAATTTTTTGAAATCAATTTTGCGTGGGTAAGCTGTATAGCCGGCGACAATCAGTTTTGGTTTTTCCCTATCGGCAATATTTTTTAACTCATCATAATCGAGCACCTCTGTCTCCCTGTTTACGCCATAGGCAACTTGTTTCCACACTTTACCTGTGACCGATACTTTATGTCCGTGAGTTAAATGCCCTCCCATATCCAAAGACATCCCCATTATTTTTTCTCCTGGATTAACGAGCGCAAAATAAACAGCAAGATTGGCCGGTGAACCGGAAAGAGGCTGAACATTAACACTCCATTTACTTGATGAAAGTTTAAATAACTTGAGCGCTCGTTCGCGACAAAGATTTTCAATCTCATCAGCGACTTGGTTACCCTTGTAATACCGCGCGCCCGGATATCCTTCGGCGTATTTATTGACAAACGCCGATCCCAGCGCGTAACTTACATCTTGCGAAACAAAATTCTCCGAGGCAATTAAGTCTATGTTTTCTTTTTGTCTCTTCTCTTCCTTCTTTATTAACTTCTCTACCTCTTTGTCTTGCATTTGATTGTCCTAAATGTATAACAAAAACCTTTTTTTGCCTATCCCGAATCCCTCTTTCCATTTAGAAAACACCTAATGTCAAACACCGAGTGTTTGACATTATATGTACGAGGCTTGTTTGCATCGCCATGGTCTTTGATTTTATCAAGGATAACACTGTAGATGAGTCGCAAAATGCGATAAGATAATAAAAAGAAAATCATAAACTTTATGTCCAACACTTAGTGTTGGACATAAAGTTTTAGTTAGAACTCCCAGATTTGAGCGCAGTTCGAGGCGCGAGCGAGAAGCGACCGAGACATACTCTTAGGTATGGCGAGGAAGCACCGGAGCGAAGCAACAAAGAAATGTGCCAAAGATGGAAGTTCTACCCCCTAGTTCACTTCCAAGGTAGTGTCCTCACGAATAGTCTGCGAGCCAAATCGGCGCATGCCCATAAGCATGCCCAATCCTGCGTAAATAGTAAGCATATTGGTGCCACCATAGCTCATAAAAGGCAAATTAAGTCCTGTGATTGGCAATAGGCCAATGTTCATCCCCACGTTGATTACAAAATGAGTGGTTATGAGAATGACCAACCCAAGGCCGAACAAAGACTCAAAATTACTCGGAGCCAGATAAGCGTTCCAAGAAATACGCCAAATAATTATGGCGAAAAAAGTAAAAATTAAAATCACTCCCGTAAAACCCCATTCCTCGGCGAAAGCGGCAAAAATAAAATCCGTTTGGTGCTCCGGCAAAAATTGCAAGCGACTTTGGCTCCCATAACCGATTCCTTTGCCGAAAATTTCACCGGATCCGACTGCAATAGTAGATTGAAGAGCGTTATAACCAGCGCCTCTTATATCGCTTAAAGGGTTTATAAAACTGGTTAATCGATCTTTTTGGTATGGCTTTAAAATAAAAAACCAACTTGAGGCAATAACTAAAATACCGCCCAAGAAAAGCACGGCCAGATGTTTTTTGCTCACACCGGTAATGATGATCATTCCCAGCCAAATCATAAAAATTACAAAAGCCGAACCCAGATCGGGCTGAAGAAAAACCAAAAACAATGGCACCGCCATATAAAAACCGGAGATAATAATGTGTTTGATGTGTGCTATTTGAATATGTCGGCGGGAAAAATATTTGGCTAGAATAAGAATCAAAAGTATTTTTATGGGATCAACGGGCTCAACAGAAAGAAAACCTAAATCGATCCAACTTGAAACACCCCGAATGCTTTTATTTAAAAAAAGCAGGAGAGAAAGTAAAACCGCGCTGGCGCCAAAAAATACAAGCAATAACTCTCCTTTTTTCAAAAACCGCCAATCAAACAAACTGAAAATAAAAAAGACAGCAAGGCCAACAACAGCCCAGATAATCTGGCGAGTAAAAAAATAATCCACTTCCCCGCCTAGCTCACGCATAGTAATAAGCCCCGCACCCACAAGAGGCAAAGTGGAGATAATTAAAATCCAATCAATGTGTGAATAATTTGAGCGCATATTGCATCAAAACCAAGCAAGAAGAAGTATCCGCCAGGTCTGCACACAGACAATAAGGCTACTTCAGCTGTGGAACCCTGATAAAAATTTCCTGCTTAAGAGTTTCCTCTAAAAAAGGTTCTCTCCAGGTAAAAACGGCCTTCCGCGCCTCCCCGGAAGGAATAGAAGAAATGTTGGTAGAGCTTACGGCTAAAACTTTTTCATTCGGGCCAAAGATAGCGGCTGTTGCCAAAACATCATAAACGGGCAAAAGTTCTTTGTTTTCAACAGTGACAGAAAAAATAGGTGAAGGGATATTTTCAAAACTCCTATCCACAATGGCAAGATTGGGTTTTGCTTTTTCTATTCTCTTCCAATTAAGATTTTTGCCGAAGTCTATGGTTGCCCTGTCGGCAATTCTCTCACCTGTAGAAATATTTGGTTCAAAAATAAGAGTTCTCTCGCCTGTATTTAAAAAAGTCTTCCCTTCTCTCACTGCCACCAAGACATTTTTTTCATCGTAAAGCTTTATCGTGTAAGGAAGAAAGGCAAGGCCGGCAAAAACATTTGGATTTTGAATAAACACTCCTACTTCATATTTCCCTTTGGAAACCAGAAAAGGTTTGATCCACCCGACAGAAATATCTTTGATTTCCCCCAAACATTTTTCACATGCCGGTCCGCCACAGTCTATGCCTTCTTCTTCACCATTTTGTATTTTATCCGTACAAGTCGGCGCTGGTTTTTTGGTTGAAAAATAAAAAACAGGAATTACTATTGCCAAAGCAATAATACCAACGATGAAAATTTTTCTTTTTTGGGCCCAAGTCATATCGCCCTTTATCATGACATAAAAATTAATGTTTTAAAATAAAATACCGCCCTTTTATGGACGGTACTCTTTTTGCTTTATTTGACCGAGATAGTTCCCCCAATCATCTCGTGTTCAATTCTGTTTCCATCAGGACTTCCAAAAACACTGTTCCTTAGGGTGATCTTAACATAATCACCTTTTTTAGCATCCGGATTAATCCGATAAAACATCTTCATAACCGGTTGATAATTGTACGGATGGGGGTATTCAGTCATAAACATGTTTACAAAAAGAACAATTTCTCCCCATGAGACAAAATAAAAAGATTTTGGGAGAAAGTTTTCTATTCTGATAAACTCGGCGATTCCTACGGACTTTTCAACTTCAAACTGTCCGCCAACCATTGAATCCGGCACAACCAAGGAGATATTAATCTCCACGACTTCCCCTGGTTTACCACTAGTTTCCGAGAGAATTATCTTTGATTCGACCCCTTGGGCTTTTACCACCTGAAAGGGAAAAATAAAAAAGGTAAGTAAGACAATCAATATTTTAATCATCTTTCACCATCCTTTTCCTTTTGATTGAAAAAGATAAATGTGAACAACAAAGAACCGGCCAGTGTATTATGCATTAATTACGCTTGATGTCAATCATCTTCAAATTTGACTCATCAAATAAACAAAACCACCCCGCATATACGGGATGGTTTTGTTATCGGGAACTTCGTTCTGGCGGTTACCTACTTTCCCCAAAAAGAGTATCATCAGCTCTACCGTTTTTCACTTCCGTGTTCGGAATGGGAACGGGTGGGACCACGGCGACAAACCACCAGAACGAAATCCCCGATTTTAAATAAATATCCTCTCTTATTAGACTTTATTATTTGTTAGACACTCGGTGTCTAACAAAGGTATCTAATAAATTGAATTGACAATTTTTGAATAAGTAGGAAAAACAAAAAGCATTTCCATAAAAGATTTGCACGATTCCTAACAGGATGCATGTGGGTATTAGTACACCTCGGCTGAACTCATTACTGAGCTTACACCTAGTGCCTATCAACCTCGTCATCTCCGAGGACCCTTAAGATTCCTAATCTTGGAGTTGGCTTCCCGCTTAGATGCTTTCAGCGGTTATCCGTTCCCAACTTAGCTACCCTGCGGTGCCCCTGGCGGGACAGCAGGTAGACCAGAGGTTAGTTCATCCTGATCCTCTCGTACAAAGGACAACTCTCCTCAAGAATCAATACGCCTGCAGTAGATAGGAGACCAACCTGTCTTGCGCTAAAATTTTTCTACATTACTGTAGGATCGGACTATACCATCACCCTGTCATTCGACAGGGGGCTAACGTGTTATTCTTGGCTTTATAAGTCAAGAATCTTCCAGAAAAAATCTGGAAAGTCTCTACGGGGTTAATTTAAGTCTTTTTCTTGTTTTAGAGTAATTTATAACTCTAAATTTTTCTATCAACTGAGCTAATTTAGCAAAATCTTTTTCATTCTCAACTTTATCTTTTTGATTTAGTATCTTGAGCATAAGTTTAGCCTGTCTTTTCTTTAGTAAAAGATAAGGGGCAATCATTTTTAGAAAAACAATTATGCTTTCCTTACGTCCTACTATAAATTCCAAGATACCATCTTTTCTTTCCCTAAGATAACCAAAATCTTTTATTAGAAGACATAACCTCTCAAAATTTTTGTTATTTTGCTTTGATTGAAATCAAACTATGTAAGGAGCTACCTGAAATCCATATTTATATGTATTATTAGGTTTTATCCTCACATAGATACTTCCGTCTCCATCTAAAAATCCAGCTAAATAAGCCTTTTGTGTTGAAGAAATTTTTTTAGACATAAACAACTTCCCTCGGTATTATCCTAACATACGACAGGTTGAACATGTTAGTGGTTCAATATATGTTTAGGACTTCACCGATATGAGTTAGCTTGTCATCCCAACGTTGCCGTTGGGAGCCGCCGCTTTTGACGGTTTGAACCCAGCTCGCGTATCCTTTTAATTGGCGAACAGCCAAACCCTTGGGACCTCTTATTTGTTATCTTGCGTTACCGCAAGTATCAGACTATTCCATCACCATCTCGCTCTTTGTCACCAAAGAGGAATTAGGTGCAAGCCGTGTGATACCCTCGACTTAACGAGGCATATCTCACCCCGCCACAGGCGGGGATCAGTCGTTAGGGGAGATGGGTATTTTGATCATTGTCGCAAAGTTTTTACGTCGATTTTTTGATCGAACATTTAAACTGGACAATGTATCTGCCAAATTTGCACTTTTTATAAGATCTTCTGGTTTGAGAATAGATTTTTGTAAAATCTTTAGCGCTATTAAAACCTGTTTCTTCTTCAGCCGACTGTACGGCTTAATAAATTCCAGAATTTTAACAACATCGTTTTTGTCCCTTACAATCCAGTCGTAAGTCGCGTTCGCGGTTTCTTTTTTTCTATTACAAACCACGCGACCCATTTTAAACTTTCGGGCAAAACTTTTAAGTATTTGATTATCTTTTTGGGTGAGTTTAAACTCAACCCGTACTCGAAAACCAAATTTTTTCTCTTTATGATGTTCGATGGTTGCCATAATGCATCCATCACCATCAACTAAACCAGCAAGATATGCTCTTCTGACTTCAATATCCATCTTTCCCACGGCGTTAGCCTTCATGCGTTTGATTATATCAAACCTGGGACCTGGCAGGGAAACTCCGCATGATCTCATGAATAGGCCTTCACCGTTTTGAGCTTGTTTGTTACCCAAACGTTTCCGTTTGGGAGAGAAGGTATGTTTTCTCCAGCCCCAGGATAGGATGAGCCGACATCGAGGTGCCGAACAGTGCCGTCGATATGGACTCTTGGGCACTACTAGCCTGTTATCCCCGGGGTAGCTTTTATCCGTTAATCTTCCACCGCCTCTAAAGCGTATGGTCGGTTCACTATGCTCGCGTTTCCGCCCTGCTCGGCATGTCCGCCTTGCAATCAAGCTAGCTTATGCCATTGCACTATCGGCATGGTTTCCATCCACGCCTAGCTAACCTTAATAGACTCCTCCGTTACTTTTTAGGCATTTTGTTACTCAATTTGTGATTCATGGATGTAAACATCTTCAAATAAGGATTTATAATCGCTTCAAACTTTTGGGCGGATTCTGTTGGGATATAAATTCTCCATTTATCTCCTTGTTTATGTACAATTGTTTTAATATCAAACAAATTACTCAACGCGCCTTGCATAAGAATTATATCCTCCTTCAGATAACCTAAAGTGTGAAGTACGTAAGCCCTGTGTTTTGAAGATTTTAGCGAACCATCGTCCATAAACCACACTGCTAGTCCAATCGGGCTCAATAGTTTACCGATTATTTTGGGCACAGTTTTTTTTCCATCTTTGTAGAACTGTTGACCAAAAAATCTAAAACTTCCTTGGGAATACGTCGTAAAGCCGACGCTGTTTTTCCCGTTTAGCCTTTTCTTGAAATAAATGTTTCCAGGTACCCAATTTTTAAAAACTTCACACAACCACTCTGTATAATCTTTTTGTCTGATTGAATGTTCAACTTTTAGTCTATAAGTTTTGCCTCCATTCTGTGTTTCTAAGTGTCCGTCCCCTAATAATAACCCAACGATTATTTCTTTTTGGATTTTGCTCAACTTTAGTTTTTTCTTGAGTTCTCTGATTGATTTATTGTTCATTTTTTGAGTTTCAGCTTATTTATTAAGCCGAACTTTATGTCGCCATAAAGGTCGGACTATATCATCATCCCGATATTAAATCGGGAGCTCGGCTTTTAGTCTCTGAGGTGTCCTTTCGCTTTACGAAAGGTTCCCTGCTGATTGTCCGTCAATCGTTGAATTTTCAAACTACGATTACGTTGGACACATTTTTACTTTTTATAAAAGTAGTGCCAAATACTCGGATCTTCCAGCATATAGCCAAGTTATTCAATTACGCTTACGCGTAAAGGTCCCCCTTGCGAGTTCGACGGAGTCTAAATCCGCTCGCGTTAAGGAAATCGCCCCAATTAAACTACCCGCCAGGCACTGTCTCATTCCCGTTTTTCGAGAATGGTTAGAATTTAAGTCTTAAAAGAGTGGTATTTCACTGTCGGCTCCACTTCGCCCGAAAACGAAGCTTCAAAGCCTCCCAC
>CAYJQX010000011.1:0-11877 GCA_964372755.1 uncultured Candidatus Saccharibacteria bacterium
CCGGAGCCATGTTTTGCGAGCACGCAAAACAGGCGAGGCGGGGTCGAGGAAATTTTCCGTCAGGAAAATTATTTGTGACCGAATCCATGGCCCCTTCTAGACGCATAAAGATTAAAAACCTCCACTATTGGAGGTTTTTAATAATATATTATATATAGATACAAAACCCCTTGTCGGACGAATCCAGCAAGGGGCTTATTTGTCTAAAATCAGGTCAAGTGGCCTGTCGAGCGAGCAGTTCGTGAGCTTTTTGCAAAGCGGCACGGAGCTGTTCTTTCTCGGGATCTTCCTCCAGTAGCGCCATGTTCTTGAAGGAACACAGAATCACGAAGGAGATGGGCATAGCGAGCGCCACGACGGCGAAAGTCGAAATGATGAGGTCAACCGGCAACCACGACTGCAACATTCTTGGTTGATACCACACTACAAGAGCGAAGCTCACCCAGTGACTAGTGCAATACGGGCACGTTACCAACTTCCCAAACCATTCGTTTTTCTCGAGCATCCACTCGCGCGGACGTTCGAAGAGAGAGCTTCTGGTGATCGTGAGCGTGATGGCCGAGACTGGCAGGGCCAGGATGAGTATCATAAACAGCTGTTGCCAATTCATGGCTATCTCCTTAGCAGCCACAACGATCTTGTTTCTTCGGCATGGTCTTCGCCAGAAGCTGATCGATCTCACCTAAGAGGTCGTCAACTTCTGGAACCTGCTGACTCATGTCTTTCAGGTCGAATGGCGCGTAGCCGTTGCCATTCGTCGGACGTTGCGTCTTCGGTTTTTTCAAATCGAATTGTGGCATGATGTCCTCCTAATTGACCGTAGCCGCTCCGATGCCTTGCCGAAGCTTGCGAATGCCAATGACGTCATCGCGGAAATCGTGAACGAAGTCCGCCATCTCGTCATTGTGGTTGAGATCGAAGTTCTGCTGGAAAGTGCACTCCACGGCCTGCATCAAATCATCCTTGGACATACCTTGAGGCTTGCCCGATGAGATGTCGCGATGCAGAGCGATTGAAGTCGCCTGATCGACGATGCCAGCCACCATGGCGCCACTTGCCAAGTGCCCGAGCGTAAAGTTCCGGCTCTGGCCTTTGTGGTTGCCTTTGAGCTGGATCGAATACAGGACACGCTTTTCCGAGAACATCTCGAGCGCTGCGACATCCGAAAGCTCCTCTCGCGTGTAGTCGTTGTAAAGCGGCACCGACTTGAGGTAGAGCTGGAAGATGTCTTTTGAAGCGTTGAGATCGGGGCGCGTCACTTTGACCTTGCGGTCAACGCGTCCATCTCTGGTCACGGCCGGATCTAGAATATCTGCCCGGTTGGTGGCCAAAAGAACGATTGCACCCGTCTCTTCGAGTCCGTCCATCTCTGCCAAAAAGGCTGGGACGATAGTGCGCTCGATATCGGAGCTGATGCCCATGCCGCGCTTGCCGAGGATGGCGTCGGCCTCGTCGATGAAAATCACCGCCGGGTAGCCGTGCGTCTCTTTGTGCTTACGCGAACGCTGGAAGATCTGCCGAATGGTCGCCTCGGCCACACCCACGAACCGGTCCAGAATTTCCGGACCTTTGACGTAGATGAAGCTTGAGGGAGCGGAGTTGCCACTGTGAAGATTGGCGAGTGCCGTAGCGGCCGCCTTGCCGAGCATGGTCTTACCGCATCCCGGAGGTCCGTATAGCAGGACACCCTTGATGGGTTTCTTACCGTAGTGCTTGTAAATGTCGGGGTAACGGAACGGAAGTTCGATCGCTTCGATCATCTGCTTTTTGGCTTCCACCAAACCGCCGATGTCTTCCCATGCGACATTGGTTGCCGCCGTGAATGAGAAGCGCTCGTCTTCCTTGCCGAGGTTCATATTGATGAGCAGTGCGTTGGAATCAAGCACCACTCGGTCGCCGGTTTCCGGCTTGTTGGGTAGTTTGCCATTGAGCACCACTCGGATTGCTCCGTTGTGCTCGACCTCGCTCGTCTTGTCGTCAATGACCCGCCGAACGATGGAGATTTCTCCAGCGTAAACGGGTTCTGCGACGTCGACGATCTGCATGGTCTGCATGGACAATTTGACTGTGTCGCCGGGCTTGATCTCCTTATCGGATGGTAATTCGACTTCTATTTGCTTGCCTTCATGAAGAACAAGAGCGGTGTCGGAGAAATTATTTTCCAGTTCGACTTCGACGGAAGGATACAACATGCCGATCCAATACCAGTGTGCGTTTTCTCCATCCGAGGTTTCCACTCTGCGCCAGCCTCGGAACTTCGGATTGTCATGGATTTCAACAATATTGCCGGTTTCCCCAACATAATTGCTTAGCCCGTCGTAGTTCTTGTCGATGATTTTGACTCGAACTCCAATCTGGAAATCCTCTATTTTCGGTTCGGGATTATCTATGATCTCGAGGCCTACGGGAAAGCTGCCGGTGAAAAACCTCTCGTTGTCGCCGTTGCTAAATCGGACCCAGATTTCTCCTTGGTTGTTAGCAGCTTGAGTGATTTTCCCGACCTCGCCTTTGTGTTCGCTGTCGGGTGCATTTGGAACAACCCGAACTTTCATCCCAACTTCGAAATTGATTTGGCGAGCAACTGCATCCACGCGCAGAACGAACGCCAGCACAAGCGGAGGAGCGGTGAGTTGCTGAAGCAGAATATTTTGTTCCATCAACTTCTCTTTGGCTACTCCGAGTATTGTCCGAAGATGGGTGACTTCCTCTGTCGCGCCGTTGGTGATTTGTTGAGAGAGTTTCTCTATCTTTTTCTTGAGGATTTTAGCTCGTCGTAGATCAAGTTCTTCCTGTTCCTTGAATAGATTGTTAAGCTCTTCATTACCTTTGTTCGTTTGCATCACGACCTCCTTTAGACTGATTTTGACAAATTAGTAAAGAACGTTTAGCCAATATGGGTATAGCAAACTATAGGCTACCTGTCAACTGTTTTTGGGTGAATTCTAGCCTGAAGCACAACACCCACAAGGCGTAGAGTACCATAGGTCTTTATCTAAGCGTATCTTATTGGTATGTTCTTAAAACGGCAAATCTATCGCCCATAAGCCGGGACCGAGGAGAAGGATCGCCAGAGAAATACCAACAATGAAAATAGTCTTTCGCCAGTCCTTTTTTTCTGTTGTCATAAATTCATAGAGGCCGATAGATAAAGCAAAGAGAGCGCCAAGCTGGGTTAGAAACCCGATAAGAAGCATAATTCCACAGACTATTTTTAACCCCCCTAAAACTTTTTCTTTTTTCGGCGTCTTTTTTATTTCCGATTTTGCTTCAAACAAAAATACTAAAGCGAGAGCAATTCTTAAAATCACCGGCGCGACGGCGGAAAAAACAAAAAAGAAAGGAAATAGGCTTACCATTAGGATTTAATTATAAGTTAATAAGACACAGAGTCAACGATTTTTCCCTCGTTGTCTTTCAGAGTAATAGTTTCTCTCCTGTTTGCCCATATTTCTTTGTCTCTATTGAAATAGGCATGCCATTCTTTTTCAAAAAAATCGGAATCATTTCTATGATTGTTTATACAGCCATTGTAATTTAACGACTGAGAAATAAAGCTCTGGCATTCTGATTGGGAAGTAAGGTAAACCGGAATGTTTGGCGAGGTGCATCTGGAAATACTCTCAATAAAATCAAGACACTGATTATTCTTAAAAGATTTAACGATATTTTCGTCTTCTGCAAGAGGGCAGTTGTTGCTAAGAGACGGGGTAAAAACATTTTGCTGGTCGAGATACCCAACGCATTTATTTGAAAGAAAATTTTGAGCGATGGGACTTCGTCCGGTAATCAGATAAATTTTTTCTCCGGGTTTTAAAACAATCGCTTCGGTGCCGACCTCCCGTCCCGGTATAGGCAATCTCGTGGCTGTGCCGATTTTATAATTTTCGTTACTGGAGTTTGATAAAGTCCAGCCGGAGATATTGATAGGCTCGGGGTTTCTCCCTAAAGCTTCTATGGCGACATATTCCTTAGCAGGATTGCCATCTCTGGCCCGATTATAAGATCTAAACCGAATCTTTGATTCATAAACAGAGTTTAGATTTTTAGGCAAAAAATCTTCACTGTTTTCTTTGGCACTTCCTTTCGTCGGTTCATCAGAATTTTCCTCCTCCGACAAGCCCGGGGTTTCACTTTGAATTCTTTGAATGTTTCCTCCCAGAGGATTTTCAAGAAATGGCCCGCTCCAAGAGTCTTTGCTTAAAGGTCCGCCGGTAGCAAACCAAACAAGGCCCAAAATTATCACAATAACAAATATCCAGATGAGGTCTTTTACCGCTTCGCTCATATAAACAATATAAGACTAAAAAAGGAAAGATAAAAGTTTATCAATGAATAAGCTTTTGGTGGATGGGACAGAAATGAGTGCCTCGTCCTCCTATGACAATGCGAGTAATTTTTCCACCGTCTTTTTTTAGACAAGGTAAACCCGTCCTACGGTAAACCTTATGTTTTTCTTGATATCGTCCCTTTTCTCCGGAAGGATTTCTGAAATCCACATCGGAACTTCCACCGTGTTTTATGGCAAGAGGGAGTATTTTTCTAATAGATTTATATAGAGCATGTATTTTAGAAGAAGAGATATTTTGAGGTTTTTCGGCTGGATGAATGCCGGCCTCGCATAGAGTTTCATCTGCGTAAATATTCCCAATGCCGGAGATTATTGTTTGATCCAACAACACCTGTTTAATTTTGATTTTTTTGGATTTAATAATTCTTTCAAATTCTTTAGCCGTTAATTTTTTATCAAGGGCGTCTATTCCAAGAGAGGAAAAGTCCTTGTGTTTGAAAAGAAGAGGTGTTTCTACCAGCATTACTTTGGCGAACTTTCTCATATCACAGAGAGCGAGCATCTTGCCGTTTGAGAGAAAAAAGATAAGACGAATAAAGCGGTTGTGCGGATCGTCTCTCATGGGTCCCGCTTGAGGGCTTGTCCAATTATTATTTTTCTTTTGCCAAATGCCATAGAGAAGATGGCCGGTCATCTTTTGATGAATCACCAAAGTGAGTCCTCGAGAGAGATGAATGAAGATGTTTTTGGCTTTCCTCTCAAGCGTCAAAGTTTTTTTCCCGGCTATTTTTTTCTTAAAAGACAAAAAGCTCCCCGAGGTTTTTATTAGTTTCGGCGTATTCGTCCAGACATCCTTTATGGATATTCCCGGAAGAATTTTTTGTAGGTGATTAACTACTGTTTGGACTTCTGGTAATTCAGGCATCTGGATTATAACGACACTAATACACAAATAATACGCGCGAATGTCGCGAATGGAAGAAGCTAGACTTTAATACCATTTGTGTCATTCGCATCAATTCGCGTATTGGTGTCGGTCAGCTTCTTTGCTATCGCTCCTCTTGCTACTTGCCTGTCATCCCAGGCTATTTTTGTGCCACTCGGCCCCATAAGCCAAGGCTCTGATCCCTTGCCGGTAATAATGACAGTGTCTCCGGTCTTGGCCCTCAAGATCGCTTTTTCTACCGCTTCTTTTCTATCGACGCATATTTCATAATCTTTCTCTTCGGGCATTCCTTTTGCAATATCAAGGATAATCCCTTTCGGATCTTCGTCATAAGGATCTTCGTTGGTTAAAATTATTTCGTCACAATGTTTGGCGGCGATCCGGCCCAGTTCCGGCCTTTTCCATTTATCGCGTCCTCCTCCGCATGAACCCAAAACACAGATTCTTCTTGAAGACTGAAAAACCTCATATATTTTCTCCAGAGAATCCGGCGTGTGGGCATAATCCACGATAACGGAAAAGTCTTGCTTTGAGTGCAAGGGATCTTCTTTTCCCAACTCTATTTTTTCTACTCGGCCTTCAACTCCAGAAAATTTTTCTACTGTCTTTTTTATTGTTTCTGTATTTATATAAATTGCTCGCGCGAGAACGGCAGAGGCCAAGATATTTAAAAGATTAAATTCTCCAGAAAGGGGAGAGATAATTTTTTCATTTTCAAAAGTGAATTCCAAGCCGGAGCTTTTTATTCTGTATGGTTTGGCCAAAGATAATCCAAAAACTTTTTTTTCCTCTACCCTGAAATCTAGAAAGTAGCGCGCGTTGGGATCATCCTCGTTGGCAACAATAATACGGGGTTTTTTTCTTGAACGCTCCAATTGCTTGAATATTTTGAGTTTGGCTAAACGATATTTTTCAAAAGAACCGTGAGATTCAATATGTTCTGGAGCCAAGTTAGTAAAAACCACGGCATTAATAGAAAGAAAAGCGTGTCTGTATTGAGAAGCCCCCTCGGAAGTCATTTCAACAATGGCGTATCGACAATTCGCTTTAACTGCTCTGTGGAGGAAGTGTTGGAGAAAAAACCTCCCCGGCATAGTCATCTTTTTTTGATTTTTCTCACTCTCTTTTCCTATTTTGAAGCGCAACGAGGAAGACAAGGCGGTTTTTTCGCCGGCTTCCTCAAGAATCGCGTTTATTATTTCTACGGTGGTAGTTTTTCCTTTGGTGCCCGTAACACCTATTAGAAATATTTTTTTTGATGGGAACCAATAAAAAATTCCGGCCAGCAAAGCCAGAGAAAAATGATAGGAAGGTCTTAATACTTTTAGCAAGTATCCAAAAAATATTTTTATCCAGACGAAAAATTTCATTTTGAAATTAGAATTATTTTTTGTTTAGAAAGCGAAGAGCTGATTTTATTTTTTCACTTGTCGTGACGGCCGATTCAGGCACTTGACGCAGAGCTTCTCGAGCTTCCCGCAAAGAGTAACCCAAGGATTTCAAAGCTTCAAGAGTATCGCCTTCCTCTTTTAGGGCGGATTGGTCGCCCTCGTTTTCCAAACTGAAAACTTTGTCTTTTAATTCCAAAATTATTTTATCGGCAGTTTTCCTTCCAATGCCGGAAACTTTGGTGAGATAAGAGCTGTCTCCCGAGGCAACAGCCTTGCGAAGAGTTTCCGGAGGAGCAATGGAAATTATTCCTAAGGCTGATTTTGGCCCGATCCCGGATATTTGGATTAAAAGCTCAAAAAAATTCAAATCCTCCGTTTCTGAAAATCCATAAAGCTCCTGAGAATCCTCTCTGATATGATGCCTAGTCCAAAGAGCGACAGTTTTTTTACCCGAAGAACTTTTGATTTCATCGGGAGTCACAAAAACTTTGTAGCCTATACCGCCTGTCTCTATTATTAAAAAACGGTCTCCCCGAAAGATAATATTGCCACTGACATATGCAATCATGGTAAATAAAAGTATAACACATAATGTTTTTGAGTGGAGGACTTGAGTTTTGGGGAACTTATGATAGAGTTTGTCCTGTTATGCCTATTACCAAATCAGCCAAAAAAGCCCTCCGCCAATCCATAAAACGCAAAACGGCTAATAACCGCCGGAAAAAAGTGATGAAGGATGCTATAAAAAGTGTGAAAGTGGAAACTTTGGCGCAGACCTATAAAGCTATAGACAAAGCTGTAAAAGCGGGGGTTTTGAAAAAAAGCACCGCCGCTCGCAGAAAATCCCTCGTTGCGAGGAAAGTGGCAAAGAAAACCTAAAAACACCCACCTGATGGGTGTTTTTAGGTTTGGATTTTGCCCTCGTGAGGAATCGAACCTCAATTGCAAGCTCCGCAAGCTTGCGTCCTATCCGTTGAACGACGAGGGCGTTTATTTATAATCCCCGGATGAATATAGCTTTTTTCTCTTGATTTCTCAACCAGAGTTTTAAAAGCGGAGCAGTTTAAACAGAGTATCGGTAAAAGAATCCTCGTGTCTTTTTTCACGGATAAACTGCTTTAGAAAATTTCTAACGAGAAGGGGGTCTACGTCCTCCAAATGAATGTTTATTTTCGGCAAAGCCAGTCTATCCGATTCAATTATCAATTCTTTTCTGTGGGGAGGATCGTATTCTATCCAAAATGATTTGATATTTTGATACGGAAACACTCTATTTTTTATTTTTACTCCTCTTGGGGAAAGAATAACATCAACAATTTCTGGATGGCGGGAGGCATAAATGGCAATGGTAAAGGCACCGATGATAACAATGACGGCGAAGAGAAAATTTTTAAAAATAAAAGCGACGACAACAAGGCTTAGGGCGATGATACCCAGAGCCCAATACCAATCCGGAGTTTTTTCATAATGTTCATACTCATAAGTTTGCCACTCTATCTCATGAGAGTATGGATCAAAAGATATTTCTTCAAAAATTTCATCTTCTTCCATGATATATGCTTCTTTTTATTTTTTTTGTTCCCTCATGGAGGCGGGGACGTTCTCCGGTCCTCTGTTTTTATAACGAAGGACGAAATTCTGTATTCTTTCGGTATCCAACTGGCCATTTTGTATGTTGAAGGTGTCGAGTCTCCCCCATGACGCGAGGGCGATATCCGCGGGGTTTTCGTCTCTTTTGGTGATGATAATCAAAGGATCGCCGGCAAAACTTTTTAGTTTTTCTAAAATCTCTTCGGAGACGGAAGAGCGATAAGAAATCCAAATGTCGCCGTGTTCAAGGTTGTGAACCAGGCGTTCATCCGGCAGAGATTCTTCATAATAACCGCTTGGCGCAGGTGCGGAATAATGGTCTCCGGAAGTGGGAGGATTGGAATTGTAGTTTTCCGGATAAGGAGAATCTTCCAAAATATGGTTCCTTCCTACTATATCGTAGGCAATGCTGTAGTCTTTTCCTTTTGGGTAGAGAGTATAACCCCAATAAACGAGGCCTAAAATAACAAGTATTACGACAAGGATAATGTAAAACTTACTCATATGTTTTTATTGTAGCATGACTCTTCTTTCTATAAAGCCAAATGGCCAAATAAATCAGGATTAATGCTCCCCAGTTGCCGAAAAATATAAGAGGCGTACCCCACGAGGTGCCGTTGAAAGTGAAATCCGAAATCGGCCAAAGGAAAGGAGTGGGAAAAAATTTATCCGAATGAGTGGGAATATCCATTAAAACATGCAACCCCCAAGCGAGCAAAGGGAGATACGGTTTTTTTGCCAAAAACCAAACGACAAGAAAAATCGATGAAAAAATAATTAAACTGTGGGTCAAAGAGTAAAGGATGAAAACATAGGGAGGAAAAATTTCAGGCGTAAAAGTTTTGGCCGAGTCGTATTCAAAAATAAAACGCAAAAATTCTAAGGTGAAGGGGATGACATCCGGCAAAATGCCAACAAGGAAAGCCACCCAAAAATATTTTTTTGATTTTCGACCAAAAGAAGCTCCGCCCCAGAGACCATGAGAAACAACATCCATTCGCTTATTGTAACACTTTGTGTCGAATTAGGGATAAGAACGAGAAATCAATTAAAAATAGACGGGTTGTTTTTTTTGCGCTTAGCCTCTTCTTCAAAAAAAGCCTTAACGTCCAAACTTCCGCTGATTTTATTTGCAATATATTGAACCAGCCAGTCCGAATCCTTTCTGTTTTCTTTGTCTGTAGCTATAGAGTGTCTCCAATTTATGATTTCTTGATTCGTAAGGTTGTCGGATTTGAATTTTTGCCAAAAAAACATGTCTTCGGAGGTAAGTTTGTAAGGATCCATCTGTGTAAAATGGACGGTTTTCATGTTTTCAGCCTCTTTCATTTTGAGATCAAAAATCTCATCCTGAAAGTTTTGCAGTGAATTTTTGATTTCTTCTTGGCTTTGGGATTCCATGGTTTTTAAGCAGCCTTCTTATTTTTGGTATTGGCAGAATCAATCATATATTTATTGGACAGAAAATGGTGGAATTTACGCGAATTTTTATTAATCGTATTGTCAGCCCCAGTCTCTTGAAGCAGGCGTGATTCCTGAAGGAGAAGTTCGGCATACGGAGCAAGGATTTTCTCCAGAAAGAGAGAGCCGCTCTCTTCTCCGGGAATTATTTTTTTATATTCCTCCCATATTTTTTTGTCTTGAGAAGTCAGTTTCTCTACTTCAATATCTTTAAGCCACGTCTCCAGCTTTTCTTGGTCCCACACTGAAAGATCGTTTTTGAATGACATTCCTTGCCAGAAACTCTCCATAGTATAAATATACAACTCTTGGATGAAAAAAGAAATATGCTTGTTTGAATAATTTCCAATTCCGATTTCCAATTCTTAAAAAATAATATGGAGCCAATTCAAGTTGTGAATTGGCTCCATATTGGAGTCTATTATCATACAAAGAGCTGTTGGACAGCTCTTTTGATTTCTTCGTTAATTTCAATCGAGACATTCGGGTCGCCATCATGTCCGGTGCCGGGACAGGGAATGTTGAGAAAATCTTTCCAACGGATATATTTTCCCTGCTCGGCGGATTCGGCGCCAAATCGACTAATGAGCCAGTCGCCGTATGTTCCGGAGTTGTCTGATAAGCCGAAAGCTGCTTGCAACTCGTCGGATGTGAAAATGACGCGACCGTTTGCCTTGCACTGTTGGCTATGGACAACTTCCCAATCTACGTACCATCCCTCATCCACCGTAGTGGCTACGCGCGTAATTCTCACACTCGCGGCACTGCCAGCGATAACGAGAATACGCCAATTTTGGTCAAATCTTCTGACCTTCATCTTGGAACTATGATGATGGTGCCATATTGGGAAATACCATCGGATCTCTGGGTCTTTTTTTTGGACTGCTGTTTTCATTTTGAATCACCTCCTTTCGGGTTTTTGGGGAACATCTAACGCAGAATCTTACATCACTTCATGACCTATGTAAAGCTAAGCGAAATGTGGGATTTTATAGGAATCTGTTTTGAAAATTTTTATAATAAAATTTATTGTTGTCGAGGGAAATGTCTTTGTATGTTGTCAAACACTCGGTGTTTAACAACGTACAAATATAGAATCTGGCAGTATTAACAAAATATCTGAATGGTTCCTTGATCCGGACTTAAATCTTTCCTCACAGGTCTGACCTGTAGGGAAAGATAATGCTGGATTTTTACAAAAATAAGAAAGGGTACTTATAAGTACCCTTTCCAGTCCTTTACTAATCTTCTTTTTCTTTCCAGAACACCCCTCGTCTAAGCATGTCTTCGCTCATCACTTCTACAAACTTGTGCATACAAGGGTAGTTTTGCGTTGCTGCCAGTTTTATTTCTATATGTGACTCATAAGTCTGATGTAATCGTTTGGGTGTTTGTTCATTGACAGGATCGAATAATTCGAAAAGAGGCTCAATCTTATCTAAAGCGTAGACAAACAAAGCCTCCGGACTTTCCCGTTGCTCATACATTTCCCAACTCTCTCGGGCAAGTTGTCGTATTGACGAGGGGAGAGAATCAAACACTACTATTGCATCCACTCGTTCTTGTTCCTTGTGTGCTGCTGTTTTTAAGACATATGGCACATCACCGTGTATTATTTCCGGGAAATCATGATAGAGAATAATCTGATGGACTACTCGATAATTAAGTTTTCCAGCTGGATCTTCAAGTGGTAGAAAGTACTCCGATAAGAAGAATAGTGCGAATTTATGCTCCGCTACCGACTCGCTGTGCACTGTCAAATCGCGATTAGTGTTATAACGTAAGGTGTGTTTGAGTTTATAGGCAATTCGAAGCGCTTGTCCTTCTTTTATCACTCGTTCGTCCGACCACCGTGAGATAGGGATTTTGTTCAACACAGACGACCCTCCTTCTGACAAGAGTTTTATTTAATATGAGTAATGAACACGATTCTGTCTCAACCGAGTATAACATCATTTAACTGTAGAATACAACCACGACTCGCTCTGTAGGACCTAAACTAATCGGGTCGGTAAAATGAATTAAAAAGCCGAGAGTGTTAACAATTTCAAGTTTTTTGGCGGAATACAAATTCGATCGAAGCACGCACAAAATAGTTCTTTCAAAAAACAAGGGCCTCCGCTTGCGGCAAGGCCCCGAATCACTTGAAGGTGATGAGTGTGAGGATGACGAGAGCCATTCCGGCGTCGAGATACTTTCGA
>CAYJQX010000012.1:0-9905 GCA_964372755.1 uncultured Candidatus Saccharibacteria bacterium
TCGCGCGGGCGGGAAGAACAATGTTCATAATGACATGAGGCCAATAAATCTCCCATCCGCGTAAGGGTTGGTGGTGCTGGGGTTATAAACCGTCCAGGTAAATTAAAATCAAACGTCTCCAGTAAAAAATCACCAGCACCACCTGCATATATCTCTAGTATATAGTTATAATTTTGTCAAAGATTTTGTTGGTTTTTTGATTTTTAATATGTTATAATTAAAGCACTCATATGGTAATCACTTATTACGGTGCTGGGTGTTTTAAAGTGCAGGTGGGGGAGACCGTTTTTGTTTTTGACCCGCCTTCCAAAGAATCCGATTTTAAATCGCCTCGTTTTCAGGCTAATGTGGTTTTGACCAGCCACAACCACAGCGAGGCAAACGGGGTGTCAAATATCTCTGGCAAAGGCGAAGAAGAATCGCCGGTTTTGATTGACGGACCGGGGGAATACGAAATAAGCGGAATTCCCATTCAAGGCATTTCTTCTTTTCACGATAATGAAAGAGGGGAGAAGCACGGCCGAAACACTATCTATACTTTCACTATGGAAGACATCACTCTTTGCCACATGGGAGATTTTGGAGAGAAAACATTGGGCAGGGAAGCGATAGAAAAAATAGGGGAGCCGGACATTCTTTTTTTGCCTGTGGGCGGGGAAACAGTGATGGATCCGCAGACAGCCTCTAAAATCGCCGTTCAATTGGAGCCAAAAATAGTAATTCCCATGAGATATGACGCCGGTCCGGGGAAAACAAGAGATCCGCTCAAAGAGTTTGTAAAAGAATTCAGTCGCGCGGGCGAGGTGAAGTCGGTGGAAAAATTAACCATAAAAAAGAAAGACCTGTCGGCAAAGACGGAGGCCGAAGTGGTTGTTTTGTCGTCATGTCTTTAATTGATAAAATAGAAAAAATAAGAGAAAAACCAGAAAGTTTCAAGAACCTTGCTTCTCTGGGAATGGCTCTTTTTGGAACGGTTTTTATAATTTTGGTATGGTTTAGTGTTTCGCCAAGCGAAGAAGAAAAAGATAACCAAATTACTGAAATAGAGAAAATAAGCAAAGAAGTGTCCGGACCGTTTGCTTCCGCCAAGGAGATGTTTCAAACGGCGTATGCGGACATAAAGGATATGACCGCTTTGATACTCAGAAAGTGAATAAAAGTTTTTGGGGTATAATTTAGAAAAAAAATAAACAGCGTTTGTAAAAAATTAAAATTGTAATTTTCTTGTAAACAGATATGGCGGAAAAACCAAAGAAATCATCAAAGGGAGGAGAACCAGAAAAAGAACTCATAATTCCCAAACAAAAAATAGTTTTAAACGACATTGCCGAGGAAATGCGTCGGTCTTATTTGGATTATGCCATGTCGGTCATTGTTTCCCGCGCTCTGCCTGATGTCCGCGACGGATTAAAGCCTGTACATCGCCGTATTCTCTATACCATGCATGAAGCCGGTCTTACTCACGGAGCGAGGTTTAGAAAATCCGCCACGGTGGTTGGAGATACTTTGGGTAAATATCATCCTCACGGCGATGGCCCGGTTTATGACGCCATGGCTCGCCTAGCGCAAGATTTTAATATGCGCTACACATTGGTGGACGGTCAAGGAAATTTTGGCAGCGTCGACGGGGATCCGCCGGCGGCCGCTCGTTATACGGAAGCGAGAATGTCGGCCATTGCCGAAGCGATGCTTCAAGACATAGAAAAAGATACCGTGAATTTCATCCCTAATTACGACAGCCGTCTTAAAGAACCGATTGTTTTGCCGAGCACGGTGCCGCAGCTTTTAATGAATGGCTCACTCGGAATCGCCGTGGGTATGGCTACTTCCGTGCCTCCGCATAATTTGGGAGAACTTTTGGACGCCATCTCTTACCTTATAGAAAATCCTGATGCCTCAACCGAGGATTTGATGCAGTTTGTCAAAGGGCCTGATTTTCCAACCGGAGGCATAATCTATAGCAAAGAAGATATCCACCATGCTTACGCTTCCGGCAAAGGCGGAGTGGTGATGCGCGGAGAATCTGAAGTGGAGGAAATGAAAAACGGCGGTTATCAAATCATCATTTCATCAATTCCCTATCAGGTGAATAAATCCGAACTGATAATCCAGATGGCCGAACTGGTAAGAGAGAAAAAAGTGGAAGGCATCAAAGATATTCGCGATGAATCGGATAAAGACGGCCTGCGGATAGCCATAGACTTAAAGCCGGGCGTAAATCCCCAAGGTATTTTGAATAATTTATACAAGCGCACCGAAATGGAAAAAACTTTTCATTTCAATATGATCGCTTTGGTGGATGGCATCCAGCCGCAACTCTTGCGTCTCAAGGAAATTCTGGAATATTTTATTATTCACAGAAAAGTCGTGGTGGAACGACGCGCCCAGTTTGATTTAAATAAAGCCCTAGACAGAGCCCATATTTTGGAAGGGCTGAAAAAAGCCATTGACTTTATTGATGCCGTTATCAAAACCATTCGAGCGGCAGACGACAAAGAATCGGCCCATAAAGATTTGGTGAAGAAATTTAGTTTCAGCGATAAACAGGCCACGGCTATTTTGGAAATGCGCCTTCAGACTTTGGCAGGTCTTGAGAGAAAAAAAATAGAGGATGAGCTTAAAGAAAAAATGCTTCTCATAAAGGAATTACGCGCTCTTTTGGCCGATCCCAAGAAGATTCTCAAAGTAGTAAAAGAAGAAACAATAGAAACGAGAAAAAAATTCGGCGATGAAAGAAAAACGAAAGTAATCTCTCATGCCGCAAAAATCATGTCTATGGACGATTTGGTGCCGGAAGCGGAAGCCGTAATGGTTTTGACTCGAGGTGGCTATGTAAAGCGTATCTCACCGGAAGCTTATCGTTCACAAAACAGAGGGGGAGTGGGTGTGGTGGATATCAATACCAAAGAAGAGGATTTTGTGGATATGTTTATGACGGCCAATACTCACGACAGAATAATTTTCTTTACCGACAAAGGCAAAGCTTATCCGACAAGAATGTATGATATTCCCGAAGGGAAAAAGGCCACTAAAGGAAAATCCATTTTTAACTTCTTGCCGATATCGGAAGGCGAAAGAGTTACTTCGGCTTTGGTTTTTCCCAAGACAAAAGATGTGGACAAATCTTCTATTATCATGATTACGAAAGGAGGTATAATAAAGAAAGTGGAGGCCTCTGTTCTTGAGGATGTCAGGCGTAGCGGAATTACAGCTATTAAACTTGAGGGAAAAGATGAGTTGAGATTCGCGCATCTTGTTTCTCCTGGCGATGATATTTTGGTAGCTACCGAAATGGGTCAGTCTGTCCGTTTTAAAGAAAGCGACGTGCGAAAAATGGGGCGAGTGGCCGCGGGCGTGCGCGCGATAAAACTTAAAGGCAAAGATAGCGTGATTGGCGCGGATGTTTTGAAAAAAGCCATGGCCGATCAATATGTTCTCACTCTCTCAAGATTAGGATACGGTAAAATGACGGAAGCGAAACAATATCGTGTCCAAAAGCGCGGAGGAAGCGGGATCAAAACCTCTAAAGTAACAAGCAAAACAGGCCCTTTGATGATTGCCAAAGTGATGAATCCGGAGCACAAGGAAATCATCGCTGTTTCGCAAAAAGGCGTGGTAATGAGAACGGAAATAAGCCAAGTTCCTTCATTGGGCAGGCAGACTCAAGGAGTAAGGATAATGAAATTAAGAGAGGGGGACGCTATTGCCTCACTTACATATATTTAAAAAATTAAATTCACAAAATGACCTTCCTAACCCCAAAAGAAATAGTGCATTCTCTAAATATAGGGCCGGGAATGGTGGTGGTGGATTTTGGCGCCGGTTCAGGACATTATGTTTTTCCCATTGCCAAAATTCTGGGAGAAGGCGGTAAAATATACGCCCTAGACATTCAAAAAAATCTCTTGGAAAAAATAAAAACAGAAGCGGAAAGAGAGCATCTAAACAATGTGGAGATAATTTTAGCGGATTTAGAAGCCGAAAGAGGAGCAAGATTAGCGGATGGTATTGCCGACAGGGTTTTGATATCAAACCTTCTTTTTCAAGTGTCGCCAGAGAAGAGGCCTTCTGTTTTAAGGGAAGCTTTTAGGATTCTAAAAACACAAGGAGAGCTGGCTCTCATAGAGTGGGGTGAGGCGAGTCCTCTCGGGCCTTCGGCTTTGCAAAGAGTCACCCAAAGAGAAGCAGAGAGAATTTCTTTAGAAAACGGCTTCGTGAAAGAAAAAACTTTTCCAGCCGGAGATCATCATTATGGGATTATTTTAAAAAAAACCAGCGCATAAGATAATATGAATTTTTTCCAATTAGGAGTTATCGCTTTTTTTGTCATCATTGCCGTTTTTTCGGTCCTTATCATTGGAGGCTTTATACCCGGAATTGGCGGAAGCAGCGATTCTATAAAGCCTATGCCGGTAGTGGTTTGGGGAACTTTTCCTTCTTCCCAAATAAGTTTGCTTTTTGGCGAAATGAATGATGAGGAAAATGCCCCTTATCGCTTAAGTTATGTGGAAAAAAGGCCGGAAACATTCAGCAGAGATCTTTTAAACGCGCTTGCCTCCGGAGATGGGCCGGATGCTTGGTTTATTTCCCAAGACAACCTTTATGAAAACAGAGACAGACTTTTTGTCATCCCCTTTGAGTCTTTCAGTGAGAGAGTTTTTGTGGATACGTTTGCCGATGAAGCTACTTTATTTGTAAAAAGAGCTGACTCCAACTCCAATGAAAAAGGCGGGCTTTATGCTCTGCCTATTGTGATAGATCCGATTGTTCTTTACTCAAACAAAGATATTCTTGCGTCGGCTGAAATTCCAAATGTTCCCGTCACCTGGAATGAATTTGTTTCCGCTTCTGAAAAAATAACCGTCAAAGACACAAGAGGAAATATTATTCTCTCCGGAGCGGCTTTGGGAGAGGCGAGAAATGTAGTCAACGCCAAAGAAATACTTTCTACGCTGATTCTTCAAACGGGAAATAAAATTGTGAATCCAGAGGATTTTGAAGTGACGATGGATGATGCAAACCTAAATGGCCCGTCTTCCGGCGCCAAAGCCGTGGAGTTTTATACCAGCTTCTCGAACCCTTCAAAAAATATTTATTCTTGGAACAGGTCTCTACCGGACTCGTTATCCATGTTCGCGCAAGGAAAATTGGCTTTTTATTTCGGTTATGCCAGCGAATACCAGAAAATCAAATCAAAAAATCCTCATCTGAATTTCGATGTTTCCATTGTTCCGCAAACACTGGGCGGTCCGGTTAAAACAACGCAGGGGAAAATTTACGCGTTGGCTGTTTCCAAACTTTCTCCGAACCAGAATTCCGCTTTGTTGGCCGTGGTTGATATCGCAAAGAAAGATTTGTCTTCATTTTTTGGTCTTGCGCCGGCCAGAAGGGATTTATTGGCTAAAGGCTCCACGGATTTCGTGGCAAGTGTTTTCTATCGTTCTGCTATAATGGCGAGAGGCTGGCTGGAACCAGACCCCGCAGAAACAAACTCTATTTTTAATAACCTGATAGAAAGTTCTGCCACCGGTCGAGCCAGATTTTCTGAAGCCGCTTCTGTTGCTTCAAGCGAATTAAAAAGAGCTTTTGGAAAATAAAAACCACAAAGAAAAAATTTTAAATCAAAAATAAAATGGGCGATTTTTTTCTCAACATAAAATCTTCAAGTTTGGCGGCGATCTCCGATATTATTCCTTGCGGAAATGTTGAACAGGGACAGCCCGAATGCCAGTTTTGTCACTTCTATGTTTTACTCGGCAAGATAATCAATTTTCTTTTGATAGACATAATGACTCCGCTTGTCGTGATCGTTATAATTTATGCGGGGTTTAAGATGATCACCTCGAGGGGAAATCCGGGAGAATTTGGGAAAGGCAAAGAAGCGCTTACAAACGCGGTTTGGGGAATGGTTATAGCCGTCATTGCCTTTACCATTATAGATTCCATTTTCAAATATTTGGTGGACCCGTCTTTTTTTGCCGGAGGATTTTTCGGAATATGGAACGGTTTTCCTCAATGTCGTTAGTTTTTTTTAGATTAGAAAATAAAGGCGTGATATGATTCTAGAGATGTTGGGAAAGAAATCTTTTTTAAAATCCGTGTTGGTCTGGGCTGTGTTTTTATGGGTTGTTTCCTTCTCTCCTGTTTTTGCGACGAGTCATTCAGTTCCCAATAGCGATACCCCGGTAAGAGATAGCGGAGTGTCCGTCGGGTCAAAACTGGCCAATCCTCTGGGAGAAAACAAAAGTTTTTCCGACCTTGTGGGGAGCGTGGCCAAAATTGCCTTCAGGATTGGTTTTATTTTAGCGGTTATCTTTATTATTTATTCGGGTCTGAAATTCGTGATGGCTCGGGGCAATCCGGGAGAATTAGAAAAAGCCAAAGAAAACTTAAAATATGTTTTGATCGGCACGGCTATCCTCTTAGGAGCGGAAGTGATTGCCAGAGTAGTCAAAGCCACTATTTCGCAACTGGGAAATTAAATTATGCAAGTTTCAAGTAAATAAATCATAGGTCGAGTTAATCAAAAAATTATTAAAATTAAAATAAATAAAATGAAAGTTAAAATATTAAAGAAGATTGCTCCAATCGTGGCCGTCCTTGCTCCATCTTTGGCTTTTGCCGCTAACGCCACTTTTAGAACAGTCATCGAAACAATTGGAGACATCATAGACATTATTGTGCCGATTCTAATTACTGCCGCTCTGGCTTATTTTATCTACGGTGTAGTGAGATATATTATGGCTGGGGCTGAAGGCAAAAAGGAGGCAAAAGATATCATTGTCTATGGCGTGATTGGTCTTTTTGCCATCGTTTCCGTTTGGGGGTTAGTCAGACTTATCCAAAACACTTTTGGTATCGACAGGAGCACGACGATTGAAATTCCAAGAATAGATACAAGATAAACGGATAATTTTTTCAAAAAAATAAACGAATTATTGTGAACGAAGCGGACAAGATATTATCCAGAATAATAGAAAACATCATTAATCCTATTATTGGGTTAATGTTTGCTTTCGCGCTTGTCTATTTTATCTGGGGAGTTATCTCTTTCATCCATCATTCTGCCGATCCTTCAAAAAGGAAAGAGGGGCTAGACCACATCATCTGGGGATTGGTAGGGGTGTTTATCATGGTTTCCGTTTATGGCTTGATCCGTTTGGTGGGCAGTGTTTGGAGCGGATTTTAGGCATTTCCGCGGTTTAGAATACTCAATTAAAAACAGCCCCGTACGCAAGCGCGAAGTGGGGCTGTTTGTTTTTTCCTCCTTTGTTATTTTTTGACCAGTTGGAAACCCTGGCCGTGTTTTGATTTACCCATGAAATTCTCACCGCTTCTTCTGGTGAGGCTCATGGGGATGTTTTCGTCTCCGGGGCGGGAGAGAAATCCGGAGTAATTTACTCCGTCCGTGGAGACAAGCTCCACCGTTCCAACGGCCCCCACGTTGGTCTCGTAATCAAAGGAGATTTTTTCTCCAGTGATTACAAGATTTTCGGCGGATGACTCGTTGGTTCTCTCGGTCAGTCGTCCGCTTTCCGTCATTTCCATTCTGACAAATGTCCATGACGAGAAGGGGTTGGGGATACTTCCGGCTTTTCCTGTCTCGGGAAAGATCGAAAGGATCAGGCCCAAAAGGAGAGCCAACCCCCCAATCCCCCCAAATATACTTCGGCAGGGCATTTTTTCCCAGAAAGACAGGAGAATAGCCAGAATGCCGAAGCCGAGAAACGCGGTTGGGAGGGGAAGGTCGGTCGTCTCCCCCGAAACTATCTTACCACCGACCTTGTCGGCTCTCTCGACCAGTCCATTTTCTCCCACCGCGCTTTCAAAAACGTTGGGGAGGAAAAAGGAGGCCGTAATGGCCAAGGCGACCCAAAACAGGTACTTGGCTGTTCGAGTGGCCACGTCTCCTTGGGCTAAACCTAGCGACCAAAGTCCTATGGCTGACACGGCAAGAGACAGGACTAAAAAGGCCGCTGGGTTATTTGCCGTTGGCACTAGGGCTATGTAAACACCCATAGTGGCCTCCACAAATAGGACGGAAGAAATGAGCCGTAAGGCTCTTCGTCCTCCGGCGATGGTCGTTGCCAAGGCCGTTGCTATAGGATACGTCGCGACAACCAGAATAATTGCAGGAATCAACGAGAACCCCACAACTGCCTTGGTCATGAGGCTTGACACAAACAGTCCAGTTACCACGAGGATAATCGGGTAAACGGCGAAAAAAATAACAGTCCACCGGGCATACCAGCGCCCACTATTCCAGATATTCTGGATAAGGATAAGCATAGCTTGCATCGTGTTCATCTTTTTCTCCCTTTTTTACATGGCAAACTGGGCAATAATTACCCCGACGACAATGGAAATGATGGCCACAGTTATAATTGTCGGCCAACTGTTTCTGACGGCCGGTCCGGAAAAATTTGATGGAACACCGCCTCCAGAATTCCCCTGAGCATGAACATTTACTATTGCAGGATTGTTTACCACAACCTGCGAATTTGCGTTTATCGTATTGTTCGGAGTCCATCTTTTCCCGTTTCGGAAAATGCCGTTGTCTACGAGGAAGTTATTAAATTCCCCAATAGTTCGGGCTGTTTCTTCATCGGAAGGGATGTGTTCAACGACCCATTCCCCGATTTTTTTCATTTCCTGAATCACAGTCCTCAGTAGTTGTTTTATCTGGCTGTGATCCAGAAGTTCAAGGGTCGTGTCGAATTCCTCATCCTTCATCCGGCCGAGCCAAACAAGCGCCTCCCAGTAATCGTTTTTCTCGCTTTCTTCTGAGAGAGCGTCTTTCAATTCAACGAGAATGGCGGTAAACCAATTCTCGTCAAGCGGGCCGTATTTTTTCTTT
This sequence comes from uncultured Candidatus Saccharibacteria bacterium, assembly GCA_964372755.1. GTDB lineage: Bacteria > Patescibacteriota > Minisyncoccia > UBA9983 > UBA9983 > CAYJQX01. Next base: position 8,858 of record CAYJQX010000012.1, read on the forward strand.
TCACCGTAAGTTCTCGGCAGACATTTCTGCCGAAGACCGTGTCGGCGCTGGAGATTTGCCGAGGCTGTGGAATCTCTCCCAGAAAGTTTGCGCATATCGGAGAGAAGTTCGCCTCTTTTTTCAGAGGCTTTTTTCTGAACTTCCTCAATTCTCTCAACAGTCTTTGAGACTGTTCCAAGAGCTTTGTCTCCGAGCATGCTTACAACCTTGTTAAAGGCCCTTTCAAATCCTGCCTCTACGAATCTTTCTTTAAACCATCCCATTTTTATCTCCTTCTTATGGATAAAGAGTGTAAAAATCTGTTTCCCCGATACCCGAAATTCCAATAGTAAGCGATATTTTTTTCTTTACAGAAATAATCTCGCTTACCTCTCCGTTTTTATCAGTTCTGGGAAAAATTTTTTGTCCGTCTGGAAAAATCTCACTCTGGAATCTCACTATAGCTCCAGAGACTGCTTTCTTGTCTTGGTTTTGGGCCAAGACAGTAACCATGTAAATGCCTTTTTTTATCTCCACTACTTTTGAGTGGAAACTAGAAAGGCCCTTTGCACCGGCGCTGTCGTCTTTGAGAATCAGCTTCCGGCTTTTCTTTACTACGTTTGTTCCGGCAATATTTGCTTTAAAAATATAAGTGCCGGCCTCCAGCAGAAAGTCTTCAACAATTTTTCCGTCCCCTTCTGTTACAAGAGGGGAATTATCCGTTCTGTGTTCGTTGACGTACAAAAATATCTCAATTCCCACCAGTGGTATTTTTGTGTCCAGATTAACGACCATGAGAGAAACAGAGACCTTCCATTCCTCCCCAGATTTCCCAAGTTCTTCCACCTCCAACACGGGAATTCCGTATTGGATATTTTGTCCTGTCTGGGCTTGTCCAAATCCCATTGTCCCCTTAGCCACATCATTCTCCTTTTAGATTGAGGTGATATTAGATTTTGAAAGTCCTCTTCTGATCACTATTCCTAGCATAAAAACAAGCAAAAGTCAAGGTGGCGTAAAGTCTCACCACCTTCGCAACACCAAGAGGTGTAAAGAAGCTAGAATCAAT
>CAYJQX010000013.1:0-8682 GCA_964372755.1 uncultured Candidatus Saccharibacteria bacterium
ATCCTGCGAGTACATGGAGAAACCTTTTGTGAAAAATTTTGATATATGTATCGTGACATCGAGATGTAATAAAAATGTGTATACGGTTACCGTAGGAGATCTTGCAATATTCCTCGTGGGGAGTTCCCATTGAGGTATGGTTTATAGTAATGTAAACTAGAAGATGTGCAAGAAGTCAGCAGCGTTCGTAGTACCAAAAGTGAAGATGCTCGGCTTAACCCCAAGCTACAACTTCCTGTTGGGAAGGAACAAATCCAAAGGAAAAAATTAAACCCTCAATATGTCTCAGGATTTATTGACGGAGAAGGATCTTTTTCAATTAGCATTGGACGTCACAAAACTTTGCGTAGAGGTTTTGAAGTTCGTCCGGAATTCGAAATAGAATTGCGGAAGGATGACCAAGAAATTTTAGAACGGATACTTGTGACTATAGGAATCGGAAGAATTTATGATTGTTCATATGATAGATATGGATGGTACCCGCATGTAAAGTATAAAATTACGAGCATTTGGGACCTAAAAGAATATTTATTTCCTTTCTTAGATAAAAATCCGTTGCAGGCGAAAAAGAAAAAATCCTATCTGATTTTCAAACAAATAGTTTGCATGGTTTGCGAGAAGAAACATTTGTCTGATAAAGGATTTAATAAAATTGTCTCCCTGCGCGATGACTTACGCGCATTAGGGAAAAAGGCAAAAACCTTTGGAAACCGCTAGAGTGCGGGAAAACCGCTTGCTCAGTGGTGTAGAGAGTTATAGTAGTAATATTATAACACATCAAATACCGCCCGTCAAGTCAAGGGAGCCAGGAGCACCCGAAATTCCGCATTAGCGGGTCTAAGGTGAGCTTGGTGACAGGGACTAAGTCGTTGAATTAAAAAATAAATTTTGCGACCTGTCAAGGAAACTTGACAGAAAAATCCAACTGAAATCGGTGAAGCCCTCCTCTCTATGTTAAAATAGAGGTATGAAGGTAATACCGAGGGAAGCTGGGAGAATCACATATTCAACAGAGATAAGAAACTTAAAAAAACTGCCTCTAAGTAATACACAAATGGCGGCAGTTCTAGGAAGCATCCTGGGAGATGGTTGTTTATGTGCTAATTGGTCAAAGACTAATTATCGTCTTAAAATTAGCCATTCAATAAAACAAAATGAATATTTACTGTGGAAATATAACATACTTAAATCATTGGTTTTATCTAAACCAAGAGTTTGTGATAAAACTCAATCGATAACCATTCGTACAATCAGTCATTCTGAATTGTCGATACTAAGAAATATATTCTATAAAAAGAATAAAAAAATTATCCCCAAAAACATAGAGGTATATATAAAAAATCCTCTAACAATTGCAATATGGTTCATGGATGATGGAAATGTAAAAAGAATCAAAAGAGTTGTAGAAGGATATCATCTTAATACACAATCATTCACACTGAAAGAAAACAAATTTATTGCAGATGAGTTTATGAAGTTATATGGAATTAATATGACAATCCAGAATAATAATGGTTATCCAAGATTATACATTCAAAAGAAAAGCACTCTAGTATTTAGGAATCTTATCGAACCTTATATACTTGAAAGTATGAAATATAAGCTCGGTTGAATATGTGATTCTCCTTAGCCCCGTAGAGACTGGATTTATTCCAAAAAGGAATAATGAAGATAGTAGTTATTACTGCTTAAATTGTAGGTAAATTACTATAAAACGTTGGCTCCAGCATTATCGGAAAATGCTGGATGAAGATATAGTCCATGCTTTAAGGAAACTTAAGGATTACATGAACAAGGCACGGCTAGGAGAACCTGGTCGTGGAATATTTTAAAACTAATTTTCTTGATCGAAAGATCGGGAAAACTAGGTCGGTTCGTTTCTTCATAAAGAAGCGAAATGGTATTAGTCTCGAGGCCAAAATACTGAGACTCCTCCGCCTGTTAAAGGTTAACGGGTATAGAACGGAACAAAACAAAGAACACTAATACGACACTAATACGCGAATAAACTCGAATGACACGAATAAGATTTAATTTTTAACTTCTTCTATTTGCGTTATTCGTGCGTATTATTCGTGTATTAGCGTCGTCATTTACCTTTGCAAAAAGGCTTTTTTTTGTTAGAGTGTGTTTGTTTAAGGCTTGCTAGATGGAGTTTTAGCGGGATTTTGGGCGAGTAGTTCCCGCCTTCGCTCGGCCAAAGCCCGAGCTACCCGCCAGAATGAATCTTTCGGGCTGGCGGACGGGCAAGCAGTGGTAGAACGTTCCGATATTGTCCAAATTCCGATTTGGCGACAATATCGAGAATTCTCGATTTTGTAATTTCGTCGGACGAAAACAAAATCGGAACTGTCCTGAGGCTTGTTCGTTACAAGGATTTATATTTGCGAGCGTAGTTCAGTGGTCTCCCCAAAAAAATTTGCGAGTGTAGTTCAGTGGTAGAACGCTGTCCTGATAAGACAGAAGTCGAAGGTTCGATTCCTTCCACTCGCATCAGAGCGCGCAAATTTGAACGGGATAAAGAACGTCCCGAAAATCTCTAAGCATAGCGAAGATAGATTTTCGAGGATCCTCGATTTTGTAATTTCGTCCGACGAAAACAAAATCGGGACTGTCCTGATAAGACAGAAGTCGAAGGTTCCCTGCCCGACACGCTGGCAAGACCATCGAGTCAGGCGGGCGGGGATTCCTTCTGCTCGCATTACGGTAAAGTCTTTTTCAAAGATAATTATACCCTCTGGTAGATTTACTGCTATAATAATCCTGTTATGCAACGTAGGCATTGGATCAATGGAATAATAGGACTCTGGATTATTCTTTTGGCTTTCTTAGGTTTTCCTTCATCGGTGAGAAGATTCCTTCTTGTTATTACCGGTGTTTTTGTTATTGTCGTTTCTTTTAGCAAAGCGGTTAACTATTACATAGAGGAAGCGAGCGACGATGAAAACACTCACTCCCGCTAAAAGGAAAAAAGTATTCTGGTCTGTTTTTACCGCAGGCTTATTTTTTTTGATTCTGTGGTTTGGTTGGTTTTCTCCGTTGCCGGCGGTTGTTTATGATTCCAAGAAAATTCTCATGGCCTCTCTAGATTCCACTGTTCTCGAGAAAGACAAAGAGCAAGAGACAACAAAGGAAAAAATATATGTAAAACATATAAAAACGCCAGAACCTCTCAAGGCTATCTATATGACCAGCTGGGTTGCTTCCACTTACGATTGGCGAGAAAGAATCGTCAGGATGATAGATGAGACAGAAATAAACGCGCTGGTGGTGGATGTCAAAGATTACACCGGTAACATTTCATTTTTAGTGGAGAACGAAGAATTAAAAAAAGTTGGGGCAGATCAAAACAGGATAAGAGAGGTGCGTAAATTTATCAGCGAATTACATGACAAAAATATTTATGTCATTGCGCGAATGGCCGTTTTTCAGGATCCCTATTATGTAAAACTTCATCCGGAGTTGGCAGTAAAATCAAAAATAAATGGCGCCCCGTGGAAAGACCGCAAAGGTCTTACTTGGATAGATGTGTGCGCCAGAGAATATTGGGATTACACGATCGCGGTTGCCAAGGAAACGGCAAATCAAGGTTTTGACGAGATAAATTTTGATTACATTCGTTTTCCTTCCGACGGCTTGATAGACGACATGGCCTTTACTCACTGCAAGGAAGGGGAGAGCAAGCCAGATGCTCTGGAGGAGTTTTTTAGATATTTGAGAGAAAATATGAAAAGCGCGGAAGTGCCAATCTCGGCGGATATTTTTGGTCTTACTACTATTGCTGAAAATGGAAACGATTTAAACATAGGGCAGGTTTTAGAAAGAACAGCGCCTCATTTTGATTATATCGCTCCGATGGTTTATCCGTCACATTATCCCAAAGGATATAATGGTTACAAAAATCCGGCTGAACACCCTTATGAGATAGTTTTTGATGCGATGCAGAAAGCCGGAGCAAAATTAGAGGCCGTAGGTATTTCTAAAAACAAATTAAGACCGTGGCTTCAGGATTTTGATTTGGGAGCTGATTATAATACCGACATGATAAAGGCTCAAATAAAGGCCACTTACGATTCCGGGCTTACGAGCTGGATGATGTGGGATCCTCGGGTGGAGTATACGCAAGGAGCGTATGATGTAAATTAAGAATTGAATCATGATGTGTGAATTATGAACCATGACTAGAAAATCATAATTCAATATCTATTAATTAGTGTTATATTTAAATTATGGCGGAATCAAACCAAGACACGATTACATATTTTGGAGAAACAAATTTTCGTAACGAGCGAAAACGTTTTGGTATTAAGCGCAGGGACAGATCCAAGCACATGTATGTGATCGGCAAGACTGGCATGGGAAAAACCACCTTGCTTGAGAACATGGCTATTCAAGACATTGTTGGAGGCGAGGGTTTGGGGATCATAGATCCTCACGGGGAGTTCGCCGAAAAAATGCTTCGTTTTGTGCCCCAATCGCGTATTAAAGATGTTGTTTACTTTGCTCCCCATGATACCGATTGGCCGATAGCTTTTAATATTATGGAGGATGTTGAGCCGGAGAAAAGACATCTTGTCTCCTCGGGTCTTATTGGTGTTTTCAAAAAAATATGGCCGGATGTTTGGTCTGCCCGTATGGAATATATTTTAAGTAACGCTATTTTAGCTCTCTTGGAGTATCCGGACTCCACTCTTTTGGGAATCAATCGTATGCTCTCTGACAAGGATTACCGCAATGAAGTGGTGAACAATATCAAAGATCCGGTGGTCAAGGCTTTTTGGACGGAAGAGTTTGCTAAATATTCTGATAAGTTTATGACTGAAGCTGGCGCGGCTATCCAAAACAAAGTAGGCCAATTTTCTGCTAATCCTCTCATTAGAAATATCATTGGCCAGGCAAAATCTACTATTGACATGAGAGATATTATGGACAACCGAAAAATTCTCATCATGAATCTTTCCAAAGGGCGCATAGGCGAAGACAACTCACGGCTTATCGGCGCCATGCTTATTACCAAAGTTTATTTGGCTGCGATGGGGAGGGTGGATGTAAGAGAAGAAGAGCGCAAAGATTTTTATCTTTATGTGGATGAGTTTCAAAACTTTGCCACGGAATCATTCAAGGATATTCTGGCCGAAGCAAGGAAGTATAGGCTGAATTTAATTTTGGCTCATCAGTATATCGCTCAAATGGAAGAACCCGTGAGAGATGCTGTTTTAGGAAACGTCGGCACCCTGATTTCTTTTCGGGTGGGAGCATTTGACGCCGATGTTCTAGAGAAAGAATTTGCTCCGGAATTCATGGCTCTGGATATGGTCAATCTTGGTTTTGCCCAGATTTATTTGCGTCTCATGATAGATGGCGTGGCCTCAAGGCCTTTCTCTTCTATGACCTTGCCCCCGATAAAAACAGTGGAGGGTTCTCATATTACGGAAATAGTAAATTCTTCCAGAAGCTTATATGCTCTGCCGAGGAATAAGGTGGAGGAGATAATCACTAGGTGGCATGAGCCGATAAGAAAAAGTGGCCCGGAAATTCGTTTTGGGAACAGCGGGGCTAATGACAGAAGGACTTTCACTCCCGCTCCAGCGCAACCAAGGCGCAATGAAAGCCCGGCTTTATCGGAGAGAGATTACGCGCCAAAACCGAAAATGCCGTCATCCCAAACCAATATCACTTATTCAAACAATGTTCATAGCAGGAGTAACCCGCCTTCAGGAAATTTTTCAACTTCAAATTCAATAAACAACAAGGGTCAAGAATCGAGACCTTTTGTAAGTAATTCTGGTGTATTCAAACAAAATATTTCTCCAAGACCGGAACCTCGAATAGTTTCTTTAAAAGACTTAAGAGCAAAAGACAAACTAACTACTCAGAATCTAAGCAGTTTAAGGGAAGCATTGAAGGGTATTGTCAAAGAGAAAAAACCTGAAGATAATAATCATATAGAAAAAGAAATTAGGCACCAGGAAGAAACGGATTTGTCCGAGAAAAGGCTGGAAAATCAGAGATCGGAAATGGAAACTTCTTTGTCAACACAAAAAAAGAAAATCAATTTTCGCGATTTAGCGGAATCCCAAAATAGAAACGGAAAAATTTTAAAACCCGGGGACAAGATTCAGTTTTAAATTGCCTTCTCGTTCCTGAAAGGTTATATTTTATGAGGAGTTTTTTCTTTTCTTTTTGTATAATTTCTCAAAAGGAGGCTAGCCATGGAACAGCAGACGCATTTTTATGTGCAGGTAGAAGGACGTGAAGAATGGCTGGATATGGGCACTTGCGAAATCAGTATTCCAAAACCAATGGAAAGAGAACTCTTGGGAGTGGCCCTAAACAAATGGGCGGATATCGCAAAAACCCTTGAGAAGTATTATGGGAGTAGCAGTACGCCGTATTTATTTTTCCATGTTGCCCTTCCCGAGGATATGACAAATTTTAAAGTTTTGGAAGGGGAAAGGAACAACAAAATTGAAGAAAAAACGCTCCTTATTTCTTCAGATTCCGACTAACTGGTCGGCTCGCGTTTGTTTTAGCGAGCCGATTTTTTTAATAATTCAATCTCTGATTAAAACAAATTGATAGCTTGCTGTTTGTTAGATACGTTTGTTAGACACCAAGTGTCTAACAAACTAGAATGAAATAGCTAAAAATTGTTTGCCAGTTGCTTTTGTTTTCCATAATATCCTATAATGTCTATAGGAATAGAATGTTCTTTTGTGTCAATTAAATATTTCCTTAAAAGGGAGGAAATTCCAATGTCTGATGTTGTTCTTTTTCCTGATATTGCCATCGGATATTCAACGTATACGATAGCAGTGATGAAAGAAAAGATGACTGCGATTGCAGATCGAGAAATGGCGACAGGCAACGAAATTCCAGAAGGTATTTATCACTCTGCAATAAATTTTTTCTCCGAGATTATTGCGATTTTGGATAGAGGATACCCCCAATCTCATGAGATTATGTATTGCCGAACCCTTCCAATTCTACGCAGGGTTATGGCGAAAATTCTCAATGTTCAAGCGGAAATCATAGATGATTCAGCGATGTTGCCTTGGCTTAGAACAGCGAGAGTAATTGTCACAAAAGCCAATAATCAATACACCTTCAAGGCTGAAGAAATTCAAATTCTCCAGGCATTGCCACAGTTTTTCCACGACCTCGAAGTTTATGGGCAGAGAGATTTGGATTCTCGTCGGTATGCGAGCTGGGACTCGGATGATGGTGATGACTAACCTCTTATGGCTTTGTTTTGGACAAACAAAAAATGGCTCACAAGTTTCTACTTTTGCGAGCCGTTTTTATATTGTTAGATTTTAATTTCTATTTTGCTCTACAGTGAGTAAATCTGACATATGTCAAAATTACTCACTGAAGACGGGGTAAGTTTTGCACTAATCCCAAAAAGATTTTTGCAACTAAGGTCTGGTCGTATTTTTTTGCGTGATTCACTAACTTTGCCGATAAAATGTCTTTTTGTTCATTGGTGAAATTCACAATTTCGTTTAAAGAAGCAACCAAGCCGGAAATATCGCTGACATTTTTTATATATTGATGAATTTCAGTCGGACTGATTTCTTTTGTTCCGCCGACATTGAATGCGCAGTAGGGGAGGCCAGATGCTTGCGCTTCGATAATTACTCGCGGAAAGCCTTCTTCTTCAGATGGCATGACGTAAGCGTCGGAAATGGCCATAAGTGTTGGTACTTTACTGTTTGGCCACGGACCAAGAAATTGAACACTTGGATTTGAGCCGAGCTCTTTTTTTAACCACTCAGAATCTGGTCCAGATCCGGCAATTAAAAATTTGGTTTCAGGATATTTTCCCTGCACCTCGTTTATGATTGCAGGCAAATAGCGACTACCTTTTCTTGGGGCGAGACGATGCAGGAAGAGAACTATTTTCTCGGAATGATTAAGACCGAGTTCTTGTCGTAGGTCGTTCTTGTCTTTTTCGGAAACTAAGAATTTCTCCGTGTTCACCCAATTTGGCATGATTTTAATTTTTTCTTTCGGCATCATGAAGTTTTTATGATAGCCGTCCTTCATTGTTTCATTTCCCGTGATCAGGTAATCGGTAACGTAATTAAGCAAAAATCGCAAAAATCTTTTTTTGCCAAAAAGCCACATCATTCCGCAATTCCAGTAGAGGACTGTTCCACCGAAAAAAGTCGTGATAATTTTGGCGTTTATAAGGCTGACATAAGAATAATGAACATAAAAAATCTTGGCGCCGCGCATTCTCGCTCGGAAACAGAGATATAAATTTTCTAAAATACGAAAAGGCAAAAATCTAAAATTTTGAATCTTAATGTTTTTTTCGCTTAAGTTTCCTCCTTTTTTCTCTATGATTACTTCTGTTGAGATTTCTTTTCCAACTTGGTTGATAAAATCGAGCAGGTAAGCCAAATGAGCGGCCAAATTTTTTCCGGCCTCGGGTATTAGAAAGCATATCTTGAGATCTTTTTCCATTTCGGTTCTTCAGAGAGATTATTACATATAACCATGGTTTTTTGTAGATAAGCTCTTTTCTGAAATCTTTCCATGCTACAATTTTTTCATGAAGAATTTTTTTCTTTTTTTGGCAGTGCTTCTTATTCCCCACCATTTTACTTATGCAAAAATTTATATAAATGAAATAGCTTGGATGGGCACAAATGTTTCGGCTAATCATGAGTGGAT
>CAYJQX010000014.1:0-5463 GCA_964372755.1 uncultured Candidatus Saccharibacteria bacterium
AAAGCAAAACTATTTTTGCGGGAGGAAATGGATTTGCTTTGCCTCGGCTCTTTTTGGTGCGGGGATTTGGTATCCGCCGCGCAGGAGGGTGCGGGAGGAATGCGCGGCAGATTCTTTTTAAATTTTTGGACGGGGGTTGCAGAGAAAAAAAGTTTGTTTGAATCAAAATTGTTACTACGCGACTATTCAAAATAGTGAAAAGATGATAAGATACTAAACATGGCAACATTCCAAGGACCCAAATCACACATTCATTCAATTGCTCGCGGTCTTCTTGTACACGGAGAAGAAATTATACTATGCCGAGTAAAGGATGCTAAGTGGTTTTTTCTTCCCGGTGGGCACATCGAGGATGGAGAGTCAGCAAGGACAGCACTTTTGAGAGAATTGCATGAAGAAATAGGAAATAGTAATTATAAAATCAATTCTTTTATTGGTATATGCGAAAATATTTTTCCATTGGAAGAAGGTGTTTTACAACATGAAATAAACATTATATTTGAAGTTGATGTCCCTAATGAGCTAAAAGTTAATACCAAAGAAGATCATATTGAATTTGTAAGTATTGCTAAAAATAATTTGAAAGATTATAAGATTTTACCCGCCACACTTAAAGATGGCCTTATTGAATGGTTAGGGAATGAGAAGCCATTTTTGAAGGAAATTTAAATATGCTATGTTTATTTGCTTTGAAGGTATCGCCGGTGGTGGAAAAACCACACAAACAAAACTACTTGCTGATTACCTAAAAAATGTAAAGGGAAAAGAGATTTTTATAAGTACTGTTTATGAAGGAGAGCGCCGTAGGGTGGTCTCTGATTTTATGAATGCTTCAGGAATCAAGCTTGATCAGAACGCGATAATGTTTTTATTTCAAGCTTTGCATGCGGCACAATATCATGAAGTGAACAATGCACTTAATGTCAATGAAACTGTTATCGCAGATAGGTGGCGCTATTCTTTTTTTGCACATCATTTATATCAAGGCACTTTTGATAAAAATGAAAATCTTATGTTTCAACTTGATTTACTTGCATACAGATCATTAGAACCAGATATTTGTTTCCTTATCGATATTCCAGCAAAGATTGCATATAACCGGTACATAGAACGAGAGCGATCTATTAACGATAATGGTCTTGATTTAATGAATTTAGAATATTTTGTAACGGTCGCAGACTACTATAAAAATCTTGCGCATGATAAGGGTTGGTATATTGTTGACGGAACAAAAGATCAACAAACTATATTCCGCTATATCAAAGCCATAATTGATGAAAAGTTATGATCACAATTTTGTACATTATCGGTCTCTTCTTATTTTTCCATGGAGTTTACCAGTTGGTAAAATATCTAATTGTCATACCGGAAATAAAAAAGAATTTTTTCAATACTACATTTATAGCAAAAAACTATTTAGAAAAAACGCACAAAATTTCAGTTCTCGTTCCTATATTGCATGAAGAAAAAACTATTGAGAAGTTTTTAACCGATCTTTCCCGCCAAGATTATCCTGAAGATTTCTACGAAGTTTATGTGGTAACGACACAAAAGGAGTATTCAGAGAATATTGAACCAAATACTATTGATATTCTGAAGCGAATAGTATCCGAAAATAAATTTCCGAAACTTCGACTCACCATAATTCATTATCCTGATGCAGAGGGTTTCAAAACTCATCAATTAGATTTCGCTTTCAACCAAATTCGTAAAAATATAGGAGATATTGCGGTGTCTGAATCCCTTTTTCTTTTTCTTGATGCCGATTCGGAAGTAGATGTGAATACACTTGCAAGATTCAACAGATCTATTGAAAATGGCACTGAAATATATCAGCAACCACTTCTTTGGTTTAAAAATATTGATACACTCAATAGTTCATTGATGCACAGTTTTGCTTTCTTGCAATCATTTTTTTCGATCTCTTATGAAATCCCAATGTTTATAGGAAAGTTTTGCCCATGGCGGCTAAAATATTTTGTCGGACATGGTCTTTGTATAAGAGGGTCATTCATCATTCGTGTTGGCGGATTTCCAGACATTATTGAAGATGTGCGACTTGGTCGGTTAAGCTCTTTTCTTAATGTTAAGGCAAAACTTGTGCCCGGGTTTGGAATTGTTGAAACTGCTAAAAGTCTTTCGGTATATATAAAACAATCCAGTATTTGGTTTTTTGGTTGCGGTCTTTTTATTAGTGATTACCTATTCGCACGATCATTACGAAAAGCAAAAAGTGTAACGGTGAAAGATTTCGTGTTAATTTTTTATGGATTTTTTAAAGCGTTTCGTTGGTTAAATAAAGGACTTTTCCATCTTGCTGGGCTAATTTTCTCGCTCGCTTATATGTCTATACCGTTATTCGTATTGTTCATCTCGTCTTTATTGCTCAATTCAACAATTCCGGTTTTTCTTGTTTCAAATGATTTCAAAGGAATTTGGCGGAAGAAGTTAAATAATCGTAACGGCACAATAGTGCTATTCCGTAGCGTGCTTTTCTCGCCAATTTTATATATGCTTAATTTCATTGGTTTATATTATGGATTATATAAATTACTAAAATTTTATTTATGGGGACAGATTACACTTCCAAAAACCGAGCGATAGAAGAAACTCTAAGGCAGAAAGGGCTTTTCTCAAGCACCTCTGCTCCTTGGCAGCAAAATGCTATTGAGAATCTTCTATCCCAAGTAAGATTTCAAGACGGTTCAATTTGTCTTGATGCTGCTTGTGGTATAGGAAATAATATTGAAACACTACTCAAATACTTTCAAAATATTATCGCTTTTGATAAATCAGCTAAAGCAGTTGATTTCGCCAAAGAACGGCAGCCTAAAAATAAATCAGCTACAATTTCTTTTGCCGTAGGTAGTCTTGAGTCTATGCCATACACCGATAATTTTTTTGATTGTATAGTTTGTACAGAGGCCTTGGAGCATGTTTCTGACTATAACGCTGTTATTAAAGAAATCTTTCGGGTCGCTAAATCTGGTGGGTATGTAGTTTTAAGTTTTCAAAACCATTTTAACTTCTCGGCACTTTTGAAATTTTTATTCGAAAAAGTGTACAAGAAAAACTGGGATGTTTGGGGAACACACAGACATGAGGAAGGATACGAAAACTACCTAACTTGTTTTCAGATAAAAAAATCAATAAGAAAAGCGGGCTTTATTTCGATAAAAGAATTTGGAGCGGACTATATCAATGCATGGCTTTCCTGGGTGCCCTTTCTATATAAAAACTATAAAATTCTTGATCGTTATCCTATGTTGCCTCTGGGGGAAATGCCTATCTTAAAATATATTGGCATGGATTATTTTTTGCTTTTGAAAAAACCATGATTAACTTACGTGTAGCAAGTTTCGGAAACCGAAACAAACAGGACATCGCCATAACTTTTGATGATGGTCCTAATCCTTATTTTACCAAAAAGATATTGGACATCCTCGACTCTTTTAATGTCAAGGCGACATTTTTTGTCATAGGTAAAAGGTGTTTAGAATATCCAGAAATTTTAAAAGAGATAAAACAAAGAGGACACTTAATTGGAAACCACACTTTTTCGCATAAGAATGGAGACTTCGAAATGTGTAATAACGAGATTACCCGCATTATTGGCGAGGCAAGCAACTATGTTCGACCACCCTTCTATGACTTGTCTTTTTGCAGTAAGGAAAGTGGATATTTGCAAGACAAGTTTATTATCACAGGAGATGTTGATTCCAAGGATTATCTTTCAATTTCTAATGACGAGATTCTTAAAAATGTTCTCGCAGATGCAAAAAACGGCTCAATTATTGATTTTCACGATGGCAGTGAAATTGACGATGATTTAAAAATACGACCACAAAAAACCATTGACGCATTACCAGAAATTATTACCACATTATTTCGTAACCAATTCAATCTTATAAGAATCGATGCTATGGATTTACAATTCATGGATCTTTAGAAAAGGTTTCAAAAAGGTGGTGACTTTACTATTATAGATCCCCGTGGTAGTATACTTCTTGGAACATTGTAAAATTCAACCAAAAAGGAGGTTATATGCACGAATTGCGAGTTCTTTGCAGGGTCGTCACGTATGACCCAGCGACATGTTCAATTCTTCTCGTGAGGAATCGTGACCAGAAGTGGTGGTGTGCGCCTGGAGGTGGCTGGGATTACACTCAAGAGACAATACTTGAGTGTGCAAAAAGAGAAGCGCTCGAGGAAACTGGTGTTCAAGTGAACATCATAAAACTCCTCTATGTGCAAACTCTCCACATCAAGAAACAGGACAGCACATGGCTTGAGCAGTTCTGGCTTGCGGAACCCGCTGAAAGCACAGAAGTCCCGCAAGGACATATCGACCAACATGGTGTTGTCGATGAAGCGCGCTGGTTTAGCAAAGAGGAGGTGCAGACCATCACGGTCTACCCAGAAATCCTCAAGACTATATTCTGGGATGTTGTTGCTGGCGTTATTCAGGAGAAGAACCGATACCTTGGACACTTCGTCCTATAAAAAAGAAGCCCCGCCGAACAATTGTTGTTCTGGCGGGGCGTTTTATTTCACGACTTCTTGCACGAGTTTCCATGCCGTCTTTTTAACTTGTTCAAAGCCGTCATTGGCATCGACCGTGATCCAACCATGGCGTTCTGCCAACAACTTGTAAGCAGTCACGACTGTGGTATAGAATCGTTTTTCTGCCTCAATGTCATCAATAACATCTCCTCTTCCAAACATGCGACGGTCAAGCGCCTTGTCCACTGATACATCAAGGTAAATGCCGAGATCTGGTTTCAAATCTCCAAAGGCAAGGCGAGAAATCTCTTTGCGAAGATCATCGGACTCTTTACTGAAGAATCCGAAGTTTTCGTGCCACACAAAGAAGGAAAGATCCCAACGGTCAGTTACCACTATCTTGCCTTCTTCTAAGGCGCGCCTTGCACGATCTGCCTTGTGCGTGTGAAGAAGTTGGAAAAAGAACATGTAAGCTGGTGAATGATGGTCTAGTGAATAGCCATCAACCACCGCTTGGAAAACAGGTTCCTTTTCCATTTCGCGCGTCGCGACTCTTGCGACTTGGCGACCTTCTTTTTTGAGTTCATCCTCGATATATTTCACGAGGGTGGACTTCCCGGAACCATCGATTCCTTCTATGGCAATGAGTAGGCTGTTCACTTGTTACCTCCTTTTTGAATTTGAAAAGTGCTTACAAAACCACATTGGATTTTGACTGACAAAACAATATCACAAATTAACAATCTCTGCAACCCCCGTCCAAAAATTTAAAAAGAATCTGCCGCGCATTCCCCCCACACTTTCTGCGGGCGGGAAATCAGCCGAGGTTTTGCCAAATCCTTTCCCCCAGAAAATAGTTTTGGCAAAACCGAGTCCGCATTTCGCCCCGCCACCGCCTCGCTCCGCTCGGCAACCCCGAAAGAAAAACACTCCTTGCATTTCTGATTTGGCGGGGGTGAA
>CAYJQX010000015.1:0-4165 GCA_964372755.1 uncultured Candidatus Saccharibacteria bacterium
CGCTTCGTTCAGAATAGAGGCTGGGTCTAATCCGTCTTGTTTTTCAAAGGTATAGAGACTTGAGAGATAGTTGGCGTTTTGAATGTCTAGAGTAGAGGCAATGAGTGAACCTACCTGGATATCGGCGGTAGAACCAAAGTGGATGCCGTTGGGGTTCACGAGTAAAAGCTCCCCATTGGCAAATAAAGACCCAAATATTTGAGAAAAGTCCGTGCCGGTAACTCTTGAGAGTACAGAACTTGAATCCAAGGGTTGTATGAACTGCACCGTCTCTCCTTGTCCTACAGAGAAAGAGTCAAAGTCGATGATGGAGTGGTCAGAAGCGGTAATCACCAGAGTATTGTCCTGGGAAGTGTCAAAAGAGACATCGCCTGAGACAACGGTATAAGCGGTGGGGAGGGCATACAATGGCGTTTGAAAAAACCCAAAAGAAACCAAAAGAACCCAGGCTACGGCTCTCCTGGCACTTATTTCAAATCTTGTATAAGTACCCTTAAAAAAATTCACTATCTTTATCCTCTACCTATTAAGACTATACTTGTCTAATTAAAATTTACACTACAAATCTAGAAAATTCAATGGCGGGCAGGGATTTTAAGACCCTTCTAACAGGCTCCTAAATTGGCCTTAAGGATACTTTCGGCTTTCGAGGATTCTATGGAGTTAAAATAGATAGGCTCGCTGAATGTAACCCTTGATTTTGTAAAGGGATATGGAATTTCAAACTGATCCCAGCGTTTTTTCAGACGAAAGCTATTTTGATGCTCCACCTGCACGGCGATAATAGGTTTTCCGGTCTTTTCGGATAAAAACCCAACCCCAGGCCTGACGCTCCCCCTTGGCCCCCCAGGCCCATCCACCGCCAAGAGCACATGCATTTTGTCATCCTCCAAACAACGCTTTAATCGAATCGCCGCTCGGCTTTCAGAAGTAACAGGTACTGTTTTGTACCCTAAAAGTTTAGCCAAGTGATCTAAAAATACGTTCCGGGTGTCCAATAACGTGAGTATTGCGACCGAACAACCTCGTCCAAATGGGATCAAAAGAAACGTTTTTGAATGCCAACATGCGTAAATCACGTTGGAATCCCGCCCTAAACCCCGCCCCCACCGGGGATTCACGATTTCAACCCGAAGCATGTAAAAGTAAAGAAGATAAAAACTTCTCACCAAAAAAGCGAGTGTATAAAAAATCGCGGATTGGATCCGACTTGCTTTTGGACTAGTCATCTATTAGAGTATTTCAATAATGCATCCTATTTTTGTGATCCAAGGAAAAAGCTTTCTGGCCTATGACCTCCTGACACTTTTCGGGATGATCTCCGGATTTACCTACGTCTACTTCGCTTTCAAACGCATCCCGATCAAGCAGTATCAGATTTACTTATTCATTTTCTCCGGATTCATTGCCCAGTTTTTCGGCGGAACAGTCCTGCCCTTTTTCTATCAATGGATGACCACACAAAATCTACCCCCACCGACTTTCTGGATTAAGCCGCGCGGCCGCTATTTTCATAGTGTATTCTTAAGCATGATTTTATTCACGCTTATTTTCTGCAAAATTTTCAAATGGCCAACGCGGAAAATCCTGGACCACTTCATGATCGGCGCGATGATCGCAAGCGCTATCGGCCGTATCGGCTGCTTTCTGCACGGATGCTGCCGCGGAAAACCGACGAACCTGCCTTGGGCCATTCACCTTCCCCCAAAACCGGATCTTGGGCTGCATCCGACCCAAATCTACATGCTGATCATCGAAACAATTATCATTTTTTATCTTCTGTGGCTCAACCCACGGAAAAAATATGACGGAGAAACATTCTGGAAAGGTATTTTTATCTACGCAATCTATAGGACTCTGATAGAATTTTTTCGTGTCAACCCGGTCGCCGCGATGGGCCTCACTCACGCGCAGATCTTCTCCCTTCTTTCCGGCGGATTGGCGATCGTCGTCATGTCCTACTACCAAGACCAAAAACGCTAGCTTCTAGCAGTCCTGCAAATGTTGCCGGATTATTTTCTTACAAGCGACAAAATCGGTTTCTGCGGCATAAATCGGATCGCTTCCGACAATCACGACACGGCTAAAAGGCAGCGGTATTTCATACTGATCCCACCGGTGCTTGACCCGAAAGCCTCTTTCAGCCTGGATGCGCACAGCGATGATGGGTTTGCCGGTCTTCTTTGAGAGATAAAATGCTCCTGGCTTGATCACGCCGACAGGACCTTTGGGGCCGTCCACGGCTAATCCGATAGGATAGCCAAGATTTAAAGTAGTTGTCAGCTGGTTAATCGCAATCCTAGAACGAGTTACCGGAATCGTTTGGTACCCATAAAACCGGCAAAGCTGATCAAATACCAAGTTTTTCCAGTCTTTGAGCGTCAACGACGCTATTTTTAGATGCCGGTATAAAGGCAAAATAGTGAATGTTTTGCAGTGCCAAAACACATAGATCCTGTTTTCGGCCGATGGGATATCACGCGGAATCGCCTGCGGACTAAGGACGCGGATCCTCAATGTTCGGTAATACAAAAAATAGATGCCCCAAAGAAAAAATGCGATGAGAAATACGACTACTTTTTTGATCACTCTGCTACTTTGCCGAATCATTACTAAAACGGACAACACCCGCGAATTTAAAAACCTTTAAAAAAATATAGATCAAATCAACCTCAAACCACCGCACGGAAAAATTGGGGCGACTGGGAAACGCATGATGGTTATTGTGCAAAAGTTCCCCCAAGGTAATTAAATCGATGGGGGCCATATTTTTTGATTCGTTTCCAACTTTGTAATTAGTGTAGCCGTGCTGATGCCCACCCAAATTGACGACCAGGCCCACGATAATACCCATGAAAAAATGCAGTGGAAGCAAAAGATACATCCATGGACTCGTTGCAAAATGAAGGTAATACCCTACGTAAAAGCCGCAGAGTAGCGTGCGAAGCGGAAGTCGGTCCACCCACCGATCAAAAAAAGACCATTCGGGGCATCCTTTTTGCATCCAGCTCTCAATAGGCACTTTTCGGTGATAGATTCGCAAGAAAACCCGTGACATTTGCAAAGCCACAGCCCACGGTCCGCGATAAAACACAGGGGAATGCGGGTCTTTCTCCGTATCGGTATTCGCATGATGCATCCGGTGCATGATAGCGTATGTTTTGGGATTAAAACAAAAAAGTCCCTGCGAGAGAAAAGTTAGTACATAAAAGACTTTCACCCAAAACTGATTCATCGTAAACATTTGATGCGTCGCGTAGCGGTGCAAAAAAAACGATTGAAAAAAAATAGCGGTATACCAATGCGCTATGAGCAGGATTACAATGGGCATATAGGTCTCATGCTTTTGAATCTCTTGTAACGAAGATACCCTTTTTTAAATAAATCGTTCATAAATGTTCCGGAAATGCCGCTCCATTCCAGGGTGTCTTTCAAAAATACTTTGGGTACGCTGCGCTGAAATATCTCCTCGCGTTCCCTCCGGCCCCTGGAAAGGGCCATCATCACATTCCGGGTAATGTCCTCTTCTTCTAGAATATCAAAACCGGCTTGTTTTATACGACGCTGCGGCCGATTATTCCAAAAAAAGTCCGCATAAAGAAACGATCCTCCAGACTTCAATACGCGGTACGTTTCCTTGTAAAAACGCAAGATATTAGGATAGTTATGTGAGGACTCGATATTGACAACCACATCCAACGATTGGTCTCGAAAAGGCAGTTTTTCAGCATCGGCTTTTTGAAAAAATAGGCCCGGCGTAGAATAATTTTTTAAACAAAATTGTATCCCAAGCTCGCTGATGTCGATCCCCGTAACCGCCTCGGCTCCCAAGTATTTCTTAATAAAATAGGCATCTCCGCCGCGGCCGCATCCGACAACCAATACGTTTTTTTTTGAAAAATCCACATTCCGCGTAATCTCATACACAAGCCTCCAAGAATAGGAATACTCTTGCAGGTCTTCCGGATCAATTTTTATAGGCCAGGAACTCTGTGAAGATTCATCGAGAGAGGCATAGCCGTAGTTGAGCAGCCGGACGGAAGAGGGATTTTCGGCAAAAAGATACTGATGGACACTATCATACGATGATCGCACCAAGCTCTTCTTGAGAAAACCTCCCGGCAAACAATGCCACAATAGAATAAAAAAACGAGTGCGCGCTGTA
>CAYJQX010000016.1:0-3601 GCA_964372755.1 uncultured Candidatus Saccharibacteria bacterium
AGAGGCTGAAAGAGAACAGCTATTGTTAAAAGTGAAAAAATTGTTACAGGAGGAGACCGATAGCCAATTGCGGTTTGGAAAGTGCGCTCTGAAATCCACACAATAATAAGATGTAAGAGTGTGATAGATGCTACCAAAATGGAATAAATAAGACTCCTTTTAAAAACAATATTAATATCTAAAAGGTGGTGCTTGATAATGGCGTAGGTAATGATACCTACATATACCACCACAGCAGAATTCCCATAGGGAAGAATAGGAATATTCCACCATAAAGGCCAATTTGTTGTTCCTCCGATTACACCAATAATGCTTCCGAATAACATATATTTAATTTGATTTCTCCTTCCATAACCCGACGTTGTTACAATCGCCTTCCATAGTAGACGCCACGAATAAATAAAACAGATAAAAAAATGGACCGGGTATAAGAAGTATAGCAAACCGGGCTCTGGCCAAAAGGGAAAGACTAATTTTGCACTTACCCCTTTTACAAAAAGAGGGGTGAAAGACAAAATTAAGAAAAATGAGGAAAATGCATAAGCAATGGTCAAAATTCTTCTTCTGTTGATTTTTCTTAAATCTAAGAAATTAAAGACAAAATTTAAAAAAGAGGGAGCAATGGAGACAGAGCCTGCTGTTAGCGCACGTGCCCAAAAGAGGGCCATTTTTTCCGTTCCCGATATCTGCCAAATAAAATAAGAAAAACACCATATAGCAACATTAAAATTTAAAATGACAAAAGAGTGTTTTATGCGCGGCTCTCGTCCTTTTAAATAGACCAATACCCCCAAGGCGACAACACCAATTGCATTTATAAGACCACTCAGTGCCCAAAAATTCAGTTGCATCTTTTTAATTACCTGTGCTTAACCTAATCGCTGTTACTACCCCAATACTATATGGAATTGCGCCGTAGTTACCTATAGAAACGACGTTGAAATGGACCTGGTTGTGCGCCAATAAATAACTCGTGCTTCCTGAAAGGTAGCTGACAATAAGGGTCAAAAGAAGAGTTAACGTCTGCTTTTCCTGTACGCTTCCCCGCGGTGATGCTTGAAGCGCCTTCAGGAGTGCCCACGAGCAATACACAATAACAAAGAAAAAATAGAGTTCAAAAAGGTGGTAAAGAGGACCGGGATCCTTAAAGTAAAAATTCCCCGGCCGGAGTGATACGCCTGTAATCAGAAAAGGGGTCCTTGTCGAAATTAAGAAAAGAAGCGAAAGAAAGCCAGAAATAACCAACAGCTTTTTCCCAAAGTTCTTCTTGAAAGTATCTAACAGAAAATAATGAATGAACATAAGATTCAGAAAAGGCACAAAAACAACGCAGGCCAAAAAACGTTTCGTCCACTTGAGCGCGGAGGCCGCCTCCTCGGAAGCAACCGCGGCCATCGAAAAAAACGCCCAGCCGGCAATGGCGCATCCAACCAGTGCTCCCGATACATTTAACCCTTTGCGGGGATTTCTCAAGAGCAGATAACCTGTCATCACTGTGTAACTCACTCCTAGTACAAGGTAAGAGAAGGGCAAACTAAACAGGTTCATAATTCAACGCGTATCCGTAAACGATGTAATGGGACGGATGTTTTTTGCTTCAAGATTATGACTGACGAGATCAATGACCCGTTCCAAAACAATATGAATATCAACCTTCTCAAATGTCGGAGGATGCGGCCTTGCAAAATCCAATAGGTCCTTCACAAGGCCTTCGATTCGGACGAACTCTTCCCCAACCACAGTCCTGAATTTCTCAACAAAGGCTTTATCCTGATGTCTTTCTGAAAGAAAACTTGTAAACGTTTTGATATTCGTTAGCGGATTTTTGATTTCGTGGGCAATGCCAGAAGCGAGAGTGGCGGCAACACGAAGTTGATCGGTGCGACGGACCTCCTCTTGGAGTTTTTCCTTTTCCTCGGCCAATGATTCGATCGTTCCTTTGAAAAAATTGAAGTCAACAAACCACTGGATACGATTCTTAAGAGGCTGGAAGACGATGGCGACTGTCAAAAATGCAAAGATGGTGGCAGGAAGAGATCGGTAACCGATCGCAGTTTGGAAAATGCGCTCTAAGAACCACACAATTATGAGATATAAGAGTGTAATAGATGTTACCAAAAAAGAATAAACAACACTTTTCCGAAGAACAATATCTATATCCATGAGGTGGTGTTTTAGTATCGCATATGCCAAGATACCTAGGCAGAAGAGAATGAAAACAAAACCCATAGGATAGAAATCTATCCCATAATTCACAAAAAAATCCAAAGAAGCGAACGCATAAACAAACATGGCCCAAAGCACGTATTTGATTTGGTTGTGCCGCACAGGAGAGTCTTTGCAAGCCTGACCGTCTTTTATAAGTAGGTAGATGCCTCTTGAGACCACAGTTATCAGGAGAAACAGATAGGCTGGATGGAGTAAACCGGCCTTTGGATAGAAACCCCAAGAGTAAGTGTAACTTCCACTTATAAAATGAGATGAGGTCCAGATTAATACAAAGAAAACAAATGTTAGAATGTAAGAACCGATAAGGACCCAATCACGTTTTCGATCGAGAAAAGCTATTACAAAATGGAAAAAACTAATGGGAATAAAAATAATGTCTGAATAGCCAAGCTTGATTAAAAATAACCCGAGCTGTTTATCATGTACAGAAAACAATACACTCCAAATAAATTGCCAAAAAAATGTCGTTGCACATGCGAAAGCGAAGACCACCTTCGTTCGCGATCTCGGCTTGCTTCTTAAAACAAAAATACTGAGGCTCAAAAATAGAAGTGCGCTGACTAAGGGTGCTAGGGAATAGCGGCTCATTTAGATTCTAAACATACAAACTTTATCTGGGTTCATCGTCATAAGTTACACTCTTGCCAATGGTAACGAAATTTCGAATATTGTCCCTTTGTTTACCTGTGAAGTTACTTTAATCTTTCCTTTGTGGTCCTCGATGATCCGTTTAGTGATAGCAAGGCCGAGGCCGGTGCCGCTTTCCTTAGTGGTATAAAAGGGTTCGAAAATGTGGTCTATTTGTTCCTTTGTCATGCCGCAGCCGGTATCCTCAATTTTGATTTTGAGCCACTTATCTTCTGTCTCGGTAGAAATCCTCAGTTCTCCTCCATTGGGCATGGCGTCCATGGCATTCAGGAAAAGGTTCAGAAACGCCTGCTGGAGTTGGGAGGCGTCGCCCATAATCTCAGTGTTGGGGCGATGATAAGCACGCACAAGGGAAATGGTCGAATGCGCAAGGGCTGAGTTGATCAGTTCAAACGTACGGTCAAGGGACTTATGGACATCAATTTGTTTCAACGCGGGGAGATGAGGTTTCGCAAAATCTAAGAGGTCACGAATGAGATGTTCAATTCTTCCAATCTCTTCTCCGACAACTTCTCTAAATTTTTTCCTGTAGGATGGGTCGTTATGCTTTTCTTCCAAATAGGAGGTAAATGTCTTAAGACTTGTGAGGGGATTCTTAATTTCGTGGGCGATACCGGAAGCAAGTGTACCAGCAATGCGAAGTTTTTCTCCCTTGACCAACTCCTCCTGTAAACGTTCGTTTTGTTCTGCAAGGGAATCCACCGTTCCCCTAAAGAAATAGCGA
>CAYJQX010000017.1:0-3376 GCA_964372755.1 uncultured Candidatus Saccharibacteria bacterium
TTGTGGTACTTGGTGGCCCAGACAGTGCTAACGATGAAAACGAAAAAATGAACAATGAACTGGCGCGGATTCGTGAAGCGAGAGCCGACAGCCTTCCTTATCTCGGTATTTGTCTCGGCTTGCAAACTCTTGTTAAAGCATCGGGCGGAAAAGTTGTCAGAAATCGTGTTAAGGAGATTGGTTTCCGTGACCCAGAGAATAAACGCTTTACTGTGGACTTAACCGAAGAAGGAAAGCAAGACCCATTGTTTGCTGGCCTCGACCATACTTTCAAAGTATTTCATCTCCACGGAGAAACTGTTGAACTTACAAAAGAAATGGCGTTGTTGGCAACTGGGAAATTCTGCCAAAATCAGGTTGTCAAAATTGGTTCAAATGCCTACGGTACTCAATGCCATTTTGAACTTACGCCAAAAATGTTTGAGGCTTGGATAAACGAAGATCCTGACCTTCTCACGCTAGACAGAGAAAAATTGCGAACCGATTTTGAGTCAACCAAAGAAGAGTATACTCAAGTCGGGCGACAGCTACTTCAGAACTTCTTAAAGATTGCGGGGTTTTAGGAATTTGTCGTCCCTCCTTCGCTACCTCCTCCGCACAAGGCTACGGAAGGTCAAAGAAAGCTACGGACGGGGAACAGATCCGCTATGAGAAAAAGTTAATGGTTCGGCAAGCTCGCCACTAGTCAACTTTGTTTTGTGAATAAACCCCCACACCTATGCATAGGTGTGGGGGTAAATATGAATGATTCTAAAAAACCAATTATTATTGTTCTCTCTGCCCTTGCCGTAGCGGGACTTGCGCTCGCATCTCTCAATAGTACTCGAAGTTCGTAATGTTTTAGTAAGAAGCGAGTAGTCATTGCTCGTTCTCTTGCCAATAACCCAAATATTATTTTAGCCGATGAGCCAATAGGCAACCCCATTCTATTCTGGCTTGATTTTGCGGAAGAAAGTATTGCCGGTTTATTGCTTACCAATGCTCTCCTTTTCAAGAAATAAAGTTCTCTTTTTTACGGAGTTAAATCTCTTTTCTTTTCCTCGAATTCTTTTCTATCGATCTCGCCTTTCGCATAGCGTTCTTTAAGAATTTCTGAGGCAGACTTGCTTTTTGTTTCGCTCTTGCTTTGGTTTATCAACCATTTTATTAGGGCAATGATTCCAATAATCACTAAAGCCCAAAATAAAATCATAAAGATCCAACCAAACCAGCCGAAGGGCATAAAGTTGTCATCTGTTAAATCTTCGCAGTTTAACTTTTGGGCTTGAATCTTTTCCCAAATCGCCTTGCCCTTGGCTTCTTCACGAGCAGTGTGACCGTCATCGCTTAGCAATACGTCATTTTGGGCAGAAACAAGATTCATTGAACTGAATATAATGACAAAGGTTAATATTGAAGTAAAAAGTATTTTTTCATATAATTTGAGTTTAATAAAATTAAAACCATTTCCACAGCCAATATTTTTCAAATAATATCTTGCCCCAGTGCCACAACATCCCCGGCCGCCTCATTTTGACAATCGGTGCTGGGTCAGCGTAAAAATTACCATCGGCAAAACCCGCTCTACCAAACCCCAATTCCAAAAAACAAAAAGCGCGACCATCATATTCTTTTTTAACAGACAACCCTTTAATTTCTGAAATAATATTTTCTACAACTACCTCTGCCTCAAAATGGGCGAATACACCTGCTTTTGATAACGGCTTGCCAGAAACAAGGGTAATTGCGGCAATATCGCCAATCGCATACACATTTTCGTATTTTGTTTGGAGCGTTTTTTTGTCAACCGGAATCCATCCCATCTCATTGCCAATGCCCGAATCTTGAACTACTTTAGGTCCCTGATGCGGCGGAACATAAACAAGCAGATCAAAGCTTTCATCATTATTTTTTTCAAATGTTAGTTTCTTTGTATTTGGATCAACCGAAGCAAGGTGAACTTCTGGGTTGAATCTTATATTTCTCGCTTCAACCATTGCTTTTATTGCCTTGCCGTTTTCCGGGCCTGCCGCTGGCATAGGCAATGCTTCTGGCGTAAAAATATTTATCTCGGTTTTATCCCTTATGCCCTTTTTTTGAAAATACTCGTCAAGGAGAAAAGCGGCCTCATATGGCGCGGCTGGACACTTGAATGGTAATGAAGAAATCACGATGGCCACCTTTCCGCCGGCAAATTTTTTCAAATTATCTCGCAACCGCTCTACCTCCCTTAAGTCGTAAAGATTGTATCCGCTTTGCGCGAGCCCTTTTATTTTTTCCGGTACTAGCTCTGCGCCGAGAGAAACAATGAGATAATCATATTTGTAACCACCGCCTTGAGTTTTCACCGTTTTGCTCGCAGGATCAATTCTGATTATTTCCTCATTTACCACCTCAATTCCCTTTCTCTTAAGCAAGGAGAGGGGTTTTTGGATTTTCTCGGTACGCCTTTTGCCTAACATAAGATATAAAAAAGCTGGAGCATAAATATGCGTTTTGTTTTTGTCTATTAAAATCACTCTGGCGTTCTTGCCGACTTTTTTCTTCAGTTCATTTGCCGCGACCAATCCGCCGGTACCTCCGCCCAAAATAATAATGGTGATCGTTTGCATAAGTGTTAGCGTTGCTCAAATTTCTTTTGAAATTTCCTTTTTTCCTCAATTTCTTCAAAAAGCACCTCCCGGAATATATCGCAAGCCTGCAGAATTTTCGGACGAGCAATTTTGCAGCAAACCCTGCGCCCGGTTTTCTCGGTATTCACAAACCCTTTTTGTTTCAGAACCGCCAAATGTTGGGAGAGTGCCGGACGCTGTATTTGCATACGCTCAACCAAGGTTTCTAAACTTAATTCGCCTGATCGCAGTAAATCCAAAATCTCAAGACGCCTTGGGTTTGCTAAGGCCTTGCAGTATTCGGCATGCAACCGATACATTTGTTGTTGGGTTTTTCTATCCATAGCTCGAAACTTATTAGAAGTAATAATTCAATACTTTCTTAATTTAGCAATTATATATAATATAAGCAAGCATGAAATTCTTGTTAAGAATCTTGTTGAGAATATTTATGCAAAGGATGTGGAAAACGGACAACTTGCGTTAAAATGGTGTATGAACTATAATTCATACTATGCGGAAACGGCCGCGAGAACCGCATCAGATTTTCTTTGAAACCCTCGGGAATAAAACTCGATGGGATATTGTGCATTTGCTTCAAAGGGGGCAAAGCCGTTCAACTGATATCGCGGAAAAACTCGGCTATGAGCAGAGTTTAATATCGCATCATCTGCGCCGGCTTGAGACCTGCGGCTTTGTGAAAGTAGAAACGAATAGCACGGAGAGAATATACTATCTCAATAAAGAAACCATTGGGCCTCTTTTGAAATTGGTCGATAAACATG
>CAYJQX010000018.1:0-2206 GCA_964372755.1 uncultured Candidatus Saccharibacteria bacterium
TATACGAGCTGAAGAAAAAGCAAAAAGAAGAAGCTCGGAAAAAAGAAACGCGGAAGGTCACGTTAAACGAAGCCCTAAAGAAAATCGGCCGCTATCTTCTTTATGGAGGAATTGCTTTTGCAATTATCGGCGGCCTTGGCTGGTTTGTTTCAACCCGCCCCAATCTGCCGCCAACCACAGATCAAGGTCATACGGAAGATATGCCGCAAGCGCATATCACTGATACGCCTATTCCCGACAGCATGCAACGCCACATGCTGGAGCATTCAGACGGCGGAGGTAAACCCGGCATCATCATTCAATATAACTGCAAAGATTATGCCTGCGAACCGGACCTGATTCAAAACTTAAAAACTTTGGTCGAAAAATATCCAGACAATGTTTATCTCGCGCCCAATAATTATGACGGCAAAATTGTTTTAACCAAGCTTGGCAAAAACCAGATTTTAGATGCTTTTGATGAACAAGTTATTAAAAAATTTATTGAATAAAACTATGATAGCACTTTTCGTCTCGTGAAGTCAGAGTCGTCAGGGCAGGCAAAAATTAGCTTCTAAAGAAAAATCAAAATTCAAAAAGTTTTTTGATTCAGTTTTATATCAAGCGTTTTCTGGTAATATACAATAATGACAGATGAAGAAATCCGTTTGGCGGCAGTTGAATTTGCCAAACGGAATAAAATTCGCATCGCGAAAGAACTTACCGATCCGGCAAATATGTGCCGGATATTGTTCCTATTTCCGCTTTTATGGCTGGTTCCCCTGGAGCGGGAAAGACGGAATTTTCGAAGAGTTTGATTAAAATTTTGGAGGGAGATAATGAACGTCGAGTTGTACGCACTGATGGCGATGAAGTGAGACCACTTATTCCCGGGTACACCGGTAACAACTCACGTTTATTTCAAGGAGCTATTTCATTGATTGTAGAAAAAGCGCATGATTTAGTTTTACATCAAAAGCAAAGCTTTGTGCTGGATAGCACTTTCACAAAGTATGAAAAAGCCGTAGATAATATCAGGCGCTCTTTAGAGAAGAGCAGGCAAGTTTTTATCTTTTATATTTATCAGAAACCAGAAGTTGCGTGGAAGTTTACGCAAGCGAGAGAAGCGGCGGAAGGTCGTAATATTCCCAAGTCAGCATTTATAGAGCAGTTTTTTGGAGCAAAAGAGGTTGTGAACCGAGTTTCAGATGATTTTGGTGATAAAGTGGTGGTTTTCTTCGTTAAAAAAGACTTTGAGAAAAATACTGTGGAAAATATTGTCAAAATAGAGTCCGGTAAAACGCAGATTGACGACTATATTCAAGAACGTTATACTAGAGATAACCTAGAGCAATGTTTATGAAATTACTTAATTTATTTAGAAAAGCCGAGAAAACAGAAAAGCCTAGCCGATTTTCGGACTTCTTTTTGTATGCGCCGGAAAATAAAAAAGAAGAAGTTTTAAGAGAAGCCGCTCACAAAGCGAATAAAGAACAGCAAGAAGTGTTTACAAAATCTCACCTGAAGGCGAAGACGTATTAACCAAAAAAGCACCTGAAGGTGCTTTTTTGGTTGTGGGAGAGACCCTCTCGAATCTTAAAAACAAATCTCCGCAGTAGTTCTTCGATAAATTCAGGTCAAAAAATCACCTGTCTGCCGGCAGGCAGGTTCGCTCAAGGCAGACGGCTCACTTCTTAACTTTAGATCTCACAAACTCCATTGTAGCAGAATTTCCCTCGGAACTGAGGACCTCTTGGGACGAACGTCTAATAGGATTCATAACAATACTATATTTATGCGCGAATTATTAAATATGCAACATAACTGACATAGGAAACGACAAAACAAATTCCTTGCCACCGTTCAAGAATGTGCCGCTTGCCAATAAACAGGAATATAAATAAAAATAACGTGGCAAGAACGGTTACAAAAACATCGCTTGCGAGTATTGGAGAAAAAGGCAACGGTCGTATTATAGCGCTTACGCCTAAAATCCAAAAGATATTAAAAATGTTTGAGCCAACAATATTTCCTACGGCAATATCAACATCTTTTTTGTAGGCAGCCACTGCCGAGGTCGCGAGTTCCGGAAGAGAGGTGCCCACAGCGACAACAGTCAGGCCAATCAATGCTTCGCTAACCCCTAAGCCAGTCGCGAAAGCTACCGCGCCGTCCACAATCCACTTGCCGCCCACAACCAATCCCACAAGACCACCACCGATCATTA
>CAYJQX010000019.1:0-1874 GCA_964372755.1 uncultured Candidatus Saccharibacteria bacterium
ACTAGCCGAAAGTGAAAGTAAATGCTTTCAGTCCCGGATTTTGTATTATCAGCTCAAGTGTGTGAATTTCTGATTGAGAATCTTGTATAATTTTATAAAGACGGGGTTCTTTTATTTTTAAAATAGTTTTTCCATCAGAAGTTTTTATAATATCTTCCCCCGCTTCCTCTCCTAAAGTTTTCCCGTCAATTAAAGCTTCTACTGTTATTTCAGAATCCGCTTGGGCAACAAAAAAAACATCTTTGGCGTAATATTTATAAATAATTTTTGCACCAGAAGAATTATTTTGAGCAAATTCAGACGTTATCTTCCAACTTTCTTTGGGAAACAGAAGGTTTGCTTGTTGGGTATTACGAGATGATCCAAAGTAAGTTTCTGGGCTTGTCTGCCCGCTTTTTTGAGAAGTTTCTTTTGTAAGAGTTTCTTTTATTTCACCTGACTCATTTAAAACGGCCATTCTTTCTGTTAACGTTTCTTGAATTTTTTGTTCTGTTTGGGCATAAGCTCCTTCGCCAATGTGGTCATAGACGATATAGCCGTCTATATCAATAAGATATTTCCTTGGCCAATAACGGTTTTTGTAAGCTGTCCAAGTTGAATAATCATTATCTAAAACTACCGGATACTTAATTCCTAATCTCTCTGTTGCCTCAAGAACATTTTGATAATTTTTCTCAAATTCAAATTCTGGCGTATGAATCCCAATAATGACAAACCCTTTGTCTTTATATTTTTCATACCATGCGTTTAAATATGGCGTTGTCCTTTGGCAGTTTATGCAACTATATGTCCAGAAATCAATGAGTACTACTTTCTTGCCAACAAATTCTCCGATGGTCACCGGTTTCCCATCAGTGTTTATGAAGCCGTCGGGTGTCGTAATCTCTTTTGCCACGGAGTAAAGATTTGCTTTTTCTTTTTTGTCCATTATCGCTTTTACATCTATTTTTCCGCCGGTTTTATCAGGCGAAGCTTTTTGTGAATTGAGATACACGATACCGCCGACAATCGCAATAACAAGCGCGACAAAGATGATGATTCTCGAGGCGTTCATATTATGAGATGATTTCTTTCTTTACCGCGGTGGAGGCGAGGTAGGAAAGAAATCCGGGGACGAGCGGCAGCATGCAGGGACTTAAGAATGATCCGATGCCGGCAAGAAACGAAACCCCGAAGTTAAAAATCGTCAGCGAGCTGATACCCTCGCCAATTGATGTTACTAAATTAAGAGAAAGAAGAATATCCGTAAGAAACTGAAGATTCGCGATACGAGAAAGGGTTCCGGTAAAAACAAGAACGCCCATTGCAATGAGAACTACACCGAAAAAATACTGGAAGTACAGAAGTTTCTTACCTAAACGATTAATGAGCGCTTGGGCTTGGTTTGTAAAAAGTCCGACCAAAAGGAACGGAATTCCGATCCCAAGCGTATAGGCAAAAAGCAACAAAAATGCGCTTGATGCCTGCGTGGTGCTCAGAGCCAAAATTGCGCCGAGTGCCACGGAAACGCACGGGGTCCAGCCAACGGCAAAAGCCGCGCCAAAAACAAAAGACGTCAGATAGTGCGAATGAAATCGGCGCTTGACCTGGATCTTATAGTCACGCTTCAGAAACGCCGGCGTAAATAAGCCAAGCAGAAAAAACCCGAAAAGGATAATAATCACTCCTCCGATCCGACCTAACCATTCCTGGACTGTGTAGGAAACATTTGAAAGTATTGTCTGCAAAAGAACGCCGACAAGCGAGAATATTAGCGAGAAACCTAAAACAAAGAAAACACTTGAAAAAAAGATGCTCCAGTTGCGTGGTGGTTTTGAAACGGTTGTAGTTTGACCAATATTTTCCATATTACCTATTGAGTAATTGCTTTATTT
>CAYJQX010000020.1:0-1829 GCA_964372755.1 uncultured Candidatus Saccharibacteria bacterium
CAAGAAAAGATGGTCAATACTTACGGTGGGATTATCGTTCCGGCCGAGGCAACGGCAAAAAGAAATTTGATAAGGGAGAAATTAAAGAATTCAACCAATCTATTACTCGAAAACTCAAAGATATTGTGGATGATTTGAAAGATGGAAATACTCTTTTTGATCTCGCCAAAGAGCCAAGAGGGAAAACTGGAAACATTGATGTCCTGAAAGGATCCTGTTTATCTATTCTTCCAAAGTTAGAAAGCAGTGGGTTTGATTTTTTAATGACCTCTCCGCCTTATTGTAACCGCTATGACTACACCCGAACTTACGCTTTAGAACTTGCCCTGCTCGATGTTGACGAGGAAAAAATTAGAGATTTACGGCAAGCCATGATGACTTGCACAGTTGAGAATAGAGAAAAAGAAAACCTCGATAGTTTTTTCTCGGAAGAGATCTTTCAAAAAGCCAATAAGTCGTTTGAAAATTAACAAGAATTACAAGTGATTATCAAATATCTTGAGGAAAAAAAGAATAATAAAGAGCTAAACAATCCCGGAATATTAAGAATGGTAAAAAACTATTTTTATGAAACCGCGCTCATAATTTTTGAGTGCGCCCGACTTCTAAAAAGTGGTGCTCCTTTCGTAATGGTTAATGACAATGTGCGTTATGCCGGAGCGAATATTCCTGTCGATCTGATTCTTTCCGATATTGCACAAGATGCTGGTTTTAATGTTGAAAAAATATGGGTTTTGCCAACGGGAAAAGGAAATAGCAGTCAACAAATGGGAGAACACGGCAGAGAAGAACTACGAAAGTGCGTTTATGTTTGGAGGAAACTATAGAGACAACAACCAGTCAACGAGATCATTTACTTGTTCTTCCTCATTTAGATTTGCGGCGTGAGACAACTTGCCGTTTTTCAGTTGTCTAAAGATTTCTTTAGCCATAGAAGTTTCGATTGCGGCGGCGACAAAAAATAAGGAGGGGATGTTCCTTCCAAAAGCTGTACGAATGCGACCAAGCGCACTATTAGCAGTTTTCCAATGCTCATCCGCTCCTGCCCGGGTCTATTCCACCTTTTAATTCACCACAGGCAAGGTATTTACTCTTGTCAGCAAGCAATTCTCCTTCGGGAGTACTGGCATCTCTTCTGTTTATCAAAATCATGTCAATATTTTTGCCAATTAAACGCGGCTTAACATCAAAGAACAACGTTCTGCCATTCCAAATAACCCTCTGAACTTTTACGGTCTTACTTTTCAGAACTTCGATTTTCTTCTCATCGCCCGAAAGTCTTTGAATGATTTTCTCAGTAAGCTTTATACCGGCTGAAGCTCCGATAAAATTACGCATACTACCACCTAATGTATCTCCTTTCGTAAGGAGATACCGGTATAAAATATTTTCCCGAAACTCTAATCCCGCTTCTTTATGAATACGGGTTAAAACTTTTTTAATCGCAACATTCAGTTCCGCCTCTGTTAATTGAGACTGTGCTTTATTAGAAAAACCACAAGCAGAAGCTAGATCATCTCTATATTTTGGTGACGATAACAATTCTTCGATTGATTTTACCTTTTTGAGTGCTTTGTAAAAAACTATTGCTTCCTCGACAAAAGGATCTGCCTTTTTAGTTTTTTGGAGTGCTTGGGCTAAAAATCCATCGCAAATAGCACGATGCTTTGTTTGTAAATCTCCTGCGTTTTTTATAAATTTCGGAATCATAAACTCTTTTGATGAAATTCTTAAACTCAACTTCATGACGTTTGCTCCGATTGTTATTTTTATTGTAGCATGTTATTTTCTTTTATACCTAGCAAATCCTCAAGAGTTTTACCTATTCC
>CAYJQX010000021.1:0-1823 GCA_964372755.1 uncultured Candidatus Saccharibacteria bacterium
AAATATGACTATACAAGAATTAGAAAAACTTCTTCAAAATCAAGAAGGGCAAAATCTTGAGTTTAAGGCAAAAAGCTCATTTTCTGATGATGAATTATTTGACTACTGCGCGGCCTTAGCTAACGAAGGCGGAGGATACCTAATTTTCGGAATAGATAATACCGAGCGATCTGTTACCGGGACGAATCTTTTTCGCGGGACTCTACAAAATTACCCGGGACGGATATTGGATGCGATTAATGTCCGCGTAAAAGCCGAGGAGCTATCGCATCCAAAAGGCAGGGTGGTCGTTTTTCAAATACCTTCTCGACCGAAAGGGAGGCCAATCCAATCCCGTGGAAAATATACATATCCAATGAGGGCCGGAGAATCGCTTATGGAAATGGATCAAGAAACTTTGAGGGTGATTTTTATAGAAGTGGACGACGATTTTTCCTCAAAGATTGTACCGGATTTTTCGTTAAGCGATCTTGACCAAGATGCTCTTGGTCAGCTGAGAAGACTGTTGCAGTTACGCAACCTAAGCTATTCTTCAAAAACAAGCGAGGAGGTATTAAGGGCATTAGAATTACTGAGCGATGTTGGCTTAAACTATGCCACTCTTATTCTACTTGGAAAAAAAGAAAAGATAGACCAATTACTTCCCGGGTCTGAAATAATTTTTGAATGGCGACAGAATCCTAACAAAATCCAGCATGATTTTCGTAAAGAATGGCGAGAGCCATTTTTGAAAATTTTTGATGACGTGTGGAAAGTGATAAGCGATCGGAACACGCGCGTACCCTTCCAAGAAGGACTCATACAAAGAGAAGTCCTCGCTTTTAATGAACAAGCGATTCGTGAAGCAATTTTGAATGCGGTCACTCATCGTGATTATACGATTGTATCTCAATCAGTTTTTATTAAAGCCAGTCCAGATTATTTACTCGTTATGAGTCCGGGCGGGTTTTTGCCCGGCATCACGCCTGAAAATGTATTGGAAAAACAAGCGTGGAGAAATAGGAGGATCGCCGAAGTGTTTCAGAAAATTGGCCTTGTAGAAAGATCGGGACAAGGCATGGATCAGATTTTTGAATCAACTATTCGTGACGGTAAAGGATTGCCAGATCTGTCTCATAGTGATTCATCCCAAGTATCGTTAAAGATTCCCACTCAAGTTAAGGATAAAAATTTTATTCTATTTCTAGAAAAAATAGGGCGCGAAAAGCAGACCTCTTTTTCGTTTGAAGAAATTTACCAGTTGGAACTGTTGCGGGAGAAAAAAACTCTGCGCGATCTGAAGTTTAGAGATAGATTTTTGGAAATAGGCGTAATAGAAAAAGTTGGACGAACAAGTGGTGTAAAATACATGCTTTCCCATCGTTATTATCAGCATGAGGAAAGACCAGGTCTGTATACAAGAATCAAAGGGCTAAACCGCGAACATAAAAAGGAATTAATTTTAGAGCACATTCGCCGAGAAGGAAAAGGCAGGCGAGAAGATTTCCTAGATACGTTTCCGGATTTGAAGCCAAACGATATTTCTAATTTTCTTCAAGAGTTGAAAAGAGACGGAAAAATCGTGCGTGAGGGGTCTGATAGAGCTGGCTATTGGAAAATAGTAAACCATTCAAATTAGTAGATGTTAGGTGTCTTTAGTAGAAAACGGATAAATATATAAGCAAAATAGGGGTGTGAATAAGTAGCAAATTCTAATAGTTTTATGCCAAGAAGAACCACACAACCTATTGTCAACGAACTACCGCTCGTAAAAGCGCTTGAGGAAGAGGTGCGCGCGTGGGCGGATCAGGGCTGGCCCGGCGTTACGCAGACAACGCACGACC